>DATAZK010000001.1:0-2900 GCA_036272075.1 Frankiaceae bacterium
GGCCAGCGTCTGGGTGGCGGCCGCGAACGACTCCCACTCGTGGTCCGGCTCCGGCCCGGTCAGCAGCAGGAAGGGCTTGCCGGTGGCGTCGGCCAGCCGGTAGACCGACAGCTCGGGGGCGTCGTAGCTCTCCCACTTGCCCTCGTCGAAGGTCATCAGCGGCCGTCGCGAGCGGTAGTCGAGCAGCCGGTCGGTGTCGAACCTGGCCAGCGTCGTGTGCTCG
Organism: Frankiaceae bacterium; assembly: GCA_036272075.1. GTDB lineage: Bacteria > Actinomycetota > Actinomycetes > Frankiales > Frankiaceae > DATAZK01. The sequence continues at coordinate 224 of DATAZK010000001.1, forward strand.
AACGCGTCAAGCAGATGCTCGGTGAGCAGACGTCCGGCCGCCCCCGCGTCCATGAACCCTTCCAGGTACACGAGCAGGGCCGCGCCGTCGAGGTCCGACGTCTCCTCTGCGTCCAGTGCGTAGAGATCTTCCGGCTGCATTCTTCTAGTCTCCCACCATGGGTGCGTAGCTTTGGCCGCTCGACCGGTTTTCTCCCCCGGCGCGTCCCGAGATTCAGCTGTTACCCAGTGCGGTCAGCGCACGGGGACATTTCACGTTAAGTTGTCGTAGTGGAAGAGATCGACCGCCGGATCGTGTCCCTGCTGTCCAGGAATGGGCGCATGAGCTTCACCGAACTTGCCAGGCAAGCTGGCCTTTCGGTGTCGGCCGTGCACCAGCGGGTGCGCCGCCTTGAGACCGAGGGCGTGATCACCGGCTACGTAGCGCTGTGTGACCCGCAGGTGATCGGGCTGCCGCTGACGGCGTTCGTGTCGATCAAGCCGTTCGACCCGTCCGCCCCCGACGACGTGCCGCAGCGGCTCGAGCAGCTGACGGCGATCGAGGCGTGCCACAGCGTGGCCGGGGACGAGAACTACATCCTGAAGGTCCGCGCCGCGTCGCCGGTTGCGCTCGAGGAGCTGCTGCAGCAGATCCGCACGTTCGCGAACGTGTCCACCCGGACCACGATCGTGCTCTCCACCCCGTACGAGAACCGTCCGCCGTCGATCTGAAAAGCGGAAAGTCAACTTCGGCTCATATCGAACGGTCCGTGACTGCGCCTCAGCCGTCGGCTTCTCCGTCGGCCGGGGCACACCGGTCGGCCGGGGCCTGCGGGCGCAGCCCGTCCAGCACCAGCGCCAGCAGCCGGTCGGCGTCGGCCGGGGCCTGCTCGGTGGCGATCGTGATGCCGTGGATCAGCCGGAGCACGTCGTGCGCGGAGATGTCCTCGCGCAGCACGCCCGCCTGCTGCGCGTGCGCGAGCAGCCGGTCGGTCGACTCCCGCATCGCCACCCAGCAGCCGGAGATGAGCTCGGAGTCCTTGCCGACCGCCTCGATCAGCGCCCGCGACAGCCCGCGCTTGGTCGCGAGGTAGCCCGCCATCGCCCGCACCCAGCCGAAGAACGCCTCCTCGGGCGGTACGGTCACGATGAGCTCGTCGGCCGCCGCGCAGACGGTCAGCACCTGGCTTCGGTAGACGGCGGCCTGCAGGTCGGTTCTGGTCGGGAAGTGCCGGTAGAGGGTGCCGATGCCGACCCCGGCCCGGCGGGCGATGTCGTCAAGCGGCGCGTCGGCGCCGTGCTCGGCGAACGCGGCGGTGGCGGCCTCGAGCAGCTTGATCCGGCTGCGGCGGGCGTCCGCGCGCATCTTCGAGCCCGGCTCGTCCCAGCAGCCGCCCGGGTTGACCTCGTTCCGCGCGACGTCGTCGTCGGCCACGGATACGTCCTTCGCAGTGCTCATCGCTTCACTAATCCAGTTTGCTAAACGGAGGGAGTCTCCGTATAGTAACCGGAGTGGACCTCCGAATCTTTCCTCATCGTACATCGGTGATAGCCAAGTGAGTAACAACATGTCCGTTGCCGCCACCGCTGCCCCGACCCGAAGGCAGGGCCGCAGAAACCTGGCGCTGACCATCATGCTCGGCGCGCAGCTCATGATCATCCTCGACGCGACCGTCGTGAACATCGCCCTGCCGCACATCCAGAACGGCCTGCACTTCTCGTCGACCAGCCTGTCCTGGGTGATGAACGGGTACACGCTGACGTTCGGCGGGCTGCTGCTGCTGGGCGGCCGCGCGGGCGACATCCTCGGCCGCCGCCGCATGTTCATCGCCGGCCTGACCATCTTCACGCTCGCCTCGCTGGCCGGCGGCCTCGCCACCACGGCCGGGATGCTGCTGGCGGCCCGCGCCATCCAGGGCGTCGGCGGCGCGCTCGCCTCGCCCGCCGTGCTCGCGCTGGTGGTCAGCTCGTTCCCCGAGGGCAGGGAGCGGGTCAAGGCGCTCGCCATCTACTCGGCCGTCGTGACCGGCGGCAGCTCGCTCGGGCTGGTGCTCGGCGGCTTTATCACCGAGTGGCTCTCCTGGCGCTGGGTGCTGTTCATCAACGTGCCGATCGGCATCGCCGTCATCGCGATCACCCCGCTGTTCGTGTCGGAGACCAAGCGTCAGCCGGGCAAATTCGACCTGGCCGGCGCGATCACCTCGACCGCGGGCATCGGCGCCCTCGTCTACGGCTTCATCCGGGCCGCCTCCAACGGCTGGGGCGACACCGTCGCCATCGGCTCGTTCGTGGTCGCGGCCGCGCTGCTGGCGCTGTTCCTGTTCAACGAGACGCGGGCGTCCCAGCCGATCACGCCGCTGCGGCTGTTCGCCGACAAGAGCCGGTCCGGCTCCTTCGTCGCCCGGCTGCTGCTGGTGGCGGGGATGATGGGGATGTTCTTCTTCCTCACCCAGTTCATCCAGGACGTGCTCGGCTTCAGCCCGATCCTGGCCGGCGTCGCGTTCCTGCCGATGACCGTCACCCTGTTCGCGGTCTCCCGGGCCGCTCCGAGGCTGATCCCCCGGTTCGGCCCGAAGCCGCTGATGATCGCGGGCATGCTGCCGGTGATCGCCGGGATGACGATGCTGTCGCAGGTCTCGCCGGGCACCAGCTACTGGACGGGCGTGTTCCCGGCGATGATGCTGTTCGGCCTGGGCATG
>DATAZK010000002.1:0-2493 GCA_036272075.1 Frankiaceae bacterium
CGAGAAGTCCTTGCGTCCCTGCGACGACCCGTTGTTGTTGAAGGTGATCTGCATGCCCTGGGCGGAGACGTCGGCCACCCACTGCTGGATGATCGAGTAGGCCCAGGTCGAGCCCGAGCCCTCGATCTCGGCGTACTCGGCAGACGCCGGATCCACCGCGCGGAAACCCGCAAAGCAGACCAGTGCCAGCACGACCGCGACGCGCATCGTGTTTCGTTGAAGGCGAATGAGGCGGGGGCTCATGCGAGTTCCTTCAGGTAAGGACGCTTCGGGGCGACAAACACCCGGCGGAGGCGACGGAAGACGGACGGCTTGCCGGTGCGCTGCCGGGCCAGCATTCGGGCGGTGATGAACAGGACAAGGACCAGCAGCAACAGCACCGCCGCAGCACCGAACGCGCGCTGAACCTGCAAGTCGATGCCGCTGCGGGCGGAGGTGAAGATGAACAGCGGCAGGGAGTTCATGACACCGCTGGTCGGGTTCAGGTGGATGAACGACGCGTTGCCTGAGGTGATCAGCACCGGAGCCGTCTCGCCGACGCCACGCGCGATAGCGAGGATCAAGGCAGTGGCGAGACCGGGTCGTGCCGTCGGAAGTACGACGCGCCAGACCGTCGCCCACCGGCTGGCGCCGAGAGCGAAGGCGGCCTCTCGCATCGTGCCGGGGACGACGCGAAGGACGACATCAGAGGCACGCGCGATGATCGGCAGCATCATGACGGTGATCGCGAGACCAGCGGCCAGACCCGAGCGGGGGAAGCCCAGAGCGATGATCCAGACCGTGTAGATGAACAGGCCGGCCAAGATGTCGGGCAAGGCGGTCATCGCTTCGACCACCGTGCGGATGACACGAGCGAACTTGCCGCCGATCTCGTTCATGTAGACGGCGGTGCCGACGCCGAGCGGCAGCGCGATGGCCGAGGCGATCCCGAGCTCGATCATCGAGCCGAGAATCGCGTGCAGGATGCCGCCCTTGTTGAGGGGGTCCTGCGCACCGACACCGGTCATGTCTTTGGTGAAGAAGTTGACGTGGTCCAGCGCCGTCCAGCCGCGCTTGAGGACGAAGATGATCACTGAGGCAAGCGCGACGAGGACGATCACCATGCCGGTCGCCATGACCCACTGGGCCACGCGATCCGCAACGGCGACGTTGCTGCCAAGGACGGCCGTTCCCACGGCGAGAATGGCCACGTTGGCGACAGCGGCGACGAAGATGAACCACCCGAGTCCGTGCACGGGCAGCAACCGCTCGACGACGACCCAGGCGATGCCGAGCGCCGCGAAGCGCGCGCCCCACGTGAGATAGCGCTCGTCGGCCGGCAGCTGTCCAAGGTCCGCCCGAGGAACGGCAGGAAGGTTCTCGTCCGCCTGAGAATGCCCGGACGTGATGCTGGGCCCACCGGCCGGCGAAGCGATCGCGCTCACGAATCCGCCCCGGAGCGGCTGCGGTTGACCACTATCGCCGCCAGCGTGTTGACGAGCAACGTGATGACGAAGAGCACGAAACCGGCAGTGAGCAGCGCAGAGAGCTGGATGCCCGTCGCCTCGCCGAACTGGCTGGCGATCAGCGCGGAGACGGTGTCGGTGCCGATCTCGAGAATCCGGCCCTTGATCACGAACTCGGGACTGACGATCAGCAGCACCGCGATGGTCTCACCGAGGGCGCGGCCCAGCGCGAGCATGCCGCCACCGATGATGCCGCCGCGGCCGAACGGCAACACGACCGTCCGGATCATGCCCCACTTGGTGGAGCCGAGGGCCAGCGCGCCTTCCTTCTCACCTTCCGGCGTTTGAGAGAAGACCTGCCGCATGACGGCGCATGCCATCGGCATGACCATCATCGAGACGACGATTCCGGCGATGAACGCGCTTGCCGTGTATCGACTGATATCGGGTACGGCGGCGTTCGGGTTCGCGTCCACGTGGAACGGCGGGAACCAGCCGAAGTTGCGCTGCAGGAAGACGGCGAACTGCGACGCGTGAGGCTCAATGAGGAAGAAGCCCCAAAGGCCGTACACGATCGACGGCACCGCAGCCATCAAGTCGATCGCTGCGACCAGCGAGCTCCGCAGCTGTGCCGGGGCGTACTCGGTGATGTACAGCGCCGTCGCGATGGCCAGCGGGAAGGCGAGCACCATCGCCACCGCGGCGACCTCGATGGTCCCGACGACGACGGCCGCAATGCCGAGCGTGTCCGTGTCCGGATTCCACGTTCGCGTGGTGAAGAAGCTGAACCCGTAGTGGTGCAGCGTGGGCCAGCCTTGGTAGGCCAGGAACACGCCGATCCCACCGGTGATCACCAGGACCGAGGCACCGATCACCCGGAAGGTGTTGACGAAGACCGCGTCGCCACCCGTGGGCTTGCGCGAGATAGGGCGCGGTTCGTCGGGTGGCGGAGCTCCCCCGGCAGGTGACTCGAGGAGAGCCGTCGTCACCCGAACCGGCCGTTCACGTAGTCGGAGGTCCGCGGGTCCTGCGGCCGCTCGAAGATGTC
>DATAZK010000003.1:0-73148 GCA_036272075.1 Frankiaceae bacterium
GATGACCCGATCGGTAGCCGCCGCGCCGAAGCCCTGCTCCAGCTCGCCCGCCACGCGACGAATCACGCCGACGGGTGCAACGGGGAGGGCGGCAGCGGCCGGCACAGCCTCATCGTCGCCGTCTCCTACGAAACGCTGCACTCCGGGACCGGTTCCGCCGACATCCAAGGCCACGGCACCCTCACCGCCGGCGTCGCCCGCCGCCTCGCCTGCGACTGGGACCTCATCCCCGCCGTCCTGGGCACCGATTCCGAAATCCTCGACCTTGGCACCCGCCACCGGCTCGCCACCCCCACCATGCGCCGCCACCTCGCCCTCAGAGACGGCGGCTGCCTGTTTCCCGGCTGCGACCGCCAGCCCGCCGGCTGCGAAGCCCACCACCGCCAGCATTGGATCGACGGCGGCCCCACCACCGAGCAAAACCTCGACTCGTTCTGCCTTTTCCATCACCACCAGGTCCACGAAGGCGGCTGGACCTACCGCATCATCGACACCGACACCCTCGCGTTCCAACCACCCGACGACCGTCCACCAATCCTCAGCAAACGCAAGCCTTTTCTCCAGCAACAAGACCTCAACAAGCGCCTGCACCCCGAACCCACCGTCCGCATCGAAACACCCCACCGAACATGAGAAATCGGCACCGCGGCGCAGCAGCGTGTGGACGAAGGCGCGACCGGTACCAGACTGCTCGGAAGCCGCTAGATACGAAGGAGTTTGGCGGCCGTCTGGCCGGCGATGAGGCGCGCCTCGTCGTCTGGGACCTCGCGTAACTGATCTGCCAGCGAGGTCCGGCTATCGGGCCAGACGCAGTCCGAGTGCGGATAGTCGGCCTCGAACATGATCTTGTCGACACCGATGCGATGCCGCGCTTCGATGCCGGCCTCGTCGCGGATGAAACACGTCCACACGTGATCGCGGAACGAGTCGGTGGGCGATGCGCTCACGTTGATCTTGCTGTGGTGGCGGTGGCGGTCGAAGACCTGCTCGAGTCGCTCGAGAACGTAGGGCACCCACCCGATGCCGCCTTCTGACAGCAGCACGTTGAGCCGCCGATGGCGATCGAACAGCGGCGAGAGCAGGAGATCGACGAGCGTCTGCATCGACAGCAGGCCGAGCAGCGCGATGATCTCGGCGATCGGCGCATCGGCGTGCGGCACGATCGGCCGCGAGGAGGAACCGATGTGCAGGCACAGCGGATTGCCGGTCTCCTCGAGGGCATCGAACAGCGGATCCCACTCCGCGGACCAGAACGACGGGAGCCCCAGGGCCGCGGGGTTCTCGCTGAAGGTGATGGCGCGTGACCCGCGAGCGGCGGTACGCCGCACCTCTGCGGCCGCAAGTTTCGCGTCCCACATCGGCACGATCGACAGCGGGATCAGGCGGTTAGGGTCGGCGCCGCACCACTCGTCGATGACGAAGTCGTTCCAGGCCCGTATGCACAGCAGCGCGAGATCGCGATCGGGCGCCTCCAGGAAGCCCTGCCCGGCGAACCGCGGGAACTGCGGGAAGCCGAGGGACGCGTCGACCCCGTCCTCGTCCATGTCGCGCAGCCGGGCGACCGGGTCGTAGCAGCCGGGCCGCATCAGCTCAAAAGCCTTGGAATTGAGCTTGAATTCGGTCGGGTCGTCACCGGCGACGGCGTCCAGCCCGAGCGGGGCGTGGCGATGACCGTCGTACATCCAGATGGGCACCCCGTCCTCATAGACGACGCGAGGACCCCGCTCGACGAGATGGGCGGGAAGGCGGTCCTCCCACACCTTCGGGTGTTCGATGATGTGGTCGTCGACGGAGATCACTCGCGCATCGTCAGGCAGCATGATCGGGCCTTTCTCGCGGAATCACAGGGGTTTTGAAGCGATCGACACCGGATGGCGCGGGCGATGGGCGCGCTCGGCGATCTCGGCCGGGACGTCGACCCACAGGCGCAGCAGAGCGAGTCCGTGCGTCTTGCCCTGGCCGTCGCTGCGCAGGCCTGCGCTCGCGCCGCCGCCGAGCGCCCCGTGCAGGACGAACTTGACGGCCCACACGTTGGGCACGAGATAGCGCTCGACGGCTCCCGTGACGAGGGCACCGAAATGTGCGGCAACCCGCTCGGCGGTGACGACATCACACAGCGCCTGATACGTCTCGACGTCATCGGCGAAGAGCGTGACATCGCTGACGTCGAGCTTGTCGCCGGAGCGCGCGCCGCACAGCGATCGCAGCTGGACCCGGGTCATGTCGAACTCACCAGGACCTGCGTATCGCGCTCGACCGCCGCGCGGTCGACGAGGAATTGCGCGATGTCGACGAGTTCGGCAGGTGGATTCGGACCCCGCCTTCGCCGTCCCACGCCCTGCAGCCCGGGCGGTCCGCTCAACGCCACCAGCGCGACCAGTCGCTGCACATCCGTCGCCGTCCGCTGGTCGCGGGTGCGCCAGGCCAGCCGGGTGGTGACATCGCGTGGCTCGCGTGCCGGCGCTTCGCACTCGTCGGGCATGCCGCTCCAGAAACCGTCGGCCCCGAACTGCTCGACGAGCCACTCCTCGATGTCCAGTCCCCGCGAAACCGCTAATGATTGCAGGCTGTTCGCGACATGACGGCCCTTCTCGGCGGCGTCGGGCCAGCAGTACGTGAAGAGCGCTTCACCCGCCCAGCCGCCGGAGCAGAAGGACAGCCCGCGCAGCGTTTCCGGCCGCGGGTGGCCGCGCGTTCCCGAGACGCGTACCCGGTCGTCGCCGAGATCGGTGAGCTCGGTCGTGGTCAGGTCGACGACCACATCGGGTGTGAGGTACGCGCCCGGGTCGTGCACCTCATAGAGCAGTTGCTCGCGGACGGTGTCGAAGGACACTCGCCCTCCTGACCCGGGTGGCTTGGTGATGACAGCGCTGCCGTCGCCGTCGACCTCGGCGATGGGCAGGCCGGTGCGGCCGAGGTCGACGGTGTTCCACCAGTCGCCCGAGTAGTTGCCGCCCGAGGCCTGTGCCGAGCATTCGAGCAGGTGCCCGACGACCGTGCCGCCGGCGAGGCGATCCCAGTCCTGCCAGCCCCAGTTCCACTCGTGGATCGCGGGGGCCAAGAACAGTGCGGCATCGGCGACACGGCCGGTGAGGACGATCTGGGCGCCGCGAGCAAGCGCCTGGGCGATGCCGGCGGCTCCGAGATAGACCTGCTCGGCGAACGCGTCGCCAGCCGGTCCGTAGGTGGCGCGCGCATCCTGCGGCGGCTCGGCGAAGACGACAGCGACCTGGATGCCCCGCTGGCCGGCGTCACGGATGGCCTGGATCACTGCCTGATGTGCAGCAAGCGGATTGTGCCCACCGGCATTGGTGATCAGGCGGGTCGTGCCTTCAGCGATCCAAGGCAGCGCGAGACCCACGCGGGCGGTGAGGTCAGGTGCGTAGCCGGCTCCCTCGTCGGCCTTGCGGTCGAGTGCGAAGAACGCGCTCGTGGTCTCGGCGAGCGAGTCGCAGACGAGGTAGTCGACCCCCGCACGCAGGCTCGACAGCATGAGCTCGGGGCTTTCCCCGAACGCTCCCTGCCCGGCGCCGATCCGAACCGCGCCTTCGCGCTGCACGACCCCACCAAACCACGCGCGCCTCAGCCTCTCGCGATCGGGAGGACTACAGCGTTCGGAAGCGCAGCGAGGAAGGCACCGGCCACGAGCAGTTTTGATCCGCGGATACCGCTGCCGATGACCAGGTGATCGCTGGCGGCGACGGCCGTATCGACGAGCACGGGCCAGTCCGCGGGCAGCCCGATCGGGTTGATGCCCCCATACTCCATGCCGGTCAGCGCCGTGGCGGTGTCCACGGCTGCGAACGATGCCTTCTTCGCCCCGAGGTGCTTGCGGACCGCGCTGTTGACGTCGACCTTGTCGCTGCCGAGCACAAGACACCCGGCATACCAGGTGCGCTCGCCGCGCCGGGCTTCGACGATCACACAGTTGGCGCCAGCCTCCGGCGCGATCTCGTACTGCGCGCAGAAGGCCTCGGTGTCGGCCAGGCCGGGGTCGATGGCGGCGACCAGGACCGAGTCCGGACCGCTGTGATTGCCTGCCAGTGCGGTTGCCGTTGCTTCGGCGAGCAGTTCACTGCGGCCTTGCGCCGGTTCGAACTCCAGTGTTCCGAATTGCATGCCTCACCTTTCACTGCCGGGGCCGCGAAGTGCGGGGCGACGGCGATGCACCGGCCTTGAAATGTGCCGGCCGGTCTCACCGACATCATCCTCGGCCCCATGAACGGCTGGAGCCCCACCCCTGACAGGGGTAGGGCTCCAGGGAGTTCGCCGTCGGGTTACGGAAGAGGCGTGTTGTACAAGGGGTTTTGAGCCAATGCCTGGTAGGCAGCGAGGCTCTGCGGCGAGGAGTCGATCCGCGTCGGGTAGCCGCCCGAGTTCCAGTAGACAAGCGCCTTGATGGCGGGGTAGTTCTGCTCGAAAGTGGGCATCGTGGCGAAGAAGTTCGCCTTGGCGTTGGGATCACTGGTCTCCGTGACGCCCCACTCAGCGAGCATGAGCGGCATTCCGGGGTGGGCAGTGGTGGCCCAGTTGTAGAACCCGGCCCACTTGGTGCCGTCCTTGCCGTCGGCCAGGGTGCCGAAGTTGCCGGCTCCTGTCGAGTACGGGTCGTAGGCGATCCAGTCGACGACGTCGTTGCCCGGGTAGAGATCGGTGAACCAAGAGGCTTCGCACCACTTGGAGTAGCCCATGTAGTCCATGACGAAGACGGCGTTGGTGACTCCGTCAGCCTTCAGCCGCAGGACGACGTGGCGGTACATGGCGGCGTAATCCGCTGCGGTGTAACCGGATCCGGGGGTAGCTATGACCTCGTTCTCCGGCTCGTGGTGCACCGACAGGAAGAACTTGTTGGTGTAGTTGGCGTTGATGTAGGCGGCCTCGTTGTCGATCTCGGTGTCGACCGCGGGCACGCCGGCGGCGACCTGGGCCCAGGTGTGGCCGAGCTCAGGCTTCCAGTTCTCCATCAGCAGCTGGTTCTTGCCTTCAGCATGGGAGAAAGCGATGTCCGAAGCACTCGGGAAAAGTTGCGTACCTGAGTGGTAAAAGTGCAGCAGATCCGACGCGCGGCCTTGCGTGGCCTCGAAGTTGGTCAGCGCCTGCTCGTAGGACTCGCTTCCCAACGGAGTGGCGCCAATGCCCCACCACACTCCGCAGGACGGCACCAGCAGCGACGAGACCGTGCACTCGACGGGGGTCTGCGTAGGAGTCGGTGTGGGAGTGGGTGTGGGCGTCGGCGTCGGCGTCGGAGTCGGGGTGGGCGTCGGAGTCGGGGTGGGCGTAGGAGTCGGTGTGGGAGTTGGCGTGGGGGTTGGCGTGGGGGTGGGTGTTGGCGTGGGCTTAGGCGTGGGAGTCGGCGTGGGTGTGGGCTTCGGCTTTGGCGCCGCCCCGTAGTTCACGACCAGCGAAGGCGCGTTGGCGGCGTCGTGCCGCGAGTAGAAGTTGGCGACCGAGTTGGCCACCCGATCCGTGACGGCGAAGGTGATGGTCGCGTTGCCTTTGACAGCCGGGGAAACGTTCACGCTCAGCATCGTGGGCACCGGGTCGGGGGTGACGTCGGCAACGGTGGCTCCGACGGCCGGGGCGTTGTGGCTTGTGATCGCCATTTCCGTCCAGCTCGACGAGGCAGTCGATACTCGCAGCGCAGCGGGCAGGTGGTGCGTCGTGCGGTGCAGCACCAGATGCGCGGCCAGAGTCCTCCCGGTGGGGAGTCCGGTGACAGCGAACTTCAGGTAGGAGACGGCGGCTGCGCCGGGCATCGTGCCGGCGACCAGTTTGGTGTCCGCTCCAGCATTGTGGTTCGGTGCAGCAGCGCTGACGTAGGAGTCCGCCACGGCCGCATAGGTCAGAGTTCCGGACGCGGTCGACGGCGTCACCGTTGCTGCCTGGGCGCTGCCGATCGTTGCCAGCGGAACGCCTGTCGCGGTGATGACGGATGCGGCAGCGGCCAGGCCGATCAGAGCCCGCCGCCGGCCGATCTTCGGTGCACGGAGGGTCTCTGAGCGTGTGCTCTGGCGGCCGTCAGAGGGGCCTGAGTTGAGGGGAGGAGTCATGTACGGGCCATCGGAACCGTGAGGTTCAGGTCCGTATGGACTAAAGGCAGTCTCACGCGAATGGCGGAGTGCGCGCAGGACCAATCGATGCTAAAAGTCCCCGGGGCTGGGGGCCTCAGCCCTTCAGGTCCGGTAACGCAAAGCTGGAGGGCCACCTGCGCGGTGGCCCTCCAGTGATTGCTGCACTTCGATTGGTTCAGACGGTGATGGCGGGCACCCGCTTGAAGCCCTTGAAGGTCAGGTAGACGCCGAGGGAAAACTCCCAGATGACGTCGAGCAGGCCGAACAGGAAGGCGATTCCGGAGGTCTGCGCCCAGCCGCCGAAGAGAGTCACGATGGCCGAGGTGATGATGATCGGTGCGCCGATGAGTCCGATGGTCGGGATGATGCGCGGGACGAGGCGGCCGCGGTACATCACGTAGCCCAGGAACAGCGCGTTGATGCCGGCGATCAGGCCGGGGCCGAGCAGGAAGGTCCACTGGCGGATCGAGACCAGAGCGTCACCGGTGACGCGTAGCGAATCTGCTTGTGCGCCGGTGGCGCCGGCGTAGTGGGCCTTCAGGGTCAGGACGGAGAGCAGGCTCAGGACGCCGACCAGGATCATCATCGACTCGACGACGCGTGAGGTGACGAAGCCGATGGCCGACGTCCGGCTGACCCGCCGGGTGACGGGATACAGCACGATGGCGGTTCCGATGCCGGCAGCGGCGGTGATGATTTCCAGCAGCGAACCCCACAGCACGGCGGCGTTGCTGCCGGGGGTGCTGATGTAGCCGGACGGGTCGTCGATGATGTGCTTGAAGGTCTTCAGCTGCGGGATGGAAGCCGCGAACGTGATGAGGTACAGCACCCCGCCGGCAAGGGCGATCTTCCTCATCGGGTCCATCCGCCGGGGGGATGTCTCATCGGTGCGCAGAGCTGTCGCGGCGGGCGATACGACGGCAGGTGATGCAGTGGTCATGGTGTTCTCCCTGTGGTGAGTCAGGCGGATGCGGTGGGTGTGACGGAAATCAGCGGCACGCCGAGATCGGCGATCTTGCGCAAAAGGCCGTGCAGCGCCGCCTGATCGACGACGAAGCCGGTGAGCACGGTCGTGCCGTCGCCGGCCCGGGTGAGGGTGAAGCCGTCGAACCAGGCGTCCCACCGAGCGGCCAGGTGTCCTCTGACCTGGATCTCATACCGCCCGGAACCTTCCCGGTGGTCGGTGGGTGTGTTGCTCATGGCGCTTGCTCCTTGGTTTGGGACAAGCCAAAACCTAGGAAGCGATGTGGTGAGGCGTCGTCACCACATGTGGTGAGTGGGGTGATGAACTTTCAGGACTCGCGGTGCGTACCCAGCAGGCCGAGTTCCGCCGCCTGCCGAACCGCTGACCGCCGGTTGTTCACCTCAAGCTTGCGGAAAATGTTGCGGCTGTGGGTGCGCATCGTGTTCAGCGAGACGTGCAGATGGCGAGCAATGTCCGGTCCGTCCAGATCGGTCGCCAGCAGGCGGAGCACGTCCAACTCGCGCTCGCTGAGCGGCTCGATGAGCCCGCTGCGCTGTGCTGGGATCGGGCGGACGGTTCGCTGCGTTGCGGCGACGAGGCGGCGCAGATAACGCGACCCGCTGTCCTGCTGGACGAGAGTTTTCAGCAAAGCCGTCATCGGTGGGCCCTCGTCGATGAAGATCCGCACGTAGCCCTCGGGCTCGGCGAGCGTGACAGCGCGGCGCACAGCGTCGACCGCCGCACTGGTATCCCCGAATGCCTGGTACGCAAGGGATTTCAGGATGAGGATCTCTATGACGCTGCCGCGGCGATCGCCTTTCTCGGCCGCAGCCAGCAAGCGCTCCAACAGGGCGATCGCCGGTTCGAGCGTGTCCCCATCGCCAGCGGCTTGCTGCGCGAGAAGCAGCCGGGCCAGGGTGATGTGCTCGTACTCCCGCAGGTAGGACAGTTCGTCGTCCGCGGTCAGTCCCTGCTCACTTGCCCACTCGTCGGCCAGGCGAAGGTCGCCGCGCCTGAGTCGCAGCCGCGTGCGGACTGCGGGGACCGGCTGCACGTTGGGGGAGTAGTCGCCGTTGTAGACCCGGTTCGCCTCATCCAGCAGCTCGAGCGCGCCGCCCGGATCTCCTTCGGCCTGGCGCAGCCGGGCCGCGACGAGGCGGGACCGGTACGGGTTCTGCGGCAGCCCGTTGTACGCGCCGAGACGCTCGCTGACCGCCAACTGTTCAGCCGCGCCCACCAGGTCGTCGCGCTCGAGCAGCACTCCCGCGATGCCGACGTGCATGTCGGCGGTTCCCCGCAGTGGCGGGGCGCCCGCAGCGGGAGTCGCCAGCTCGAGGGCCTGCTGGTAGACGCGTGAGGCGTCGCTGAGCCGGCCGTTGGTGCGGTGGATGTCGCCGAGGGTGATGGTGCAGCCGAGGACGTCGGCGATGAAGCCGACCCCGCCCAGCCCGGCGACGGACTCGGCGTAGGCGGTGTAGGCGCCGGCGAGATCGCCCGCCGTCCAGGAGGCGAGCCCGCCGAGCGCGCCGGCCGCAGCGCGTATGAGGTCGGCTTCGGGCGGTGCGGTCAACAGTGCCGTCCGGGCATGGGCTGCCGTGCCCGCGAGGTCGCCGCGCGTCAGTGCAAGAGCGGCCCGGTAGGTCTCGACGCTGGCGGGCAGCGCCCGGAAACCGGCTTCGTCAACGATGGTCAGGCCCGGCGGCGGCTGGTCCGGCCAGCTGTCTGCATCGCCGCGGACGGACCTTTCGATGGCCGTCAGGCGCTCATCGAGCGTCGCGAATTCGGATGCCTGCGCGAGCGCGCCGACGAAGGCCACGGCTAGCACGGGCCGAAGACTCAAAACGCCTTCGGGGAGCGCTCGCACCCACTGGGCGAGCTCCGGTTCGCGGCGCTCACGTTGCATCGTCGGCATCAAGAGCTCCATCAAGTCCGCCGCGAGCCCGAAATCCAGGCCCGCCAACGCGTGCCGGATCGCGTCGGAAACGTCGCCCTGGTCGCGAAACCACTCAGCCGCCCGCCGATGCAGCTCCGGTATCCGCTCGGGGTGTTGCTCGCTCAGATGGGCGCGCAGGACGTCGGCGAACAGGTGGTGATAGCGCCACCACTGGCGACGATCGTCGAGTGGTACGAGGAAAAGGCCCGCCCGCTCGAGTTCTACGAGCCGTGCCGATGCGCCGGATCCGCCGGTGACGGCGTCACACAGCGGCCCGCTGAATCGCTCGAGGACGGAGATGCTCAGGAGGAATTCACGGACGTCGTTGCTCTGGCGTGCCAGCACTTCGTCGGCTAAGTAATCGACGATGAAACGGTCGTCACCGGCGAACCTGGCGACGGCCGCGCTGGCATCGTCGCGATCCTGCAGTGAGAGGCCGGCCAGCTGCAGGGCGGCTGCCCATCCTTCGGTGCGGTCTGCCAGCGTCGCGATGTCGGCGGCCGCCAGCGTCAGACCCATGGCCCCGGCGAAGTACTGCGCAGCCTCGTCGTGGGTGAAGCGAAGGTCTGCCGAGCGGACCTCGACGAGCTCACCCCGCGCGCGCAGCCGCGAAAGGGGAAGTGGCGGATCGGCGCGAGTGGCCAGCACCAGATGGACGTGCGCCGGCAGATGATCCAGCACATAGGTCAGACCTTCGTGAATCTCGCGGCTGTCGATCACGTGGTAGTCGTCGAGAACGAGGAGCACTTCGCGGCGCAGGCCGTCCAGATCGTTCAGCAGAAGGTCCAACGCAGCCTCGGGAACCGGCTGCGCCGGCTGAAGGAGGCTGAGCGCGGCGGTACCGACCGACCCGCCGACCGACTTGTGCACCGCGGTGATGGCGTACGTCCAGAATCTGGCGGCGTCGTTGTCGCGCTCATCGAGGGACACCCACGCCACCGCCGGCGCACCATCGGGCGGCGCTTCACCGATCTCCGCGAGCCACTGGGTGAGCAGCGTGGTCTTGCCGAAGCCGGCCGGTGCGCTCACCAGCGAAAGCCGCGACCGTGAGCCCCGGCCGAGCCGCTCCGACAGGCGCGGTCGCTCGACCGCCCCGGCGCGGCGGCCGGGTATGTGCCACTTCGTCTCCAGCAGTGGCTTCACCACGCCTCATCGTGGCCTATCAGGCCGACCTGGCAAGGGCAAACCCGCGGGGCCGTGCCGAAATGGCTACAACCCGAAGAGCGGAACTCCGTTCAGGACGCCGACCTGGTCGACCCACAGCGAGCGAACGCCGCCGTTGTCGTAGCCGAGTTTGGTGCCCCAGGCGTGGTAGGCCATGAAGATGGTGCCGGCCGGATCGGTGAAGAAACTCTCCCCACCCGGGCCTTGGGCGAGGCCGTGTGAACCGACCCACGGCTTGCTGGCGCTGCGATCGGTGCAGGGACCCAGGGGCCCGTCACAGGTCGCGTAGCCGATGGCGTACTTCGATGACCAGTAGTTGCCGCCGCTGTAGAAGAGCAGCCAGCGATTCTGGGTGAAGAGCATGGTGGGCGCTTCGATGTTGTAGCTCGTCCACCCGGTCCTGTGGGCTTTCATCAGGACGGTCCGCGGACCGGTAAGGCCCAGTCCGCTGCTCGTCAGTCGCTGGGCGTAGAGCGTGGCGACGCCCTTCGCGTCAGGCCCCTTCCACACCAGATAGTGCAGGTTGTAGGGGCCGACAACCGTTGACGGGTCGATGGTTTCGCCGTTGGGCATGCACAACATCGGCGCGGTGCTGTTGTCGACGAACTGGTTCGCCGGTGAGGTGGCAATTGCGGCGGACAGGCAGTGCCTGCCGCCGGATGCGTGGGCCGAGTAGTACATGACGTAGCCCAGGCCGATCTGTGTCACCTCGGGGGCCCAGGTGCCCGAGTCATCAGCCCACCGCGGCAGCGCCTGCAGCGCATCCGTCACGGGCGGCTTCACCCAGGACGTGTGGTTCGTCGACACCAGGCGCTGGATGGCAGGGTGCCCGCCCGCTGCCTGCGTGCCGAACGCGTAGTACACGCCGCCGACGCGGATCACTGACGGATCGGGGAAGTCGCCGGCGTAGGAGGCGCCTCTGGACTCATTCGGCGTACAGGCGGCGAGAGCAGCCAGCAGCGCGATCGTCAGCAGGGCGATCAGGCGGGCGCGGGTGCGCTTGCGATGGCATCGACTGTCGGACAGGACTTTTCGCGGTTTCATGGCGAATTTCCAGACGTTTGACGCACTGACCGGGCCGGGCGCTCCCAGATCGGCTGGCTGCGCGACGGTGAGGGCTACTCCGGACCGGGCCCCCCGAGGGACGTCAGTGGTGGAATGGGCGGACGGCTATGGAGTTGGAGGCCGCGTCGAGCGCGAACCTCGTGGGCCTATCGCAAGGATTGCAGCGAGCTTGAACCCTCCAGGGACATGACGCGCAAATTCACCTGATCGTCACATTTGCGGAACATCCAGAATCTCGCCGCGATAGAGCTCCTACGCAGGCGGAACGCGCAAGGTCCTGGCGCGGCGGGCTGTAGGGCCTGCCTGAGCCGGAGCGTTCGGTCCGATAGGCCTGTGACGGCGGCCGGGTCCCCGGCGACTTCGGTCCGGCCGCTGTCCGCCAATTTTTGCCGGTTCTTCTTGGAGACGTGATCCCCATGCTGTTCGCCATCGCCCGCCAGCTGCTGAAGACCCGTTGGATGATCGTCAAGCATCCCTGCGGTGTAGGTGACATCACCGTGGAGCGCGTCGCCGGGTTCGAAGGTGGTCCGGTCGCGACTCCCGCCGAGTACCGCCGCTACCTGCGGGCTCAGGACCTCAGCGGCGACCTCGTCTCCGCATCGCGCTAGCCGGGCAGCGCCGCACACGGCCTCTCAGCTGCGGTGAGCCCAAGCGGAAGCGTCGTCTCGTGAGACCAGATGGGCGGCGATCGTTACCGCGACGATGATGGCCAATCCCACGGAAAGGCTCGCTGCCACCGAGACATGACGGACCAGCAGGCCGCCTGAGGTGATGCCGATCAGAAACGCGACGACCGCCAGGATGCGGCGCAGCGTGACCGGATCAGTGAGCCCGCGTTCGGTCTCGGTGAGGGCGCCGGTGATCACCAGCGTGAGCACCACAGTGGGCAGATCGCGCACCGCAAGGAAGCGGATCGCGGCGAGTTGCGAACCCATGGATACGGCCAGCAGGATCACGACGACGTCGCGGGTGCGTGCATCGAAGTGGCCGTGCGCCGTGATGACGACGATGGTGACGGCCACGGCCAGGACGGTCTTGACCGCGAGCACGTTGCGAAAGGCGCGGCCGCGGTGAGAGCCGGCTGCTCTGAAGGTCCGGCCGCCCAAGATTGCTCCGACGACAAAGGCGACGATCGGAAGCGCGGTGCCACCGACCGTGAATCCGGGGGCGCCGGCAAAGGCGAGGCCGAGGAAGACGATGTTGCCGGTGATCGTGGCCACGAAGACGTGGGCCAGCAGGATGCTTGTGGCGTCAACGATTCCCACCATCAACGTGAGGGCGAGCAGCATGGCCGGTAGCGGACCATCCCGCTCGTCGATTACCGCGGCTCGAAGGTAACGACTGACCCGCGACCGCTCGACTCCTGATGTTGCTTGCTGGGGCATTTTTGGATCATCGACGGCGGTCTCGGATCTGCGCAAGGAGGCCCGAGCAGTTCCTGGGTCGACCGTGCTTGCAGCGAGACGGGTGAGCGCAGCTCGTCGAGCCGGACGAGGGCGATCCCGCCGACGACGAGCGCCGCTCCCACCGCTTGGGCGACGTCCAAGCTCTGACCCAGCAACAGCCAGGCGAAGCCGACGGCGAACAACACCTCGGTCAGACCGACGAAGGACGCGACCTTCGCGCCCAGCAGCCGGGCGGCCGCGATCCCCGTCACGTACGCGATGGCCGCGGCGATCAGCGACATGCCCAAGATGGGCACGATCCAGCTGACGCGATGGCTCAGCAAGGTCACGTCGGTGCGGGTCACATGCACGGGCAGCGCCCCGGCAAGGATCGCGCCGCCGAGGACTACAGCACCGACGGCGAGCCCACCCCAAGCGACGACAATCGGGGGGAGCCCGTCATCTGCCGATGCGGAGATGACGAAATAGACCGCGAGGCCGACGGCCGCTCCCAATCCCCAGCAGACGCCAACGAGGTCGACGTGCTGCGCGCCGGCGAGATCGAGCACCAGGACGAGCCCGGCAAGCGCGACGGCGCCGCCGGTCAAGGTGAGGCGACGTGGACGGTGGCCATGGCGCGCCCACATCCACATGATGACGAGCAAGATCCCGGAATACTCCAGCAACAGCGCGACGGCTACCGACAGGTGCTGCACGGCGTTGAAGTAGCAGAGCTGAGCTGCGGCGACCGCGAAGATGCCGTAAAGCACCACGCTGCGCAGGCCACGCGCGGTCGGGCGCGTAGAGCGCAGCCGCAGAAGTGCCGGCGGTGTCAGGACGAGGGCGGCGATGATGATGCGAGCGGTGACGGCCGCACCGGGGCTCCAGCCTGCCGAGAGCAGGCTCGAGGCGAATGAGCCGGAGGTGCCGAACGTCGCCCCCGACAGCACCGCGAGCGTCAGCCCCGTGTTGCTGATCGACCGGCTCGGCACGGGCACTCCAGACTTCCGCAGCGTAATGAGCAAAGGCACATAAGGTAGTTACAGGCTATGGCACCCGCTGAAAGGGGTCAACATGCTCTTTGCCCATGACACAGAGTTGGCCCTGCAGGCCGCCGCCGCGCTGGTGAACACGGAAGGCAACGATGTCGACGACCTGTCGACCGTCGCCTCGCTCGATGACTTCGTGCGGGAGTGGGGCTGGACCGGGTCGAGGCGTCGCGGGCGCGCCGAACTCGACGAGGTCCGCGCGCTGCGCCCCCGGCTGCGCCGGCTGTGGGAGATCGGCGAGGACGACCTGGTGGATCAGGTCAATGCGATGCTGCGCGAAGCAGGCGCGCTGCCCCAGCTCGTACGCCATGACGAGTGGCCGTATCACCTGCATGCCACGCCGCCTCACGCGCCGCTGGCCGACCGGATGTCGGTCGAGGCGGCGATGGCGTTCGTCGATGTCGTTCGGCAAGGCGAGCTCGAGCGGCTACGCGTGTGCGACGCCTCCGACTGCCGTGATGTCCTGGTTGACCTGTCCAAGAACCGATCGCGTCGCTACTGCAGCACCGCGTGCCTGAACCGCATGAATGTCTCGGCGTTCCGGGCCCGGCAGCGCTAGCGAAATCGCTGTATCGGCAGGTGTTTCGTCATCGCCGACCCGGCCGGGCCCATCAGCTGATGCGCGCGCCAGAGCCGGCGGTGCAGCAACAGGATGAGCTCCTCGTCGCGGCCGCCGTCATCGGCCAGGACGAAGCGTTCGAGTTCAGCGTCGCCGTCTTCCCACGTGGCTGGTCGGTGACCGAGTAACCCTTTCAGGTCGTCGAGGTCGGCCTCGACGCACGCGTGTCCCAGCTCGTCTGCGCGGGTCAGGTGGCGGGCCAGCCGGAAGGCAGTGCGGCGCTGATAGTCGGCGAACTCATCGGCCACCGGGAAGCTGCGCAGCATCTGCACCAGGTGTTCGTGGGCCCGGGTGACCGGGGTGCGCTCGGCGGCGGGAAGCTCGACCTCGGGCAACTCGACGCCGATCGCGTCGGCGATGGCCTCCACGGCAAAGAGATTGGTCTCGTTGCACCACTGCAGGTTGGTCATGTAGTCCGACCCCGGCGGTGGATCGGCGAGCGCGGAGTGGAAGGCGAGCTGGTTCGACAGCGTGAACGCGATGTGGTGGTGCTCGATGGCTTCCAGATCCACCGGCACGCCGGAGAGCTCGCCGTAGCGGGCGTAGAGCTGGTCGAAATTGCCGTAACCAATGACGGTGTCGCGCATCCGGAAGGCGGCGAGGTCCATCATCGGATCGCCGAGGTGGGCCAGTTCCACATCGAGGATCGCCTCGATCCGACCGTCGCGCTGATGGAACTGCCCGGTGTCCCACAGGACCATGGACTCGCGGCCACGAGTATCGACGGGATGGCGCGCGAGCCAGGCCAGGCAGAACTCCAGGAACGGATCGGGACGCTTCTTGGTGGCCCGGTAATTGTCGACATACCGCTGCATACCGATGTCGCCGGACCCAGCGGGGGAGTGCGCCCGCATGACGCCGGCGCGGGCGAAAGGCTCGACGTCCAAGGCGTGCAGGCGCGCGAGGATAGTGAGGTAATCCTCGACCACCGCGTCACGTTGGGCCTCGGAAACCCCTGTGAAATCAGGCATTCCAGCCGCCCGGTCGGTGACGAAGGCCCGGGGATGGTCGATCCAGCCGTACACGTGAGGGACCGGGATGGCGTGCTCCTCGAGCAGCCGCTGGCACAGCATCTCGTGCTCGAACGGGAACGCGCCGGGGAAGTCGAGGCGATCGCCCCGCACGTAGAGCTCCAACATCTCCCCGTCGCGCTCGACGTCGATGAACCACACCGGACGCCAGCGCGGTTGGCGAGCCGCGCGCACGATCGTCCCGCCCACATTCGCCGTAATCCACTCGGCGATCGGCGCCAGCTCGCTGTCCTGCGCCACCGAGCTCAGCGCCAGGTGTAGCGCACCGGCAGCGTCTTCGGCCCGCTCACCAGCCGGGACTGCACGAAGGTCGGCTCGCTCGTCAGCTCGACGGAATCGAGGCGCGGGATGAGTTCCTTGAACAGGGTGCGGACCTCCATGCGCGCGAGGTGGGCCCCCAGGCAGAAGTGCGGCCCGAAGCCGAACGCCAGATGAGACCCGGCGTTTTCGCGCTGCACGTCGAGGCGGAAGGCGTCAGGGAAGACCTCCTCGTCCCGGTTCGCGGAGGCGTAGGAGAGCAGCGTGATGTCGCCCGGCTGGAACGTCACGCCCCCGATCGTGGTCGTCTCCTGACAGGTGCGGATGAAGTGCTTCACCGGCGACGCGTATCGGATGAGCTCGTTCGCGGCATCGTCGATGAGCTCCGGGTTGGCCTGCATCAAGGCGAGCTGATCGGGGTGCTCGATCAGTCCGAGCAGGCCGCCGGCGAGCGAGTTCGACGTCGTGTCGTGACCCGCCGTCGAGATGATCAGATAGAAACCGAAGACATCCATGTCGGGCAGCGGCGCACCATTGAGCTCAGCATTGGCGATCACCGAGGCGAGATCGTCCGTCGGGTGCGCGCGTCGATCCGCGGCGAGCTGGGTGAAGTAGCCGAAGAAATCCATCATGACGGTAAGGACGCTCGCGTCCTCTCCCGCGCGGCCGATGTCAGGGTCCTCGGCGCCGAAAAGTTCCTGCGTGAGCTTCAGCATCTTGGCGTAGTCGGATTCGGGGAGCCCGAGGATCGACAGGATGACCTGCAGCGGGAAATGCGTGGCGATGTCCTTGGCGAAGTCGCACTCGCCGCCCTTGGCGGCCATCTGGTCGATGTACTGCTTCGCCAGCTCGTCGACCCGCTCCTGCATCTTGCGGACGTTGCGGGGCTTGAACCACTCATTGACGATGACCCGATGGGCGCGATGCTCGTCGCCGTCCATTTGCACGAGCGTCTTCATGCCCGCGTTGTCTCCGCCCTCCTGGCGGTCGGCGAGAGTGGCGAGCGCAGGCACGGGTGCATTGGTGAACACCTCGGGATTGCGCTCGATCTCCATCACGTCGGCATGGCGGGTGATGGCGTAGAACTCCGGATAGTCCGGCAAGCTGACCTTGATGATCGGCGCTTCCTCGCGCAGGCGCTTCGCAGCGGCGTGCCACGCGACCGGGTCGGCGTAGGCGCTGGGATCGGCGAAGATCCGGCCCAGGTGCTCAAGGCCTGTGGGTTTCGTCGCAGTCGTCATGTTCCCAAGAATGGCCCTGCGACATCCGGCGCCTACGCCGGGGGGTTGCGTACGTGCGAGCGGACTACTTCTTTGACAGGTGCAGGGAGCGGTCGGCGCCGCGGACGACCTGGCGAAGGAAGTGGTACTGCGTCGTCACCAGCTTGTCGGCCATGTCCAGCGCCGCATCGATGACGGTTTCGCGGCGAGAGGGATGCACGTCGGCGGGGAGGGCGGCATCGACCGTGTCGACGAACTTGCGGACCGCCGCGATGGCCGTGCGTTGCCCGGCTTCGACCGACGCGAACACGTCCTGGGACAGGTCGGCAGTCTTCGCGGCGGCGCTCTTCACCTTTGCCGTCCTGCCCGTCTTGGCCTTTGCTGCTGGGGCCTTTGCTGCTGGGGCCTTCACAGCCGACGCCTTCGTCGTGCGTGTGGTGCGTGTGGTCGCCGGCTTCGTGCTCTTTGCCGCGGTAACGGGCATGGTCGTCCTCCTTGACGGGGCGCATTCGCAACGTCAGCCTGTGCCGCGTGCCGGCGATCGACCAGAGTCGTTCGTCCCGAGAAGTCCCGTCAGGCCGTGACCCGTGCTGAAGCTCCCGCGTCAATGGACATGACCGTGCCGCTGATGCCGCGCGCCTCTTCGGCGGCGAGGTAGAGGACCGCCCGCGAGATCTCCTCCGCCTCTAGCCACGGGATCGGGATGACGTGCAGCCGCTGGAACGCGGCCGCGGCATCCTCGCGGGTGGGGTGTTCCAGCTCCGGGCGCATGAGCTTGCGGATGGCCTCGTTCTGGATCATCGGGGTGTCGACGTTGCCCGGCGCGATGGCGTTGACGGTGACGCCGTGCTGCGCCAGATCGTGAGCGGCCGACTTGACCAGGCCGATGACCCCCCACTTCGACGAGGCGTAGCCGGCCACGTGAGGCCCGCCGGTACGGCCCATCATCGAAGCAGTGGCGATGATCCGGCCGTAGCGTCGCTCGACCATTCCCGGCGCGACGGCGTGGATGGTGTTGAAGACCCCCGTGAGGTTGATGTCGATGACCTGACGCCAGGAAGCCGCGGTCATCTCGTGGACGGGCAGTCCGCTTGTCGTGGCCACGCCGGCGTTGGCACAGGCGATGTCGATGCGTCCGAACTCCTTTGTCGCCTGGGCGACCAGTGCCTCCAGCGCCTCGAGATCGCGGACGTCGGCCTCGGCGGCCAGGCACCGCTGCCCCTCTGCTTCGACGAGCTTCACGGTCTCGTCCATGTCGGAGCGATCCGGCAACGGGTAGCGGATCGTGTCGAGGCCGCCGAACCAGTCGCAGACCACGATGTCGGCGCCCTCGCGCGCCAGGGCGACAGCATGGGAGCGGCCCTGTCCGCGAGCACCGCCGGTGATGAACGCGACCCTGCCGTCAAACGATCCCATCGCGTTCTCCTCGTTCCGTGGTCGCGGACAGCCGGCGTCTTGCAGAATCCGTCTCACAGAATCATCCTCGGACGTTTCCTCGCGTCGCGACCGGCACTGCCGAATGGGGGGTGTGGCAATGCTCATGGCACGGCTCGGGACCCCTCGGCGATGGCTGCGCACCCTGCGCGCGCCCGCGATGGCCGCCGCACTGGTCTGCGGGGTCGTGCTTCCGAGCGCCTGCACTCCGCCGCCGCCGCGAATCACGTACACGTACACGATCAATGTCGCGGGCACCGTCCACCTCAGGGACGCTGACGTGGCAACGTTGGCCAAGCTCGCCAAGAGCACCCTCAACGACTCGCGCGGCTGGTCGCTCGGCGGCAAGATCTCGTTCCTGCCGGTGCTTTACGGCGGCGACTTCACGATCTGGCTGGCGAGTCCCGATCAGCTTCCCTTGTTCAGCCCGATCTGCACGTCCAACCTGAGCTGCAGCATCGGCCGCAACGTCATCATCAACTCGGTGCGCTTCCACAATGGGACGACCTATGGGTGGCCGGCGAGCCTGACGAGCTACCAGATCATGGTGATCAATCACGAGGTCGGCCACTGGCTCGGCCTGGGACACCGCTTCTGCCCGGGGCCCGGCGCGATTGCCCCCGTGATGCAGCAGCAGTCGATCAGCCTGCAGGGCTGTCGCGCCAACTCCTGGCCGACAGCGCCCGAGCTCGCCACAGTGGCGGCTGCCCGCCACCTCTGAAGGGTGGCGGACAGGCTCGGGCTAAGGTTCGCTGATAGCAAACAACGCGGATCCGTCGACGCGGCAGGCGTCATCCCCCAACGTCGTGCTCGCGATGATCCTGACGTGCCAGCTGATGTTCACCCTGGACACGTCGGTCATCGTGACGGCTCTGCCGAAGATTCGCGAGACACTGCACTTCTCGAGTTCCGGCCTCTCGTGGGTGCAGAACGCGTACACGCTGGCGTTCGGCGGCCTGCTGCTTCTGGGCGCCCGGCTGGGTGACATCTTCGGTCGCCGGCGCGTCTTTCTCTGGGGAGTCGGCGTCTTCGCGGCGGCGTCCTTTCTGGCAGGGGTGGCCCCGACCGCGCAGATCCTCGTGCTGGGAAGGGCGGTGCAGGGAGTCGCCGGTGCGGTGGCGGCGCCGTCAACGCTCGCCCTGCTTCTGACAACGTTCAAGGAAGCCCACCCGCGGGCTCGCGCGATCGCCATGTACAGCTCGGTCGCCAGCGGCGGAACGGCCATCGGCCTGATCGTTGGCGGTTTGCTGACCACCACCCTGTCGTGGCGCTGGGGCCTGTTCATCAACGTTCCCATCGGGCTGGCAATCGTCATCGTCGGACCCCGCGTCCTGCCCGACACCGTGCGCCATCCGGGCCGCTTCGACGTCACCGGCGCCGTCACGTCGACCCTCGGCATGACGGTGCTCGTGTATGCGTTCGTGCGCGCGGCCGAGGACGGCTGGAGCAACGGCTTCGCGATCGGAGCTTTCGCTACGGGTGGCGCGCTGATGGTGGCATTCGTCGTGACGGAATTGCGGGCCGAGCAACCCATCACCCCGCTTCGCCTGTTCACCGAACGCGCCCGGGCCGGGGCGTACCTCGCGCGGGTGTTCATCAACGGCGGGATGTTCTCGTTCTTCTTCTACATCAGCGTTTACCTCGAAGGCGCGCGCAACTACAGCCCCCTGGACGTGGGTTACGCGTTCCTGCCGTTGACCCTGGTGATGTTCACGACGGCGCAGATCCTGCCGCGCCTTCCCGCGCACCTCAGCAATTGGGCACTGATCGCCGGGGGAGCGGGAACGGCCTTCATCGGAATGGCCTGGCTCAGCCGGCTCTCCGCGAGCACCCAGTTCTGGCCCAACATCGTGCTGCCGATGACGATGCTCGGCGTGGGTGTCGGGGTGGCCTTCATCCGGCTGACCGGCGTCTCCGTGGCCGGGGTCGCGCAGCACGATGAAGGGGCCGCGTCAGGACTGGTGAACGTGAGCCAGACCGTCGGCGCCTCGCTCGGCCTGGCGGTGATGGTGACGGTCTTCGGGGCGGCGACCACCCATGCGGCGGCCCACCTTCCGGCGGGCGTCAACGCAGCGCGACGGGCTCAGCTGCTTCTTGGCCACGGGACGTCGGCGGTGCTGACGGGATCGGCTATCTCCATGGGCGTCGCGGTTCTCGTGATCTTGCTGATGGTCCGTACCCGATCGGCGCCGGAGGCCGTGGCGCAGCCCGTCCTGGCCGAGGACGAGGCCGCATTGGAG
Organism: Frankiaceae bacterium; assembly: GCA_036272075.1. Lineage (GTDB taxonomy): Bacteria > Actinomycetota > Actinomycetes > Frankiales > Frankiaceae > DATAZK01. Next base: position 20,434 of record DATAZK010000003.1, read on the forward strand.
ACCCTCTCGCCGCCCTTGCTGGGGCCGCCCCCTAAGGTCACCTGATCAACGTTGATGGATGAAGGGCGACAGACATGCTGATCGTGGCGGGCCATTTCGTAGTCGATCCGGCCGATAGGGACGCGTTCCTCGCGGGCCGCGCCGACTCCCTGCGTTCGACGCGGACCGAGGGCGGCTGCCTCGAGTACGTCATGAGCGCCGACCCGATCGATGACACCCGGGTCGTGCTCTTCGAGCGGTGGGCCGATCAGGCATCCTTCGATGCCCACATGGCCGAGATCGCCAAGGCGCCTCGCGGGAGCGGTCCGGCGCCCAAGGGGTTCGAGGTCAAGATCTACGACATCGCCGGGGAACGCGCCTTCGGGGCCTGATCTGCCCTCGACCCAAAAATCAGTATGGCGTTCTGCTCAAGCGACACCTCTGCTATGTTCACGTGCCTCGGCTTGCGCACGAGAACGGAGTCACCATGCCCGCTGAGCTCAACCTGGACTGGCTCATCTCGGTCGACGACCACATCCTCGAGCCGCCCGACCTGTGGGTGAACAGGGTGGCCGCGAAGGATCGCGACCGTGTACCGCACATGATCGAGGACGGCGGCGAGGTCTGGGTCTATGACGGCAAGCGGTTTCCGACCTCGGGGCTGTCGGCCGTTGCTGGCAAGTCCAAGGAGGAGTTCAGCCCGGAGCCGGTGCCTTACTCGCAGATGCGCCCGGGCTGCTATGACTCGAAGGCCCGGCTGGCAGACATGGATCAGGCCGGGATCCTCGCATCCCTGTGCTTTCCGACGCTGACCCGGTTCTGCGGGCAGCTGTTCATGGAAGCGAGCGACCGGGAGTTCGGCTTCACCTGCCTGCAGGCCTGGAACGACTGGATGATCGAGGAGTGGTGCGGGGCCGCGCCGGGCCGCTACATCCCGCTGATGCTCATCCCGATGTGGGATCCGCAGCTGGCGGTCACGGAGATGCATCGGATGGCGGCCAAAGGCGTCACCACGTTCGCGTTCTCCGAGGAGCCGTCCAAGCTCGGGCTGCCGTCGATCCATGACCCCGGCCGCTACTGGGATCCGGTGTTCGCGGCGGCGAACGAGCTGGGCATGGTCATCTCGATGCACGTCGGTTCTTCCTCGAACGTGCCGAGGATCGCCGACGACGCTCCGTTCCTGGCCAACCTCGCCTGGGGCGCGATCCGCACGTCCGGTTCGATGCTCTCGTGGCTCTTCAGCGGCCACTTCACCCGCTTCCCCAACCTGAAGATCGCTTTGTCCGAAGGGGAAATCGGCTGGATGCCGTACTTCCTCGAGCGGGCCGAGCAGGTCGTGGACAAGCAGCGCTTCTGGGTGGCGCGCGGCGCCCGGTTCATGGATTACGCCGGGTCCGACGACGTCGACATGGACACGCTCAACGTGCGTCAACTGTTTCGAGATCACGTCTACGGCTGCTTCATCGACGACCACCACGGCATCGCGAGCATCGGTGAGATCGGCGAGGACAACATCATGTGCGAGACCGACTACCCGCACACCGACTCCACCTGGCCGAACTGCATCGAGGTCGTCAACAAGCAGATCGGCCACCTGTCACCCGCGACGCAGTACAAGATCCTGCGCGGCAACGCCGAGCGGCTGTACCGATTCACCCCCGCGGTACCCACCGTCGGGAAGGCGTGAGCCGTGCGCCTGGAAGGCAAGTCAGCGATCGTCACCGGCGCGGGCTCGGGTGTCGGGCTGGCCTCCGCACTGCGCTTTGCCGAGGAAGGCGCCCGCGTCGTTTGTGCTGATATCAAAGGGGATTCGGCCAAGGAGGCAGTGCGGCGCATCGAAGACGCGGGTGGCACGGCGGTCGCCGACGAGTGCGACGTCTCTGTCGAGTCTGACGTCATCGCGATGATCGCCACGACGGTCGCGCAGTACGGCCGGCTCGACATCCTGTTCAACAATGTCGGCATCCCGACGCCCCGGCTCGGCGCGCTCCTGGAGGACCACACGCTCGAGGACTTCGAGCGTCTGGTGGCCGTGAACTTCCGCGGCGTCTTCTTCGGCTCCAAGCACGCGGTGCTCCAGTTCAAACGCCAGGGTTCTGGAGGCGTGATCCTCAATACCGGGTCGGTCGCCGGCCTCGTCGGGTGGGGAGGTTCGGTGTACGGCGCGACGAAGGGCGCGGTGCACCAGCTCACCCGGGCGGTCGCGATCGAGGGGGCACCGTTCGGCATCCGGGCCAATGCCATCTGCCCGGCGGGCATGCCGTACACGAGCTTCATGGCGGCCGGCGGGCTGTCCGTACCGCCGTCCGAGCTGGAGAAGATCGCTCAGCAGACCGGCGCATCCCATCCACTCGGAAAGCCGATCCTCGCGCAGGATTGCGCCGAAGCTGCCGTGTACCTGGTCTCTGATCACGCGGCCAACGTGACCGGGGTCCTGCTGCCGGTCGACGGCGGGTACGTCGCCCGATGACCGGCACGAAGCCGTTGCTGGACGCTGAGCGGGTACGCGAACTGTTCGATCTGCGCAGCAGCTACCTGGCCGTGTTCGGCGGTGCGTACGACGGGGATCCCAATCCGATCTGGGCGCAGCTACGCGAGCAGGCGCCGGTGCATCCCGGCACGGTCCACGAGCTCAGCGGCATCCAGGAACCGTTCATGTTCCATGGCCTGCCATACCCCGATCTTCCGCACTTCTCGGCCTTCACGTACGAAGCGTGCGATGCCGCCTATCGCAATCCCGGCCTGTTCTCTTCGTCCCCGGATGCGCTCGGCGCCGATTTCGATGCCGCTCCTGACGTGCAGAACAGCATGCTGTCGATGGGTGGCGCGCGTCACCGCCGCTACCGGGCGCTGGTGCAGCCGTCGTTCGTGCCGGCGAAAGCCCAATGGTGGATGCGGAACTGGATCGAGACGACCGTTCATGCGCTGATCGATGCGTTCGCCGATGACGGGCACGCCGAGCTGAACGTCGACTTCTGCGCGCCGATCCCGGTGCTCACGATCACCGGCAGCTTCGGAATTCCGGTGGAGCAGGCCCTTGATGTGCGGGCGGCCACGCGCAACCCGCAGGACGTGCTGGCGATCATCGCGCCCATCGTCGCTGCTCGCCGCGAGCAGCCGCAGGAGGACCTCATCAGCGTGCTGACGGCGGCCGAGCTGACCGAGGAGGACGGCTCCAAGCACGTGCTGTCCGACGCCGAGATCTACTCCTTCGCGCTGCTTCTGCTGGCGGCGGGTTCGGGCACCACGTGGAAGCAGCTGGGCATCACTCTGACGATGCTGCTGCAGCGTCCCGACGTGCTTGCCCGGGTAGCCGCCGATCGCACGCTGCTGCGGCCCGCGATCGAGGAGTCGCTGCGGCTGAATCCGACCGATCCGATGTTCTCCCGCTGGGTCACCGAAGACGTCGATTTCTTCGGTGTCCACGTGCCGAAGGGCGCGGTGATGCACCTGTGCATCGGCGCCGGGAGCCGTGATCCGAGCCGGTGGGACCACCCTGACGAGTGGGACCTCGATCGCCCGCCGAAGGCGTCGTTGGCGTTCGGCGGCGGTGCCCACATCTGCCTCGGCATGCACGTGGCCCGGGCCGAGATGCTCACCGGTATCAACGCCATTCTTGACCGGCTGCCGGGCCTGCGGCTCGATCCGGCGGCCGAAGCGCCGCGGCTAGTCGGCTTCTACGAGCGCGGCGCAACGGCGATTCCGGTCGCCTTCGATGCGGGTGGGGGAGCGCCCGTGTGACGGTGCAGGATGTGATCGTGAGTCAGACCCAGCGGCTTGCCCAGCTCGCTCGAGAGCGTCCGGACGAGCCCGCGTATCGCCATGTGCGCATGGACGGCAGCGAGCAGGTCGTCACCTACAGCTGGCTTGACCGCCGCTCGCGTCAGCTCGCCGGAGCGCTCGCCGAACGCGGTGTCGGCTACGGCGATCGGGTGGGTCTCGGGCTGCGCAACTCGCCGCAATTTGCGATTGCCGCCTTCGCGACGTGGCAGCTCGGCGCCGTCCCGGTTCCGGTGCGGTGGGACGTTCCGGATTGGGAGCTGACGCGCCTTCGCGAGGTCATCGATCCCCGCGTTTACCTCAGCCCCGAGGACCTGCCCTGGATCGACGCCACCTCCGAACGCGAGGTCCCCGACCTGCCGGACCTGATCGCGCCGCACCTGCAAGGGATCTGCAGCAGCGGCTCCACCGGCACACCGAAAATTATCCTCAGTGCTGTTCCCGCCGTGTTCGATCCGGTCTTCAGCACGCCGATGGCGGAGCTCTGGATGGCGATCCCGCGGCCGCAGACGATCCTCGTGCTCGCGCCGATGTATCACGTCAATGCCTTTACAACGCTGCACAATCTGCTCGCCGGTGACCGGCTGGTCGTGATGGAGAAGTTCGACGCGCCGCGGGCCCTCGAGCTGATCGAAAGCCATGGCATCACCAACTTCACCGCGACCCCCACCATGCTGCAGCGCATGGCCGACGCGCCGGGAGTGGACGAGCGCGATCTGACCAGCCTGGTCTGGATCATCCAGGGAGCCGCGCCGATGCCGCCCTCGCTGGTGCATCGATGGTCGGGACTCATCGGCGCCGAGCGCATCATCATGGCCTACGGGATGACCGAGGCCATCGGGATCACGGCCCTGCGCGGCGACGAGTGGATGCTGCACGAAGGCAGCGTCGGGCGTGGCATGCGCGGCACCGAGGTCAGGATTCTCGGCCCCGACGGCAGCGACCTGCCGGCCGGAGAGGTGGGCGAGATCTTCTTGCGCGCGCCCTCCTACGGAGGCTCGAACTACCTCGGTGAGGCACCGCAACTACGTGAGACACCGGACGGATTTCGCACTGTCGGCGATCTCGGGCAGCTCGATTCCGACGGCTTCCTGTACGTCGCCGACCGGCGCGTCGACATGATCATCACCGGCGGTGCGAACGTCTTTCCGGCGGAGGTCGAGAAGGCGCTCATCGACCACCCGAAGATCGCCGACATCGTGGTGATCGGGCTCGCGGATCCGGAGTGGGGACGCCGGGTGCACGCCATCATCGAGCCTTCCGATCTCAAAGAGCCGCCGACGTTCGAGGAGATCGTGGCCTACGCGAAGAGCCGGCTCACGCCGTACAAGGTGCCGAAGTCCATCGAGGTGGTCGACGCGATCCCGCGCAGCGAGGCGACGAAGGTCAACCGGGGCCGGCTGGTCGAGGCGCGGGGCGGCTGAGCCAGTGGATGAGGAAAGCCCCATGGAACAGAACGCTTTCGAGGGTGTCCGCGTCATCGAGTTGGCGCAGTGGGTCTTCGTCCCGGTCGCCGGGGCGCTGCTGGCCGACTGGGGCGCCGACGTCATCCACATCGAGCCGCTTCAGGGTGACCCCTATCGCGGCTTGATGACGCAGGGGATCGGTGCCGGCAAGGACGGGGTCAACCTGTCGATGGCCCTCGCCAATCGCGGGAAACGATCGCTGGCGCTTGATGTCCGCCATGAACAGGGTCGCCTTGCCCTCTTCCGGCTGCTGGAATCGGCGGACGTCTTCCTGACGAATCTGCGGCCCATGGCTCTATCGCGGCTCGGTCTCGATGCCGACACCGTCCGGGAACGGTTCCCGCGGCTGGTCTTCGCCCGCGGCAACGGCTATGGCGTGCGCGGGCCGGATGCCGACAGCGCGGGCTACGACGCGTCGGCCTTCTTCGCTCGCGGCGGCCTCGCGCACATCCTGACTCCTCCCGAGCTCGACTACCCGATCGGGCAGCGCGGCGCGATGGGCGACCGCAACGGCGCGATGGCGCTGGCGTTCGGGGTCGCGGCGGCGCTGCTCAAGCGGGAACGCACCGGCACCGGGGGAGTTGTTGACGTCTCGCTGCTCGCGACGGCGATGTGGACGCTGTCGTCCGACGTGCTGGCGACCCTCGGCGGCACGCCGCCGAAGCCGTCCCCGGGAAGGGCGTCGATGCCCAATCCCCTGGTGACCGCGTACCGCACCAGCGATGGACGCCATATCCAACTGGTCTTCCTGGAACCCGACCGCTACTGGGGCGATTTCTGCAAGGTCGTCGGCCGGGAGGATCTGCTCGCCGACCCCCGCTTCACCGATATTCGTACCCGCGCCGAGAACAGCGCTGCGTGCATGGCGGAGCTCGATGCGCTCTTCGCCGAGCGCACCTTCGAGGAGTGGAAGCTGCTGCTCGCCGGGCTCGACGCGCCTTGGGCTCCCGTGCAGTCGGTGCCCGAAATCGTCGACGATCCGCAAGTCCTCGCGAATGGCTACATCGCCGATGTCGAGGCCGACGGTGTCGCGTATCAACTGCCGAACGTGCCGGTGCAGTTCGACGGCCACCCGGCCGATTTGCGACGCGCGCCCGAGCACGGCGAGCACACCGAGATGATCCTGGTCGACCTCGGCTACGACTGGGACGAGATCGGCGCCCTGCGCGACGCTGGTGCGATTCCGTGACGGACGCTGCGAAGATGCCGGCGCGGCCGGTTCCCGTGCCGGATGAGCAGTCGGCGCCCTACTGGGAGGCCGCCGCCGCGCACATCCTGACGGCAGCCCGCTGCTCGAACTGCCGCCTGTTCTCCCTCCCGCCCGATGTCGTATGCCCGCACTGCCGGACCACCTCGCCGAACTTCGCCTTCGAGCCGGTCAGCGGCCGCGGCGTGGTGCGGGCGTGGACCGTGGTGCGCCAATCGTTCCTTCCCGGATTCGAGGGCGATGTGCCCTTCGTCCTCGTCGACGTCGAACTGGACGATCAGCGTGAGCTGCGCCTGATCGGCCGGCTGGTCGACGGTGTCGAGGCGCCGCTGCGCCTGGGTGCTCGCGTCATGCCTGCCTTCGAAGATCTCGGTCCAGGGGTGTCGATCCCGGCCTTCGCCCTTGACGGCGCGCCGTCGTGACTGCCGCCTTCGAAGCTCGCAACAAAGTCGCCATCGTCGGCTACGCCCACAGTCGGGTCCAAAGGCATTCGCCGCAGACCCTCGGCGCCCTCGCCGTCGACACCGCGCGGCGAGCCATCGACGACGCCGGTCTCACCGTCGGGCAGGTCGACGGCTTCGTCACCGGGAGCCTGTTCCCGACGTCAGGCGCTCATGCCATCGAGGACGGCGTCAGCGTCGTCTCCGCCAACTGGCTCGCCGAGCACCTGGGTGCCCATCCCCGCTACGCGGCAGGCTTTCAGGGCTTCGGCCAGATCCCCGGGTCCGTCGCTATGGCGGTCAACGCCGTGGCGAGCGGTGCTGCGGAGTACCTGCTCGTGCACCGGGCGCTGCACAACCCGCGCGGCAAGTACCACGCGAATCCGATGACCCACGCCCGGGGATCGGCGCAATGGACTGCGCCGCAAGGGTTTTTCGGCCCGCTGGCGATGATTGCCCTTCCGTACAACGAGTATCTGCAGCGCTACGGCGCCACCCGGGAAGCGATGGCCGCCGTGCTCGTGGAGGCGCGCAAGAACGGCTCCCGCATCCCCTGGTCCTACTGGCACGGCCAACCCCTGACGGCGCAGGAGTATCTCGACGCTCCGCAGCTGTTCGACCCGATCTGCCGCTACGACTGCGACATTCCCGTGGACGGTGTCGCGACCTTCGTCTTCACCTCCGCCGAGCGGGCGCGTCACGGCCCGCACCCTCCCGTCTATGTCTCGGGGTACGCGCTCGGGCAGCCCTCGACCCCGCGCCTTCCGCTGCACTGGCCGCTCGATGACATCATGGGCGTCGGTACCGAAATGGTCGGCCGTTTATGGGAAAGCGCCGGTATCGGCCCGGCCGAGGTGGACCTGCCTCAGGTGTATGACGGCTTCTCCCCGTTCGTCTACTTCTGGCTCGAGCTGCTCGGCTTGTGCCCGGTCGGCGAGGCCCATCGCTTCGTGCAGGACGGCGGCATCGACAGCGACGTGCCGGGCGGGCTTCCGGTGCTGTCCGGCGGCGGCGCCCTGGGCAACGGACGGATGCACGGCGTCCCGCAGATGCTCGAGTGCTACCTGCAGCTGGCCCGTCGCGCCGGTGAACGCCAGCGCGACGGGATGAACATCGGCGTGGCCTGCCACTCGTCGCCGCACTTCGGCGGGGCCGTCGTCTATAGCTCGGAGGTGTTTTGATGGACGAGCCCACCGGCGACCTGCCCACGCCGTCCTGGGCTTTGCGGGCCGTCGAGCAATCGCCGAGCGTCCAGCGCTCGCGCGTCCGTAGCGTGCAGCGGGCGCATCAGATCGTGCAGGCCGCTCGTCGCCTCGTGGCCACCAAGGGTTCCAGCTTCACCACCCAGGACCTGGTGAAGGAAGCCGGCATCGCGGTCCAGACGTTCTACAAACACTTCACCGGCAAGGACCAGGTGATCCTGGCCGTCATCGAAGATCTGGTGCTCGACACCTGCACCGACCTCAAGCAGCGTGCCCGAGACTTGCCGGATCCGGTTGCCAGGCTGCGTTTCTACATCACCTCTGTCGTCAGGAGCGTAGGCGCGCACGACGAGGGCGACCCGGGGCCCCGGTTCATCACCACCGAGCATTGGCGGCTGCACCGGCTGTATCCGGAGGAGCTCGCCCACGCCACGCGGCCTTTCACCGACCTTCTGCTGCCGGAGATCCAAGCGGCGATGCAGGCAGGCCTGCTCGCGCCGTCGGACCCGCAGTACGACGCCTGGCTCGTCAACCAGCTCGTGATAGCGGTCTTCCATCACTACGAATACGCCACCGCCGACGAGCCGCCCGAGCACATTGCCGACAGGCTATGGAGATTCTGCTTTGCCGCTCTTGGCGGCAGCGCCGTTGCGGCGAGTGCGGGCGCGCAGAAGGCGTCGAAGAAGCCCCGTCCCGTGAGGGCAGCGAAGTGACGCCCGCGGCGCCGGAAACGCTGGAGGAGGGGCTTTCTGCGGCCTGGCTCACCGCGGCGCTGTCGGTGCGGTATCCGGGTCTGCGCGTCGTCGACGTCGAGCCCGGACCGGTGGTGAGTCGGGTGTCGACCAACGCCCGCTTCCGCCTGGCGACGGCAGACCCGTTGCCGGAGGGGCTCACCCCCGATCTGTGCCTGAAGGGTTACTTCGGCGCCTACGGGTCTTTGGCCCGCTCGGCCGGCATCCCCGAGGCCCACTTCTACCGCGACCTCGAGCCCTCGCTGGGCCTGCGGACCCTGCGATGCCACTACGCCGACGTGGACCTCGCGGCCGGCCACGGGGTCATCATCACCGAAGATGTCGAGGCCCAGGACGGAGTTTTCCTCACCAGCGGCACTCCGTACACCGCCGATCAGGTCGCCGAAAGCCTCGAGCAGCTGGCGGTTTTGCACGGGTCGACCTGGGAATCCGACGCGTGGGCTACGGCTCCGTGGTTGCAGACGCGACTTGCTCAGACGCTCGCAGGCAGGGGCCTACCCGAGATCCTCCGCAATTTCGAGGGACCCAACGGCGCAGGGGTCCCGATCGAGGTGCGCGACGGGCAGCGTCTGGTCGACGCCTACCGCGCGCTGGCGACCGAGACCGAGGGCGCCCGTCCGTGGTGCGTGATCCACGGTGATACGCACGTCGGGAATCTGTTCCTCGACGTCACCGGCAAGCCGTCGTTCCTGGACTGGCAACTGGTTCAGCGCGGCTCGTGGTATCTCGACGTGGGCTACCACATCGCGTCGACCCTGACGCCGCAGGACCGACGCCTGCATGAACGTGAGCTGCTCACGCATTACCTGCAATGCCTTGCAGCCACGGGGGTTTCGGTGCCCACCTTCGACGAGGGCTGGAAGACTATCCCGCGCGGCATGCTGCACGGTTTCTTCCTGTGGTCGATCACGTACAAGGTCGAAGCCCCGGTGATTGCCGTGCTACTGCACCGGTTGGGCACCGCCGTCGCCGACCACGAGGCGCTTCACCCGTCCTGCTAGATGTGCAACCTAGGGTTGCAGAAAATTCGCCCGGATTGCGGAAGCGGGGAGCGGCTGTTACCGTCGCCGGTTATAAAGTTAGGTTGTCTTTACTGACCTTGGAGGCGGTGCGCCTTGCTCGCGACCTTCGTGATCGGGTTACGCGAGGGGCTCGAGGCCGCGCTGATCGTGGGGATCGTCGCGGCGTTCCTGAAGCAGCAGGGCGGAGCACAGGCTCGCCAGGCGCTGCGGTGGGTCTGGATCGGCGTGCTTTCGGCCGTTCTCATCTGCCTGGCCGTCGGCATCGTGCTGCGGATCGTCTCCGCTGATCTTCCGCAGCGACAGCAAGAGGGCCTGGAGACGGTCATCGGCGCCGTCGCCGTCGCCATGGTCACGTACATGGTCGTCTGGATGCGCCGCCACTCCCGCGATCTGAAGGGCCAACTCGAGGGTGCGGCCGGTTCGGCGCTCGCTCAGGGGTCGGCAAAAGCCTTGATCGCTATGGCTTTTCTGGCCGTTCTCCGTGAGGGACTGGAGACGGCGGTCTTCCTGCTCGCCGCGTTCAACGCCAGCGGCAACGGGCTGACGGCCGGGATCGGCGCCCTGCTCGGCATCCTGGTCGCCACCTTGCTCGGCTACGGCATCTACCGCGGCGGCGTGCGTATCAACCTCTCGCGCTTCTTTCGTGCGACGGGTCTGGTGCTCGTCGTCGTGGCAGCCGGGCTGGTGATGACAGCGCTGCACACCGCCCATGAAGCGGGCTGGCTGAACGCGGGCCAGGACCGGCTCTTCGACATCTCGTGGTTGGTGCGCAACGGTTCGGTGCAGGCCTCGCTCATCACCGGCGTCCTGGGTATCCAGCCGATGCCGGCGGTCGTCGAGGTCGTCGGCTGGCTCGTCTATCTGCTCCCGGTCGGCGTGTACGTGGGCTGGCCGCCAGGGCGCCGGGTGCCGTGGCGCGCGGTCTCCTGGGCCTCCCTCGGCGCCGCCGCAGCCTGCGCCGTCGGCGCCGTCTCGTTTGCTATCGCTGCGCCGTCAGCGCCGGGGGCGCCACCGGGATCGTGGACGACTCCCGTCAGCGGCTCGAGTGTCCCCGTGACATGGACGACGTCGGGCGCCAAAGCAGCCGGCCACGACGTTCGCGGCGGCGTGAATGTCGACGTGCTGACGCGCCAGCAGTCCCAGGCGGTCACCGGCGCCGGCCTGCCCGCCTCGGTGACCGCGGAGCAGTTGCGTCAGCTCAACGGCGGGCGGCTGCCCATCGGCGTGAGCGCCGCCGAGGCCAGCGGCCGCGTCGCCCTCTCCTACCTGCAGACGGCGACCGACACCCTGTATCTGGACAGCCGCACCGATCGGCTGATAGACGCGAGCCGCCGGGTCACCGTCACGGCGACGGCGAAGCTCAGCTCGGGGCCGTTGGTTCTCGAAAACGTCCGCGACACCACCGCGCAACCGACCGCCGCTGCGCGCGCCGACCTCGCTTCCGCCGACCAGCACGTTCTCGCTGTGCAAGCCCGCGCCAGGTCGTGGGGTTCGGACTATCCCACCCTCTTCGGGATCGCTGCCGTCGTGCTTGCCGTGCTCAGTGCGGGCTCGCGGCTGTGGCTGCGTCGCGCCCGGGCCGACGTCGTCGATGTCACGGCATCTTCCGCGCAGGAATCTGACCGAGAGAGTGCCCGGGAACGCCTTCCAACTGGCTAGGTTCTTAGGGTAGGTTGCCCTAAGTTCACTAGACGTTCAATGGAGGTCCGATGCCGACACGTCCCCAGCGCACCCGAGGTTGGGTGGGCCTGTCCGCCACGTCTGTCACAGGAGTGTTGACGTTGGCGGCGGTCGCGGGTTGCGGGAGCAGCTCCTCGGGCGGGACGAACGCGACCTCAGGGACCGGGACGGCTTCCACGAGCGACACCCGCACCGTCGACGTCGTCATCACCAGCGATGGGTGCGCGCCCGCCCTCGCCAGCTACACATCCGGACCGCTGACGTTCAAGGTGTCGAACAAGGACGCGACCGGCGTGAGCGAGATCGAGCTGCTGTCGGGGGAGCGCATTCTCGGCGAGAAGGAAAACCTGGCGCCGGGCTTCTCGGGCAGCTTCGCGCTCGCCCTCAATGCCGGTGACTACACGCTCTACTGCCCCGGTGCAGCGACGGAGAAGACGAGTCTGAAGGTCACCGGCGGGACCGTGACGCAGGCCCCGACGACCACGAGCGCGCTGCTCGCGCAGGGCACCAAGGACTACGCCCAGTACGTCAATACTCAAGTGGCTCTGATGATCGAGAACACCCAGCCGCTGATCGACGCGATCCGGCGGAACGACCTCACCGCAGCGCAAGCCGCCTACGGCAAGGCCCGCCCGTACTACGAGCGGATCGAGCCCGTCGCCGAGTCGTTCACCAGCGGCAAGGACAACCTCGACAGCGACATCGATGCCCGCGCGGATGACGTCCCCGCCGCCGAATGGACCGGCTACCACCGCATCGAGAAAGGCCTGTTCCAGGACAAGTCCACGGCCGGGCTGCAGACCTACGCGACGGGGTTGCTGACCAACCTCAAGAAGCTGCAGTCGCTCACGAAGGACCTCACCTACCAGCCGGCCGAGCTGGCGAACGGCGCCGTGGGCCTGCTCGACGAGGCCTCCAAGACCAAGATCACCGGTGAGGAGGAGCGCTACTCCCACATCGACGTGCTGGATCTGCAAGCCAATGTCGAGGGCTCGGAACAGGCGTTCGCCGCCCTCAAGCCTGGTCTGACCAAGATCGACCCGACGCTCACCGACACCATCGCCACCCGGTTCGCGGCCGTCGACACACTGCTGGACAAGTACCGCAGCGCCGCGGCCATCGGCGGCTTCGAGCTGTTCACCTCCCTGTCGAAGGCGGACACCACGGCCATCGCCCAGGCGATCCAGGCCGTGGGCGAGCCGCTCTCGCAGGTGGCCGGGAAGGTCGTGAACTCCTGACCGGCGAACCGGACGACCGCCGGCGGCTGCGACTCTCGCGCCGCGGCCTGCTCGGGGCTGCGCTGGGGGGAGCGGGGGCCGTGGTCGCCGGCGGTGCGGGCTACGGCATCGCCGCGGCGACGGAGGACGATCACAGCAGCAGTTCTTCCTCGCAGGAGTGGGCGTTCTACGGCAGGCATCAGGCCGGAATCGCGACGCCTGCTCAGGACCGGTTGGCGTTCGCCGCCTTCGACGTCACGAGCAGCGCGGTCGATGATCTGCAGGCCATGCTCGGAGCCTGGGCCGCGGCCGCCAGCCGGATGACGTCGGGCCTACCCGTCGGATCCGTGGAGACGCTCCCGCAGTCGCCGCCCGTCGACACGGGTGAGGCGCTCGGCCTGCCGCCGGCAGCGCTCACCATCACGGTGGGCTTCGGGCCGAGCTTGTTCGACGACCGCTTCGGCTTGGCGCACCGCAGGCCGGCCGCGCTCGCGGAGCTGCCTGCGCTGCCGGGTGATTCGCTCGATCCGACGCGTAGCGGCGGCGATCTGTGCGTGCAGGCCTGCTCCAACGATCCTCAGGTGGCGTTCCACGTCATCCGCAACTTTGCCCGGATCGGACGCGGCACCGTCGTGATGCGGTGGTCGCAGCTCGGCTTCGGGCGCACCTCCACCACCAGCACGAGCCAGGCGACACCGCGAAACCTCATGGGGTTCAAGGACGGCACCAACAACATCAAGTCCGAGGACGCCGGCGCGATGGATCGTTTCGTGTGGGTCGGCAACGAGACCGACCAGCCGTGGATGAAGGGCGGTAGCTACCTCGTCTCCCGGCGCATCCGCATGCTGATCGAGAGCTGGGACGCCGACTATCTGGCCGACCAGCAGAACGTCTTCGGGCGCGCCAAGGACACCGGCGCGCCGCTGACCGGCACCCAGGAATTCGACAAGGTCGACCTCGTGGCCAAGTCCAAGAACGGCGAGCTCGTCATCCCTGCCGACGCCCACATCCGGCTCGCGAGCCCGGACAACCACGGCGGGCAGAAGATCCTGCGCCGCGGCTACTCCTACACCGACGGCAACGACCCCACCACCGGCCAACTCGACGCCGGGCTGTTCTTCCTCGCCTTCCAGCAGGATCCGCGAAGACAGTTCGTCCCCATCCAGCAGGCGCTGGGACAGCACGACGCGCTCAACGAGTACATCAAGCACGTCGGCAGCGCCGTTTTCGCTGTGCCGCCAGGGGTTTCGGCGGTCGGCGACTGGTTCGGGCGCAGCCTCTTTCGCTAGACGTTCGAGCCAAGGCCGCCTTCGGCGATAGTTTCCGATCATGCGAGCGGCGAGGAGGGGTCGGCTGCAGGTGCCGGGTTGGCTGCGCCAGTCGCTCGCTCTCTCCGACGCTCCGTGGGCGGTGTGGCCGGCTGCCCGGGCGATGACGGTGGCCGGCGCGATCGCCCTTCTCGGGGTCGCGTCGCATGGCCTTTCTGCGGTGGCGCTGATGTTCTTCGGGGCGGCCTGCGCCGTCGCGTTCGTCGGCGTGGGGAGTCATCGCACCCGGCTGATCGCGCTCGCGGCGCAAGGCTCGGGAGCCGTCGCGGGCTTGGGCATCGGCGCCATCGCCGCGTCGAGCGACGCCGGCAAGGTGATCGTGGCGGCCCTGGTCGGGCTGCTGAGCGGGATGCTCGGGGCCATCGGGCGGTTGGCGACGGCCTTCGCCCTCATGGCTGTCATCGGGGTGGCCTACACGCAGTTCGGCGGTGTGCCGCTGCCGTGGTTTGAGCAGGCTGCCTGGTATCTGCTCGGGACGACGCTGGTCTCAGCCGCCGCGATTTTGCCGTTGCGTGGTCGGTGGCGTGACTACGAGCGCGGCGCGGTGGCGGCTGTCTTCGATGCGGCGGCCGACCTGCTCGACGCGATAGGCACGCCGGCAGCGGGACTCAAGCGCGCCGCCCTTGCCGCCGCCTCGTCGGTCAGTCGCGACGCGATGCAGGATCACCGGATCCTCCCTCCGCGTGCCAGGGCGCGCCCCTCGCGTATCCACCAGCAGATGCAGGCCTCGCAGCGGGTCGCGCTCGCGGCGGCAGCCCTCTACATCCGCGGCACCGCGGTGCCGGTGCAGACCGTGCGGGACGTGCGCGATGCCGGCGCGGCGGTACGTCGCGGTGAGCCGCTGCATGCTGTGCCACTGGTGACCGATTCCCTGTGGATGCAGGGATTTTGGACCCGGCCCGGTCTCGCGGGACGGTGGCGCTCGGCGGTCCGTACGGCTACCGAAACTGCCGCCGTGCTTGCCGGCGTGCGGCTCGCGTGGTGCATGGCGCTGGCGACAACGCTGACGCTGGTGCTGCATCAGAGCAGTCACTCGTACTGGCTGCCTCTGACCGTTGCTGTCGTGGTTCGTCCCGAGTACGCCTCGGTCTTCGTCCGCACGGTGAACCGGGTGATCGGCACCATCGGCGGTGGGGTGCTCGCCGCGATGGCGCTGCTCGTGCTTCCGTCCGGCGGTGTGGTGGCCGTCGCTGCGACGCTGTCGCTCGGCTGGGCCGTGCTCTCGGCGCCCAAGCTGTATGGGCTCAGCGTCATCGGCATCACGGGTTCGGCATTGCTGAGCGCGAGTATCGGCTCGGACGACCCGGTCTATCCGGCCCTGCGACTGCTGGACACGCTCGCCGGCTGCGCGATCGCCGTCGTCTTCGGCTACCTGCTCTGGCCGGGGCGTCACACCCTTCCGTTCGCGGCGAGGCCCGGTCGCGCCGCTGCCGACGCGGTCGCGTATCTGCGGCAGGCGGTGGTTGCACCCGGCGCCCGTTCGCGCTGGCCGGCGGTACGCGATCAGGCGTACGTCTCTGCGCACCTCTACCGGGCCTCGGTCCAGGCAGCCCTCGCGGATCCGCCGCCGGTGTCGACGTCAGCCGCGGCTGCCCTGGCCGGCGCCGTCGCGCTCGAGGACCTGGTGGATGGCGTCAGCGCGCTCGAAGCCGGTGTGGCCGGTGGCGGGCTTGCGCCAACCCCCGACGACGTCGACGCGCTTGCCGAGCAGATCCTGGCGCTCGCCACTGGCGATGAAAGCAGGCGGCCGGACGAGGTGATCGATCACCTCGTGCACGCCGTACGTCATCATCAGGACCGACATCCCTGAGTGAGGAGCATGCATGCCCGACGAAGCGCCGAGCCTGATCTACGACAGGCAGGGCCCAACGGTCGTCCTGACGATGAACCGGCCAGCGCGGCGCAACGCGCTCTCCCTCGACATGCTCGTGCGCTTCGCCGATGCCTGGGAGGCGGTCGACGCCGATGACAGTGTCCGATCGGTGATCCTCACCGGTGCGCAGGGCGCGTACTGCGTCGGCGGTGATCTCGATGCGGGCTGGATGGCCGGCAATCGTTCGGCGCAACCGTCGGAGAACGAGCAGCGGGCCATGGAAGACATGTCCATCATCGGCCGCGGCCTGCTGCTGTCGACCTGGCTTCGCACGCCGATCATCGCGGTCGTCAACGGTGACTGCATGGGCGGCGGGTGCGAGATGCTTCAGCAGACCGACATCCGCATCGCTGAGGAGCAGGCGCGTTTCGGCGTGCCCGAAGCGCGGCGCGGGCTCATCGCCGGGGCCGGCTCGACGATGCGGCTGAAGCGTCAGATCCCTTACGCCGTCGCGCTGGAGATGCTCCTCACCGGCCGGATCCTCGACGCCGAGGAGGCGCTTCGGTGGGGGCTTGTCACGCACGTCGTGCCGGAGGGCGAGGGACTGGCGAAGGGCCACGAGATCGCCGGGATCCTTGCCTCCAACGGCCCGCTCTCGGTCGCCGCGTCCAAGGCATCAGCGATCGAGACCGGATGGCTGCCGGAGGACGAGGCGCGGCCGATTGAAGGTCGCTACGCGGCCAAGGTCACGCGCAGCAACGATGCCAAGGAAGGCATGAAGGCCTTCATGGAAAAGCGTCCACCCATCTTCAACGGCAACTGAGGCCACCATGAATCTTCAGCAATTGCAGGACAAGATCGAGATCCAGGAGCTGCTCGCCCGTTACGCGCGCGGTCTCGACACGAAAGATGGCGCAGCACTTCATCACCAACGTGGAGATCGACCTCGACGGTGACCGCGCGAAGGTGCGCGCCATGTTCTACAACCCGATGCAGCTGCCCGGGATGACCGAGCAGAGCTCCTGCGGAGGCACGTACCACCACGACATGGTGCGCACCGCGGAGGGCTGGAAGAGCGAGAAGGTGGTCGAGCAGAACCTGTGGTTCCTGAATCCTCCGGCGGCAGCGACGCAACCATCCGCCGCCGCTGCGCGTCAGACCGGGCATGAGTGACAAGCAGCGACGGCTCGCAGGGGTGGCGGCACTCACCGCGCTGACGACCCTCACCGCCTGCGCGAGCTCCGCCTCGAGCGCTCGGCCACCGGCCCCCGGGGCCGGCGCTCAACTCGTCGGCACGGTGCAGCCGGTCAAGCTGGGGTCGATCACGCCGGTCGACATTGCCAACGCGCAGGCGGCGTTCGGTCTGGACCTGCTCGCCCAGCGCTGCAAGGCAGCGCCCACAGCCAACGACGTGCTCTCACCGGCGAGTGCGGCTCTCGCCCTGTCGATGCTCGACGCAGGAGCGGTGGGGAGTACCCGCGCGGCGCTCGGCAAGCTGCTGCATCTCCCGGTGTGGAGCCCCGATCTGGTGGCGGCGTTGCACGATCAGCATCAGGCCTTGACGGAGCTGAAGCAGCTCAAGGTCAGCAACCGGCTCTACACCCAGCTCGCGGTCCACCCGCAGCAGCAGGTGCTCGACGATCTGGCGACCGCTGAGGGCGCGGGCTTGCAGCCGCTGGACTTTGCCGGCCATCCCCAGCAGGCCACTGATGCGATCAACCAGCACGTGGATGCCGACACCAAGGGATTGATACCGAAGCTCTTCGACCAACCGCTCGATCCCACCACCACGACGGTGCTGACGAACGCGCTGTATCTCGACGCGGCGTGGGCGGCGCCGTTCCAGAAGGCCGTGGACGGTGACTTTCACACCGCTGCCGGCAACACCGTCACGGCACCGATGATGTCGAGCGAGGAGGAGTTCGGTCAGCTGCGCACCAGCGGCGGCTGGCGGTCCCTCACGCTGCCCTACACCGGCGGAAAGCTCGAAGCCGTCGTGCTCCTGCCGGCCAACCCGAGCGCCGCCCCCTGCGCTGCCGTGACCCCGCAGCAGCTCGCGGCACTCACCTCTGGGAGCCCGAGCGCGGTCACGGTCCAAATGCCGAAACTGAAGCTGTCGCAGACGAGCCGGCTTGCCGATGACCTCTCAGCGCTCGGGTTGCCGTTGTCCGGTGATTACAGCGGTTTCGGGAGCTCCGGGTCGATCTCGCAGGTCGTGCAGAAGACCGTCCTGCAGGTCGACGAGCGAGGGACGAAAGCCGCTGCTGCTACGGGAATCGCCGTGGCCACATCAGCTCAAGCGCCCGTCACGGTCGACCGGCCGTACCTCTTGCTGATCCGTGACACGGCTACCGGCACGCCGCTCTTCCTTGCGCGCATCAGCGACCCCACCGCCACTGGCTGATCGGCTACGAGGATGGCACCGGCGCGACGATCGTGTCTTTCGTTCCGGCCGTGAAGCACAGAGGCGCCGGATCCGTCAGCGGCTCCGACCCCGCTGGGCAGCTGTAGCCGGTTCGCGGGAGGTAAACGGCCGCGACGCAGTGCAGGGCGCCCGTCACCGTCGTCAGGGTTCCGGCAGGGACATCGCCGTTCAGACATGCCGGGCTCGGCAGACTCGTGAACGCGATCGGTGGCAATGTGGGGCTGGGGACAGGCTGGACTATCTGGGGGCTTCCCTCCTTCACACAAAAGACCGGACCCATCGTCGCCTGTGACCCGGCCGGACAGCTGTACCCCTCCTGGGGCTCGTATGCCGGCGGAACGCAGAACTGCGACCCGAGGCCCGGGTTTCCATAGGAGACATAGCCGCTCGGGCACCCCGGATACGGCAGGTCCGCGTACGCGAGCGCCGGGTAGGTCACGATGACCGACGGGCTGGGCGACGGGGTGGGCGACGGGGTGGGCGACGGCGTGACCGCGCTCGGCGGCGGTGCCGGGGTCACGGGTACCAGCCGGGCGCTGGAGGAGGTACCGCTCAGGCTGACGCTCAAAGCGACGATCCCGGCCACCACTGCTGCGGCGACTCCGGTGCCTGCGGCGCGCATGGCACGTTGGCGGCGCCGTCCCGCGGTGATGACGCGGTCGTAGAAGTCCGGGGGGACGTCCAGCGAGGGCGGAAGCTCGCGCAGGTCGCGTCGCAAGTCATCGGTCATTGCGGCTCGCTCTCCCTGGCATAGAGGTCCGGGGACAGCGTGCGCAGGCGCGCAAGTCCTCGTGACGCTTGGGTTTTCACCGTTCCGACCGAGCATCCGAGGGCATCGGCCGCCTGCTGCTCGGACAGATCGAGGTAGTACCGCAGGACCACGATCGCCCGCTGCCGCCGGGGCAGTTCCGCCAACGCCCGGGTCAGCCGGTCACGCTCGTCGGCGGCACCGAAGGCGCGTTCCTCCGCGGCCCGTTCGGGCAGCTCTTCAGACGGCAGCTCGCCGCACCAGCGACGACCCGACCAGGAGGAGTACGTACGGACCATGACCGTCCGGACGTAGGCGCCGGGTGTCCCATCGCGGGAGATGCGAGCCCAGTGTGGCCAGGTCCGCGCCAATGCGGTCTGAAGCAGGTCCTCGGCCAGGCTCCGGTCGCCGGTCAGCATCCAGGCAGTTCGAAGCAAGGCCGGGGATTCGTTCAGGACGAATACACGAAACACCTCGTCCGACTCGCTCACCGCCGCGTCACCCCCACACTCCAACAACCGCCTGGGGCACCTAGAAGGTTGACAGCCCTCAGACAGAAATCGGACGCCGCGCTAGCGTTTCAAGGTGTCGCGCAATGCTTCCAGGCCGGTGAACCGGGGTGACCAGCCGAGCCGGGTCTTGGCACGGGTGGTGTCCATGATCGCGGGATGGCTGAAAGCCTCGACCCATTCGGCGGCCGAGGGCAGGTAGGGCAGCCGCGAGAAGGCCCGGGCCGCCGTGTAGGCGGGCTTCGCCGGAAACGCGATGGGGATGAAGCCGAACTCGCGTGCCACCTCGACGAGGCTCGGCGTGCCGTCGCCGGCAATGTTGTACGCACCCGGCGGACCGGCCGCGAGCACGCATTGGCGGATGGCGGTGCCGACGTCGTCCTCGTGCACGAATTGCATCGGGATATCGGGGACAACCGCGGGGAGCGGCACCGGCAGCTTGCCCAGGCGTGAGGGCAGGTAGCGGGCCAGCGGCGCGAGCGGCCCGGGGAGGGTGAGCTTGCCGCCGATGGCATGCGGGCCGAGCACGATGGGCGGGCGCAGAAGGTACAGCGCCAGTTCTGGATGGGCCGCCGCTTCGTCCTGCAGGAGACCTTCGAGTTCGGCCTTTTCCTGCGCGTAGAAGAGCCGGTCGGCCGGGCGCACCGGCCACTCCTCGGTCATCGCCACGGGGTTGTCACGGTGGAATCCGTAGGCCGCGATGGATGACGCGTACACGAAGCGGCGCGCACCGGCAGCCGCGGCTGCCCGGAAGGCGTTCAGCGTGCCCTCGACATTGATCGCCTGCGTCGTCTCCCGCTTGCCGCCGACGATCAGGAAGGCGAGATGCACGACGACATCAGCCCCGGCGAACGCCTCGCGCAGCGCGCCCTCATCCTGGACATCGCCGCGTCGGTACTGCATCTTGTCCCAGCCGTGCTCGAGGGGATCGAACGGCCGGCGGGCGATCCCGACGATGCGGGCGATGCGGTCCTCCGCCTGCAGGAGCGGCATCAGGCCGAAGCCGAAAGTGCCGGTCGGCCCCGTGACGGCAACGGTGAGCTCCGCTTCCTTCACAGCCATGGGCTGACCGTACGCGCGGCTGTCAAAGCCTGCGCAGCTCCGCAAACCAGCGACCGGAACAATTCCAGGTGTCGGTCAGGACCAGCGAGCTGTCTCGCGCCAGGCGCTCCATGTCACCGGCGCCGACCTCGGCCCATGGAAAGGGATCGGAGACGGCGCCGAACTCGTCCTCGAGACGCAATTGGCGCGATGTGGTGCTGACACCGGGGGCGGCGACCTCGACGAGCACCCGGCCTCCCGGCGCGAGCAGCCCGCGCACCCTGCGCAGGAGCATCGCCGGGTCGCCCCCGATACCGATGTTGCCGTCGGCCAGCAGCGCGTACTTCCAGCCGCCGGCTCGAGGGACGGATCCGAAGACGCAACGACGCAGTGCGTTGGCGCCGAGCTTGCGTGCGCGGGCGACCGCTCCCGCGCTGATGTCGATGCCCAGCGAGTCGATGCCGCCGGCAGTGAGCGCCGCGACGAGCCGCCCCGGCCCGCAGCCGATGTCGAGAGTCGGCCCGATGCAACGGGCGACGAGTCCGGCATCTCCAGGAATCGTCGTCGCTGACCAGTCGGCGATCGGCAGAGCGAAGCGGCTGCCGTCGGCCTCGCGCGCCCAGAGACGATGGGTCGCGAGGCCACGCTCGTAGAGCTGGACGGCGTTCGGCACCGGGCTCCCTCTTTGTACGGACTGCCTGTGTTGGACCTTGACTGGTATTCGTTCGGCGAGTCCTCAGGGTTCAGTCAGTAGCGTCAGCGTCATGCGCATCCTCGTCACCGGTGGGGCGGGTTTCATCGGCTCCCATGTGGTGAGTGCTCTCGCTGACGCCGGCGACGACGTACTCGTGATGGATGCTTTGCTCGATACGGTGCATCCGGCCGGTGAACCGCACGTCGACCCGCGGGCCCGCTTCGTCAAGGGCGATGTGCGCGAGCCCGCCGAGTGCCGAGCCGCTCTGGGCGGGGTCGATGTCGTCTTTCACGAGGCGGCAATGGTGGGGCTCGGTGTCGACATGGCGGATCTGCCGTCCTACGCCAGTCACAACGACGTGGGCGCGGCCGTCTTGCTGGCCGAAATGGCCGCGGCGGGAGTGCGTCGGCTGGTGCTGGCGAGCAGCATGGTGGTGTACGGCGAAGGCGCGTACGAGTGCGCGCAGCACGGTCAGGTGCAGGCCGCGCCCCGCCGCCCGGCCGACCTGGATGAAGGACGTTTCGAGCCTCCCTGCCCGGTCTGCGGCAGCCAGCTCTCGGCGACGCTGGTCGGCGAGGACGCCCGCCCTGACCCCCGAAACGCCTACGCGACGTCAAAGCTGGCGCAGGAGCACTACGCCAGTGGCTGGGCCCGCGAGACGGCATCCACGGCGATCGCCTTGCGCTACCACAACGTCTACGGTCCGGGCATGCCGCGCGACACGCCTTACGCAGGGGTCGCGGCGATCTTCCGCTCGGCACTCGAAAATGGCGACGCGCCAACGGTTTTCGAGGACGGCGGGCAGCTGCGTGACTTCATTCACGTGACGGATATCGCGGCCGCCAACGTCGCGGCGCTCACGGCTCTCGAGGGCCAGGCGCCCGGGTCGTTTCGCGCGTACAACATCGGCAGCGGGACCCCGCACACGGTAGGAGAGATGGCATCGGCGCTTTGCGATGCGGTTGGCGGCGACCTCACGCCCGCGGTGACGGGTCGCTACCGCCTCGGCGACGTGCGGCACATCATGGCTGATTCTTCTCGTGCCCGGCAGGAGTTTCAGTGGACGCCGGCGGTGTCGTTCCAGGAGGGGATGCGCCGCTTCGTGACCGACCCGCTGCGCGGGCCAGCCGCAGCAGGAAGATGAGCAGCGACCCGCCGAAAAGCAGCGCGACAGCAAGTAGATAGTTGCCGAGATAGCGGCTCTGATGCTGTCCGGAGGCGGCGAAGTACACGCCGTTGCTGCGCTTGAAGATGAGCGGGTACCACATCAGCAAGAGCACGCCGCTCAGCAGGACCGGGAAGCGGATGTGGTTGATGGCTGCGCGTCGCCAACGGGAGATCGTCGCGGCCGCGTCGGAGCCTGACGTTCCCGCAATCACCCGTATCAGCAGCCGATCCAGCCCGCTGTAGATGGGAAACGCGATCAGGTCGTGGCCGACGACGGCGGCGCCGAACCACACGAGCAAGCGCACCGGCGTCGGTGCGTGCAGCCACTGCAGCACCGCCCACCCGGCGACGGCTGCCGCAGCAACCAGCAGCAGCAGGTGAGCGGGATGCGCCCCGTATTGCCGACGAAATCCCCTGCGCTCAGACATCGAACGTCACCTTGCTGACCCACTTGGTGTTGTGCACGCCCGGTGCCGCCGGGATGATCAGCCGCGCTGGATACCCGTGGTCGAGGGTGAGGTCCTTGCCGCCGCACTTGAGCGCCAGCAACGTGTGCGCAGCACCGACCTGACGCCGTGAGAGCGAGACATGCCGGTAGGCACCCTTCTTCTCCAGCGATTCGACGTAGGCCCCCACCGGTTTGGTCAATCCGACGAGCCGGCCCAGCGTCATCAGCGGTACGCCGCCCCACGTCTGCGCACTTGACCAGCCTTCGACACAGGCGATCGGCAGACCCGCGGTGACTTGACGCATCGCCAGCAGATCGGCGCGGCTGAGCGTCATGGTGCTGGTGCCGACGAGCGTCAAGCGCCACTCGTCGCCGGCCCGCGCCACGCGAGCCGTCCGCGCCGTGCGGTTGACCGGGAACGAGGGGGAACCCGGCCCGCCGCGAGGTGACAGCAAGGCCGTCGCGCGAAACGGTCCACCGATGGTCTGGCCGGCGTAGAGAGCGGCGACCACGAGCGACGAGCCACCCGCCACGGCGACGACTCCGCGGCGGCTGATGGTGCTCGGCCCCGGGTCGGGCGCAGCGAGTTCGTCGGGACCGTCCTTCGGCGTCTCGCGCCGCCGTACCGCGCGATACGCCAGGCGCAGTTTCAGGCTGACGTGGACCACGAAGCCGGCAAGGAAAACCACCGCTCCGTAGAGGTGCGCGGTGTAGAACGAGAACCCGAATACGTAGTCATTGCTGATGTTCAGCAGGCCGGTGACGAGTTCGAAGAGGATGCCGCCGACAAGTGCCAGGAGCGAGATGCGCTCGAGCAGGTGGGCTGGGGAGCGCACCGGTGGCCACTCGAAGAGGCGGGGCAGGACCGACCAGAGTTTGACGAGCACGATCGGGACGAGCGCGACGCCGATGGTGACATGCAGCCCCTGATTGAGGCGGTACAACCAGGACGGCGTGACCGGCCAGTCGAAGAGATAGAAGTGCAGGAAGCTGCTGTGCACGTTGTCGTTGCCGGTGAGGCGGGGGTTGTACGCGGCGTAGGAAAGCAGGCCGGTGACGATGACGATCGTGAGCATCGGCAGCAGGATCAAGCCGAGCGTCGCCGTCACACGCCGGCCGCGTGCCGAGCTCTTCCAGAAGGAGGCACGGAACGGTCCCGGCGGCCTTTCGAGCAGATCCGAGCGCTTCACGATGGCCCTTCTGGATTCTTGCAAGAAGAGGTGGTTCGCCTTCGCGGGGAAGGCGAACCACCTCTCTGTCTAGCGAATCTGTCTAGCGAATCTGTGCAGCGAACCTCAGACGATTAGCCCTTGGCCTGGATGTGGGCGATCCCGAAGAGGATCCCCTTCTTGAACGCCGTGACGCCGAAGTACTTGTTGATGGCGTCGGCGGCTTCGGCGGTCAGCTCGACCTTGGTGCCATCGAGCTTGGCGATGCCGTCAGCTCCCGGAGGGGTGATCTGAAGGTTGCTCCCGTCCAGGAAGAACAGCGGGATGGCGGCGTCGTTCATCTGCTTCACCTGAGCGGTCAGCAGCGACTTGCCCGGGTCGACGTCGAAGTTCTCGACCGTGAGGGTCTTGCCGCCGGCGGTCAGCGAAACGCCGGAGCCGTTGTGGTGAATGATGCCCTGCACGTAAGGGGTTACAGCGCCCTTGTTGTAGAGGGTCACGTTGCCACCGGTGATGGGGAAGTTCAGCGTCGCGGCGCCGCCCGGCATCGTGAGCGTGCCGGTACCGGTCGGGGCGGGCGTCACGTGCAGAGAGGTGAGGGTCGGCAGCAGGTTGGCGTCGAGTGTCACCGACGTCTGGACACCGGTCAGCGCCGGCACCGTCAGAATCGCCTTGGTCGACGCGCTGGAGGGGCTGCTGCTCGGGGTGCTGCTGGAACCGGTACTGCTGCTACCACACGCTGCGACACCAACGGCCAATGTTCCGGCGACGAGTGACGCAGCGATCGGACGGAACGACCTGCGCATTGAATGCTCCCTTGCTTCATGTCCGAGCCAGGTGTTCGCCCTCTGTAGGGCGCTGGCTCTGTGCACTAAGGCATTCGGATGGAGTCGCCGGTTGGATGTCCCGTGGGCGGGAGTTTTTTCCCAGTTGTGACGAGAGTGCCCTGCGGAGCAGCGTGACGATGAGGGCAAAAGTGCCTGCGATTGCGAAGGAAACCCGCCCTGCCAGCAGGGAGTTCTCATGAATCAACGCGACTACATAGAGGGCGTAGGGAGCGACCGCGACCGCGATCCATTCCAGGCGTCCTGTGAGGACGCTCACGCACACCAGCAGCAGCGCATACCAGGGCTGTGATGGCGTCACGACGAGAAACACGACTCCGAGAACGATGAGTGCTCCCGAAGCCGGCGTGCCCTTGCCTCGAGCGCTGCGCAGGGCAACGACGACGAGCGTCGCTGCCACCAGGAGGATGGCGAGCACCTTGGTCACCGAATCGCCGAGTCCGAGCAGGCCCAGCAAGAGGAAGCGGGAGCCCGAGTCGTAGTTCTCCTCGTGCAAGTACCCCGGCAGGTAACCCAGAACGTGCCCGCCAACGGCCATCACATGCGGGAGATAGCCGAGCACCACCACGCCCGCCGCCGCGGCCACGAGTCGCAGCGCCCCGCGCCGACCGCCACCTCGGCGTAGCAACGCGGGAAGAAGTAGAGCTGGATACAACTTCACGGCGATGGCGAGCCCGAGGAGCGCTCCGGTCCGCAGCGTCGCCTTCGGCTTCAACGTCGCCAGCAGGATCGCGCCCACGCCGAAAAGCGCGGCGAGCACGTCGACGTGGGAATCCGCGGCGATGTCGAGTCCGGCCAGCGGGCCGAAGCTGTAGTACGCGACGGCAAGCGGATCTCGACCGCTCCGGCGCAGGCCGAACGCCAGCAATCCTGTGAGCGCGGCGGAAAGGATTGCCGCGTCCAGTTGGAGTTTGTGGTCTCGCGACGGACCCGGGAGCCAATGGGCGATGAGAAAGTAGCCCTCGGCTGCCGGTGGGTAGATGGTGCGTACGGACGGCCGGTTGATACGCGTGCAGGCGTGGCGCGGATCGTCGGTGATCGCAGTCTTGTGCAGCTGTGTGCACGTGGCGGCGTCAGGCCAGAGCCAATCGTCGCGGTACTTCGCGAGCGCGGGGGAGTCCGGCGCATACCGGTAGGGATCGATGCCGGCCGCCTGCAACCTGCCGTCCCACGCGTAGCGGTAGAGATCGTCGCTGATCTGCGAACCTCGGGTGAGACTCGCCGCGGGCAGGGCAACCAGCGAGGCGATGATGAGACCGGCAGCGAGGCGGCGAGGACGGATCCAGCGCAGCAACGTCGCCGCGGCAATGGCGATCGCCTGCCAGACCAGGATGAGCGTCAGCAGCCGGTAGCGTCCCGGGCCTACGCCGCCGAGACGTTCGAGATGCCATTGCACGACGGCGATGGCGACCAGGCCGGCGAGCGCTCCGAGGAGCGAGATGAACTGCCAGCGCGGCCGGGCGGCGGCTGATTGCGTCATAGGGCGAGCGCGGCGGGCAATCGCAGGCCTCGAAGGGTGCGCGCGAAACGGCTCCCGGGCACCAGGCCGGCGACCTGTTCGGCATCTTCGACGGTATCGACGTCGCGCAGCTCGGGCAGGAGCGAGACGGTCAGATCGGCGTCGATGAGCTGTGATTGTTGAGCTTTTCCGGTCCATGGTGTCGACATGGGGACGCCGAGCAGCAGCGCAGGATCGGGCTTGCGCAGACCGAGCGTCCACCATCCGCCGTCCTCAGCGTGACCGAGCACCGCGTCGCAACCAGGCCTGGCCAGCGTTTCGAGTGCCTGCACGAGCAGGCCGGGGGTGAGCTGGGGAGTGTCCATCCCGACAAGCAAGGCCGGAAGGTTTGCGGTCGCGTCTTGGAAGGCACCGGCCAGGCGAGCGTCCAGACCGCCCTCGCGCTGGGCGACGACAGGCAGGCGAACCTGGCCTTCGATTTCGTTCTCCAGCAGCCGCGTGAGCCAGCTTCCGGGGGCGCCATCCAGTACGAGAACCGGCTCGACGCGCATCCCCCGGCGGGCGGCCAGCGGCACCGCAGCCATGACGGCGGCAAGCGTATCGGCGATCGCCGCTGCGGCGAGTTCAGCAGCCTCGCCAGGGGTGAACGGTGGGCACAGCCGCGTCTTGACCCGCCCCGCGACCGGCGCTTTTGCCATCACCAGCAGCCGGAAGGCGGGTGGCGAGGTGGCGTTCGTGGCTGTCGGATGCGCGGGGCCCATACGAGGTATTCGTTCAGCGCGCCAAAACGGCTCGCATGTCTTTCACAGCCCGGAGCGTTCCGCGTACGGTCCCGGTCACTTTCGAGCGACCTTCGCGCGGCCGGTAGTCCACTCCGACCTCGGTGATGCGCCAGCCGGCTTGCGCCGCGCGCAGCACCATTTCCAGCGGATAGCCGAAGCGCCGGTCGATCAGGTCGAGTGCGAGCAGGTCAGCGCGACGAGCGGCCCGCATGGGACCGAGATCCGTCAGCACCCGCCCGCGACCCATCACCCGGTTCATCCGACGGGCGAGCACCCGGTTGGCGAGGCGCGCATGCACCGGCCACGCGCCGCGAGAGACCGGCTGCCGGCTGCCGAGTACGAGGTCGGCGGTGCCGGCCAGGACGGAGCCGGCGACGAGCGGAAGCTGCTGGGGATCAAGGCTGGCGTCGCCATCGCAAATGCAGATGACCTCCGCGCTCGCTGCCTCGACGCCCGCGGCCACCGCCGCCCCGAAGCCGCGCTGGGGGACGCTGACCACCAGCGCCCCGAAGGACGCCGCGATTCTCGCGCTCTCATCGGTCGAACCGTTGTCCGCGACGATCGCCCGGTAGCCCTCCGGCATGCGCGAGAGCACCCACGGCAGCGCCTGCGCCTCGTTCAGGCAGGGAAACACGACATCGACGAGCACGGGTCACCCTGACACAAAATGCCGTCGCGTGCGCACACTGCGTTGGTGGCATACCGCGATCGGACGGCTCGGCTCGCTCTGGTCGCGACGGCTGCGCTGGTGTCGCTGGCCGCGCTGGGCGCTTGTGGCGGGAGCGCCGCGCCGCGCCCCGTCCCGTCCCGAACGGCGGCCGAGCCGCAAACCGCACCGCCGCCGACGACGCCTCCGAACGGCATCGTCGTTCCCGTCGGCGACACCCCCGAGGGCGTGGTCATCGACGACGCGCTCGACGCCGCCGTCGTGGCCCTGCGCCGGCCCGATTCGGTCGCACTCGTCGGGCTCGGGGGCACTCATGCGCTGCGCCGGATCGCGACGCCGGGCCGCGCGCGCCACCTCAGGCTCGCCGCGCCGGATGGCCCGCTCCTGCTGCCGGGGGAGGACGTGAATACGGTCTTTGAGATCGCCTTGCCCACCGGCACGGTCACGGCCCGCTACCCGACCGGACACCAGCCGCACGACGCCGTCGAGGTGGGCGGTCACGTCTGGGTGACCGACGAGTTGGCCGGACGCGTCAGCATCCTGGGCGGTGCGGGCAGCGCCAAGAGCCTGCCGGCGGGCCTCCAGCCGGGTGGCTTGGATACGGCCGCTGGCCGGGTTGCCGTAGCTGACGTGCGCGGCAACGCGCTGTACGTCTTCGACGTCAAGACCCAACGTCAGGTCGCAGTCCTTCCCGCAGGAGCCGGGCCCACGCATGTCGAGCGGGTCGGCCCCACGACGGTTGCCGTCGCCGACACCCGCGGCGGCGCGATCTTGCTCTATGACCTCTCGGGGCATCCGCGCCAGCTCTTCCGGCTGCCCCTTCCCGGCGGTCCGTACGGGCTCGCTGCCGACCCCACGCACCATCGCCTGTGGGTGGCGCTGTCCGGCCGTAACGAGCTGCTACGTCTCGACGTCGAGGGCACCCGGTTGCGCGAGAGCTCCGTGCGTTACGCGACTGTTCAGCAGCCCAACTCGGTGGCCGTGAGTGCTAAGACAGGCGCGCTCGTCGTCGCCGGTGCCACCGCCAAGGGGACGCTTCAGCTGCTGAATCCGGGGTCCTGATATCGCCCTCAGGTATTGGTGACCGTCGCGAGGTCGATAGCCCGGCAGCAGTCGTAATGGCCATTGGCGTCCGGCGGCCTGGTCCAGGTATCGAACACGACGCGTAGCCGGCCCTGCAGGTCGACGAAGGTCTCCAGGCCTCCCGGTGAACGCTGGCCGGGAACACTTGCAGCGTAAGGACTTTTACTTCGCTCCTCGCACGGTCCGGAGAGCGTGCGGCACGAGGCGATGCCGATCGCGTAGCCCGGGCCGTTGTAGAAGCCACCCGAGTAGAAGAGCCACCAACCGCCGGCCGAATTGGGGATGGCGGCCGGCTCTTCCATGACTCCCTGCTGCCACTTCTCATCGGCCTGTAGGAGCGAATGAGGCGTGCCGGTCACGGCGAGCCCATCGGCTCGAAGCGTCTGTGACCACAGCGTCGCCGGAAGGTGGCAGCAATTGCCGTCGCTTTTCCACAGCAGCGTCGGACCGGTGCTCGTCACGACCACGGACGCGTCGATCGAACCGCCCAGGGCGCTCTGACAGACCAGCGGGTGGCCGAGCGCATCGGCGTACGGTCCCTCGGGTTTCTTGCTTTCGGTCACGGCGATGCACTGTCGGTGGCTCGCGCGGTCCGGCACGGTGACGTACATCAGCCACCGGTTGCCGATCCGGCGCACGGCCGGTGCCCAGATGTGGGAGTGGAACTTGTCGGTCGCGGACCAGCGCGGCACGATCGGCATCGCGTCGCCCACGCGATGCCAGGTCTTCAGGTCGGTGGAGACGGCCGTCGGGACGTTGTAGGGCCAGTCGCCGGTGCCGAAGACGATGTAGCGCGCGGGTCCACCGTTACCGGCCGGAACGGTCAGCACCGACGGATCGCCGAGATCTCCCGCCGATGGCGTCGGACCCGCGGACGTCAGCACTGGAAGCGCGCTCGTCGGCGCAGCAATGGTGCCGGGCGCGGGCCCCTGACGGGCGCTTTCGCCTGCGGGAGCAAGTGCGAGGCCGACGATCAAGGCGATCGCGGCGAGCAGCACGATCGGCACTCCCCACCGCCAGGCGGGTGAGCGGCGCTGCAATCGCAGAAGCAGGGAGAACCTCGGATCTGACGGGGACTCGGCCATTCTCGCACGGGCGACCTGAGCCTGCTGGGTCATGATCAGGCATCGGACTCGTTGTCGGCTGGGGGAATTGCGATGTGGCTGCGCCTGATGAGCGCTGCAAGTCTGGTGCTGGTGGCGGCCTGCGGGGCGAGCACCACGGGTCCGGCACCGGAGCCCGCGGCCTCGTCGGCCGCTTGGAACGGCACGGATCTGCTGTGGGACGCGGTGGGCAGCAGCGACGGCTTCACCGCGGTCGGCAACAGCGGTGTGGTGGTGACCTCACGTGACGGTCAGGTCTGGCAGCAGGCCCGTGCCGCGACCCATCAGACCTTGCGGGGCATCGCCTCCGATGGAAAGACGGTGGTCGCGGTGGGTACCGGGGGAGCCGTCGTCACCTGGCCGACGGGCAATCCGAACGCCGCCAAGGCAGCTTCAGCGGTCGTGCCCATCACCTTGCTGGGCGTCGCCGCCGGCGGCGGGACGTGGGTGGTCGGTGGGAGCGGCGGGACCGTGCTCACCTCCTCCGACCTCATTCACTGGACGCAACATGCCTCCGGGACCGACGGCGATATCTTCGCGATCGCTTACGGCGCAGGGCATTTCGTCGCGGTCACCGACACCGGCAGCATCGTCACCTCTACCGACGGCACCACGTGGACGACGACGCGCGCCGCCGACGGCCTCTGGCTCTGGGGCGCCGCCTATGGCCCCCATGGCTTTCTCGCGACCGGCGCCGGGGGAACGATCCTGCAGTCGCCCGACGGGTTGCGCTGGACGCCGCGTACGTCCGGCACCACGCAGGTGCTGCGCGGCGTCGTCTACGGCCAGGGCCAGTACCTGGCGGTCGGGTCAGACGCCGCGGCGGTGTCCTCGCCCGATGGCGTCAACTGGACGACGCGAGAGGTCGGCACCGCGGGCGTCGAGCTTTGGCGCCCTGCTGCGACGAATGCGGCCTGGCTCGCCGTCGGCGCCGGTGGAACGCGGCTGATCACGACGAACCTGAATACCTGGTCCGGGGGGCGTACCACCCGCACCGCGTTCTACGGCACCGGTTCCGACGGCACGACCGTGCTGGCCTCGGGAGTGAACGGCACCGTGGCCCGCCGTCGAGCGGACGGCACCTGGGAAACCGTCGCGACAGCCCCTGGCAAACGCGAGTTGCGCAGCGTCACCCATCTCGGGTCGACGTGGATCGTCACCGGCGGCGGCGGCACGATCCTCACCTCGACCGACGGCACCACGTTCGCCCCGCGGGTGAGTGGCTCCAAAGCCGAGTTGTGGAGTTCAGCGTCGACGGGCGGGACTCATCCGCGGATCGTGGTGGTAGGGGCCGGCGGCGCGATCCTGGTTTCCGACGACAGTGGGGTGACCTGGACTGCGGCCAAGGATCCTCAGCAGGACACGCTGTTCTCGGTCACCGAGGGGGCCTCGGGTTTCGTGGCGGTGGGCGTCGACGGCGCCGCGATCCACTCGACGGACGGCCTCAACTGGACGACGGTGATCGCTGGCGGTGGTCAGACCTTGCGGGCGGTCGCCTTCGCGGCGCCGCGCTACGTCGCGGTCGGTGCCTCCGGGACGATGCTGACGTCGACCGATGGCACGCAATGGCAAAGCGTCACAGCGATCACTCGGCTGACGCTGCGCGGCGTCACGAACTTGGGCGGTACCGCCTGGATCGTGG
Organism: Frankiaceae bacterium; assembly: GCA_036272075.1. Classification (GTDB taxonomy): domain Bacteria; phylum Actinomycetota; class Actinomycetes; order Frankiales; family Frankiaceae; genus DATAZK01. The sequence continues at coordinate 52,102 of DATAZK010000003.1, forward strand.
TCGGCGGCGGTGGCATCGTGCTCCGTTCGGCGGATGCGATCTCGTGGAACGTGGTGGCGTCCGGTTCCGACAGCGAGCTGTTCGCGGTGTCGGGAATGGGCGGCAATGGCTGCGGGGCGATCGCCGTGGCCGGTGTGGATGCGAGTATCACGTCCACCTCCTGCGGCGCCACCTGGACGAGCGGGCCATGACCCATCCTCGATGCCCACCTGCCACTGCCGGCAGTGTCGTTGGGTGAAGCCTGATCGCACGGACCTTCCGTCATCGCCGGAGGCCAACCCGGCTCGGGACTTTTGACACTCCCTTGGGGACCGGCGTGCGGGCAGCATTTTGGTATGGCCACATCGCTGTCTGCTGAAGGTCAAGCCGTCGTCGACGAAGCGGTCAAGACCGCCCGATCGGCCGCGGACCGGCTGCGCCTGCTGGATCAGGAAGGGGTCGACCGCATCGTCTGGGCGATGGTCACCGCCGGCCTGGATGCCGCTGTCGAGCTTGCCGAGGTCGCGACCGCGGAGACGGGTTTCGGCGTGCTGGAGGACAAGGTCGTCAAGAACTATGTGGCGACCGAGTTCCTGTACGACTACCTGAAGGACAAGAAGACTGTCGGCGTCATCGAATCCGACGCCGAGCGCGGCATCGAGGTGATCGCCGAACCGGTGGGCGTCGTCCTCGCCATCACGCCGGTGACCAACCCGACATCGACTGTTCTGTTCAAGGCGATCGTGGCCATCAAGACCCGCAATGCCGTGATCTTCCGGCCCTCGCCGCTGGCCACCCACTCCGCCGAGCGCGTCGTGGAGATCCTGCGTACCGCGGGTGAGGCTGCCGGCCTGCCGCCGGGAGCCATTCAGGTGCTGCCGCAGGCCGAACACGAGTACACCTACGCCCTTTTCGACCACCCAGGCGTCGACCTGATCTGGACCACCGGCGGGCCGCGCATCGTCGAACTGACGAACAAGGCGGGAAAGCCCAGCATCAGCGTCGGCCCCGGAAACGCGCCGGTGTACCTGCACCGCACGGCCGACATCCGGATGGCGGTCGTCGACATCCTCATCAGCAAGACCTTCGATGGCAGCGTCATCTGCCCGGCCGAGCAGACCTGCGTCATCGACGACGCCATCTACGACGAGGTCGTCGCCGAGTTCGAACGCATGGGAGCGCGGCTGCTCAACGCCGAGGAGACCGACCGGATCGCCGACTTCGCTTTCGGCTGCGATCGCGTCAATCCGGAGGCGCTCGGACAGGCGGCAAGCGTCCTGGAACAGCGCGCGGGCTTGAAGAATCTGACCGCGGACGGCTCGCACGTGACGAAGGTGCTGCTGGCCCCGCTGCCCACCGATCTGACGGAGCTGGCGGCGCATCCGCTCGTACGCGAGAAGCTGATGCCTGTCCTCGGGCTCGTTCGCTCGCCCGACGTCCAGCACGGCATCGACGCCTGCGTGCTCGTCACCGAGCACGGCGGTCTGGGCCACACGAGTGCGGTGTATGCCCGGGACGAGGACGTGGTGGCGCGGTACTCAGCCGCCGTGCGCACCGGACGGATCCTGGTCAACGCTCCGACCGCGGTCGGCGCTCTCGGCGGTGTCTACAACTCGCTGACTCCCACGTTCTCGCTCGGCTGCGGGACCTGGGGCGGCTCGATGACCACGGACAACGTCAACTACCGCAACCTCATGAACCTGAAAACGGTGAGCCGCCGTCGCACGCCACCGCAGTGGTTCCGGGTGCCGTCGGACACCTACTTCAACGTCGGTGCGCTCGACAGCCTGCGAACCATCGAGACCACCACGGCGGTCATCGTCAGCGACGATTTCAACGTGGCACGCGGGGCCGTCGATGAGGTACGCCGGCACCTGAACGCCTCGGACGTCAGGGTTTTCGCTGACGTGATGCCCGAGCCGGACGAGGACATCATTCGCTCTGGCGTCGAGCTCATCACACACGTGCGCCCTGATCTCATCGTGGCGGTCGGCGGCGGATCGGTCATGGATGCGGCGAAGGTGATGCGGCTGCTGACCGAGCATCCCGAGCTCTCGATCCGCGAGTTGTCGCTGCCGTTCCTGGACGCCCGCAAGCGCGTCGCCCGCTACCCCACGCCGGAGCACTCGATCCAGCTGGTCGCCATCCCCACGACGGCAGGCACCGGCTCGGAGGTCAGCCCCGCGGCGGTCATTACGTCCAAGGGCCGCAAGGTGACGCTCGTCGACTATTCGCTCGTTCCCGACATCGCCGTCATCGATCCCACGCTCTCCGCGAGCATGCCGCCGGCCATCACGGCAGACACCGGAATCGACGCCCTGACTCACGCGCTCGAGGCAGCCGTCTCCATCTTCGCCTCGCCTTACACCGACGCCTTCTGCGTCCAGGCGGCCCGTCTCATCTTCGAGGCGCTGCCGACGGCCTACGCCCACGGTGAGGACATCGAGGCGCGCACGGCCATGGCCAACGCAGCAACCCTTGCCGGGCTGGCATTTTCGAACGCGTTCGTCGGGGTGAACCATGCGCTGGCGCACGCGCTCGGGGCTCGTTTCGCGATCCCGCACGGGCGGGCGAATGCGCTTTTCCTGCCGCACGTGCTGCGCTACAACGCCGCCATCCCCACGAAGTTCATGCCGGCACCCGGCTATTCCGCCTATGTCGCCCCCGAGAAGTACGCCCAACTGGGCCGGATCCTGTTCGGTGGCCACTCGCAGGAAGAGCAGCTCGAACGGCTGTTCAGCAAGGTCGACGAGCTCATCGCCACCCTGCGGCTGCCGCGCAGTCTGGCTGAGCTGGGGATCTCGCGCGAAGAGTATGTCGCCGCCATTCCCGAACTGGCGCGCGCCTCCTACGCCGACCCGAGCCTGCGCACCAACCCGCGGATGCCGCTCATCGCCGAACTCGTCGGGCTGCTCGAGGCGGCCTGGTCGGGTGGGGCTCCGGACGTTGCGCGCCAGAATGGACGAGCGAAGTCACAGGCGGTCGTTCAGGTGCCCGCCAAGGCCTGAAAACGCGATCGGAAAGCTGTTGGCTGCGGGTCGCGTGAAACGGTCGTGAATCAGCCGCCGGCCGGCTCGGGCTGCGGCCCGATCTCTTTGGCCACCATGCCGATCGGCTCGGGGCCATGGGGCAGCACCATGACGAAAAGGGTCAGCCCACCGCAGAGCACACCCATGGGCATCGGCTGCGCCAGCCGCGCCATCCATACGCCGGCGCCCGGTGCGCGAAGCCAGGCGTGGCCGACCACGTCGCTCGTACGCGGGTGCCAGTCGTCCTTGAGCTTCTTGTTGTCTCCCTTGGTGACGAACCCGGTAGTGCCGTCGCCGCCGATGATGCGATGAATGACCTGCGCGCCCGCGCCGAACTCACCTTTCGGGATCTTGTACGCGACGATGTCGCCCACGGAGTAATGACTTTGCTTGCGGACCACCACCAGGTCGCCCGTCTTGTAAGTGCCGTCCATGCTGTGTCCGGAGACCTGGACGTACGCCACGGACCCGCCCAGTGACTGCGGCCAGCTCGCATAGAGCAGAGCTGCGAGGAACGCGAGCATGGACCAGTGGAAGATGCGCTTGGCGCGCGGATGGCGGGCTTCAGGCATGGTCCGCTCGGGCTCAGAACTGCACGGTGGCGGTCGTGACGGCGGTGCTCGAAGCAATCGAGCGCGCTGCCGTATCGGTCAGCGCCGGATTCGGGGTGTAGACGGCTGCCGCGCCGGATGCGACCGTGGCGAACGTCCCGGTGCGACCGTTCAGCGTGAAGACGATCGTTGCGGTCGTCGCCGTCTGGGTGAGTGTGACCGTCGAGGTCGTGAAAGACGCCGCCGTGGTCACGTAGCCGGCGGACCCGAGATCGACGGTGCCGAAGCGCAACACCCCATCGGTGCAGTCGGTCGTGGGGATCGAATTGATCGAAAGCACGTCGTTTCCGGTCGAGCCGGTGTTGTTGTTGATGGTGACGGTGAAGGCCGTGCCCGTGCTGATCGAGCCGATCTGGGTGGCGGCTCCGGTGCACAGCGAAGATGCCTGCATTTCTTCGGAGTAGACGACCGTCAACGTGTCGCCATTGGCGATCTGATGGCTGGTGAGGACGTTCGCCGCGACCACGCTGTTGGGGTAGAACTTCGGCGCTGGAAGGGCTGTCGCGCCTAAGTGGGGCGTGGTGAAGGTGATCGACGCGCCGTACGCGCTTGACCCGGCGACGACGATGGCGGCGGCAGCGGCCGCAGCGACAACCCGGCGGTTCACGGCCCGACCACCGCGATGCGTACCTCGGTGGGCGCTGTGGCATTCGTCGTCAAGACGCTGGGGGTCATCGTCAAGCTCGTTGCGGCGACGGCGGTCGGGCCGGCGTGGCCGACGTCGGTGCCGCTCTGGCTCAGAGTCATGGAAAGATTGCCGCCGATGCAGGCACTGGGAATCGACGTCAGCGTGACCTTCGTGATCTTCCCGGCTGTCACCGCGTAGTTCACGATGACATTGGTGAGCGTGCCGCAGGCCGTCACGGCACTCGTTCCCGCGCCGGACTTCTTGGAGTTCGTGGTGACGGGTTTGGCGCCGGCGATGCCGCCGGCGCACGTGAGGAAGACGGCCGAGGCAGCCGTGACGGCACCCACGCGTCGTCGCCAGCTACGCATGGCGCTCATCAGCCGGTGATGGTGACCGAGATCCCCACGACGTTCGCAGCGAGGATCTTGTTGGTCGCGAAGTTCGGCGATGCGCTGCCGGCGGCGATGAGCGAGCCGGTCTGCTCGGCCAATGACACTCCGGCGGCTCCGGTCAGGGTCACCTTGTAGGCCATGAGTCCGCAGCCGGCGGCGGTAGTGATGGGTGCGGTGGAGACGACGTACCCAGGGACAGTCGCGTCCCAGGCGGTGGTGTAGCTGACGGCAGCGCCGGCGTTGCAGGCGCTGACCGTCGCATTGCCCGACACGACCGTCTTGGAGGTGACGGTGAAGCCGGCGGCAAACGCCGTCACTGCACCGAACACCACGACCCCGGCGAGCACCGGGGCGATAAATCGTTTCTTCGTCATGAAATTTGCTCCGTACCGAATCCCGAACCAGATCGCCCCGACAGCGACGTTGACCCCGCGGCCGCTATCAGCCGGTGATGGTGACCGAGATACCGACGACGTTGGAGGCGAGGATCTTGCTCGCGGCAAAGTTCGGGGAAGCGGCCCCGGCGACCAGAGCCCCGGTCTGCTCGGCGAGAGCTGCGCCGCCGGCTCCGGTGAGGCTGACCTTGTAGGCCATGGTGCCGCAGCCGGCGCCGGTGGTGATGGGCGCGGTGGCGACGACGTAGCCGGGAACTGTCGCGTCCCATGAGGTCGTGTAGCTGGCCGCCGCCGTGGCGTTGCAGGCGCTCACCGTGGCGTTACCCGAAACAACCGTGTTCGAGGTAACTGTGAAGCCGGCGGCGAACGCCGTGACTGCGCCGAAGACGACGACACCGGCCAATGCCGGAGCGACGTAACGTTTGTTGATTCTCATCCTTGGAGCTCCGTCTCGACCCGCCGCCTGCTGCACCCCGGCAGCACGTTCGGCTGACCGCCGGTAGTGGCGGCCGGATAGCTTTTCGGTCCTGTCGGCGAGTGGTCTGTCGGGCACAAAGACCTTTGTTTCCAGCAGGTTCGCCGTCCGCACTTATCAGCCGGTGACAGTAACCGCGATCGCGGACACGTTCGAGGCCAGTACGCCAAGGCTGCTGAAGTCCGGTGAGCCGGCGCCCGTGACGGCATCCAGTGTTCCGGTGACTTCACCCAGCGACACGTTGCTGGCGTTCTGCAGCGTGACTTTGTAACCCATCCCGTGGCAGGCCGCTGCGGTGGTGACCGGTGCGGTGCTGACCTTGTAGGCCTTCAGGGTGGTGTCCCAGATCGTGTTGTAGCTGACCGCTGCAGTCGCGTTGCATCCGGTGACGGTCGTGCTGCCCGAAACCACGGTTGTCGAGCTGACGCTGAAGCCGGCGGCGAATGCCGTGACCGCTCCGAACACGACGACCCCGGCAATGACCGGGACGAAATGTCGCTTGTTCATCTAAGGACTCCGTCTTCGACGTTGGCCGGCTCACGTGCGGCGCGCAGCGTGGCCGGAGACCGCCGTCTGGCGATCAACCTCGGGTTTCGACCATTGGTGGAGCTGATTCGCGGGGCCAAAGTCCAATGATTGCAGGACATTCGGCCGCTGAACCTCGTCAACCGGTGACGGTGACCGAGACTCCGCCCACGCTCGATACGAGGATGTTGCGTGAGGCGAAGTCGGGGGACGCGGCGCCGGTGACACTGTCGAGCGTGCCGCTGATCTCGCCCAGGGCGACGTTGCCGGCGTTGGTGACCGTCACCTTGTAGGACATGCCCTTGCAGCCGGCCCCAGTCGTTACCGGTGCCGTGGACACCTTGTAGGCAGACAGTCCGGCGTCCCACGCCATGTTGTAGGTCACCGCTGCGATGGCCCCGCATCCGCCGACCGTGGCTGACCCTGACTGAATCGTCGTGGAGCTGACGGAGAATCCGGCCGCAAAGGCAGTGACGGCTCCGAAGACGACCAGTCCGGCGATCAGTGGGACGGCATGGCGTTGGGTGAGCATCGGCGGTCGCCTCGTCAGTATTTCCGATCGATCGCGTAACTGCGATCGATGAATACGTCGACATTCCGAACGGCCGGGCTGTTGAGGAACAGAGGCCTGAAACGTCAGGCGGTCGGCCGAAGGGGAATTGCTCCGGTCAGCGGGTCAGCGGGTCAGCCGGTGATGGTGACGGCGACGCCGCTGACCAAGGCGACCGATACGACACTTGTCGTGAAGTCGGGGGATGAGGCGCCTGAGGAGTCCAGCGTCCCGGTCTTTTCACCCAGCGAGTTGTTCGTCGCGCCCATCAGAGTCACCTTGTACGCCATGCCGTTGCAGGAAGCTGCGGTGGTAATCGGCGTTGTAGTGACGGTGTAGCCGGGCAATGTCGCCGAGTAAAGAGTGTTGTACGTGACGGCTGCGGTGGCATTGCAGGCGCTGACGGTGGCGTTGCCGGCCACGACGGTCTTGGACGAGACCGTGAACGTCGCCGCGAAAGCCGTGACTGCACCGAAAACGACCACGCCGGTGACCGCGGGAACGCCGAAGCGCTTCCATCTCACGGCCGACTCCGTCGTTTACGAGCCGGCTACTTCGCGGTCGCGTCGCATGTCCGGCTGACCGTCGCGCGGCGGTCAGGTCGTGTTTCGTCCAGATCCAGGGACTTCCACAGGGACCAACGGCCCCGAAACTCTGGATTTTTGCGCCGGGTCGTTACCGCTGGCGGGCCGGGAACGTCGGCAGGAGCGTGCGCTTCCACGTCTCATTGGTGACCACGGCGAACGACGCGTACCAAGCGAACCCTGCCGTCACCAGACCGACGATGCCGCCGGCGTGTGTCACGGTCGTGTTCTGCGCCAGCTTGCCGATGCACAGCAGCACGAAAGTTGCTGTCAGAGTCCCGAAGACAGCTGCCACAGCTCCACTCATGCGTAGCGACGCCAGGAACATGTAGGCCGTGAAGATGGCCCAGGCGAGCAGGAAAAGACCCGTGGCCTTGTAGGCCGTCGCCGTCGGAAGGTCCGGCACCACGAACTTGACGTAGGCGGCGTAGGAGAGCCAGAAGGCGCCGAAGGAGGAGAAGGCGGTGGCGCCGAATGTGTTGCCCTTGCGAAATTCCCACATCCCGGCAGCGAACTGCCCGATGCCGCCGTAGAACAGGGCCAGTGGCAGCACCACCGACTCGAGTTTGGCGTCGGAGATGATGTTGGAATTGAAGACGCTCAGCACGAACGTGGTCATGGCAAACGCGGCGAGTCCCAGCGGTCCGGGATCGGCGATTGCTGGCGAGGCCGCGGCGGCTGCCGGCGCCTCGGGGGGCAGTGTCTCTGCGTTGGATGCCGAGCGAGGGGCATGCACCCCGGCGGCGCGGTTTCCGGCGGTCATCGTGTCGCCCCGGTCCGGCGTATCAGGCATCCGAATCTCTGACGGTTGATCAGACATGGCGTACTCCCTGCAGGACCCACACCCCCCTGCCGAGGGTGCGTCGTCGAACCCCGCTGGCCATGAACTACCCAAATACCGCAAATCATCACATCTAGTGCGCTGCGGAATGCTCGGACGTCGTCTGCTTTGGTGGAAGCCAGCGATAACCAGTGAGCGGAGGATCAGCAATGGCCGTGGTGGCGCTCGAGAAGTTGAGTCCCGCGATCAGCACGCTCACGTTGAATCGGCCCGAGCGTCTCAACGCGATGAATTTCCAGCTGGTGGGGGAGTTGCACGACGCGCTCGATCAGGTGGCTGCGGACACCGAGTGCAAGGTCGTCATCCTCACGGGGGCCGGCCGGGCCTTCTGCGCCGGGCTGGACCTGCGCGAGACCGGGCGCCCGCCGGCGATCGGGGAGCACCACCGGATCAACAAGGCCATCGACGGCCAGGCGTTCATGTCCAACCTGACGGTCCACTTGCGTCAGACGCCTCAGATCGTCATCGCGGCGGTGCGAGGGCCCGCGTTCGGAGGCGGGCTGGCCATCGCCTGCGGGTGCGATGTGCGCATCGCGTCCTCGACGGCCCGATTCTGTTCAGCCTTCATCCGGACCGGCCTGACCGGGACGGACATCGGCATCAGCTACCTGCTGCCGCAGCTGGTCGGGGCTTCACGAGCCGCAGACCTCATCTTTTCCGGACGCGAGATCGACGCAGCGGCGGCCGAGCGCATGGGCCTGGTGTCCGAAGTCGTCCCGGATGAGGAGCTGATGCCCTCCGCGATGGCCTACGCCGACATGGTCGCGGCTCACACCCACACGGGCCTCGTGCTGACCAAGGAGGTGCTGTGGCACAACGTCGACAGCACGTCGATGCCGGCCGCGATCGCGATCGAGAACCGTAACCAGTCGCTGGCCATGACGTCACCGGACGTCAAGGCTCATATGGCGTTGTATTCCGAGCGCGTCGCCAAGGCGCCGCGCCCGGAGGCCAACAACTAGACGACCGCTGTCACCGGAAGAACCGTTGGCCACTCGATGTCGGGCAGCGGGTTGGCGAAGGGGCCGTACTTCGGGACCGCGGTCTGGCGGTACCTGTCGGTGGAGTGGACCGGGTCGGGGTCGTGCTCGCGGATGACCTGGTCACCGAAGGTCTCGAGGAGCTCGAGGATCTCGTCCTTGTGCAGGTCTTGCGGCATGCCGAAGACGAGCTGGTCGCAGCCGACCGACTTGTAGCTCTCGAGCTGCTCGGAAACCTCTTCGGGGTTGCCGACCAGCATGTAGCCGCCCTCGATCAGCTGGTCGAGGAACGCGTCAGGGTCGCTGCCGGCGATGTCGCGCAGCACGATCGGCGCCTCGGGCCACGTGATCGCGTCGGTCGATTTCGGCATGGTGTCGTGGTAGAGGTTCACCATCGTGACCAGGTAGCCCGAAACCCGCTCGAGTGCGATCTGGCGGGCCTTCTTGCGGTCCTCGAAGCAGATGACGGCGTTGGTCATCATCACGTTGTCGTTCTTGAACTGGCCGAGTGGCTCCTTGCAGTCGGCGATGGCGTTCTTGTACGCCTCGATGCGGCCGCGCAGGTTGAAGATCGGCTCGAAGTTGAACGCGATGGCACCGATGCCGAGCTCACCCGCGCGAGCAAAGGTCGGCGGGTTGCCGCAGGCGACCCAGATCGGGGGGTGGCCCTGGCCGTAGGGCTTGGGCAGCACGTTGTGGGGGGTCGGCACGGTGAAGTGCTCGCCCTGGTAGGAGTAGTCGGTCTGCTCCCACATCCGCGGGATCTCGCGGACGACCTCTTCCCACTCGGGCTTGGTCGAGTTCTTGTCCAGGATGTTGAAGGTGGCCATCTCGTGGCTGCCCGCGCCGCGGCCGGTGCCCCACTCGAAGCGCCGGTTGGTGACGTGGTCGAGCATCGCTGCCCGCTCCGCGTAACGGACCGGGTGCTCCTTGCGCGGCGAGAGGCTGTTGATGCCGGTCGAGAGGTGGATGTAGTCGGTGTGACCGGCCACGTAGCCCATGACGACCTCGGGCGCCGACATGTGGCTGTACTCGGTCAGCGCGTGGTGCTCGCCGAACCAGGCGTACTTCCAGTTGTGCTTGTCGGCGAAGATCGCATACTCCGCCTCACGCATCAGCCGGATGTGCTCGGACTCGCTGTCGTGAGCCAGTGGGCCCGGCATGTAGCCGTTGAGAAAGATGCCGAATTCCATGAGTCCTCCACTGAACCGCACCAGACAGGATTCGCGCGCGGGCGCGTCCTGGGCACGGTATCTGACGGGGAGTCAGGAGCGCGCGCCAGGACGCGTGTTGCCTGGTCGGCGGCTTTGCGCGGCCCTGGCGTCGACCCGCCTGGCGCGATCCGGATGATGTGAGGCAGCACCAGCCAGCGGCTGACTCACGGAGGTCTCATGCCAGCACGCACGTATCGGGTCGTTCAGTGGACCACCGGCAACGTCGGGCAGCGTTCGGTGCTGGCCGTCATCGCCAACCCGGCGCTCGAACTCGTCGGGTGCTACGCGTGGGGCCCGGAAAAGGTCGGACGTGACGTGGGTGAGCTGGCCGGCACGGATCCGATCGGCGTCGTCGCGACGAACGACAAGGCCGCGCTCCTCGCGCTCAAGCCCGATTGCGTCATCTACAACCCGAAGTGGCCCGATGTCGAGGAAATGGTGCAGATCCTCGAGTCGGGGGCCAATATCGTGGCGACCGCCGGGTTCATTACCGGTCATGCGCTCGGGGAGGGGCGCCAGCAGCTGATCGACGCGTGCGAGCGGGGTTCGAGCTCGATCTTCGGCTCGGGGATGAATCCGGGGCTGGCGAACCTGCTGGGCATCGTCTCGGGCCAGATCTGTGACCGCATCGATTCCATCACCGTTCTGGAATCGGTCGACTCGACCGGCTACGACTCGCCGGACACCGAGATGTCGGTCGGGTACGCGCGGCCCATCGACGATCCGGAACTGCCCGCGCTCGTCGAACGCGGGACGGCCGTCTTCGGCGATGCCGTGCACCTGATGGCCGACGCGCTGGGCGTCGACATCGACGAAGTGCGGTGCGAGGCGTCTTTCGCCCAGACGACTCAGGATCTGGACCTCGGATCGTGGTCGATCGCGGCGGGCTGCGTCGCCGGTGTCGCGGCGAGCTGGCAGGGTCGCCGCGGCGGCGAGACGATCATCGAGCTCAATGTGCGCTGGCGAAAAGGCAAGCATTTGCAGCCGGATTGGGAGGTGCAGCATGGCTACGTCGTCGACATCAAGGGCCAGCCGTGCGTCCACACGAAGCTGGAGATCTTCCCCGGCCCCGACTTCAAGGCCAAGACGTTCACCGACTACATGGTGCTCGGGATGATCATGACCGCGATGCCGGCGATCAACGCGATCCCGGGCACCTGCAAGGCCGAGCCCGGGATCGTCACCTATCTCGACATCCCGCTGACCCTTAGGCCGCGTGTTGCATGAGGACCTCCACGGCGTAGTGCAGGTCGAGCTTGTCGCCCGCGAAGGGCGGCAGGGTGGTGGGGTGGATAGCAGCGCTCGGATCGAGCCCTTCGGCCGGCAGCCACGGCCACTCAGCGCGATGCGGGACGGGGCTGCCAGCAGCAGTCGTGACGGTCAGGGCGCGAGTGGCCGGATTCAGCTTGAGGCGAATGCCTTCAGCGTGCACGAGCGTGTGGTGCCGGGAGCAGACGAGCGCCAGATTGGCAAGATCGGTGGGGCCGCCGTCGCTCCACTTGATCACGTGATGGGCGTGGAGTTTGCGGCGGCGAGTGCAGGAAGGGTAACGGCAGCGTTCGCCGTCGACCGCGCCGAGCAGATCCCGTAGCGGCTGGCTGGGATGGCGGGACTGTCGTCCGAGGTCATGGGCGGTCAGGCTCACGGCAAGGCTTCCGGGCGGCAGGAACTCGCCATCGGGCAGGCGCGACCAGCCCGAAATCGGGTCGATCTGCACTGTGAGGTGGGAACGGTCACGGCGAGCCCGGGCAGGATGCGCCGTGGCCCGCTCGTCGAGGTAGGCACGGCATAGCTGCAGCAGTCCGTCGCCCCGCGTCGCCTGCTCGGGAGCATCGGATCTTTCCGCGGAAAGATTCGGCTCATCCTTCTCGCTGCCCGCATCGAGGTCGGTGCGGGCGGCTTCGACCGCAGCGAGCAGGATCGCCCCGTCCGCCGCGCCGGCGCGGATGGTGATGCAGAGGTCGCCGTCGTCGTCATAGCGGGTGAACACCCGGATGCGCTCGACGGCCTTGCGTCCCTTGAGCAGCTTCTGCGCCCGACGCACTCCGCTGACGAGCCTTTCGAGCTGCCCGCCGGTGGCATGACGGGCCATGCCGATGTACGTCTGCTCATCCTCGGGCGTCGCGACGCGGCTGATCGCCCGCACCTGCGTGAAGGAGAGCTGCCCGGCGGCGAACGCGGCGGACGTCTCTGGCAGCTGACGCAATGCCCGCGCCACCCGCACCCGCTCACCCGCCGCGTTCTGCCCCATCCCGAGCCGCCACGACAACCAATGGGCACACGACAAGATGCCGTACACCGCCCACGCGCGCCGCTCATCGAACTCGCCGATGTAGGCCATCAGCCGCGCCTCACCAGCGGCCACTCGACCCGCCCAGGTCGTCAATGCTTCCGCCACTTCTTCGTCCGACAAGGCCGCCAGTGTGGCAGGAGAAAGTGACGGTGAAGGGGGCGGCAGGGGCAACGGGGAGACCGGGTTCATGGCAAAACGCTACCGACCACCACCGACAAGAACGGTGCCTGAATCCGGCCGCAATCAGGTTGGTTGAAGACGACAGCAATCTGGGGCGACAGGGTGCGATTGGTTCCCTCGCTCCGACGGTCAGCACCGGCTGTTGCCTGCGTGGTGCGTCGGCATTAACTTCTGCTCTTGGGTTCGGGTCTCAGCCAAGGCTGGCGGTCAGTCCTGAGGGAGGAGTGGTCAGTGGGGCAGCTTGTCGACTCACCCAGCAGTCGGCGACCGACGGGCACCGTGTCTTTTCTGTTTACCGATATCGAAGGTTCGACAGCGTTGTGGGACACGGCTCCCGCAGTGATGGCCGTCGCGCTCGAGAGGCACGACGCGATATTGCGCGGCGTGATCTCTTCGAACGGCGGGGTTGTTTTCGCGACGGGCGGCGACGGATTCTGCGTAGCGTTTGACTCGGCGGCGGCGGCCGTTGGAGCGGCAGTCGACGCTCAGCGACAGCTCAGCTCGGCTCGATGGCCGAGTGACTGTGAGCCGCTGGTGCGGATGGGCATTCATACCGGGGAGGCCGTCGAACGCGCCGGCGATTACTTCGGGCCGGCGGTAAACCTGTGCGCCCGGCTCATGGGTGCCGCGCACGGAGGCCAGGTGCTCTGCACAGACATCGTCGCCGCCCTCACCAAGGGTGCTGTGCCCACGATTGCGCTTGGTGAGCATCGCCTGCGCGGCATCACCGCCGCTGTTGTAGTGCATCAGGTAGTTGGCACCGACCTGCCTGCCGAGTTCGGGCAGCTGAAAACACTCGATATTGCCCGGACGAACTTGCCACACAGGGCAGCTGACGTCGTGGGTCGCAGTCAACTGGTAGCGGAGGTCGCCGCCACTCTGAGCGAGGCTCGGCTGGTCACACTCACTGGTGTCGGCGGTGTCGGCAAGACCACTGTCGCGCTCGCGGCAGGTCGCGAACTGGCTGACGTCGCGCCGGATGGCGTGTGGCTATGTGAGCTCGCCGCAGTTGCTGACGCCGGCCAGGTCCTTGACGCCGTTGCCACAGGCCTGACCTTTACTCCGCCGAACGGCACCAATCTTCGTGAGGCGCTAGCTCAGTATCTCGAGGGCCGCGATCTGGTCGTGATTGTCGACAATTGTGAACACGTCGTGGACGGGGCAGCCGAGGTGGTCGGCTGGCTGTTGAATTCGTTTTCGTCCGTAAGGGTGCTGGCCACCAGCCGGGAAGCCCTCGCAGTAGCGGGTGAGCGGGTCATCGCGGTTGCCCCACTCGCACTGCCTCGCAGCGGCGCGGCCGAGGACGTCACCGCCTCAGCAGCGGGCGCCCTGTTCGTCGCCCGCGCCAGCGACGCCACCGCCGGGTGGCGACTCGACGAACGCAACGCTCCAGCAGTCGCCCAAATCTGCCAGAGTCTGGATGGCATCCCATTGGCGGTCGAGCTAGCGGCCGCCTGCAGCGCCGTTCTCGACGTTACCGACATTGCGTCCCGGCTCGACGCACGCTTTGATTTGCTCGGCAGACCTCGCCGCTCCGGGCAGCCGCGCCACCAAACGCTTCGGGCGGCGCTCGAGTGGTCTTACGACCTCCTCGAGCCCGGTGATCAATTGCTGCTGCGTCAGCTGTCAGTCTTTGTGGACAGTTTCGACATCGACGCGGTCGTCGCCGTCGCTGCAGCCGCCAGCATGGACGAATGGGCCGCGATGGGCGCGCTCACCTCGCTCGTCGCCAAATGCCTGGTTGAACGTGACCCCAGAACCGCCGGCCGCTATCGGCTGCTTGAAACGATCCGCTATTACGCGTCCTCGCTATCTGATTCTGACCATGAGGCCTGGCGAACTGGAGAGGCGCACGCGGAGTACTTTCTGGGTGTCCTGTGCGCGGAGATGGATCAACTACGCGCCACTGACGGCGTGGACGCGACCGAACGGTTGGTCGCAGACGCCGCCAACATCGAGTTGGCGCTGAGCTGGCATGGCCGTGCCGGCCGCGCCGGCGATGCTTTCCGGGTCTTCACGCGACTGCCGCCGATCAGCTTGAACACGCTGCCTATAGAGGTCACCGACCGGCTTGCGCGGGCTCTGGAGAGACTCGTTCTTGCGCCTGAGTCAGCTAACCAGCCGGCTTTCTCTGCCGGGTGTGCGGCAGCGGCGTCCATCTTGATGGACGATCACGACCAATCTCGCGTGTCACGTGTGTTGGACGCCCGCGACCTGGTGCCCGACGACCCCCACACAGCGCTGTGCGACTCCACGGTCTGCGGTGCTAGCGGCGACATGGCCCGCGGGGTCGAAGTGACCAAACGCGGCCTACAGCAGCTCGACGACCGATCGGACCCGCTGCTGCGCTCAGCGCTGCTGACGATGCTCTCCATCTTTGAGGTGGCTGTTGATCCCGTGGCGGCTCGAGCGGATGCGGAGGAGGCACTGGCTCTCACCCGCGCCCACGGCGGCACCTTCGTTCAGCTGCAATCGCTGATGGCGCTGGCTATGAGCTCTCAATCCGATCCCACGGGATGTGCCGCGGCAGCGACCGAGGCAGTGCGTCTCGACCGAACCGCCCGCCGAACGTTCTCCACGATCGCGACCATGCTTGCCTCGCACGCCACCGCGGCCGCCGGAGATCTGTCGTCCGGGCTGCCCCTGTTTCGTCAGTCGATCGTCCAACTCCACCGGGCTGGGAACCGCCAGAGCTTGGCCTTCACGGTCGGTGGCGCGGCCGACGTCATCGCCGCCATCGCGCCTGACCTTGCGCTGGAACTGCTGTGTATCGCCGAATGCGGTGCAATCAAGACCGTCGGCATCTTGGAGAATCCCAACTATCCCGAGTTGCGGCGCTTGGCCACCGAAGTCGGCGCGGCTTCTCTCGCCGCGCTCCGAGCCCAATTCGCCCAACTAAGTTACGACGAAGCTGTCCGTCACGTCCTCGCCACCCTCGACCGAGTCGCTGCCAGCGACCCCGTCTGACGCTGAGCGGCCTCGGTCAGCCGGCAGCTGCGCGGCGGGGGATCTCGACGACGAAGGTCGTCCCTTTGCCCGGTTCGGATTCAACAGCCACCCGGCCGTGATGGGCATTCGTGACGATTCTCCAGACGAAATCCAGCCCCATACCCGTGCCGGATCCGACGGCCTTCGTGGTGAAGAACGGGTCGAAGATCTTGCCGGCGATCTCCGGCGTCATCCCGGGGCCGTTGTCGGCGATGCGTACGACGACCGCCTCGTCATCGCTGGCGACGCTGACCGAAACCTCGCCAGTGCCGGGATCCTCGCGTTCCGCCAGAGCGTCGGCGGCGTTGTCGAGCAGGTTGGTCCAGACCTGGTTCAGTTCACCGGGGTTGGCCGGCACGAGCGGGATCTCCGGCGGCCAGTCGACGGTCACTTTGAAGTGCTTCAACTTGTGGCTGAGCATGGTCAGGGTGGACTTGATGCCCTTCCGGACGTCGATATCCTGCTGGCCCTCGCCGTCCATGTTCGTGTAGGTCTTCACCGACGAGACGAGCGCGCTGATGCGGGCGCTGGCCTGCTCGATCTCGAGGGTGAGCTGAGTGGTCGTCGCCGCTGACGTGAGGACGCCAATCGCTGCCCGCAACTCGTCGGCGGAGATCGTCCCCAGGTACTTCTCGAGCCAGGCCACGTCGGCACCGGATTCGACCAGCACCGGTGCGGCATCCCAGGCCTCGTCGACGTCGCGTTGCTCGAGCCAGTCAGCGACTTCTTCTTCGGCGTCGGCACGGGCCAGCCCGGAAAGGCTGTCGCTGCTGCCGATTCGGGACGTCAGGTCTTCCCCGGCAGCGATGACGAGTTGCTTTGTTTCTGGAGAGACGCGAACTTTCATCGAGAGCCGGTGAGAGTCCAGGATTGCCGCCCGAAGCTGGGAGGCTGCCCGGGCGATCGCCGCAGCGGGGTTGTTCAGCTCGTGCGAGAGCCCCGCTGACATCCGGCCGAGCGACGCGAGCCGCTCCCGTTCGCGCAGCCGCGCCTCGAAGCGCCGGGTGCCCATCTGGATGCCGGCGATCAGGTGACGTCCGAGCGGCATGCCGCTGGCGAGCATCGTGTCGGCGTCGTCGTCGGAGATCCGCAGGAAGCGCGCGTCGGTCTCGGCGCGCATCGTGATCGGCGAAGGCTCACCGGTGAGCGGGATGCGCCCGCCCCACGCACCGACGTGATCGGTCGAGCCGGTGCCCACCTCGCGGCCGTCGTCGTCGGGCCGGAAGACAGCGATGCGCCCTGCCATCAGGAGCCAGAAGCCCGCGTCGGCGTCACCCGCTGAAATGGCGGTTTGCCCGGCCGGGATGTCGACGACGACGCCGTGGTCGGCCACCCAGCGCAGCTGCTCCGGCGTGAACTCCGAGAGCATCTCCATGCCGCGCAGGACGTCGAGCACCTCCTCGACGTCCATGACCGCTGCCATTACTGCCCTGCGGAGGGCGCCGGCTGGAGCATCACCTCGTCCAGGTAGCACCACGCCCAGTTCTCACCCGGCTGGAACGAGCGCACCAGCGGATGCTCCGAGGACCGGAAATGTGCTGTGGCATGGCGGTTTTTCGACGAATCGCAGCAGCCGACGTGGCCACAGCTCAGGCACTCCCGAAGGTGGACCCAGGTGTCGCCCATCGCGAGGCATTCCTCGCAGCCGGCGGGAGTGCGCGGCGACACCGCCTGCACCTGATCGAGGTGGCTGCAACTGGCCATCGCGTTCTCCTTCAGAGCGTGCCGAGGTAGCGGTGCATGAATTGGACGGCCATCGCCCCGTCGCCGACACCGGTGGTGACGCGCTTGACCGAGCGGTAGCGAGCGTCGCCCGCGACGAAGACTCCCGGCACCGAGGTCTCGAGCAGGTACGGCTCGCGCTCCAGATCCCAGCCGTGCGGGCGTCCCGTTGCCGCATCACGCGGGATGTCGGGTCCGGCGAGGATGAAACCGTCCTCGTCGCGGGCGATCGTCCCGTCGAGCCACGAAGTCTCGGGGCGAGCGCCGATGAACGTGAAAACGGCTCCGGCTCCTACGGTTTCCTCGGTGCCGGCCTTGTCATCGACGAGGGTGACGCTCTCGAGCCGGTCGTCGCCGTTGAAAGCGGTGATCCGGGTGCGGGTACGCACCGAGATCGTCGGGACGTCGCCGATCTCCTCGATGAGATACGTCGACATCGCGAGCTCCAGCGATTCGCCGCGCACCACCAGGGTCACCGAGGCGGCCTTCTGCGAGAAGTACATGGCAGCCTGGCCGGCGCTATTGGCCCCGCCCACGATGTAGACGTCGGCGCCCGCGCACGTCTCGGCCTCGGTCATGGCGGCCCCGTAGTAGAGCCCCTGACCTTCGAGGCGGTCGGCGCCCTCGGTGGCGAGCCGGTTGTAGGAGACGCCGGTGGCAAGCAGCAGCGTGGAGCAGCTGACGCTGCGCCCGTCGGAAAGGTGCACGATGCGCGCCGGGCCGCAGACCTCCAGCCGCACGACCTCCTGCGGGTTCAGCACCTCGACGCCGAACTTCAGCACCTGGTCGCGCGCCCGCCGCGCCAGCTCTGCTCCCGAGACTCCTTGCGGGAAGCCGAGGTAGTTCTCGATCCGGCTGCTCGTGCCGGCCTGCCCGCCCATCGCGGAACGCTCGACGAGAAGCGTCGACAGCCCCTCGGAGCCGCCGTAGACGGCAGCGGCCAGACCCGCCGGGCCGGCGCCGATGACGACGAGGTCGTAGTGCTCTCCGGTGGCCGTGGTGACCAGCCCCAGCGCGTCGGCCAGCTGTGCCGGGTCGGGGCGGACCAGGGGCGCGCGTCCGGGCACCAGCACGATGGGTGTGACGGTCTGGGCGACGTCTTCGAGCGCCTGCGCGCCATCGGGCTCACCGGCGTCCAGGAAGCGGAACGGCACCTGCTGGCGGGTGAGGAACTCGCGTAGCTCATGGGACGAGCGCGCGAACCGGGCTCCCACCACGCGTATGCCATCGAACCCGGGCCGGCGCTCGCTGGTCCAGTCAGCCAGCAGGTCGGTGACGGTGGGGAAGAGGCGCTCCTCGGGCGGGTCCCAGGGCTTGAGCAGGTAGTGGTCCAGACGCGCTTCGTTGATGGCCGAGATGGCCGCTTCGGTGTCGGCGTACGCGGTCAGCAGCACGCGCCGGGCGCTCGGGAAGATCATCCGTGCCTTGCGCAGGAACTCGACGCCGGTCATCTCGGGCATGCGCTGATCGGCCAGCAGGAGAGCCGGCTCCTCGCCTCGTTCCTCGAGGCGCGTGAGGATCTCCATCGCCTCCGAACCGCTCCCGGCAGACAGCACCCGGTAATCGGATCCGAAGCAACCCCGCAGGTCACGCGCGACGGCACGCAGGACCTGCGGATCGTCGTCAACGGTCAGCACCACGGGGCGGCGCGGCCGGACGGGGGAGGACACCTGCACCGTGGCAGCCGATGTGGTCTGTGTCGTCGTCACCAGCGCGACCTCTCCTTGGGGGCGAGAAAGCGGTCAGAAGCGCTGCTCGACTTTGAGCGGTGGGGGAAATGCTAGCTGGCCCGAAACGGTCCTCACAGGCCCGGTCTTTGACACGGAATGTCTGGGCCCCCGGGAGCCTTGAGTGAGGTACGCGCAACTTAAAGGACTCCAATGACTGAAGCTCGCAATTACCCGGTTCTGCCCCTTGATGACGCGGTTGTCCTGCCTGGCATGGTCGTGCCCATCGAGCTCGATTCCGACGGCAAGTCCGGCGGCCACTCGAGCGAGATCCGGGCTGCCATCGATGCAGCTCAGCTCGCTGACACCCCGGTGTTGATCGTCCCCCGTCCGGGCGGGCGCTACGCCACGGTCGGCACGCTCGCGAGCATCGAGCAGATGGGACGCCTGCCCGGCGGTCAGCCCGCGGCGGTCCTTCGCGGATTGGCCCGCGCCTCGATCGGCACCGGCACCACCGGTCCCGGAGCGGCGCTGTGGGTCGAGGCGACGGAAATCGCCGTGCCTGACACCTATGACGACGAGGTCCACGCGCTCGGCCGCGAGTACAAGGGACTGGTCACGTCGATCCTGCACCAGCGGGGCGCGTCTCAGCTGGTCGACTCGATCACGCGCATCAGCGACCCCGCTCTGCTGGCTGACACGGCCGGCTACGCGCCGTACCTGACGACCGACCAGAAGCTCTTGCTGCTGCAGGCGATTGATGTGCGCGAGCGCCTCGAGCTCGTGATCACGCTCGCCCGCGAGCACCTGGCGGAGCTCGATGTCGCCGAGACGATCCGCAAGGACGTGCAGGAGGGCATGGACAAGCAGCAGCGTGAGTTCCTGCTGCGCCAGCAGCTGTCTGCGGTGCAGAAGGAGCTGCGCGACCTGAACGGCGGCGGCACCGATTCCGAGGAGCAGGATCTGCGCTCCCGGGTCGAGGCGGCCGGGCTGCCCGAGGCCGTGCACAAGGCTGCGGTCAAGGAGCTCGACAAGCTCGAGCGCACCAGCGACCAGTCCCCTGAGGCCGGCTGGATCCGTACCTGGATCGAGACCGTGCTGGAGCTGCCGTGGAGCGTCCGCACGCAGGACGCGTATGACGTGGCCGGCGCGCGTGCGGTGCTCGACGCCGACCACTCCGGACTCGAAGACGTCAAGGAGCGCATCACCGAATACCTGGCGGTGCGCAAGCGTCGCGAGGAGCGCGGGCTGGGCGTTGTCGGCGGTCGTCGGAGCGGCGCCGTGCTGGCGCTCGTCGGTCCTCCCGGTGTCGGTAAGACGTCGCTGGGCGAGTCGGTCGCGCGGGCAATGGGACGCAACTTCGTGCGGGTCGCTCTGGGCGGCGTGCGTGACGAGGCCGAGATCCGTGGACACCGGCGTACCTACGTCGGAGCGCTGCCGGGCCGGATCGTGCGTGCCCTCAAGGAGGCCGGTTCGATGAACCCGGTCGTGCTGCTCGACGAGGTCGACAAGGTCGGTGCGGATTACCGCGGAGACCCGACGGCTGCTCTGCTCGAGGTGCTCGACCCGGCGCAGAACCACACCTTCCGCGACCACTACCTGGAGGTCGAGCTCGACCTGTCCGACGTCGTCTTCCTGGCGACGGCCAACGTGCTCGACTCGATCCCCGGCCCGCTGCTGGACCGCATGGAACTGGTTCGCCTCGACGGCTACACCGAGGACGAGAAGGTCACGATCGCTCGCGATCATCTGCTTCCACGGCAGCTGGAGCTCGCCGGCCTGACGGCCGAGGACGTGGTGATCGAGGAGGCGGCGTTGCACGAGCTGGCGGCGAACTACACCCGCGAGGCGGGCGTTCGCGAGCTGGAGCGCTTGCTGGCCAAGGTGATGCGCAAGGTCACAGCGAAGCTGGAGACGGCGCAGGGCGTGCAGACGGTCTCTCGCGAGTCGCTGCGTGACTACGTCGGACGGCCGCGCTTCCTGCCCGAGTCGGC
>DATAZK010000004.1:0-48799 GCA_036272075.1 Frankiaceae bacterium
GACCGACGTCGCCCGGGAGATGCGGATCGTGCGGCTGGGCGAGGGCGTGGACCTCACCGGGCGGCTGTCGGAGGCGGCCCTGGACCGGACGATGACCGCACTGCGCGAGTACGCGGGCCTCATCGCGGCGAGCGGGTCACCCGCCGTCCGGATGGTGTCGACCAGCGCGACCCGCGATGCGGAGAACTCCGGCGAGTTCACCGAGCGGGTCACCGCGGTGCTCGGTGTCGCCCCCGAGGTGATCTCCGGCGACGAGGAAGCCCGGCTGTCCTTCGCCGGGGCGACCAGGGAGCTGGCCGGCTCCGGGCTCGCGGACGTCGGCTGCCCACCGCCCTACCTGGTGACCGACATCGGTGGCGGCTCGACCGAGTTCATCCTCGGCGGCCCCGACGGACCTGTCGCGAGCCGCTCCGTCGACATCGGCTGCGTCCGGATGACCGAGCGCCACATCCGCACAGACCCGCCCGCAGTCGCCGAACTGCAGGCCGCCGAGGCCGACATTGCCGCGGCCATCGCCGACGTCGGGCGCACCGTCGACCTCACGGCGGCCCGCACTCTGGTCGCCGTGGCCGGCACCGCGACCACCGTGACCGCTCTCGCGCTCGGGCTGCCCGCGTACGACCCCGATCGCATCCATCTCTCGGCGGTCAGCCTGGCCGACGTCGAACGGATCTACGGCGAGCTGTCGGGGATGGATGCCGGGCAGCGCGCCGCGCTCGGCCCGATGCACCCCGGCCGGGTCGACGTGATCATCGCCGGAGCGCTCATCCTGCGCGGGGTGGTTCGTGCCGCCGGCACCGGTCGGATGATCGCCAGCGAGCACGACATCCTGGACGGGATCACGCTTTCGCTGGGCCGGCCGTGATCGTCGCGGCTGCCGGCTGCCAGACGATCGGCGAACTCGATACCGCGATCGCGAGTTGCCGCGCCTGCCCGCGGCTCGTGGCGTGGCGCGAGCAGGTCGCCGAGACCAAGCGGGCGGCGTTCGCCGATCAGCTTTATTGGGGACGTCCGGTGCCCTCCTGGGGTCCGGACGACGCCTCGCTGGCGATCCTGGGTCTGGCCCCGGCGGCTCACGGCGGCAACAGGACGGGACGTATCTTCACCGGCGATCGCAGCGGCGACTGGCTTTTCGGCGCCCTGTATCGCGCCGGGCTGGCGGCGATTCCCACCTCGGTGTCGGCTGATGACGATCAGCGCCTGTTCGGCACCCGCATCCTGGCGGCCGTGCATTGCGCGCCGCCGGACAACAAGCCCACCCCGGCCGAGCGTGACACCTGCCGCCCCTGGCTGGTGCGCGACCTTCAGCTGCTCGCGCCGACTCTTCGCGCCATCCTGGTGCTCGGGGCCTTCGGCTGGAACGCGCTCTGGCCCGCTCTGGCGGCCTGCGGCTACGAGATTCCAAGGCCCCGCCCGGTCTTCGGCCACGGGGCCAAGGCGTCGATCGGCGGCCTGACGGTCCTGGGCTGCTACCACCCCAGCCAGCAAAACACCTTCACGGGCAAGCTCACCACTGAGATGATCGACGACGTGGTCGGACGCGCGGCAAGTTTCGTTCCGGGTCAGTCATGAGCGGCATGCCGCCTCGCATCCTCGTCGTCGGCGGCGGATACGTCGGGCTCTACGTGGCGATGAATCTGCAGAAGCGTCTGAAGCCGGGCGAGGCGAAGATCACCGTCGTCGACCCCAAGTCCTACATGACCTACCAGCCGTTCCTGCCCGAGGCCGGCTCGGGAAACTTGGAGCCGCGCCACGTCATCGCGCCGCTTCGGCGGGTGCTCAACAAGTGCGAGATCATCAACGGCCGGATCGTGAAGATCGACCACGCGTCACGCATCGCCGTGCTGGATCCGCTCGAAGGGCCGACCCGGGAGCTGGCGTACGACACCATCGTCGTCTGCCCCGGCTCCATCGCCCGCACGCTGCCGATCCCGGGCCTGCACGAGCAGGGCATCGGCTTCAAATCCGTCGCGGAAGCGATCTATCTGCGTAACCACGTCCTGGAGCGGATGGACGCCGCGTCCTCCAGCACGGATCCGGTGCTGCGCCGCCGGGCGCTCACGTTCGTCTTTGTCGGCGGCGGCTACGCGGGCATCGAGGCGCTCGCCGAGCTGGAGGACATGGCCCGCGACGCCTGCAAGTACTACCCCAACCTCGGCCACGACGAGATGCGCTGGGTGCTCGTCGAGGCCAGCGGACGCATCCTGCCGGAAGTGTCGCCGGCGATGGGGGAGTACACGGCGATGCAGCTGACCCAGCGCGGCATCGAGGTCCGGCGCAACACCCGGCTGACGTCGGTGGTCGGGGGCCACGTGATGCTCGACGACGGCGATGAGTTCGACTGCGAGACGCTGGTCTGGACCGCCGGGGTGCGCGCCAACCCGATGCTCGAGTCCACCGACCTGCCGCTCGATGACCGCAAGCGGGTCGTCTGCACGCCGTTCTTGCAGGTCAAGGGGACTCCAGGGGCATGGGCCTCGGGAGACAGCGCCGCGGTGCCCGACCTCTCCGTGGGCGGCGATGCGACGACGGGCCCGTCGGCCCAGCACGCGGTGCGGCAGGCGAAGCGGCTCGCCCAGAACATCCTGGCCGAGATGCGCGGGCAGCCGCTGGTCGCGTACGAGCACGCCTACGCCGGCTCGGTCGCCTCGCTGGGGCTCTACAAGGGCGTCGCGGAGATCTACGGGATCAAGCTGCGGGGCTTCCCGGCGTGGTTCGCGCACCGCACATATCACGTGTCTCGCGTGCCGACGCTGAACCGCAAGGTACGGGTGCTCACCGACTGGACCATCGCGCTGCTGTTCCGCCGCGAGATCGTCTCCCTCGGTGCTTTCCAGGATCCGCAGGCCGATTTCCGCGCCGCTGCAGCTCCGACGGAAAAAGCCAGCTGACCGTGCCCCTGCTCGCGGTCGCTGCCCTCGGCCCTGACCGTCCCGGCGTCGTCGCAGCCCTGACCCGGGTCCTGCTGGCCCGTTCGGGCAACCTCGAGGACGCCTCGATGCACCAGCTCAGCGGCCAGTTCGCGATGACGCTGGTGGTCGACGTCCCCGCCGGTGCCGATGCCGTACGCGCCGAGCTGGAGCCTGTGGGCCGCCAGCACGAGCTGCTGATCTCGGTGCGCGAGGTGTCGGCGCAGGAGCAGCAGCCGGCGGCCGAGTCGTTCGTGGTCAGCGTCCACGGCGCTGACCGGCCGGGGATCGTGCACCGGGTCGCCGAGGCGATCGCCGACGCCGGCGGCAACATCACCGACCTGTCGACCCGCCTCGCCGGAGGTCTCTACGTGCTCGTCGCGGAGATCGACCTGGCAGCCGATCCAGCGCCGCTCACCCGTGCGCTGGCGGAGATCGGCGGCGAACTCGGCGTCGATGCTCACCTGCGCCCCGCCGAATCCGACCTGCTCTGAGCCTGCCGACCGATGCTCCGGCCTGTCCTGCGCGCCCCTGATCCGGTCCTGTCACGCCCGACTGCGCTGGTGGATCCCGACGACCCGGAAGTCATGGCTGTCGCGATCGATCTCGTGGAGACGATGCGTGCCTCGCCCGGCTGCGTCGGCCTGGCCGCTCCGCAACTCGGGGAGCCGGTGCGGCTGTTCGCACTCGACGTCACCGATCATCCGAAAGCCCGCAGCTGCTCGGGACTCGTGGTGCTCGCCAATGCCGTCGTGCTGGAGGCGGGGCAGTTGCGCAAGGGACGCGAGGGCTGCATGTCGGTCCCGGATTTCACCGGTGACGTCGGCCGCCCGGCCACCATCGTCGTGCGCGGGATGGTCCCCGGACCCACGCCCCGCGAGCGGACGATCGAAGCCGACGCGTTCGAGGCCCGGGCTTTCGGTCACGAGCTCGATCATCTCGACGGGCTGCTCTTTCTCGACCGCGTCGCTTCCGCGCAGGCCATCCACCCACGCAAGCGTTATCTGTGATGCTGAAGCGCGGTCAGGATCAGTTCCTGTCCAGGAGCGAGGGGCCCCCGTACCCCAATTGGCAGAGGGAAGCGGCTTAAACCCGCTGCAGTGTGGGTTCGAGCCCCACCGGGGGCACCGTGGAGCAGTCAGTCCGTCGAGTTGTCGACCGGAATGAAAACGGCCACGGCGTTTCGTCGCGACACGCCGGGTTTGAAGATCGTTCCCGTCATTCCGGTAGCAAACATGACGGTGAAGCGTGTGAAGCCGAGGGGAGGCGCTACAGCAAAGTTCCCTCGTCGAGTTCCGCGGCGACGCGCTTGGGCACGCACATGCGCCAGGCGTCGATGACGAGTTCGTGCGCTTCGTCGTCGGGCAGCGCGGCGAGCCGCACGTGGATCCAGTTGTAGCGAAGGTCAGATGTCCTGGGAAACATGAACTTTTCGGGCTCGGCGGCGATCACTCCGTCGCGCTCTTCCTTCGGGAAGGCGAGGCCGGCGATCTGGTCGTCGCCCGAGAACGCCAGCCAGACCAGGCGTCCCACGCGGAACTTTTCCACGCCGCGTACCTCGACCTGATAGCTGCGCGGGAGTTTGAGCGCAAGCGCGCGAACGTCGTCAGCCGACGCCACCGGCCGGCTTCCCGTCGCTCTTTTCACCTACCGGAGGCACCGGACCCACCGGACGCACCAGCAGCCGCATGAGCCGCTCATGCTCGGCCGCTGGATCGTCGGTCAGGCCGGTGTGGACCGGGCCCGGCTGGATCACCGTGCTGCGCGGTGCTGTCAGCCAGCGGAAGAACTGTCCGCGCGCGTCGCGACCGGCTTCCGAAGCGGCGGCGCAGGCCTGCGTCGAGGCCTGCAGCGCCTGGCGGATCGGGTCGGGATCAGCGGCGGGATCGAGCGCGTGCAGACGCGCGGCGTCGAGTTCGGCGCGGATGGCGAGGTAGTCCAGCTGCCGGCAGTAGAGCACGACGGCGGCGTTGAAACGCTCGCCTCGTTCCACGCGCGGCACCACTTGAAGCACGGCGTACTCGAACACCTGCCGGGGGCCGTTCATCGCTGCGTGCTTTCCAGGAGCGCGGGAAGCCAGCGCGGCCGCGCGTCCAGGCGCCCGATCACCTGGCGCACGTAGGCCGCGCGCAGCTCCGGCAGCCCGCCGAAGGTCTGCAGCGGCAGCGGGTCGTTCAGCCACTCGGCGGGCACCTCGGCGACGGCCGCTTTCACCAGTGCCTCGGTGACGAGCGGGGCGAGACCGGCGTCGGCCTCGGCGAGCTGCGGCTCGCTGGTGATCAGCGCGTGTTCGCGGGCGTCGTACTCACGCGCGACCCAAGCCTCGGCGCCCGGCCAGTGGTGGGCGAAGGTGAGCGTCGCCCCGTGATAGATGAGATAGGGCCGGCCGTGCCAGCTCAGCATGTTCGGATTGCGCCACGAGCGGTCCACGTTCGCCACCAGCGCGTCGAACCAGAGGATCTTCCCGGCGAGTACCGGATCCACCGGGAAGGCCCGCACGTCGAGGTCGAGCGCGCCCGGCAGGAAGTCCATGCCGAGGTTGCGCCCCGGGCTCGCTCGCAGCAGGTCCTGGACCTCCTCATCGGGTTCGCCGATCGCGAGCGCCGGATCGATGGCGACGGTGACGAGATCCGGCACCGGCAGGTCCAGCGCCCGCAGCAGGTGGGCGCAGATCACCTCCGCGGCAAGCGTTCTCGGTCCCTGGCCGGCGCCGGTGAACTTCACGACGTAGGTGCCGTCGTCATCGCCCTCCATCACGCCGGGCAGCGAGCCGCCTTCGCGCAGCGGGGTGACGTAGCGCAGCGCGGTCACCTCGGCAAGCACAGCTCGTCACCCTATCCAGCGGCCGGAGGCGTCGCGACGCTGGCGATGACCGCCTGCGCGATGGTGCTGAGCTGCTCGACCTGGGCGCCGGTCAGCTGCTCGAACAGGACGCGACGCACGGTCTCGACATGGCCGGGTGCCGCGGCTTCGAGGGTCTGCAACCCACGGTCGGTGAGGACGGCGCACAGGCCACGGCGGTCATCCGGATACGGCTCGCGGCGTACCAGCCCGGCCTTCTCCAGGCGCCCCACCGCGTGCGAGAGCCGGCTGCGGGAAAAGAGCGTCCGGTCGGCGAGCTCGCTCATCCGAAGCGCGTGCTCGGGCTCGTCGGACAGCCGCACGAGGATCTCGTAGTCGGCGTGGGAGAGGCCGCTGTCGCGTTGCAGCTGAGCCTCGACCGCCGCGTTGAGCAGCTGTACGGCCGACAGCGACCAACGCCACGCGGCCTGCTCGTCGCCCGACAGCCAGCGGGCTTCGGGAACCGGTTCGGCGGGATCCGGCATGGCAGCGAGTTTACGGCCGGCGATCTTGCGATTCGGAACGGTGACGAGGGCCTTTGCGTTTGACTGGGTGAGCGCATCCCGCGCGGCACCTGTGGAAGGAGCTCGGCCTTCATGGCCCAGTTGAGGTCGTCCAACCCCGCGTTCCGGCAGAAGTTCGCCACGGCGCCGGTCGCGGCACCGCCGGACGCGACGCCGGAGCAGCTTGCCCAGATGTACCGGGCACCCTCCCGGCTCACGATCGATGACGTCGTCATGCACACGCTCGGGCTGTTCGCGCTGCTCGGGGCGGCTGCTGCCGTCGGTTGGGGCATCGCGCCCAACAACCCGGGTGTCGGAATCGCCGCCGGGCTGGCCGCCCTGGCGCTGTCGTTCGTCATCGGCTTCAGCCGGGTCATCCGCCCGCCGCTGGTGGTGGTGTTCGCCCTGCTCGAGGGTGTCGCGATCGGGCTGATCAGCCGGTTCTACGAAGAGGCCTTCCACGGCATCGTGCTGCAAGCGCTGCTCGGCACCGGCGTGATCTTCATCGTCATGCTGGGGCTCTACCGCAGCGGCCGGCTACGGGCCACCCCGCGGATGCGCAAGATCGTCTACTCGACGCTGATGGGCGTCGTCGCGATCGGGCTCGTCGACCTGGTCGTGCGGCTGACCACCGGCAGCCACCTGCCGATCATCAACTCGGCCTCGCCGATCGGCATCATCTTCAGCCTCGCCGTGCTCGTCGTCGCCAGCCTGCAGTTCATCCTCGACTTCGACTACATCGAGCGGGCCATCGCCGCCGGGGCGCCGCGCAGCGAAGCCTGGCGCGCCTCGTACGGGCTGCTCGTCGGCTTTGTCTGGGTCTACCTCGAGCTGCTGCGCCTGCTCTCCAAGCTGCGCAACTAGCCGCTCGCCGGCGCTCAGCCGTGCTGGTCCGGCCCCGCCCGGGTCGGGTCGATACGGATCAGGCAGCGCTGGTCCTTCACCATGGTTGCGCGGTAGTCGTCCCAGTCCGGATGCTCGCCAGAGATCTTGCGGTAGTAGTCGACGAGGCCGTCCATCGCGTCGGGCAGCGACTGAATGGTCGCCGGGCCCTCCACGTAGATCCACTCGCCGAAGAAACCGTCGGGCAGCACGCAGACGTACGCGCGGCCGGTGCGCCGGACATGCTTGACCTTGAACGCGGTCTCCCGCGAACTGATCACCACCAGGCCTTCGTCATCGACCCCCACTGTGACCGGGGTCAGCTGGGGGCTTCCGTCCTGTCGCAAGGTGCCCAGGACGGCGTGGTGATGCTCGCGGATGTACGCCCGGGCAGCGTCGAGATCCACCCGCGGTCAGAGCGTGCGCAGCGCGCCGCGCCGCAGGTCCTGCTCGTGGACGATCGCCGTCGCGTAGCCGTGCGGGATGCTGTGCTCATCGCGCAGCCAGATCACCCGCTCCTCGAAGCGCAGCAGTCCTGGACCGCATTCGAGACAGTCGAGCCACTCGGATATGGCCTGTCCGGTCACCTGGGGCATCCGCGAGATCAAGCTCTGATGGGTCTGCGCCGAGTGATGAACGGACATGCGCGCCTCCTGAAGGCTGGACGTCAGCGGTACATGTCCAACAGGGTGACGCAAGCGGGCGTTCAGGACAAGTGTTCGTGAGCAGTGGGTCACGGATCTGGGTCCTTGGTCCTGGTGGAAATGGGTGTTTCTGGCCGCCGCGCCGTACCGTGCCCGGGTGTCCAACGTCGACCCCTTGGCGGCCGCTTTGCGGCGGCTCGACGCTCGGGTCCGGCGCTGGCCTGCCACCCGATGGGCCGCCCGGGGCAGCGACGACCGGACCCGGGCCGAGGCCGCTCATGAGCTGGCTGTGACGCTCGCGGACCTGGCCCGGCAGGCGGGAAATCTGGCGCCGGACGAACCGCCGCCCGTCGTGGCGGCGCATGCGATCGCCGATCAGCTGGCGGTGCTCGGACGTGAATTGCAGCAAGCGCCGGGCGGCGCCACCTTCGCCGAGGCGGGGGTGGCGGCCGTCGAGCGCTTTGTCGCTGCTCTTTGAACCGGCGGGCCAGCGAGGCCTAGGAGAGGCGCTCCAGCACCATCGCCATGCCCTGGCCACCGCCGACGCACATCGTCTCGAGTCCGAAGGTGCCATCGCGGCTGGTGAGGCCGTTGAGCAGGGTGCCGGTGATGCGGGCGCCGGTCATGCCGAAGGGGTGGCCGACGGCGATGGCACCGCCGTGGACGTTGAGCCGGTCGATGTCGATGCCCAGCTCGCGGTAGCTCGGGATGACCTGGGCGGCGAAGGCCTCGTTGATCTCGACGAGGTCGATGTCGCCGATGCTCATCCCGGCGATGGCGAGAGCCCGCCGGGAGGCCTCGATCGGGCCGAGGCCCATGAGCTCGGGGGACAGGCCGCTGACGCCGGTGCTGACGACCCGGGCGAGCGGGGTGATGCCCAGCTCGCGGGCCTTCGTGTCGCTCATCACGATCACGGCAGCTGCGCCGTCGTTGAGCGGGCAGCAGTTGCCGGCGGTCACGGTGCCGTTCGTGCGGAAGACCGGCTTCAGGGCGGAGATGCCCTCGAGGGTGACGCCGGCGCGCGGCCCGTCGTCCTTGGAGACGACGCTGCCGTCAGGAAGGGTGATCGGGGTGATCTCGCGCTCCCAGAAGCCGTCGGCGATGGCCTTCTCGGCGAGGTTCTGCGAGCGCACGCCGAACTCGTCCTGCTCGGCCCGGGAGACGCCCTTGAGCTGGGCGACGTTCTCCGCGGTCTGGCCCATCGCGATGTAGACGTCGGGCAGCTTGCCGGAGTCGCGGGGGTCGACCCAGTCGCTCTCGTTGGCAGCTTGCTCGGCCGCGGCCTGGGTGGGATCGGCGAAGAGCGGGTTCATGGTGTCGGGAAGGGAGTCGCTGCTGCCCTTGGCGTAGCGGCTGACCATCTCCACGCCTGCGGAGATGAAGACGTCACCCTCGCCGGCCCTGATCGCGTGCATCGCCATCCGCGTCGTCATCAGCGAGGACGAGCAGTAACGCGTGACGGTCGCGCCAGGAATCGAGTCGTAGCCGAGCAGCACCGCGACGACGCGGGCCATGTTGAAGCCCTGCTCACCGCCGGGCAGGCCGCAGCCCAGCAGCAGGTCGTTGATGTCATTGGGGTCGAGCTGGGGGACCTTGTCGAGCGCAGCGCGCACGACGGTGGCGGTGAGATCGTCCGGACGAAGATCCTTCAGCGAACCCTTGAACGCGCGTCCGATGGGCGACCGGGCAGTGGCAACGATGACAGCCTCGGGCATGAGATTCCTCCGCACTAGCCAGCTACGGCGCAAGCTACTCGTCAGTAGGTATGAGTTCCTGACGGAAGCCTACGTCCGCTGGGGCGGACTATCGAACGGGCTGCGGAAGGATGATGTCGGCGAGCGCGGCCTCGCGGGGGAAGGGTTTCCCGGGGAACGGGAGCAGCCGGCCGAGGGAGGGCCGTCCCGGCGTCAGGGGGTCGTCGGCAAGCACGAATCCAGCCGCCCGGCCGCGGCGTTTGGCCTCGTAAAGGGCCTGGTCGGCACGCTTGATGGTGGCGGCGGGGTCAGCGCCGGGATGCGCCACGGCACCCGCGCTGAAGGTCGTCAGCGGCGAGCGGGCCCACCAGTCGGACGCGAGCCGGCCGAGCAAGGTGGCAGCCGTGCGGTGGTTTGCGTCACTACCGCTGATGATCAGCAGGAATTCCTCGCCGCCGGTGCGGATGGCGAGCTCTCCCGAGCGGGTCAGCGAGGCGAGGTGGCGGCCGAAGGAGCGCAGCACCTCGTCGCCGACGTCGTGGCCGAGGGTGTCGTTCACCGCTTTGAAGTTGTCCAGGTCGATCGCGATGACGACGTCGCCGGGCTGCAGCTTGGTCAGGGCCGCGTTGAGCCGCCGGCGGTTGCCCAGACCGGTCAGCGGGTCGACCTCGGCGCGCACCCGCAGGCGGGCGTTCAGGGCGACGCTTTCCAGGGCAGCGCTGGTCGCGGCCGCAAGGCTCGTCAGCAGGGTCTGGCCGAAGGGATCGAGCCGTTCACCGGGTCGCGGGTGGGCGGTCAGCACACCCCGGACGCTGATCCCGCCGCGGCCGTTGAGCGGCACCTCGAGCGGGATGCAATCGCGTTCTTGGCAGGTCTGCGGAGGGTCGCCCGCTAGTCCCGGGTCGGCGGACATGACGATGCGCACGCCGTCGCGCTCGAGGGTGACCGACGTGGTCGCGGCGTCGAGGATGTCGCGGGCGACGGCGGCAGCGATGCCGGCGGCCTGACGCGCGTTGGTCGCCCGGGCAAGTTCGAGCTGGCCGGCGGTGAGCCGCTCCAGGGCACGAGTACGCAGCGCGTCGCGGCGGGCGTCGCGGCGGACCCGATCAGCGAGGCGGGCGAAGATTTCGCCGGTGACCGTCGCCACGACGACCGCGCCGATGCCGGTCAGGGGGTTGCCCGGACGTCCGAGCCAGGCCGGGAGGGTGGCGCAGGCGAGCGCCAGCGGTGCGAGCTTCAGCGTGTAGGAGGGGCCGAGCGCCAGTCCGCACCAGGCGGCCACGACGACGAAGAGCGGTCCGTACGCGGCTTGCGAGCCGCCGGCCAGGCCACACACTCCGAGGGCGAGGTAGGCGCCGGCGGTGAGCACCATGGCGGCGCGGGTGGCGTCCTCACTCCAGCGGGCGCGCATCGCGGCGATGCCTCCGAGCGCGGCTCCGATGGAGACGGCGACGGTCACGGGTGAGCCGGGCGCGTCCCAGTGCGGCAGGCCCATCAGGGCGAACAGCGCTACGGCACCGGCCAGCAGGCCGGCGCCTCCCAGGCGGCCGAGCAGCCGCAGGTCCAGCGCGCTCACACGCCTCCATCGGCGGTTCGGCCTCGTGGGCAAGCGGCGAGCGCGCTTTCGCCGTCTCGTACGCTCGGCACCATCGCCGGACCCCCGGGTCCCCCGCGACTAACGAGAGGTGCAATCCGACGTGGCCGCAGTCGTCGATTCACTGGCGGAGCTGGTGGGCGGTACGCCGCTGGTACGCCTTCGCAAGGTCACCGAGGGGATCGCCTGCCCGGTCTACGCGAAGCTGGAGTACCTGAACCCGGGTGGCTCGGTCAAAGACCGCATCGCGCAGATCATGGTCGAGGCGGCCGAGCGGGAGGGGCTGCTCGGTCCGGGCGGCACGATCGTCGAGCCGACCAGTGGAAACACCGGCGTCGGGCTGGCGATCGTCGCGGCCCAGCGGGGCTATCGCTGCGTCTTCACGATGCCCGACAAGATCAGCTCCGAGAAGATGGACGTGCTTCGTGCGTACGGCGCGGAAGTGCTGGTCTGCCCGACCGCCGTCGCCCCCGACGATCCGCGCTCGTATTACTCGGTCGCCCGCCAGCAGGTGGCCGCGACGCCGGGCGCCTGGAGCCCTGACCAGTACTCCAACCCCAACAACCCGCTCGCGCACTACCAGAGCACGGGTCCCGAGCTGTGGGAGCAGACCCAAGGACGGATCACGGCGTTCGTGGCCGGGATCGGGACCGGCGGGACCATCTGCGGCACCGGCAAGTACCTGAAGGAGGTCAGCGGCGGGCGCGTGACGATCGTCGGCGCCGATCCGCAGGGCTCGGTCTACTCGGGGGGCACCGGACGTCCGTACCTCGTGGAAGGGGTGGGAGAGGACATCTGGCCGGCCACCTACGACCCCTCGGTACCGGACCGGGTGGAGGCCGTGAGCGACCGGGAATCATTCGTGATGACGCGCCGGCTGGCCCGCGAGGAGGCGCTGCTCGTCGGCGGGTCCTGCGGGCTTGCCGCCGTCGCCGCCCTGCGCGTCGCGAGCACGTCGCCGCCGGACGGGATGGTGGTCGTCCTGCTGCCCGATTCCGGCCGTGGCTACCTGTCGAAGATCTTCAACGACGACTGGATGAGCCGCTACGGCTTCTTGACCGGCACCGGCGACGAGGCGACCCTGGGCGACGTGCTGGAGCGCAAAGGTGACCAGCTCCCGGACCTCGTCCACGTCCATCCGGACGAGACGGTTGGAGCGGCGATCGCCGTGCTCCGCGAGTACGGGGTTTCCCAGCTTCCAGTGGTGAAGGAGGAGCCTCCGGTGATGGCGGCCGAGGTGGTGGGGGCGGTCGCCGAACGCGAGCTGCTCGACGCCGTCTTCCGTGATCCGGCGGCCCTCAACGCCCCGATCTCCGCGCATCTGTCGCCGCCGCTGCCGACCGCCGGGATCGGCGAACCGGTGTCGGCCGTCATGCCCGTCCTGGAGCACTCCTCGGCGGTGCTGGTCCACGACGGCGGGCGTCCCCTCGGCATCGTGACGCGGTCTGACGTGCTGGGTTTCCTGGCCTCCCACTCGTTGGACGCGCCGTGACGAGCCCCGAGCGCCACATTCCGCCCCGCTCCAGTGTGGTCGCCGCCCCGCTTCAGCCCTGGGCCGCGCCTCTCGCGGGCCGGCTGGAGACGTCGAACTTCGTCAGCACGGTGCTCGCCGGAAACCCGCTGGGCGACCCGGCCGAGCGTCCGGTCTCGGTCTACCTGCCGCCGGGCTACGACCAGCACCCGGACAAGCGCTACCCGTCGGTGTACGTGCTCCAGGGCTACAGCGGCTCGCTCGGGATGTGGTCGAACCGCGGTGCCTTCCGCTCCACCTACATCGAGAGCGCCGACGCCATGTTCCAGCGCGGCGACGCACCGCCGTGCATCGTGGTCCTGGTCGACGCCTGGACGGCCTACGGCGGCAGCCAGTTCGTCGACTCGCCGGGCACCGGGCGCTACCAGAGCTACATCTGCGAGGAGATCGTGCCGTGGGTCGACGCGACCTACCGCACCGTCAATTCAGCGGCCCATCGCGGCGTCAGCGGCAAGTCCAGCGGCGGCTTCGGCGCGATGATCTTCGCGATGCTGCGCCCCGACCTGTTCGGCGGGTTAGCCACACACGCCGGGGACACGCTGTACGAGGGTTGCTACATCCCGGAGTTCCTGCGGGTGGCCCGGGCGCTCCGCGATCGCTATGAGGGCTCGTACGAGAAGTTCTGGGAGGACTTCTGGGCGCGGACGCGCGTCGGGCAGGCGATGTCACGTCCCGAGGACGGCTCGCTCGTCATGGTCTACGGGTGCGCCGCGGCCTTCAGCGCGGAGCCCGACGCGACCGTGACGCTGCCGTTCGACATCACCACCGGCCTGCTGCGCGACGACGTGTGGCAGCGCTGGCTGCAGTGGGACCCGGTGCGCATGGTCGCCGGGCACGCCGACGCGCTGCGGCGCTGCCGCGCGATTTGGATCGACGCCGGGCGCAGCGACGACTGGTGGCTCGATCTCGGGGCCGAGGCGTTTCGCCGCGAACTCGAGAAGATCGGCGTCGGCGAGGCGGACGGCGTCGTGCACTTCGAACTCTTCGACGCCACCCATGCCGCGATCGACTACCGCTACCCGCTGTCGCTGGCGTTTCTGGCCTACCGGCTCTCGCCCTGATCCCAGCCCTGGCTCAGGGGGTCAGGTGCCAGTCCTTGTTCATCGCGGTCAGCACGAGGGTGGCGGCGAGGTTGGCGCCGTCGGTGCTCAGGTGGATGCCGTCCTGGGTGCGGGCGAGGATCGTCTGGCCGTTGAGGCCTGGCAGGTAGTCCGCGTACTGCCCGTTGTTCGACAGCCGCGGGACGATGTTGACATCGGTGACCCCAGGGACGACCGCTGCAGCGTCAGCCACAGCGAGGTCCATCAGGTGGTAATCGATCGCGAGCTTGGCGCTGCGCGGCACGGGCATCGGCACCCAGTAGACCTTGCGCTTGCCGTTGCCGCTGAAGATGCGCATGACGACCTCGACCCGCCGGCGGTACTCCTTGGCCCACGCGTCACTGCCGTCCGGTAGCACCGTGCCGTTGGCGAGGGTGATGCCTTGCCCGTCGTTGCCGCCCATCATCACGATGACGGCTTCCGGGTTCTGCTGGCTGACCAGCTGCTGGGCGAACAGGGACCAGTCGAAGAAGTCCGGACGTACCAGCCCGGTGCCGTACTTGGTGACGGTGTTGCCCGTGGCCTTGCCCGCCGCCGAAGCCTGGTTGATCAGGTCAGGGCCGAAGAACTCGGTCATCGAGTCGCCGGCGACGAGGACCTTCAGCGGCGCCGCCTTGGTCGGCACCCGCAGCTTCGGGACGACCGGCTTGGGTGGGGCGACGACCTTGGCCTTCGCCGACGCGGAGGGCACCGGCGTGGAGGGCTTGCCGCCGCTGCCCAGCGGGCGGTTGTCGGCCTGGGACGGCAGCTGCGAGAGGGCTGACGGGCCGGTCGGCGCCGGCTTGTGCCCGAAGAGCGAATCGAGCCACTTGCGGGGCCGGTCGAGGTAAAGCGCGTGAGCGAACGAGTTGACCGGTTTGGCCACATCGAGCACCAGGTCGCGGGTGGTCCCGGCGGGCATCCCCTCGCCGGCGTGGACCATGGCACGACTGTTGAACAGCATCGCGAACAGCAGCGCGCCGACGACCACGATGATCGCGTGTCCGGCCGGCAGCGCCCGAGGCACGGCGATCGGACGCTTGCGCCGGCCGCGGCCGCCCGTTCCTTCGGGGGGCGCGGGAGCGGGCGCGTCGTCCTTGATGGGCGCCGTGATCGGCTCGCGGTCGTCGGAGACGACATTGTCGAGGTCGTCGACAGTGCGGGGCGGCTCCATGGCTCGCCCAGTGTCGCGCATGTGGCGCGGGCGGGCGTCAGGGCGCAGGTCGGTCATCGGCTCAGAACCTGAAGTAGATGAAGGGCGCGACGCCTTGCTCGCCGACGATCGCGTTGCACAGGACGATCAGCGCGCCGAGCCCCACTGCCTGCCACGCCAGGCTGAGGGTCGCGAAACGGACCTGGACCGCCGGCCAGAAACCGACCGGGACGAACTGCACCCCGAGCCCCACCGCGATGGCGACCAGCACGCTCGTGGTCACCAGCGGCGACGGCCCGCCGCCGCTGAACAGCCGACCGAAGATCGTCATGGCGCCGCCGAACGAGGTCGCCCGGAAGAAGACCCAGGCGAAGACCACGATGTGGAACGTAATGAGCCCGCGGATGAGCGCCGGCATCCGGAAGCCGGACGACACCAGCTGCGAGCGCCGGGTCAGGACGGCTGTCCCGCCTCCACCGTGGGGGGCTGCACCGATTCTCCCTGGACCGCCGCCAGGACCACCCCCCGTGTCCGGCAGCGTGACCTTGCGCCGGTCGCCCCACCAGCGCTCGATGGCCAGCCCGAAGCCGTGGATCCCGCCCCAGATCACGAAGGTCCAGGCCGCGCCGTGCCAGAGTCCGCCGAGCAACATCGTCAGGGCCAGGTTGCGGTAGGTCTTGCGCACGCCCTTCCGGTTACCGCCGAGCGAGATGTAGAGGTAATCGCGTAACCAGCGCGAGAGCGTCATATGCCAGCGGCGCCAGAAATCCTGCAGGCTGGTGGCGGTGTAGGGCCGGTTGAAGTTGTCCGGGAACGTGAACCCGAGCAGCAGCGCCAGACCGATCGCCATCTCGGTGTAGGCGGAGAAGTCGCAGTAGATCTGCACCGCGTAGCCGTAGATCGCGACCAGCACCTCGAGCGCGGAGTGCTGGCCGGGGCTGTTGAAGACGGGATCGACCAGCCGGGTGGCCAGCAGGTCGGCGATCACCACCTTCTTGATCAGGCCGCCGCCGATCAGGAAGAACGCGCGGGTGGCCTGGACCTTGCGCGGATCCCGCGGGGTGGCCAGCTGCGGGACGAACTCGCTGGCCCGCACGATCGGACCGGCGATCAGGTGCGGGAAGAAGGACTGGTAGACCGCGAAGTCGATGCTCTTGCAGGGCTTGATCGTGCCGCGGTGCACGTCGATCACGTACGAGATCGCCTGGAACGTATAGAAGCTGATGCCGACGGGAAGGACGACCTGCAGCAGCGGCACCGGCATACCGAAGCCCACGTGCTTGAGCGCGTGGTCGACCTGGAGGCTGAAGAAGCCGTAGTACTTGAACCAGCCGAGCAGGCCGAGGTCGGCGCAGATCGCGGCGATCAAGATGCGCTTGTCTCGCCAGCGGTTAATGGCAAGCGCTGCCGTCTGGTTGACGATGATCACGGTGGCGAGCAGCAGGGTGAAGCGGGTGTCGGCGTAGCCGTAGAAGAAGAACGACGCCGCGATGATGAACGGCTTCCAGAGGCGCGGGTGGGGCATCAGCAACCACGACAGGGTCAGCACGACCACGAAGAACGCGGCGAACTGGATCGTGGGAAACACCACGACCCAGAGGCTAAGGGAGCCGACCGACAAAACAAGGTCGCTCGCTCGCCACTAGGGTCGGCGGGCGTGTCGGACATCGCGCAAAACAGCCCCGCCGGGTCAGTCTCGGATCGGCAGCCTCCCGCCGACGGTTTCGCCACCCGGGCGATCCACGCCGGACAGGATCCGGATCCCACCACCGGGGCCGTCGTGGTGCCGATCTACGCCACCAGTACCTACGCCCAGGACGGGGTCGGCGGGCTGCGGTCGGGATACGAGTACAGCCGCTCCGCCAACCCCACCCGCACCGCGCTCGAGGAGTGCCTCGCGAGCCTGGAGGGTGGCGCGACAGGGATGGCGTTCGCCTCGGGGCTGGCCGCCGAGGACTGCCTGCTGCGGGCGACCTGCGCGCCGGGCCCCGGCAGTGCCGATCACCAGGCGCACGTGATCATTCCGAACGACGCCTACGGCGGCACCTACCGGCTCTTCGCCCGCGTGCTCGCCGAGTGGGGCGTGCAGTTCACGCCCGTCGCGATGGACGATCTCGATGCCGTACGCGCTGCCGTCCGGCCCGGGCAGACGCGCGTGCTCTGGTGCGAGACGCCCACCAACCCGCTGCTCGGGATCGCCGACATCGCCGGCCTCGCGACCATCGCCCAGGAGAGCGGGGCGCTGCTGGTCGTCGACAACACCTTCGCCTCGCCCTACCTGCAGCAACCGCTCGCGTTGGGCGCCGGCGTGGTCGTGCACAGCACGACGAAGTACCTCGGCGGCCACAGCGATGTCGTCGGCGGCGCACTCATCACCTCGGACGCGGCGCTGGCCGAGCAGCTGCGCTTCCTGCAGAACGCGATGGGCGCGGTTCCGGGCCCGTTCGACGCCTGGCTCACGCTGCGCGGCATCAAGACGCTGGCAATCCGGATGGAGCGGCACTGCGAGAACGCCCGGGCGGTCGTCGATCTGCTGACCGGCCACCCGGCGGTGGGCCAGGTGCTCTACCCGGGCCTGCCCGACGCCCCGGGTCATGCCGTCGCTGCCCGCCAGATGCGCGACTTCGGGGGGATGGTGTCCTTCCGGCTGCGGGCAGGTGAGGCGACGGCGCTCGATGTCTGCCGGCGCACCCGGCTCTTCACGCTTGCGGAATCACTCGGCGGCGTCGAGTCGCTGATCGAGCATCCGCACCGGATGACACACGCGAGCGTGGCGGGCAGCGCGCTGGAGGTGCCGGCAGATCTGGTACGCATCTCCGTCGGGATCGAGGACGCCGCCGACCTTGTCGCCGATCTGGCGCAGGCGCTCGGCTGACGGCTATTCGGCGGGCGGGCGCAGGCTTTGCGTGGCGAGTTCCAGGTAGCGCTTCCAGGCGTGCGCGTCGGTGTGGTCCTGCGCGCTCTCGATCACGCCGCGCAGGCCGTGCAGGATCAGCAGGATGTCGGGCTGGCCGACGTCGCGGGCCAGCGTGTGGTGGCGGTGCCCGTCCTTGACGAGTTCGGCGATGACCTCGCGGATCGCCGCGACCCGCTCGGGGCGCCGCCCCTCCCGCCACAGCAGCCCGAGCAGTCCCTGGCTCTCGGCCTGGATGGCACCGGTCGCCTGCATGAACTCCCAGATGCCCGTGCCGTCGCGGTGTTCGAGCGCGGCGTGTGCGCTGGCGAGCACCTCATCGGAGAGGTCTTCGAGCAGTGCGGCGATCAGGTCGTCCTTGCTCGGGAAATGCCGGTAGAGCGTCCCCGTGCCGACTCCCGCCTGCTTGGCGACGGCCTCCACTCCCGAGTCGAGCCCATCGCGTCCGAACACCTTGCGGGCGGCCGCGACCAGATGGCGCCTATTGCGTACGGCGTCCTGGCGCATCGGCCGGGCGACGGCGCGCGTCACTCGGACTCACTTCCCACGAGCGTTCCGGCCGGGATGAGAGCCAGCTCGGCGTGGGCCTGCTCGGGAACCGTCTCCTCGCCGCGATGTGCGGACGGGATGAGCGGGACGGCGATTGCCGCCAGCAGGCCGAAACCGGCCAGCACGGCGAACGCGTGGGTGAAGCCCGACTCGGTGGGGAGTCCGCCGGACGCCACCCCCGCGGTGACGATCGTTCCGGTGACGGCCGCCCCGATCGAGCCGCCGATGGTGCGGATGTTGGCGTTCATCCCGGTGGCGACGCCGGTCTGCTCGGGCGGCACGGCGACCACGATCAGGTTGGACATCGCCGAGAAGGCCACCCCGAAGGCCACGCCCATCAAGCCGGAGGCGACGAAGACCTCCCACCGTTCGGAATGGGCGAAGGCGAGGATCGCGTAGCCCACGGTGCTGAGGGCTGCCCCGGCGAAGACCATGAGTTTGGACCCGAACCTCGCCCCGAGCCGGCCGGTCAGCATCCCGCAGATGAACATGCCGATGACGAGCGGAAGCATGAACAGGCTCGACCCCGAGATCGACGCACCGAACCCGTAGCCGGTGCTGCTCGGCGTCTGCACGAATTCCGGAAGGAACGCCATCGCCGCGTACATGCCGGCGCCGAACAGGAGCGCGACGAGGTTGTTCGTCCAGACTGCGGGCTTGCGCATCATCTTCATGTCGATGAGCGGGGCCGCCGAGTGCGACTCGGCGAAGTACCAGATCACCGCGAGCACGGCGGCCACCGCGATCAGCCCGAGGGTGCGACCCGAGGCCCAGCCCCACGTCGATCCCTCGCTGACGGCGATGAGCAGCGCGACCAGCCAGAGCGTGAGCAGCAGCCCGCCGAGGATGCTGATCGGTCCCTCGGCCTTGACCGGCGACTCCGGAATCATGAAGTGCGCAGCGACGGCGGCGATCGAGGTGACGATCAGCGGGATCCAGAAAAGCCAGTGGTAGCCGAGGTTTTCCACGATCGGACCGGCCAGCACGATGCCGAGCCCGCCACCCACGGCCGTCAGCGCCGCGCTGACTCCGACGGCTCCGCCGACCTTCTCCGGCGGGAACTCGTCGCGGATGATGCCGAAGCACAAGGGGAGCACCGCGCCGCCGATGCCCTGCACGGCACGGGCGACGATCAGCAGCCCGATCGAGGTCGCGAGCGCCGCCATGAGCGCCCCGACGGCGAGTGCCCCCATCGCGAAGACGAAGACCTTCTTCTTGCCGACCTTGTCGCCGATCCGCCCGAAGATCGGGGTGAACACCGACGCCGAGAGCAGGTAGACGGTCAGCACCCACGTCACGGTGTTCTGCGAGGTGTGCAACGAGTGCTGGATCGTCGTGAGGACCGGGGAGACGAGCGACTGCAGCACCGAGTACGCGATCACACCCACCGCGAGAACGCCGAAGGTGCCTCCGTAGCTGCGCCGGACGACGGGCGCGTTCGAGGTCACGTCCGGAGCCTATCCGGAACCGGAGTCACGGTTCCGGATAAGAGACGACGATCACGCCGACCGGACTCTCTGGCCGCGCGGCGTCGTGCATGCGGACGTGGGGTCCGATCTCCGGGTCGTCCCAGGGCTCGGAGACGGCGACGAACCCGAGGGAACGGTAGAAGCCCTCGGCGCTCACCCTGGCGTTGCACCACAGGAGCCCGCCGCCGGAGCGCGTCACGAAATCACGTACGCGCTCCACTATCGCCGAGCCGACGCCCTGGCCGCGGACGGCGGGATCCACCGCCATCCCGCGCAGCCTCCACACGCCGGGACCGTCGGCTTCCGGCTCCTCGAAGACGGTCGCGACGCCCACCACCTCGTGCTCCAGGTAGGCCGCGAAATGCCCGGTGCTGTGCTCACGATCGCCCGGTAGCGCCAGCTCATCCCAGCTCTTGCCGGGTCGCAGCACCTCGCGTCGGAGCGCGTACGTGATCTCGGGACGCACCTGCTCGACCGTCACGCCGGATGGGTCACCGATGAATGTCACATCCTCAGCTTCAGGGGTGCCTGCACGAAGTCGGCAGCCGTCTCATAGCCTCAGGTATGCCCACAGGACCGGTTCGCAGCGCTGACGGCGCGACCATCGAGATCGCGTACGAGACGGTCGGGGATCCCGGGGGCGTTCCGCTGCTCATGGTGCACGGTCTCGGCATGCAATTGGTGGGATGGCATCCCGACCTTTTGAAGCAGCTGACCGACCGCGGCTACCAGTTGGCGATCTTCGATAATCGCGACGCGGGCCAGTCGACGCACTTCTCCCACGCCGGTTCGCCCGACATCGGCCAGCTCCTGGCCCGCGATGCCTCGGCGGCCGCGTACACCCTCTCCGAGCTTGCTGACGACGCTGCCGGACTGCTCGACCTGCTCGACTGGCC
Organism: Frankiaceae bacterium; assembly: GCA_036272075.1. GTDB lineage: Bacteria > Actinomycetota > Actinomycetes > Frankiales > Frankiaceae > DATAZK01. The sequence goes on from DATAZK010000004.1 coordinate 20,659, forward strand.
GACGGCCCACGTGATGGGCGTGAGCATGGGCGGCATGATCGTCCAGACGCTCGCCCTGCGTCACCCCCACCGGCTTCGCAGCCTCACCACGATCATGGCGACCACCGGTGCTGACGGGGTGGGCGGGCCGACCGATGCCGCGCTCGGCACCCTGCTCGCGCCGCCCTCGCTCACCCGCGAGGACTACATCGAAAATGCCGTTCGCTCGTTCTCGATCATCGGTTCCACCGACTTCCCGCACGACTACGACCACATCCGCACCCGGGCGGGCCAGTCGTGGGATCGCGGTCACGACCCCGAGGGCACGATCCGCCAGGTCGCCGCGATCCTCGCGAGCGGCGACCGCACCGAGCCGCTCGGCGAGCTTCGCCTCCCGACGCTGGTGGTGCACGGCACCGCCGATCCGCTCGTCGACGTCTCGGGCGGGCGCGCCACCGCGGCGGCCATCCGCGGCGCCGAACTGCTCGAGGTCGAGGGCATGGGTCACGACCTGCCGCGCGAGGTCTGGCCGCGCTTCCTCGACCGGCTGGACGACGTGGTCGCCCGCGGCGAGAACACCTTCAAGGCCACCGCCGCCTGAGCCTGGCTAGCGCCCCCGCCGGCCCTTGCGTGCGGTGAGGTAGTCGCGGACGACGTACTGGCCGAGGTTGCCCGCATCGGGTGAGAACACCCGCCCACCGTTACGGCGGGCCACCTCGTCGACGAACTCCACCAGCCGCGGCTCGTCGTCCAGCATGAAGACGTTGATGGTCGCGCCGCGGCGGGTCAGCTTGTCGACCTCGGCCAGGGTCAGCTCGAGCGTCTCGGGCAGGGCGGGCCAGTGAAACCACGGGGTGCCGTCGCGGAGCAGATGCGCCGTCGGCTCGCCGTCGGTGACCACCAGCACCACCGGCTCGGCATCCGGGTACTTCGCCAGCTGGCGTCCGGCCAGATGCAGCGCGTGCTGCAGGTTGGTGCCCTGCACCATCTCGCTGTCGAGCCCGGCGAGCTCGGTCGGCTGCAGCTGGCGCGCGAAGTCGGAGAAGCCGATCACGTGCAGGGCGTCCTGCGGGAACTTGGTCGAGATCAGGCTGTGCAACGCGAGCGCCGTGGACTTCGCGATGCCCCACGTGCCGCGCAGCGCCATCGAGTACGAGAGGTCGACCAGCAGGCAGACCGCCGCGCTCGTGCGCCGCTCGGTCTCCAGCACCTCGAAGTCCGACGCGGCGAGGGTGACGCGCTCGCCGCGGGCCTCCAGCGGCTCGCCGGCCCGCCGCAGCAGCGCGTTGCGCACCGTGCGGACGACATCGAGCGGCTGCTCGTCGCCGAACTGCCACTCCCGGCTCGCGCCCGTCGCCTCGCCGGCGGCACCCGCATCGCGGACGTCGTGATCCCCCCGGCCGCGGGCGTCGAGCTGTCGGAAGACCTTCGTCAGTGCTGCCGCGCCGAGCCGGCGAACGGCCTTCGGGGTGAGTTCGAGCTTTCCGCCCTTGCGGGTGAGGAAGCCCTGGCGTTCCAGCTCGCGCTCGAGGGTCTGCAGTGCGCGTAGATCATCGACCGCCTGCCGCCCGAGCGCATTCTGGACGGCCTCCGGGTCGACGTCCTCGAGAGAGGCGCCGGGATAGTCCTGCCGCAGCGCCGCCGCGAGCTCGTCGAGCTCGGCCAGTTCCTCAAGCGCATCAGTCGCTTCGCCGAGCCCGAGGGGCTGATCGCCGGTCATCCGCTCACCGCGCGAACGCCGGCCCTGACCCCAGTCCAGATCGGGTCGGGCCGACTGGAGCGCCGACTGCAACCGCGACATCTCCGCCTGCAGCCCGAGGTCTTCCATCGCCGTCGCCATCAGATCGGCGAGCTCCTGGCGCTGCTCGGGCGAGAGGCTGCGCATCAGCTTTGCGGCGGCCGCGGCCCGGCGGGCGAGCGAGTCGGTCAGCTCCTCCAAGGTCTGCGGATTCTCCGGGAAGAAGTCGCCGTGCTTTTCCATGAAGTCGCTGAACATCTGGTCGGTGTCTTCGCCGCGGGCATCAGCTTCGAGCATCGAGTTGAGGTCGGCGAGCATGTCCTTGACCCGCTGCATGTCCTCGGGCGTCGAATTCTCCAGGGCCTGCTTCATGCCCTTGAACTGGCTGTCGAGCACCTCGCGGCGCAGCAGGTCCTGGATCTGCTCGAAGGTCTCGCGAGCCTCGGGGGAGCGCCAGTCGTATTCGGTCAGCGCGCGGACGGCGCGGGCCGGGTCATTGGGGAGCGTGTCGAGCTCGGCTTCGGCCAGCCGGGCGTCGTCGGACGGATCGGGGAAGAGCGCCGCCCGTTCCTGCTCGAGCGCCTTCTCCAGCAACTCGCGTACCTGCTCGAGGGTGCCGTCGAGCCGGCCGCGCTCGCGGGCCTCGCGCCGGCGCTTCTCGATCTGGCGACGCAGATCGTCCAGGCCGCGCCGGCCCTGGGCGCCGCGGCGCAGCAAGGCTTCGAGCGCCTCGCGGGGAGTCGAACCTTCCAGGACCGACTCGCCCATCTCATCGAGTGCCGCCGCCGCATCGAAGGGCGACGCGAGCGGATCCGGGCCACCGTCCCACGGCCCGTAGCGGTAGCCCGGGATGCTCACCCGTAGACCGTCCGGCCGGGCAGCTCCTCCTTGGCCAGCCGCCGATGCAGATGCAGGCCTTCCATGGCGAATTCCACTGCGCTCGCCGCCAGACCCGGCGACTCCGAGCCCTCGCCGTCCAGGCGATTCAGCAGCGCTGCAAGGCCGGGGATCGTGCCGAGTGACGCGAGCAGCGCCGACCCCGGAAGCAGCTCCCCGGTCTCGACCGGACCCGAGGCCTCGACCCGCTCCTGCAGGCCCGACAGATCGAGCCCGGAAAGCCGGGCGCGGAACGTGTCGGCGGTGGCCCGGCGCAGCAAGTGAGCCAGCACCTCTTCCTCGCGCCCTTCCTCGAGCGCGTCGAACTCGACCTTGCCGCGCACCGCCGGAACGACGGAAGCGAGGTCGACCACGCGGGCGACCGGCGGCAGCTCTCCGGTGACGGCAGCACGCCGGACCGCGCTGGCGGCCACCGTCTCGGTCGCCGCGATCGCCAGCCGGGCCGACACGCCGGAGCGGCTGTCGACCTGAGGCGCCTCACGCACGGCCCGGGTGAACCGCGCCAGCACCTCGACGAGATAGTCCGGCACGACCGGCTGGCCGTAGACGCCGTCCCACTGCAGTAACGATTCCTGACGCATGAGCGCGAGCTCGTCGTCCAGGCGCAGCGGGTAGTGGGTGCGAACCTCGGCCCCGAAACGGTCTTTCAGCGGGGTGATGATCCGTCCGCGGTTGGTGTAGTCCTCGGGGTTGGCGCTGGCGATCAGGATGAGGTCGAGCGGCAGCCGAAGCGCATAGCCACGCACCTGGATGTCGCGCTCCTCCAGCACGTTGAGCAGCGCCACCTGGATGCGCTCGGCGAGGTCGGGGAGCTCGTTGACGCTGAAGATGCCGCGGTTCGTGCGCGGGACGAGGCCGTAATGCACGGTCTGCGGATCGCCGAGGGTGCGGCCTTCGGCCACCTTGATCGGGTCGATGTCACCGATGAGGTCTCCGACGCTCGTATCCGGGGTCGCGAGCTTCTCCCCGTAACGCTCGGAGCGGTGCTTCCACGCCACCGGCGTCTCATCGCCGAGCTCGGCCTCGAGCTCCAGGCAGCGGCCGCAGACCGGGGCGTACGGGTGGTCGTTGATCTCGCAGCCGGCGACGACCGGGGTCCACTCGTCGAGCAGCCCGATCAGCGTGCGGATCAGCCGGGTCTTGCCCTGCCCCCGCTCGCCCAGCAGCACGACATCGTGACCGGCCAGGATGGCCCGCTCGATCTGGGGGAGCACCGTCTCGTCGAAGCCGACGATGCCGGGGAATCGCTCCTGGCCGCTGCTCAATCGCTCAAGCAGATTGAGCCGCAGCTCAGCCTTCACCGACTGGTGCACATGGCCACTGGCGCGCAAGGCGCCGCGCGTGGTGGGAAGGGGGGCCTCGCCCGTGGGCGGGTCGCTCGGCCGGGTCGCAGAACTCACCTCTCGGACGCTACGCTCCGGCCCCGCCGACCGCATCCCCGAATCCTGCTAGGTGGCTGGGCGTTCGCCAACAGCGCGAACGCGTTAGACGCGACATGATCGGGGGAACAGCGGCGCCAGGCGTCTGGAGGAGCGAGCGTGAGCGATGGGTCCAGTCGGTCCGCCGGCTCCCAACGGTTCGGCGCCGGATTCGCAGCAGCAGGCTCGCTTTCGGCTCCGGATCACGCTGCCGCCACGCGCGTCGCTGTCGAGGCTGCTCTCGAGGGGTTGCAGCAGGCTCCAGATCTGCTTGCGGTCTTCGCCAGCGGTGAGTCCGTCGACGATCTCGATCTCGTCGGCCCGCTCGCGCAAGACATCTCGGGGGCCGCTCACGTCATCGGGTGTTCGGCGGCGGGTGTCTGCGGCGCCGGGCAGGCGGTGCTCGGGGAGCCGGGCGTCAGCGCCTGGGCGGCGGTCCTTCCCGATGTCGGGATGCGCGTCTTTCACCTCGAGGTGATGCGGACCGGCGAGGGGCTTGCGGTCGTGGGTCTGCCGCAGCCGCGTGAGGACGAGACGGCCGCGCTGGTGTTCGCTGATCCGTTCAGCTTCCCGGTGGTGTCGTTCGTCGAACGTTCCGGCGAGGCCCTGCCCGGCATGGTGCTGGCGGGCGGGCTGGCCGGAGGCGCGGGCGTGTCCCCGGGGGCCGGGTCCACCCGGCTCTACCTCGACGGGCGAAGCGTGGATCGCGGCGCGGTCGGGATGCTGTTCGCGGGTGCTCCGGGGCAGGTGGTGGTCAGCCAGGGCTGCCGTCCGGTCGGTCCCGAAATGGTGGTCACCCGGGTCGACGGCAATGTCGTGCTCGAGCTGGCGGGTGCCCCGGCGCTGCGCAAATTGCGGGAGGTGCTGGCCGGCCTGACGCCTGCGGAGCGGCTGAGCTTCGGCGGGGGTCCACAGCTCGGACTCGCGATGGACGAGTACCAGGACGAGCACGAGATCGGGGACTACCTCATCCGCGCCGTCATCGGGATCGACGAGCGGCGCGAGGCCCTCGCGGTGGGCGACGTCGTCGAGGTCGGACGCACGGTGCGCTTCCAGTTGCGCGACGCCGACGCCGCCCGGGCGGATCTGCGCCTGCGACTCGGAGCGGCGCAGGACGCCCAGGGAGCGCTGCTCATCTCCTGCAACGGTCGCGGACCTGGCATGTTCGGCGCCGCGGAATCGGACGTGACGCTGGTGGCTGAATGTCTCGACGGCATCCCGGTCGCCGGCCTGTTCGCCGGCGGCGAGATCGGTCCGGTCGGCGGTCAGAACTGGCTGCACAGCTTCACCGCGTCGGTGCTGGCGTTCAGATGACCCGCCCGCAGGCCGGTGCGCGGGATCCGGTCCTGGCGATCGACATCGGCGGCACCAAGATGGCGGGCGCCCTGGTCGACGCGACGGGTCGCGTGCACGGCCGCCGTCAGGTGGCCACCGCCCCCGATCCGGCGGCGGCCCTTGCCCAACTCGTCGACGAGGTGCTGGCCGGCTCGGCCGGAGTTGCCCTCGCGGGTGTGGGCGCCGGCTGCGGCGGTCCGATGAGCTGGCCCGCCGGCGTCGTCAACCCGCTGAACATCCCTGACTGGCGCGCTGGTTTCCCGTTACGCGAGTGGCTGGGCAACCGGGTGCCCGGCATTCCCGTCAGGGTGCACAACGACGCGCTCTGCGTCGTCGCGGGCGAGACCTGGTGCGGCGCCGCGACCGGGCTTCGCGACGTCCTCGGCATGGTCGTCAGCACTGGCGTCGGCGGCGGTCTCGTACTCGACGGGCGGCTGCGGGACGGCGCCTCCGGTAACGCCGGGCACATCGGCCACATCATCGCCGAGCCCGGCGGTCCGGTCTGTGGCTGCGGCGCCCGCGGATGCCTGGAGGCGGTCGCCCGCGGGCCGATGGTCGTGGCGTGGGCGGCCGAGCGCGGCTGCACTGCCCGGGACGGACGCGAGCTGGCGCAGCTCGCGCGTGACGGCGACGAGGTCGCTCTCGCCGCGTTCGACCGCGCGGGTTCCGCGGTCGGCCGGGTGGTGGCGGGCGTCGTCGCGCTGCTGGAACTCGACGCGGTCGTCATCGGGGGCGGCCTGACGAGCGCCGGCGATCTGCTCTTCGGCCCGTTGCAGCGCGAGTACGCCGCCCACGCGCAGCTGCACTACACACGTGGCGTGCCGGTCCGCGCGACCGGCCTCGGTCAGGATGCCGGGCTTATCGGAGCTGCCGCACTCGTACTCCAGGCCGACCGGTTCTGGTCGGGCGACTGATATGTAGTGACGTTTAGGCCAGCCCCTCCAGGAAGCCGGCCAGCTCCTCCGCGACGCGTTCTGGTCGCTCGCGTGCGAGCAGGTGCCCGGCGCCGGCGATGGGCACCCAGGCGGCGCGCAATTGCGTCGCCACCCGGCGGCCGTACTCGAGCGACAGCAGCGCGTCGTCCTCACCCCACAGCACGAGGGTCGGCGGCGGCGAGATCCCGACGAGTTCTCGGGAGCGGGCCAGCACCTGCATGTCGACCGACCGGAAGACGCGCAGCATGGCTCGGGCGCCGGCACGCGAGCGCAGCGGATCGGCGTAGTGGTCGAGGTCGGGCCCGGCCTCCGTGGCGAGCAGCCCGGCCACCTTCCGGCGGGCGCGCGGAGCAGACCCGCGCAGCGTCGTGAAGATCGCTTCGCCGGGACCGACGGGCAGCAGCGGCAGCACCCCGGCCGTCGGCCAGGCGTCGCCGTGCACGACGGCCCCGACCAGCGCGAGGGCAGCAACCCGCTCGGGAAGGCGCGCGGCGAGTTCGACGGCGATCGCGCCGGCGAGTCCCGAGGCGACCACCGCCACGCGAGGCAGCCCGAGGACGTCGAGCAGCCCGGCAAGCGCGTTCGCTTGGGCATCGATCGCGTACGCGCGTCGCACCGGCGGTCGCTCGCTCGCTCCCGTCCCCACGAGGTCGGGCATGAAGCTGCGCCACTCTCGTTCCAGGTCGCGGGCGACGTCGCGCCAGAGGTAGGACGTCGCCGGCGGTTCCGCGAGCATCAGCAGCGGCAGCCGTCCGCCATCGCGACCGTGTTCGGCCACATGCAAGCGCAACGGCCCGCCGGTGGAGCCGGTCACCAGCACCTCGCTGCCCGGCAACGGGTGGGGATCCGGTGCCGGCATGACCGGAGACTAAGCGTCGGCCCGGGCGCGAACTAGCCGCTGTAGGGCTCCACGGAGACGATCTTGACCTTCATCTCCTTGCCGTTGGGCAGCTTGTAGTGGGCGGTCTCGCCCTTTCCGAGGCCGGTGACGGCCTTGCCCAGCGGGGATTGCGGCGAGTAGACCTCGACCGAGGTGGAGTGGTCCTCGCGGGAGCCCAGCACGAAGAGGGTGGTCTCCTTGTCGCCGGTGAAACGGACCCCGACGACCATGCCCGGCCCGGCCAGCCCATCTGTCGCCGGCGCCTGGCCGACGGCAGCGTCACGCAGCAGCTGCTCGAGCTGGCGGATGCGGGCCTCCTGCTTGCCCTGCTCCTCCTTGGCGGCGTGGTAGCCGCCGTTCTCCTTCAGGTCGCCCTCTTCGCGAGCCGCCTCGATGCGCGAGGTGATCTCGGCGCGGCCCGGACCGGCGAGGTGGTCGTACTCGGCCTTCAGCCGGTCGTACGCCTCCTGCGTCAGCCACACCTGCTGGGTCGTCATGGACGCTCCTCGTTTGGCAATCAGTCTGGGCGGTCAGTCTGAACGGGCATTCGGGCATTCGGGCATTCGGGCACCGGTCAGCGCTGCCTGCTGGCCGAACGGGGGATCTTACCCGCAGCGGTCTTTCAGACTCCTGTAATCGCCCATCCGCGATCCAGGACGCACAATTGAGACATGCGTTCCGTTGCATCCCGCCGACTTCTTTGCGTCCATGCCCATCCCGACGACGAGTCCAGCAAGGGCGCCGCGACCATGGCGCGCTACGTCTCCGAGGGTGCTGACGTGCTGGTGGTGACGTGTACCGGCGGGGAACTCGGCTCTGTCCTGAACCCCGCGATGGACCGTCCCGACGTGCGCGAGAATCTCACCGAGGTGCGCCGCGGCGAGATGGAGCGGGCGCGGGAGATCCTCGGCGTGAAGCAGGAGTGGCTGGGTTTCATGGACTCCGGCCTTCCAGAGGGCGATCCGCCGCCGCCGTTGCCCGAGGGTTGTTTCGCGATGATCCCCGTCGAGGAAGCCGCGAAGCCGCTGGTGAAGATGCTGCGCGAGTTCCGTCCCCAGGTCGTTGTGACCTACGACGAGAACGGCGGCTATCCGCATCCCGACCACATCCAGACCCACAAGGTCTCGATCGCTGCGATCGAGATGGCGGCCGACCCCGATCAGTTTCCGGAGCTCGGCGAGGCGTGGCAGGTGCTGAAGACGTACTACGTGATGACCTTCCACAAGGCGCGGGTGATGGCGCTGCACGAGGCGATGCTGGCAGCGGGGCTCGAGTCGGCATATGACGACTGGCTCAAGCGCTGGGAGGACCGGCCGGAGGATCTGCATCGGGTGACCACCCAGGTGCCGTGCTCGGACTGGTTCCCGGTTCGCGACCAGGCGCTGCTTGCTCACGCGACGCAGGTCGACCCCAACGGCTCGTGGTTTCGGGTGCCGATGTCGCTGCAGCAGAAGGCCTGGCCGACCGAGGACTACCAGCTGGTTTCCTCGAAAGTGGAAGTCGGGCCGCTTCCGGAGAACGATCTGTTCGCGGGAATCGTTTGAGTTCCGTGAGGCCGGGTGCCGCTAGGCTTCCAGCGGACGGATGACAGTTTTTCCGACAGGAGTAGGCAATGGCGCTGTGGAACCAGCTTCGCCAGCAGGCGTCGTCGATGCAGTCGACGCTCGTGGCGAAGAAGAACGACCTGAAGTCCGGCTCTTTCCGTGACGCCTCGATGGCCATCTGCGCGCTGATCGCTGCCGCTGACGGGAGCATCGACGCGGAGGAGCGGCGCAAGGTCGCCGGTCTCATCAGCAGCAACGAGGTCCTGCAGAACTTCCCGGCCGACCAGTTGCAGGCCAAGTTCAACGAGTACTGCGACAAGCTGACCGCCGATTTCGACTTCGGCAAGGTCTCGGTCATCCAGGACATCGGCAAGGTGAAGAAGAAGGACAATGAGGCGCGCGCGGTGATCCAGATCGGGATCATCATCGGCGGCGCCGACGGCAATTTCGACGAGGCGGAGAAGAAGGCCGTGCGCGACGCCTGCCACGCGGTCGGCATCTCGCCCGCGGAGTTCGACCTCTAAGTGGCCGCCGCTGCTGGTGCTCGCGTCCTGGCCGACAGTGTCGGTCCGGGAGGTACGGCTGCGATCGTCGTCTTCGCGCTGATCCTGGCCGTCGTGGTGATCATCCTGGCGATGCTGGGCAGCCTCAAGCGCTTGCGGCAGAGCGTCAGCAAGGGCACGTTCCAGCGGACTCAGGCCGAGGGGGTCCGCAAGCACGGCCGTCATGAGCAGGACGCCGTCACTCCTGACCAGGGGAGTTCGGGCGGCGCAGGCGCTTGACCTCGGCGCGCTGACGCTTGTTCGTCAGCCGGCGTTCCACCGCGCTGCGGGTCGGGCGGGTGCGGCGGCGCTTGGGCGGCGGCGGCGCCGTCGCGGCGCGTAGCTGATCGAGCAGGCGGGCTGTGGCTGAGGCCCGGTTCTGAAACTGGCTGCGCCGCTCCGCCGCGACCACGGTGATCACGTCATCCACCGAATGCGCAGCGAGACTGGCACGCGCCCGGCTCCGGTACGGCTCGGGCAGCAGCTTCAGATCGAATGACAGTTGCACCCGGCTGTCGGTCGTGTTGACCCCCTGGCCTCCCGGTCCGCTCGCGCGGGAGAAGCGCCACTGGAAGTCCTCCGTCGAGACCTTGAGTCCCGGTCGGATCTCCAACTCGTCAGGCACGATTTCAGTGTGCCGGTCTGGCAGCTGCGCTGACGAGGAGCGTCGGATGAGAAACGCCGCCGAGTGGGACGAGCGCTACAGCGGCGGCGAGCTGGTCTGGAGCGCCGAACCCAATCGCTGGGTCGCGGAGGTCGCCGCCGGCTTGCCGCCCGGGACGGCCATCGACCTTGCTGCCGGAGAAGCTCGTAACAGCCTCTGGCTCGCCGGTCTCGGCTGGAGCGTGACCGCTGTCGATTTCTCGCAGGTCGGTCTGGAGAAAGGACGGCTGCTGGCCGAGCGCCTCGGGATCGCTGAGCGGCTGGCCTTCGACTGCCGCGACCTCACCGCGTACGTGCCCGAGCCCGGCGCGTACGACCTGGTGCTGCTGGCCTACCTGCATCTCGATGCGGCAGCCCGGCCCGCGATCGTGCGCCGCGCCGCAGACGCCGTCGCGCCCGGTGGGCGGCTGCTGATCGTCGGCCACGACCTCGCCAACCTCACGCGCGGGGTAGGTGGTCCGCAAGACCCTGGGGTGCTCTACACCGGCGATGAGCTGCGCGCCGAGATCGACGGGAGCAGCCTGACCGTCGAATCGGCGGGCGAGCGACTGCGGCCGGTCGAGGGCCAGGATCGTCCTGCCGTGGACGTGGTCCTGCTGGCTAGCCGGGCTGCTCCTTCGTCAGGTGCAGCAGCCAATCGCGTGAGGTCTGGATGAGGGCGTAGCGCCTGGCCGGCAGCACCCCGTGCAGGGTGAAGACGATCCGACGGTCGTTGCGGTCGTTCTCCTCCCACCAGCCGATGTCAGCGATCGATTTGTCGGCGTCCTCGTAGGTGAGGTGCTCGAGTTCGTGATCGGGGACGGCCACGGCGAGCCGGTTCTCGCCGGTAGAGGTCGGCAGGCCACGCGGCACGGCCCAGGAACGCAGCACGCCCTTCTCCTCGAGGCGCAGGTCGAAGTGGTGGCGCGGTTTGAAGTGCTCGTGCAGCACGAAGGAGGGCTGGGCCACCGCCTCAGGGTCCCACCAGCGCACGGGTTGGGGCAGGGTAGAAGGCATGGCAAACCGGTTGGCCCAGGCCCAGAGCCCCTACCTGCAGCAGCACGCCGACAACCCCGTCGACTGGCAGGAGTGGGGTCCCGAGGCGTTCGAGGAGGCCCGTCGCCGTGACGTCCCGATCCTGCTGAGCGTCGGCTACGCGGCCTGCCACTGGTGTCACGTGATGGCCCACGAATCCTTCGAGGACGACGCGACGGCCGAGCTGATGAACGCCGGCTTCGTGAACATCAAGGTCGACCGCGAAGAGCGACCCGACGTCGACGCCGTCTACATGGAGGCGACGCAAGCCTTCACCGGGCAGGGCGGCTGGCCGATGACCTGCCTGCTGACGCCAGAGGGCGAGCCGCTCTTTTGCGGCACCTACTTCCCGCGGGCGCAGTTCCAGCAGCTGCTGGGCAACGCGACGCAGGCCTGGCACACCCAGCGCGACGCGGTGCAGGCGCAGGGAGCCGATATCGCGCGCCAGATCAGGGAACAGTTCGCGCCGGCGGCCGGGGCCGGACGGCTGCCGGACGCCGAGGCGATGGACGCCGCCGTGCTCGCGCTCACCGCGGAATTCGATACGCGCTTCGCCGGTTTCGGGCGCGCACCGAAGTTCCCGCCGTCGATGCTGCTGGAGTTCCTGCTGCGCGCGTACGCCCGCGGCGGTGACGTCAAGGCGCTGGAGATGGTCGCCGCGACGTGCCAGGCCATGGCCCGCGGCGGCATGTACGACCAGCTCGCCGGCGGCTTCGCGCGCTACAGCGTCGACGCCGCTTGGGTCGTGCCGCACTTCGAAAAGATGTTGTACGACAACGCTTTGCTGCTGCGGGGGTACCTGCACTGGTGGCGGATCTCGCGTGATCCGCTGGCCGAGCGCGTGGTGCGCGAGAGTGTCGGTTTCCTGCTTCGCGACCTTCGTACGCCGCAGGGCGGTTTCGCGAGCTCGCTCGACGCTGACGCGGCCGGTTCGGAAGGTTCCACGTACGTCTGGACTCCGGAAGAGCTCGTGGAGGTGCTCGGAGCCGAGGACGGGGCGTGGGTCGCCGGTCTGTGCGCCGTGACCGCGCAGGGCACGTTCGAGGAAGGCGCGTCGACGCTGCAATTGCCCGGCGATCCGATCGATCCGGCCCGCTGGGAGCGGCTTCGTACGGTGCTGCTCGCCGCGCGTGCCAAGCGGGTCCAGCCGCCGCGCGATGACAAGGTGGTCGCCTCGTGGAACGGATGGGCGATCTCGGCACTCGCTGAAGCGGGGGTGCTGCTCGACGAGCCGGAGTGGGTGGCGGCCGCGAAGGAAGCCGGCGCGTTGCTGCGCGATCTGCACCTGATCGACGGCCGGCTTCGGCGCGTCAGTCGCGACGGCAACGTCGGAACGGCCGCCGGTGCGCTCGAGGATTACGGAGCGGTGGCGAGCGGCTGGCTGACGCTGTATGAGGTGACGGGCGAGACGAGCTGGCTGGAATCCGCAGGTGGGCTCCTGGACACGGCACTGGCCGATTTCCCTGACGGCGCAGGGGGTTTCTACGATTCGGCGGCGGCAGCAGATGGGGTGCCGCTGCTGCGGCGTCCGCAGGATCCGACGGACAACGCCACGCCTTCGGGGGCGTCAGCGTTCTGCGCGGCGCTCGTGAGCTATGCGGCAATGACGGGCGCGCTGGACTACCGCGAGGCGGCCGAGACGGCGCTGGCGAAGATCGTGCCGCTGATCGCCAAGCACCCACGGTTTGCCGGCGAGGCCGCTGCGGTCGCGGAGGCGATGATCGCCGGCCCGGCGGAGATCGCCGTCGTCGGGCGCCCCGATCTCGAGCGCATCGCCCGGTTGTCGCCGTCGCCCGGCGCCGTGGTGGTGACGTCAGGACCGCTGACCGACGGCCGCCCCGACCCTGCGGTCTACATCTGCCGGCATTTCGCCTGCGAGCTTCCGCTGACGGATCCGGCGCAGGTGGCCGAGAGGCTCGGGGTGGCCGGAGCCTGACGACCGGAACAAACTCTTGCACTTGTGCGTCTGTAAGTATGTAATCAAGACACGTACTTGGAGCGAGAGGAATCCTGATGGGACTGCACGAGAACCTCAGGGCCGCGTTGGACGAGGCCGGCTGGGCCGGTCCGCGCGAGCACGGAAGGCACCCGGGACACCGGGCGCGGGGCCACGGCCCGTCCGAGAGTGAGCGCGGCGAGCGTCGCGAGCGCCGGGGCGGCCACGGTGGCCCCGGAGGGCGCGGCCGCCCGGGTCACGAGCACCGTCACTGGCAGGGCAGCGGAACCGAGCAGGTCAGTTCTGCCGACGTGGGTGGCTGGCTCGCCGGCCGGCTGCCCGATGGCTGGGTGTCCGGCACACCGCAGATCAGCGTGGATCGCGACGAGATCATCATCGTCGTCCCCCTGGCTGCACCAGAGGTGGCCGAGCCTGCCGCGGAGACCGACAGCGCGGCCGTCACGGCTGCTGCGGAGGCCGGACGGATCAGCCGCTTCCGCGAAGACACCCGCGACGAGCGGGTGCGCATCGCCCGCGAGGCCGAGCACCGCTACGGCCGCAAGGTCGCCTGGGGCGCGAGCGCGGGTGAGAGCACCGAACTGTTCACGACCATGTCGGTGCCAGTGATGACGCGGCTGCGCCAGCCCGAGCGTTCGGTGCTCGACACGTTGGTCGACGCGGGCGTGGCCCGTTCCCGCAGCGACGCGCTCGCCTGGTGCGTGCGCCTCGTCGGAGAGCACACGGAGGACTGGCTCGGCCAGCTTCGCGAGGCGATGACCGCCGTGGAGCGCGTACGCGCCGAGGGCCCCTCCCTCTAGCGCCGTTCCCGCGATACGGCAAACGGGTGATGCTCGGGGCGCCGGGATCGGTTGTGTCACACAGCACCGATCTCGGCGCCTGGGCGGGTGCCTCGGGGTAATCTCATGGGTCTGTAAGTGCAGGTAACGCAGCCAGTGAAAAATGTGGCTGCTGTATTGCTGACCACTGAGGGAGATGCCACTCGTGACGATCGCCGCCAGCATCCCGGGACTTGATTCTGCGCCCACCCGGCATGCCCGGCTTCTGGCCTGGGTGGCGGAGATCGCCGAGCTCACCCAGCCCGACCGGGTCTACTGGTGCGACGGGTCGCAGGAGGAGTGGCAGCGGTTGTCGACGGAGCTCGTCGAAAACGGCACCCTGACCCCGCTCAACCGAGAGAAACGCCCGAATTCGTTTTACGCCCGGTCAAATCCGAGTGATGTCGCGCGCGTCGAGAGCCGCACATTCATCTGCCCGGAAAAGCAGGAAGACGCCGGCCCGACGAATAACTGGATCGACCCCGCAGAAATGCGCAAGACCCTGAAGCCGCTCTTCCAGGGTTCGATGCGCGGCCGCACGATGTACGTCGTCCCGTTCTGCATGGGCCCGCTCGGGTCGCCGATCAGCGCGCTGGGTGTCGAGATCACCGACTCCGCCTACGTCGCGCTGTCGATGAAGGTCATGACCCGCATGGGCACCAGCGCGCTCGAGCTGATGGGTGAGGACGAGTTCTTCGTCCCGGCGGTGCACTCGGTCGGCATGCCGCTCGCCGCGGGTCAGGCCGATGTGCCGTGGCCGTGCAACGACGAGAAGTACATCGTCCACTTCCCCGAGACGCGCGAGATCTGGTCCTACGGCTCGGGCTACGGCGGCAACGCGCTGCTCGGCAAGAAGTGCTACGCGCTGCGCATTGCGAGCGTCATGGCGCGTGACGGCGGCTGGCTCGCCGAGCACATGCTGATCCTCAAGCTGACCTCCCCCGAGGGCAAGACGCACTTCATCACCGGCGCTTTCCCGAGCGCCTGCGGCAAGACCAACCTCGCGATGCTGCGCCCGACGCTGCCCGGCTGGAAGGCCGAGACCGTCGGCGATGACATCTGCTGGATGCGCTTCGGCGAGGACGGGCGCCTGCACGCGATCAACCCGGAGGCCGGGCTCTTCGGCGTGGCGCCGGGCACCGGCCTTTCCACGAACAAAAATGCGATCGACACGCTCTACGCCAACTGCATCTTCACCAATGTCGCGCTCACCGATGACGGGGATGTCTGGTGGGAGGGCCTCACCGACGAGGCGCCGGCCCACCTGATCGACTGGAAGGGTCGCGACTGGACCCCCGAGTCGCCCGAGCCCGCGGCGCATCCCAACTCCCGGTTCACCGCTCCTGCGGCCCAGTGCCCGACGATGGCTGACGAGTGGGACGACCCGGCCGGTGTCCCGATCTCCGCGATCCTGTTCGGCGGTCGCCGGGCGAGTGCGGTGCCGCTGGTCACCGAGTCCTTCGACTGGCCACACGGCGTTTTCCTGGCGTCCAACGTCGCGAGTGAGGGCACCGCTGCTGCCGAGAACAAGGTCGGCGAGCTGCGGCGTGACCCCTTCGCCATGCTGCCGTTCTGCGGCTACAACATGGGCGATTACTTCAGCCACTGGCTGTCGATTGCCGGCAAGACCGACGCCGCCAAGCTGCCCAAGATCTACTTCGTGAACTGGTTCCGCAAGGACGCGAGTGGCCGCTTCGTGTGGCCGGGCTTCGGTGAGAACAGCCGGGTGCTCGCGTGGATCGCCGGCCGGCTCGAGGGCACTGCCGGGGCTACCGAGTCGGCGCTCGGCATGCTGCCCGCCAAGGGCGCACTCGACACCACCGGCCTGTCGCTCACCGAGGCGGAGCTCGACCTGCTGCTCACCCTCGACCGCGAGGTGTGGCGCGAAGAGGTCGCCCTCATCGGTCCGCACTACGAGAAGTTCGGCGATCACCTGCCGAAGGAGCTGTGGGCGCAGCTGCAGACGCTTCAGGATCGTCTCGCCGACTGATCACTTGTCGCAGACCCGCGCTCGACTTCGCTGCGCTCAGCCGAGACGCGATCTGCTCCTCCGGCAGGTCAGCAGCATCGCCGCCGACAGCGGGCGTAACCTCCCGCTCGTGAGGCTGCGCAGGCTGGTTGGCGGTCCGATCTATCGGGCGTACGAGCGCCGCCTGACCCAGCAGCTGCGCGGCCTGCAGGTCCCGCGCCACGTAGGCGTCATTCTGGACGGCAATCGGCGCTGGGCGCGCGAGCGCGGCGCCACCAGCGTCTCGACCGGACATCGCCGCGGCGCCGACAAGATCGACGAGTTCCTGGTCTGGTGCACCGGCGCCGGGGTCGACGTCGTCACGCTCTGGCTGCTGTCGACCGACAACCTCTCGCGCCCGCCGGAGGAGTTGAGCCCGCTGCTCGACGTCATCGAGCAGGTGGCCAGTGACCTCTCGGCCCCGGACCAGCCGTGGCTCGTGCATCCTGTCGGCGCGCTCGACCTGCTGCCCGACTCGACGGCCCGCGCGCTCAAGGAAGCCGCCGCGGCGACCGTCGGCAAGCGCGGCCTGCACGTTAACGTCGCGGTGGGCTACGGAGGCCGCCGCGAGATCGCCGACGCCGTCCGCAGCCTGCTGCAGGAGAACGACGCCAACGGCCTGACGCTCGGCGAAGTCGCCGAGATGCTCCACGTCGACCACATCGCCGAGCACCTCTACACCAAGGGTCAGCCGGATCCGGATCTGGTCATTCGCACCAGCGGCGAGCAGCGGCTGTCGGGTTTCCTGCTCTGGCAGAGCGCCCACAGCGAGTTCTACTTCTGCGAGGCCTACTGGCCGGACTTCCGGCGTACCGACTTCCTGCGGGCGCTGCGTGCCTACGGGGAACGCAGCCGGCGGTACGGGAGCTAGCGAGTCAGGGCGCCAGCTTGCGGAGCAAGCCGGCGAGGACGCGTCCGCCCGCGAGATAGACCAGCGCCGCGATCCCGTAGTTCACGGTTTCCGTCAGCTTGATGTTCGGCTTGGCCTTGCTCTTGAAGGCGAACATGGTGCGAAACGGCCCGGCGATGTCGTGGGCGTAGCTGTTGACGTGCTTGACGATGCCGTTCGTCGGGGTGGCCTTGAAAAGCACGAAGACGATGTGCAGCACGAGGATCGTCGCGAGGATCGCCGCCGCTGCCGTGACGATGACCGCCAGGACATTGCCGACCTGCCCCGCACCGGTACGCAGGTCGCGGATGATCTCCCCGCGGGTGGGTCGCTGCCGGCCGGGCGGGGAGTCGGCCTCGTGCCGGGTGATCGTGGCCATGCCTCACCCAACGAGTCGGGTCCCGATGGGTGACGGCTCAGCTCGCCGGGCGGGTCATCGCCAGGACGTCCAGCGCCTCGTCGAGCTGGTTCTCGGTGAGGGTGCCGTTGGCGACGTGGCCGCGCTCGATGACGACCTCACGGATCGTCTTCTCCTCGGCCAGCGACAGCTTGGCGACCTTGGCCGCCTCCTCGTAGCCGATGTAGCGGTTCAGCGGGGTGACGATCGACGCCGAGGACTCGGCGTAGCGGCGGCAGCGCTCGATATCGGCGGTGATCCCGTCGATGCACCGATCGGCGAGCAGCCGGCTGATGGTGGACAGGATGCGGATCGACTCGAGCAGGTTGCGCCCGATGACGGGCAGCATGACGTTGAGCTCGAAGTTGCCGGCGGCTCCGCCGAATGCGACCGCCGCGTCATTGCCGACCACCTGAGCGACCACCTGGCAGACGGCCTCGGGGAGCACCGGGTTGACCTTGCCCGGCATGATCGACGAGCCGGGCTGCAGGTCGGGAAGGTGGATCTCGGCGAGCCCGGCGCGGGGTCCAGATGAGGCCCAGCGCAGGTCATTGGCGATCTTGTAGAGGCTGATCGCGTACGTGCGCAGCACGCCCGAGCACTCGACCAGCGCGTCTCGGGAGGCCTGCGCCTCGAAGTGGTCACGGGCCTCGGTGAACGGCAACCCGAGGTCGGACGACAGCTTTCCGATCACTCCTGCCGCGAACCCGGCGGGGGTGTTGATCCCGGTGCCGACGGCGGTGCCGCCGAGGGGCAGCTCACTCACTCGCGGGAGCACGCCCTCGAGGCGCTCCCGGCCGTAGGACACCGCCGCTGCGTAGCCGCCGAACTCCTGGCCGAGCGTGACGGGCGTGGCGTCCATCAGATGGGTGCGCCCGCTCTTGACGACCTCGGCGAACTCGGTGGCCTTGCGTCCGAGAGCTGCCGCTAGGTGGTCGATGGCGGGGAGCAGTTCGGCGTTGATGAGCTGGGCAGCGGCGACGTGGATCGCGGACGGGAAGGTGTCGTTCGACGACTGCGAGGCGTTGACATGGTCGTTGGGATGCACGCTGCTGCCGAGGCGCTCGGTGGCCAGAGTGGCGAGCACCTCGTTGGTGTTCATGTTCGTCGAGGTGCCGGAGCCGGTCTGGAAGACATCGATCGGGAACTCGTCGTCCCACTCGCCGGCCACGACCTCGCCGGCGACGGCGACGATGGCCTTCGCGACGTCGGCCGGGATCACGCCGAGCTCCGCGTTCATCGCCGCAGCCGACCGCTTGATGGCGGTCAGCGCGTGGACCAGCGCCGGCTCGACGCGCAGCCCGCTCACCGGGAAGTTCTCGACGGCTCGCTGGGTCTGCGCGCGCCACTTGGCCCTGATGGGCACCAGGACATCGCCCATCGAATCGTGCTCGGTCCGGTACTCGCTCTCAGTCACAATCTGCAGGCTAGCTGTTCCGCGAGAGCGCGTGACTACCCCTTTGAACGGCCCCTTTGAACGGCCCCCTAGAACGGCACCGTCGAGTACGCCTGCAGCTTGGTCAGCTGATGGTGGCTCTGCACCCGCCGGATCGTGCCGCTACGCGAGCGCATGACGAGAGATTCCGTCGTGGCGCCTCCTGCCCGGTAACGCACGCCGTGCACGAGCTCGCCGTCGGTCACTCCCGTCGCCACGAAGAACACGTTGTCGCTGGCGACCAGATCCCGCGTCGTCAGGACGCGGGTGATGTCGTGGCCGGCGTCCTTGACCTTGCGTCGCTCGTCCTCATCGCGTGGCCACAGCCGGCCCTGGATGATGCCTCCGAGGCAGGTTACCGCGCAGGCGGCGATGATCCCCTCCGGGGTGCCGCCGATGCCGAGCAGGAGATCGACGCCGGTGTCCTCGCTCGCGGCCATCACGGCACCCGCCACGTCGCCGTCGGACAGCAGCTTCACGCGCGCTCCGGACTCGCGGACGTCACGCACCAGCTGGTCGTGCCGCGGGCGCTCGAGGATGGCGACCGTCACGTCGCGGGCGGCGATGCCCTTGGCCCGGGCGACCGCGGCGATGTTCGCTGCGACGGGGGCGTTGATGTCGACCTGGTTGGCCGCCTCCGGCCCGCAGACCAGCTTCTCCATGTAGAAGCAGGCGCTCGCGTCGTACATGGTGCCGCGCTCGCTCACCGCCATTACGGCGACGGCGTTGCTCATGCCCTTGGCGGTCAGCGTGGTGCCGTCGACCGGGTCGACCGCGACGTCACATTCCGGCCCGCGCCCGTCGCCGACCTCCTCGCCGTTGTAGAGCATCGGCGCTTCGTCCTTCTCGCCCTCGCCGATGACGACGACGCCGGCCATGGACACGGTGCCGACCAGCCGGCGCATGGCATCGACAGCGGCCTGATCGGCGCCGTTCTTGTCGCCGCGCCCGACCCAGCGGCCGGCCGCCAGCGCAGCGGCCTCGGTGACGCGGACGAGTTCGAGGGCGAGGTTTCGATCAGGGGCCTGACCTTGGACGGCGAGGGATGCAGGCGGTTGGGAGGCGGAGGACTCGTGCGAGGTGTCAGCGGTCACGCGCCGGATGGTAGATGGATCCGGTAACGAGCAGGAGTCGGCACCGCGACGTCGAACCCCTGGAGTGGTGTCGCTGCCTCCGGTGGGCCGTCGATCGGCTGGGGAGTCCGACGGCCCCTTGTATCGGGGGCGGCGCACCGAACCGTCCGGGCGCCGCCGGCTGCTGGGGGCCGGCGGCGACCGGACTGTTCGTGGTCGCAGTCCCGCGCTCGGCTCGATCTGCTCCCGATCATGGTGGACCGTGGCAGCGCCTCGGGGGCGACGCCGCCACGGCCGCTCTCGCCCAGCAACTCCCACAACTTGTGCCCATCGGGGCACCGGATATGCGCGGCCAACGGGGTGACGCCGGGCGCAGGCGGGCGCGGGCAGGCAAGCTGGTGGGGTGGCAACGACGGCACCCTCACCGCAGCCCAAACGCCGCGTGCGCAAGCCGTCCACCGTGCGAGACATGGTTCTTTCGCTCGCCGTCGTCGGCGCCGCGATTGCCCTGTTCGTCCTGCTGCTGCCCAAGACCCCCCACCAGAAGGTGACGGAGGTCGACTACCTGCCCGCCGCGCAGGCGCTCGCCAAGGAGAGCGCCCTTCCGGTTCTGGTGCCTCAGCCGCTGCCGGGCGGGTGGCAGTCCAGCTACGTGCGTATCGACAGCGCGCCTGATGGGTTGCATGTCGGGTTTGTCCTGAACAGCAAGAATTTCGCACGGCTGGATGAGACGGCGAAGCCCTCCGCCGCGTTCTACCGCGACTCCTACGTGAACCCGAGCGCGACCCCGCAGCTGCCGTCGGACGCCGCTGCGGGGCTGCCGGCCGGCTTCGAAGTGCGTCGTAGTGGAACTCACGTGGCGCTGCTTCGGCACCTGACCGGCGGCGGGGTCCTGACGATCAGTGACGGCGGCACCAGCAGCGGCGCCGGCCTCCCGCAACTCGTGACGCTCGCCCGCAGCCTGCGCGAGCAGGTCCAGTAGCTCAGGATTCTTCGGCGGGGGGATCCGCCGTCGCCGCGGCCGGCTCGCGTACCGCATCGAGGCGGCGGCGGGCCCCGTCGAGCCAGTCCTGGCATTGGCGTGCGAGCTGCTCGCCCCGCTCCCACAGCGCCAGCGACTCCTCCAGCGCGACGCCGCCGGTCTCGAGCCGGCGCACGACATCCTCGAGCTCGGCCCGGGCCTCCTCGTAGGTCTGCGGAAGGTCGCTGGGCTTGTCGGGTTTGTCCTGGCTCACGCGACCACCTCGACCTCGAGGCGCCCCTCGGCGAGCCGGACCGCCAGCCTGTCTCCGCCGGTCACTTCTCCGGCGTCGCGCAGGACCGTCCCGTCCTGCTGCTGCACGACGGCGTAGCCGCGCGCCAGCGTCGCGGCAGGTGAGAGGGCGCGTACGCGGGCGAGTTGGTGCTGCAAGCTCTGGTCCTCCCGGTCGATGAGCATCTCGGCGGTGCGACGCGCGCGTGCCACCAGCGCGGCCACCTCCTGGGAGCGGCGCAGCACTCCCGACTGCGGATCGCGCAATGCCGGGCGGGACGACAGGGCGTCGATACGGGCCTGCTCGGCGTCGATACGTCCAGTCACGGCCCGCAGCGCCCGGGCCCGCAGCTGCTCGATGGCGCGCGCCTGCTCGCCGACATCAGGGACGACGAGCTTGGCCGCATCGGTCGGGGTGGAGGCGCGCACGTCGGCGACCAGGTCCAGCAGCGGGGTGTCCTGCTCGTGGCCGATGGCACTGACGACCGGCGTGAAGCTCGCCGACACCAGCCGGCACGGCGCCTCGTCGGAGAAGGGCAGCAGATCCTCCAGGGAGCCGCCGCCGCGGGCGATCACGATGACGTCGATCTGGGGGTCGCGGTCGAGCACTCTGATCGCGTCGCACACCTCGGTGACGGCGAACGGCCCCTGGACGGCGACCTCGCGCACCGCGATGCGCACCGCGGGCCAGCGGCGGCGGGCATTCTCGACGACGTCGCGCTCGGCGGCGCTCCCGCGTCCCGTGATCAGCCCGACGGTGTGCGGCAGGAACGGCAGCGCCCGCTTGCGGGAGGCGGCGAACAGGCCCTCGGCGGCGAAGACGGCCTTCAGGCGTTCGATGCGTGCCAGCAGCTCTCCGGCACCCACCGGGCGGATCTCGTGGGCGACGAGTTGCAGCGACCCGCGGGTCAGATGCATCTCTGGCTGGCCCCACAGCACGACCCGCGCACCCTCGCGCAGCCCCTCGACCATCGCCGGCCCGGCCGCCACGCGCAGGCTCACGTCAGCGACCGGATCGCGCAACGTGAGGAACGCCACGCGCATCCCGCTGCGCCGCGAAACCTCGGTGATCTGGCCCTCGATCCACACCCTTCCCAGCTTGGCGACCCACGCCGAGATCATCCGGGCGACGGTGCGCACGGGCAGCGGCGACTCGGGACTGGACTCGGCACCCACGTCGCGAAGGTTAGTGGGCTGAATCGGCAAACCATCTGGAAAGCTCGGCCCTGTGGATGCCGTTCTTCTCGTCGGGGGCCAGGGCACCCGGCTCCGGCCGCTGACCATCTCAGCGCCCAAGCCGATGCTGCCGACCGCCGGCGTGCCGTTCACCGCGCATCAGCTCGCCCGGGCCCGCGACGCCGGTGTCGACCATGTCGTGCTCGCCACCTCCTACCAGCCGGAGGTCTTCGAGCAGTACTTCGGCGACGGTTCGGCCTTCGGGCTGGACCTCGAGTACGTCACCGAGGTCGAACCGCTCGGCACCGGCGGGGGGATCCGCAACGTCGCCTCCCGGCTGCGCGGCGGACCCGATGACCCGGTCCTGATCTTCAACGGCGACGTGCTGTCCGGCGTCGACCTGCGGGCTCTCATCGCGCACCACTCAGATGCAGGTGCGCAGGTGACGCTGCATCTGGTGGAGGTCGAGGATCCGCGCGCGTTCGGCGTCGTGCCGACCGACGAGACCGGTCGCGTCACCGCTTTCCTGGAGAAGACGCCGGACCCGCCGACCAACCGGATCAACGCCGGCTGCTACGTCTTTCGCCGCAGCGTCATCGATGCGATCCCGACCGGGCGGCCGGTGTCGGTCGAACGCGAGACGTTCCCCGGGCTGCTGGCCGCGGGCGAACTCGTCGTCGGCCACGTGGATTCCGGCTACTGGCTCGACCTCGGGACACCTGAGGCGTTTGTGCAGGGTTCGTGCGATCTGGTGCGCGGCCGGATCGCGTCGAGCGCGCTGCCGGGGCCGGTGGGGGAGTCGCTGCTGCTCGCGGATGCCTTCGTCGCGACTGACGCGATCGTCCACGGCGGAAGCACGATCGGTCGTGGTGCCCGCGTCGGGGCCGGCGCGACGGTGCAGTCGAGCGTGGTGTTCGACGACGCGGTGATCGAGGCGGGGGCCGAGGTGCGCGAGAGCGTCATCGGCCGCGCAGCGTTCATCGGGCCGGGAACGGTGGTCAAGTCGGCCGTCATCGGCGACGGGGCCCGGGTCGGAGCGCGCAATGAATTGCTCAGCGGGGTACGGGTCTTTCCCGGCGCCGAACTCGCTGAGGGTGCCGTGCGTTTCAGCTCCGACCGGGCCAGCAGCTGACCGTCCTATCGTGCGGGGCTGGCCGTCGCCTTCGGCAGGGTGCTGGTGGACGGAACGGTGACGCTCGCGCTCGGCGCCGGGCTTGCGGCGGTCGGGCTGGCTGATGGGGACGCCGACGCTGATGCCGACGCTGATGCCTTAACCGACGCGGAGGCCGAGGCCGTCACGCTCGGCGAAGGGGTCGGAGACGCAGCACCGTTAGGTGTCGGAGCGGTCGGCGAACCCCATCCGGATCCGCTGGTGTCGTCGCCGTACGTGCCCGCGAAGGAAGTGAGCACGGCGCCGGACACGGTCTTGCACCGCTGCGTGCGGTCCCAGGCCGTGAACACGACGTGCTGGCCGTTGGAGAAGATGCTCCGGGTCCAGGGGACGATCAGCGTGCGGGTGTTCTGCGAGCTGGCGGCCTGCAGGAGCTTCACCTGAGCGGCCGGGAGATCGTTGTCGTACCAGACGATGATGTAGCCGTGGTCGAGGTTGCCGATGGCCCGCTCGGGGTGCGGCGCGGCTGAGCGGGCGATGAACGCCGGCGAGTCGGGCAGCAGGTTGGCATCACGCGGGCCACTGGTCGGCGGGAGCTGCTGGCCGGCCTTGGCGACGAGAGCCGCGTAATCCACGGTCGTGCCTGCGGTGATGACGGACGTGGTCATCTGCTGGTCGTTACGCACGCCGGTGCACCCAGCGGTCTTGGCGGCGCTGGTGGCGGCGCGCACGTAGCCCACCGAGTGCTGGATGCCCCGCTGGTGAGCGTGGTACCAGTTCGTGAACGGCACGACGCCGATGATGAGCAGCGCGACCGGCGCGGCGATCCCGTAGACGATGCGGCGCTGGCGGCGGTCGCGGGCCTTCTCCTGGGCACGCTGCTGCGCGGTCCGCTGCTTGCGCTCGTCACGGCTGCGTTTGGCGCCCATGGTTGGCAGGCTAACCGCGGAGGCTGTCCGTGCCGGGAGCATCACGCTGTCCGGCGCGTTCCGGCGCGCGCAGCTGTTCAACTCGCGGCAGACTGAGCCGGTGCCCGTCCTGCGCTACGCACCGGCGCATCGGCTGGACACCCGCCGCACGCTCTCGGTGCTCAGCCACGGCGGCGGCGATCCCACCTTTCGCCGCGACGAGCGGGGCATCTGGTGCACCGCCCGCACCCCTGCCGGGCCGGCGACGCTGCTGATCGCGTCAGACCCGACGGCAGCAGGCGTGCTGCGGTGCGAGACCTGGGGACCTGGCGACGAGGAACTGCTCGCGAGCGTGCCCGGGATGCTCGGCGAGCACGACGATCCTTCCGGGTTCGCGCCCGCGCATCCGCTCCTGAGTGAGCTGGCGCGCCGTTACCCGGGCCTGCGGATGATCCGCACGGGCCGCGTCTACGAGGCGCTGGTGCCGGCGGTGCTCGAGCAGAAGGTGACCGGCAAGGAGGCGCGCGGCGCCTGGCGCTGGCTCGTGAATCGCTACGGGGAGCCCGCGCCCGGCCCCGGACCGAGTGCGCTGCGTATGTGCCCGCCGCCTGACGTCTGGGCGCGGATCCCCTCCTGGGACTGGCACCGAGCCGGGGTGGACGGCAAGCGCTCGCGCACGATCATCGCCGCCGCCCGCGTCGCGGATGCGCTCGAAAGAACGCTGGCCCTCGAGAGCGGGGCGGCGATCGAAGCGGCCCTGCGGGCCGTCCCGGGAATCGGGATCTGGACGGCCGCGGAGATCGCCCAGCGCGCCCACGGCGACGCTGATGCCGTCTCTGTCGGCGATTACCACCTGGCCCATCACGTCGGCTGGGCGCTGACCGGTCACCGGGTCGACGACGCGCGGATGCTCGAACTCCTGGAGCCCTACCGCCCGCACCGCTTCCGCGTCACGCGCCTGATCGAACTCGGCGTCCCGCGCCCACCCGCCTTCGGCCCCAAGCTGAGCGTGCGCAACTACGCCGCCATCTGAGGTGTCCGTCTGACCCGTTCCTTGATCTTGCTAACGGCGGAGGGTGAAGTCCGCCGGGTCGGCGGGGGGACGGGGCGGCGGGTCGGCGGCGGGGTGGCCGATCCCGATGGTGCCGAGCGGCTGCCAGGTCTCGGGCAGCTCCAGGACGGTGCGGACGGTGTCGGGGCAGAAGAGTGCTGACGACACCCAGCACGCGCCGAGCCCGTGGGCGGCCAGGCCAACCAGCAGGTTCTGCACCGCCGCGCCGCCGGAGACCAGGAACATCCGGGATTCAGCGGAGGCGCGGGCCGGATCGGGGTAGTCGTGGGCGCCCTCGGTCACCAGGCACGGCACCACCAGCACAGGCGCGCGGTGCAGGACGTCGCCGCGCCGCAGCCGCCGCTCGATGGCCCCTTCGTCGAAACCGTCGGCTCGCAGGTCGGATATCCACGCCTCGCGCATGGCCTCCAGGAAGGTGGCTCGGCGCTCGTGGACGACGACGAAGCGCCACGGCTGGGTGTGATGCGGCGCCGGTGCGGTGATCGCGTCAGCGATGGCAGCGTCGACGTCGGCGGGGTCGACGGCTTCGGCGGTGAAGGTCCGCACCGTCCGCCGATGAGCGGCGGCCGCGCGCAGCCCTGCGTCGAAGGCCTCGGTGGCACCGACGCGGAACATGTCCTCGTCCGCCGGCCGGACGAGCGCTTGCGCGCCCCGTCCGTCGTCCGGCACCGCCTCGTAGCCCCGGATGACGACGACCGGGACGCCGGCCAGCTTGCCCGCCACCAGCTCGGCTGCGGAGGCGAGCTCGTCCGCCTCGGCCATCTCGGTCATCCCGAGTTCGTTGCCGTAATCGTCGACGGCGCCGATGTGCGAGCGCAGGGCCGCGATTCCGGCGATACCGATCGCGACGTCGGTGAGTCCCTGGCGCCAGGGTCGGCCGAACGTATCGGTGACCACTACCGCGACGTCCACACCCGTCCGCGAGCGCAGCCCTTCCCGAATGCCCCTGGCTGACGCGTCGGGATCGAGCGGCAGCAGCGCGATCGTGCCCTTGTCGATGTTCGACGTGTCCACCCCGGCGTTGGCCATCACCAGACCGGAACGGGTCTCGACGATGCGGGTGCGGCCACGGGCGGCGACGACCCGCACCATTTCGGCGTCCACGGCTGCGAGCCGGGTCGCCTCGCGGTCGTCGCCGGCAGGCACCAACCGCCCTTCGGCCTTGCTGACGATCTTCGAGGTCACCACCACGACGTCTCCGTCGCGAAGATCGGGGGCTGCGATGCTGATCAAGGCTGCCAGGTCGTCCCCGGCGGCGATTTCCGGGAGTCCGGCTATGGGCTCAACCGACAGCACGGGCGACCTCCAGGGCGGCGGAGGCGAGCGTCGCGGCCTCCGCGGGAGTGGGCATCAGCAGCGGCATCGCGACGACGCGCAGGCCCGGGACCTGAGCGTCGGCATCGGTCGTGTCGACCATCCAGGCGTCCAGCAGCCCGTCGCCGGGTTCGGCGCGAGCGCCGTAATGACGTCCGACCGCCTCCGCGCTGACCTCGATGCCCGCACTCCGCAGGCACTGATCCGCCATGCCGCGCACCGGTGCGCCGCCGATGATCGGCGAGACCCCGACCACTGGCGCCGACGCCGCCCGGATCGCCTCCCGAATACCGGGGACGGCGAGGATCACTCCGACGGAGACGATGGGGTTCGACGGCGGAAGCACGACGACGTCGGCCTCGGAGATCGCCTCGAGGACGCCCGGCCCCGGCTTCGCTTCCTTCGCACCCACCGCCACGATCGCCTCGGCGGGGAGCGCGGCGCCGTAGCGCACCCACCACTCCTGGAAGTGGATCGCGCGCCGGCCGGCATCGGGCTCGGTGACGGTCACGTGGGTCTCGACCCGGTCGTCGCTCATCGGCAGCAAGGTGACGCCCGGCTTCCAGCGCGCGCAGAGCGCCGTCGTGACGGCCGAGAGCGGGTAGCCCGCATCGAGCATCTGAGTGCGGACGAGATGGGTGGCGAGATCGCGATCGCCGAGCCCGAACCAGGCCGGGCCGACCCCGTACTCGTTCAGCTCATCGCGAACCGCGAACGTCTCGCCGACCCGTCCCCAGCCGCGCTCCTCATCGAGCCCGCCGCCCAGGGTGTACATGATCGTGTCGAGGTCGGGGCAGATCCGAAGACCGTGCAACGTCACGTCATCACCGGTGTTGACGACCGCGGTGATCTGCGCGTCAGGCACCGCGCCGAGCAGGCCGCGCAGGAAGCGGGCGCCGCCGAAGCCACCGGCCAGCACCACGATTCGCATGGGTCAAGTCAACCACTGCAGATTCGTCAGGCGGCCCGACATACGGTGGCGACGTGGGGACTCAGTGGTGAGCGAGCAGCCGGACGGGCATGTCGCGCCGAGCCCGTCGGCCATGCGCCGGGCGCTGCGGCGTGCACGCGACGGGGTCACCTTGGACGGCACCGAGGCGCTGATCCTGCTCTCGGCCCGGGGCGACGACCTTCGCGACCTGATGGCGAGCGCCGCGCGCGTGCGCGATGCGGGCCTGGAAGCCGCCGGCCGGCCCGGCGTCGTCACGTACAGCAAGAAGGTCTTCATCCCGCTGACCCGGCTGTGCCGCGATCGCTGCCACTACTGCACTTTTGCCACCACCCCCGGCCGGCTGCCCGCTCCCTACCTCTCACCCGACGAGGTCGTCGAGATCGCCCGCCAAGGTGCCGCGCTCGGCTGCAAGGAAGCGCTCTTCACGCTCGGCGACCAGCCCGAGGATCGCTGGAGCGCGGCCCGCGAATGGCTCGACGCGCATGGCTACGACTCGACTCTCGGCTACCTGCGGGCCATGGCGATCCGGGTGCTCGAGGAGACCGGCCTGCTGCCGCACCTGAACCCCGGGGTGCTCTCGTGGGAGGACTTCCAGCGCCTGAAGCCCGTCGCCCCCTCGATGGGGATGATGCTGGAGACCACCTCACGGGCGATCTTCGACGATCCCGGCGGGGCCCATTTCGGCAGCCCTGACAAGGATCCTGAGGTCAGGCTGCGGGTCATCGAGGACGCCGGCCGCTGCACCGTCGCGTTCACCACCGGGATCCTGGTCGGCATCGGCGAGAGCCTCCAAGACCGGGTCGACGCGCTCTTCGCACTCCGCAAAATGGCGCGCCA
>DATAZK010000005.1:0-12521 GCA_036272075.1 Frankiaceae bacterium
CCTGCTGAGAGCCTGACGTCACGAGCACGTCGTCAGCCCCCACGGGTCGCCCGCACCAAGCGCTCTCCCAGCCGGCGATCAACTCCCGTAGCTGCGGATCGCCCTCGGTGGTGGAGTACTGCAGCAGGCCCGGCCCCTCAGCCGCAAGCAGGGCGTCTGCGCATGAGCGCAACCATTCGGCGGGCAGCGCGGCGGCATCCGGCAACCCCCCAGCCAGGCTGATGATCTCCGGTCGGGACGTGAGCGCGAGCAAGTCACGGATGACCGAGGAGGTCAACCCCCGCGCCCGCTCGGCCAGCAAGCCCTCCTGCCAAAGCGCCCCCGCGCTCTCCGACTCGTACATGCTCACCGTCGTTCCTGCCCACATCCTGGGATTGGCCGCTCACATCCTGAGCTGGTCATTCTCGCACGCCGCCCTGGACGGTGCCCGCAATTAGCGGCGGCACGCTGGAGCGCGAGATGATCGACATCGCGGTCGTCCCACCAGAGCCCGCAGTCGTCGGGCGAGGCGACGAGGAGCGAATCGGGATGGCCCGGCACCGGAAGGGCGACCGCGGGCGACTCACCACATATCCGGGATACATGTGCGACGTCGCCGCGGGCCAGGAAGTCGGTCAGCGCCTGCAGATCGACGAGCGGATCGACCCAAAGATCGATCTCGTAGACGCGCACGGCAGCACCGTGCAGGCGGGCGGCGAGTTTGCCGCAGGGTGGAACTAGCCGAGAGCGTTACCGAGGATCGAGACGAACGAGACCATCTCGCCGGGGTAGCCGCCGAGGTTGTGGGTCAGGGCGTAGCCGCGGTCGGCGGTGGCGATCGTGCGCTCCGGCGGGGCCTCGCCGCGCAGTTGCAGCCAGGCCTCGAACATCATCCGCAGACCGGACGCGCCCACGGGATGGCCGAAGCTCTTGAGGCCGCCGTCGGGGTTGATGGGCAGGTCGCCGGTCAGGTCGTACGTGCCGGCGAGGACCTCTTTGTACGCGGTGCCGCGCTCGGCGAAACCGAGGTCCTCCATGAGCACCATCTCGGTCGGCGTGAAGCAGTCGTGCACCTCGGCCATCGCGATCTGGTCACGCGGGGAGGTGATCCCGGCCTGCGCGTAGGCGTCCTTCGCTGACATCGCCACCTCGGGGAAGGTCGTGTAGTCATACGTCGGGTCGGCCAGGCCGTTGCCGTTGCCGGCGACGAACGAGAGCGCCTTGATGTAGAGCGGCTTGTCGGTGTACTTGTGAGCATCCTCGGCCCGCACGACGATCGCCGCGGCGGAACCGTCGGCCACGCCGGCGCAGTCGTAGATGCCGAGCATGCCGGCCACTGGCGTCGCGGCGCAGACGGCTGCCTCGCTGACCTCCCGGCGGAACTGCGCGCGGGGGTTACGGGCGCCGTTGTAGTGGTTCTTGGACGCGATGTGGGCGAGCGCCTCGCGCATCTCCGCCTCGGTCACGCCGTAGCGCTTGGCGTACGCGGGCACGACCATGCTGAACATCGCGGCCGCGGTCAGCGTGCGTGCGGTGCCGTCATTGGGGATCGGCGCGGCCGACATCCCCTGATAGCCGGAGTCCTTGATCTTCTCGACGCCGACGGCCATCGCGATGTCGTACGCCCCGCTGGCGACGGCGTACGACGCGTTGCGCAGCGCCTCAGAACCGGTCGCGCAGTAGTTCTCGACGCGGGTGACCGGCTTGCCCGTCAGCTGCAGCGGGCGGGCGAGCGTGATGCCGCTCATGCCGCTGCCGGCGGTGCCGAGCCAGTACGCGTCGACGTCCGCCTTGGCGACCCCGGCGCTCGCGTACGCCTCATCGGAGGCCTGCACCATGAGGTCATCGGCACTCTTGTCGAAGTGCTCGCGGAAGGGCGTGCAGGCCATCCCTACGATGGCGACCCGGTCACGAATCCCGTGCGATCCCATATGCGTGGCCCTTCTTAAGCAGTATCGACGTTGGAGGCAACACCGCGCAGCGGCCGCGCCTTCCAGAAGTAATTGTGAATTCCATCGGCGCTGGACAGCCGCCGGAACGTCATCTCGACCCGGGTGCCGACCTTCACGTCAGCGGCGATGTCCTTCTCGGGGACGTCGGTGATCTCGACCGGGTAGCGGCCACCGCCGTCGAAGTCCACGATCGCGAAGACGATCGGCGGGCTGGGTGAGTACGCGAGCCGGTCGACGGTGAAGGTCGCGATCGTCCCCGCGACGTCACTCATCGGAACGGCTTCGCCGCCCGACGGCAGCGGCGGCAACTGCGGGTCACCGGAAACCGGGTCACGTCGACCGGCGAACGCGTACTTCCAGTCCTCGTTGCGAAGCGCCGCACTTGCCGACATCCGTGACGGCTCAGGACGCCGCGGCGGCTCGATCGCCAGCCCGCCGCGCCAGGACAGGAACTTCCCGTAGGGCACCGTGGTGCCGCCGCCGAGCTGATCGGCGACGGAACGCACCGGCGGCTGGGAGGCCGCCTCGCCCGCCCGGAACAGCAGCACGTCGGCACCGTCAGCAAGCACGACGAGGGCGACGACCTCGCCGGGCGCAGCCGCCTCGAGAGCGGCGGCAAGCAGCAAGCCGGGCTGAGCGGAACCGGCATTGCCCAGGCGCGAGCTCAGGTCGTCGGCCAGCTTGTCTTTCAGGCCGAGTTTGGTGCCGAGGACGCGCACCGCCCGCGAATGCAGCCCCGTGAGGATGACGCGGTCGACCTCGCCGGCCTCGATCTCGGCCTTCTTCAGCGCCTCGCGCCAGGCACGCTCGCCGAGCGGCACGTACGCCGTCTCGCCGAAGCGTTCCTCCCAGAGCTTCGAGCGCACGTCACCAGGGCTGCGCCAGCGGTCGGTGAACTCCTCGGTGATGGACGCCGACCCGAGGAAGGTCGCCAGCAGCGGGCCCGTCGCATCGTCGCCGACGAGCAGCGCCGAACCGGCATCTCCCCCGGCCGCCTCGTCGCCGCTTCCGGCGAGGCCGCTGCGAGCGTCGGCCGCGACCGTCAGCACGGTCGACGAGCTGGACAGCGCGGCGAGCAACGCGCCGACCGCCGAGCGCTGCGCTCCGCCGAAGTCGACCGCAAGGACGTCGCTGTCGAGACGGAGCGCCGCTGCCACGCCGGTCGCGTTCGTCTTGTCGACGTAGGCCGGGCTGATGGTCGAGAAGTAGAGCGCTGATGGCGACGCGTCAGGACGCGCCCGCCGTACCAGCCGCGCCGCCTCGGCTCCGAGCGTCGTGGTGTCTTCGTCATACCAGGCCACGGAGCGGGTGCCCTTGCCCCCGCCGGTACCGACGAATGCGGCGATTTCCGCCCTGTCCAATCGGCCGTGCGGCACGTAGCCGGCAGCCGCGAGAATGCCGCGAGTCACATCTGGCAGCCTAACCTGCGCAATAGAACGTTCCAGGCGGGCGGTGTCCACCGTCACGTATCAAGTATCCCGTCTCATACCAAGTATCAAGGAGGCACCATGACCGCCGGGCTCTCGCCGGACCTCGAGTCAACCGACGAGATCACGTTCGCGCTCGAGGACGGGATCTTGCGGGCCACGATGACCCGCCCGGAGGCCGGCAACTCGATGACGCACGACCAGCGCTACCGCCTTATGGCGTGGCTGGACCGGGCGAACGAGGACCCGGGCGTGCGGTGCGTGGTGATCGGCGCGACCGGTCGGTTCTTCTCCACCGGCGCGGATCTGCGCAAGGGCACACCGATGCCCGCGCGGGACGAGAAGTTCCCGGAGAAGC
Organism: Frankiaceae bacterium; assembly: GCA_036272075.1. Taxonomy (GTDB): domain Bacteria; phylum Actinomycetota; class Actinomycetes; order Frankiales; family Frankiaceae; genus DATAZK01. Next base: position 3,717 of record DATAZK010000005.1, read on the forward strand.
TGCTCGGAGACTCGCGCCGGATGATGATGCGCGGCGCCATCAGGCTGATCTCCTCGATCATGGACTGCGAAAAACCCGTCATTGCTGCAGTCCAGGGCACCGCGGCCGGCATCGGCGCGCACGTCGCCTTCGCCTGCGACCTCGTGATCGCGGCCGAGGAGGCCAAGTTCATCGAGATCTTCGCGCGGCGCGGGCTCGTCGCCGACGGCCTCGGGACCTACCTGCTGCCCAGGCTGATCGGCTTGCAGCGCGCCAAGGAGCTGATCTTCTTCGCCGACGACGTCCCGGCGCAGCGGGCGTACGAAATCGGGCTGGTCTCGCGCGTCGTTCCGGGCGATCAGCTGGAGGCAGCAGTCACCGAGTGGGCCACCCGCCTGGCAACGGGACCGACCGCCGCCCATCGCGTGAACAAGTGGTTGCTGAACCGATCGCTCGATGTTGACCGCGCGACGATCGCCGCCGAAGAAGCGTGGCTGGTCGACGTCATGACGAACACCGAGGACAGCCAGGAGGGCGTCGCCAGCTTCCTCGAGCGCCGGCCGCCGGTGTGGCGCGGCTACTAAATGAGTCCCCCCAAAGAAGAACCGACCTTCGGGGACCTGCTCGAACTCGAGGAGATCGACCGCGACATCTTCCGCGGCTGGAGCCATGCAGGCGCGCCGATGCGCAGCTTCGGCGGCCAGGTGGCGGCGCAAGCGCTGGTCGCTGCCGGACGTACGGCCGGCGATCGCCGCGTGCATTCGCTGCACAGCTACTTCTTGCGCCCGGGCAACCCGACCGCGCCGCTGATCTATCTCGTCGACCGGTTGCGCGACGGCGGGAGCTTCACCACCCGCCGGGTCGCCGCCGTGCAGAAGGGCGAGACGATCTTCAGCCTCTCGGCGTCGTTCAAGGACGAGGAGGAGGGGGGCGGCCACCAGCGACCGATGCCGGTCGTCCGGCCTCCGGAGGAGTCGCTCGACCTGTACAAGGCGGCGGAGGAGGCGGGCGAGTCCTCCGACCGCGCCCAGTCCGTCGCCCGCCTGGTGCTGGAACTGCGGGCTCCCGATCCCACGTCACGCGCCGTCGGATCGCAGGTGCCGCAAGGGCCCGATGACGAGTTCGGGATCCTGGACGACGACATCCCGCGCCGCCGCTTCTGGATGCGCGCCGCCGATCGGCTGTCGGACGATCCGCTCCTGCACGTCTGCGCCCTCGCGTACATGTCCGACCTCATGCTCGCCGGCACGGCCACCCTCAGCCACGACATCCCGCCGGGCCAGCTGCTGCTCGCGTCGCTCGATCACGCGATGTGGTTTCACCGGCCGTTTCGCGCCGACCAGTGGCTGCTGTTCAGTGTCGAGAGCCCCTCGTCGTCGGACGGTCGCGGGCTGGCGGTGGGTGAGTACTTCACCGAGGACGGCCGGCTCGTCGCCTCCGTGATGCAGGAAGCGTTGGTACGCCGCCGGTCCCGCTAGAGCTGGCCGAGGTAGAACTGCGTGCCCTGGTCGTCGGTGCACTGCGACTCGAGTCCGTACGGCCGCTGCGCCACCTCGGTGGCCGTTCCACCGGCAGCCCTGACGCGACCCGCAGCCGCCTCGACGTCGTCCACGAGCCACATCGGCGCGGTCACCTGCTCGCTGCGGCCGCCACCGATCCCGCCCATGGGGGCGACGTCCTCGATCTGCCAGCCGTCGTTCGCGTGCCCGTCCGCGAACTTCCACCCCAGCACCGAGCCGTAGAACTCGCGCGCGACTGCGGAGTCGATCACCCCGTACGTCAGGTAACAGAGATCGCCATGACGCGCACCGTTCATCGGCGGGCGCTCTCCCGGGTCGTCGGCGCGCGGGGTGAACATCGAGAAGGAGGTGCCCTGGCTATCGATGCAGTCGGCGGCCCGACCCCAAGGCTTCTCGGTCGGCGCCTCGGCGGAGCCACCCGCCGCGCGTACCCGCTGGATCGCGGCATCGACATCGCCCACCGCGTAGGCGCAGTAGAGGTTGGGGCGCTCCTGCCCGCCGAAGATGCCGATGTGCATGGACTGCCCGCGCACGTGGCGCGCCTGCGCGCCGCGCGCCTCGTAGTCCCAGCCGAGGACGGCCGTGTAGAACGCGGCGGCTCGCTCGACGTCGGGCACCTGGATCGAGACGTAGCCGACGTCGCCCTGATGCCACGGCGCGGCGGGCGCCTCGGTGGCCGGCACTGTCGTCAGCGGCTGCTGCAGCATCCAGCGGTGCCCGAACGGATCGACGATCGTGGCGTTACGCGAGCCGTAGGCCTCGCTGACCTCTTTGGCCAGCCGCCCTCCACGAGCGGTAGCCGCGGCGGCCCGGGCGTCCACATCGGAGACGTTCAGCACCAGGCTCACGGACGCCCCGTTGGACGCGGGAGCGACGACGCCGATCTCCGGGTACTCGTCGGCGAGGTACATCTTGCCGCCGGCGAGCGCGAGTTCGGCATGGCCGATACGCCCGTCAGGCATGACGATCGGGTCGCCCTCGAGGGCGGCGCCGAGAACCTCGACGTACCAGTCGATCGCACTCCGGGCGTCGCTGACAGCAAGGTAGGGGATCGCGGCACCGGTCGGGGCGCTCGTGGGGATCGGGTCGGCCGCCAGTCCAACAGACACGCTGACTCCTCGGGGTAGGTCGAGTGCGCGCTCAAGGCGGGCGCGCAGCTTTTCGGCGAAAGCGGGATCGGGAGCCACCGGGCCGTCGGGCTCGCGCAGCACGTTCAGCGGGTCAGTCACGGCCGGCCTCCTCTCCATCGACTCGCTCGGTATAGGTCGTTCGGAATGCGGTGCGGGCCCGCACGAGCAATGCCTCCGTGGCATGGACTGTGCGGTCCATGGCGTGGGCCACCTCTGCCACTGGCAGGTCGTCCAGGTAGCGCAGCGTGAGTGCCGCCCGATGCTGCGGGGCGAGCGTCTGCAGGGTCTCGTGCGCCTCGAGCGAGTCGAGGGTCGCGTCCCACGGATCGCTCGCCGCAGCCCGGGTCGGATCATCTGCGACGGCGGTGAGCGCCCGTTCCTCGCGAGCGAGGCGTCGCCAATGATCGACCAGCTTGTGCCGGGCGATCCCGATCAGCCAGCCGGTCGACAACGCAGTCAGCGGCGGGGATTTCTCGAGCCGGACCGCATCGACGGCGGCCAGAAACGTCTCCGCCGTAAGGTCTTCCGCGAGTGCCGTACGCCCGCATCGGCGCAGCAGGTAGCCGTACACCTGCGGAAGGGCGACGTCGTACAGCGCGAGCAGCCCGCTACGCGGATCACCCGTCTGCATCTGTTCGACGCTCACACCATCTCCGTCGCTCGGGTACCGGAGACTCCGACGCTCTCCCGGCAAGTTTCTTCTCGCGTACGACTGAGCGCACGTCCCAGCGTGCTCTCAGGCTTACGCGACGACGTGGCGGGAGCTGTGGGACCATCCCCGCCATGGAGATCAACAAGGGCCGCTGGACCGTGCAGATCGAGGGCGACTTCGTCGTTTTCCTGATCGGCGCCGACCTTCGGGACCCGGAGCAGGCGGGCCCGGCGGGCGAGCTGCTGATGGCGATGATCGACATGCTGGGCGAGCTCGAGAAGGACCCCACCAAGGGACTGCTCGGATATCAGGTCTTCGGCGCGATCGGCGGCGTCATCGTGCAGTACTGGCGCTCGTTCGAGGCGCTGGAGTCTTACGCCAAGAACCCCGACGCCAAGCACAAGCCCGTCTGGGCGGCCTGGAACCGGCTTTCCAAGGACGAGATCGCCGGAGCCGGAATCTGGCATGAGACCTACGAGGTGAAGGCCGGCAGCTACGAGGCCATCTACGAGAACATGCCGACGACCGGACTGATGAAGGCGGGCACGCCGGTCACGGTGAACGAGGCGCGGGCCTCGGCGCGGCAGCGGATCGGGGCCTGAAACCGGGGGGTGTCCGAGTTCGCTCGAGGACGCATGGCAGGCTTCCCCGCAGGTTGGCTGCGAGGAGGCAGGCATGTTTGATCTCACTGGTCACCGCGCGCTCGTGACGGGCGCCGGCGATGGGATGGGCGTGGGCATCGCTCACGCCCTCGCGCGCCAGGGAGCCGGGGTTGCGGTCAACGACATCGTCGCGTCCAAGGCTGATGCCACTCGCGACGCGATCGTTGCCGAAGGCGGCACCGCGGTCAGCGCGCCCTTCGACATCACCGACGAAGCGGCCGTCACCGCCGGGATCGCGGCCGCAGGCGCGGCGCTCGGCGGCCACATCGACATCCTGGTGAACAACGCCGGCATCCCCGCCGACATGGCGGCCGTCCGCTTTCGCGACCTGCCACCCGCCCGCTGGCGTTCCTACATCGACATCAACCTGTACGGGTCGCTGCACTGCATCTCCGCCGTGCTCGAGCCGATGGTCGAGGGGCATTGGGGACGCATCATCCAGATCTCCTCGGGCGCCGGGCGCACCGGCCTGAAGATCGGCGTCTCGCTGTACGGCGCGTCCAAGAGCGGCATCGAGGGTTTCATCCGCCACCTGTCGACGGAGGTCGCGTCCACCGGTGTCACCGCCAACGCCCTCGCGCTCGGGCTGATGGCGGCGCCGAACAAGCAGCAGGACGCCACCGTGACGGCGGGCATCGCGCGGTCCATTCCGGTCGGCCGGCTCGGGACTCCCGACGATGTCGGCGCGGCAGTCGTGTTCCTCGCGTCCGACGAGATGGAATGGATGACCGGCCAGACGGTCAACCTCAACGGCGGCTCGACCTTCAGCTGACTCCGCACACCGACTGACGCTGCACACTCATGAGGGAGACGACAGGTGGATCTCGCGGGAACCGGGCTCTGGAGCGGCGAGCTGCGCTATGGCGATCCAGCGGTAGCGGCGGATTCCGCCGCCGAACTCGACGAGCTGGGCTACTCCGCCGTCTGGATTCCCGACGTGACGGGTGACGTGTTCACGCCGATCAACAATCTGCTCAGCGGGACCAAACGGCTCACCGTCGCCACGGGGATCCTGAACCTCTGGATGACCTCGGCGGCCGACACCGCGCAGGGTTACGCCGAGACCGTCGCCGCTCATGGCCGGCGCGTCATGCTCGGCATCGGCGTCAGCCATCAGCTGCTCATCGACGGCGCCAAAGCTCCTGGCACGTATCAGAAGCCGATGCAGGTGACGACGAACTACCTCGACGAGCTCGACGCGCTGCCGAACCAGGGAGTGCCGCCCGCGGACCGGATGCTCGCCGCGCTCGGACCGAAAATGCTCGCGCTCGCGGCCTCTCGCACCCGCGGCACCCATACCTACCTCGTCACGCCGGAGCACACGGCGAAGGTGCGTGCCGAACTTGGCACCGGTCCCCTGATCGCCGCTGAGCAGGGCGCGGTGCTGGAGACCGATCCAGCCAAGGCCCGCGACATCGCCCGCCAGAACCTGGCCGGCTACCTGATGCTGCCCAACTACACCAACAACTTCCTGCGCCTCGGCTTCACCGAGGACGACATCGCCGGCGGCGGCTCCGACCGCCTCATCGACGCCCTGATCGTCTGGGGTGACGAGGAAGCCATTGCCGCCCGGGTGAAAGCGCATCACGACGCCGGCGCCGAACACGTCTGCGTGCAGGTGCTCAACCCCACCGGGGATGGTGGCGGCTGGGGCGGCAGTTCGCTCGAGCAGTGGCGACGCCTGGCGCCTGCCCTGCTTTCGGGTAGCGCTTGATGGCGGGCGGGTTGGACCCGCGCACGCCCGTGCTCGTCGGGTCGGCAGCCATCACGCAGCGCGCGAAGGATCCGGCGCAGGCGCGTGATGCCATCGGGCTGATGGCCGACACGCTCCGGACGGCAGCGGAAGCTGCGCGCGCCCAACGGTTGCTGGCCAAAGCCGATCTCATGTTCGCCACGCAGGGGTCGTGGAAGTGCCAGGACCCCGCCCGATTGGTGTCCGAGGAACTCGGCATCACGCCGCACACGGTCTACGCGGAACTCGGCGTGCTGCAGCAGACGTTGTTCACCAACGCCGCGGCCGCCATTGCGGCCGGCGACGCGTCCGTGGTGCTCATCGCCGGCGGCGAGGCGCGCGCCCGGATGGCGTCGGCCAGGCGCCAGGGCATCGAGGTCGCCCCCGAGCCTGAGGCCGAAAGGCCGGCAGATACGGTGCTTTCGCCCGCGCAGCAGGTCATCAGCAAGCTCGAGATCGAGCGCCAGCTCTACGTCGCCGCGCGTCAGTACGGGATGATAGAGACGGCGCTGCGGGCAGCGGCCGGGCAGTCTCTCGAAGAGCACGCCCGCGAGGTCGCGTCGCTGTGGGACGGGTTCGCCGCGATCGCCGCGACGCGTCCCGAAGCCTGGAAGCGCGACGTCACCCCGCTCGGCGCCGGCCTGGCGACCCCGCAAAACCCCTGGTACTCCTGGCCTTACACCAAACAGCACGTCTCGTACTGGACCGTCGATCAGGCCGCCGGCTTCATCCTGTGTTCGGTGGAGGCGGCCGAATCGGCCGGAATCCCCCGTGAACATTGGGTTTTTCCGCACGCCGCCGTCGAGTCCAACGCGATGATCATGCTGAGCGAGCGGGCCGAGCCGCACCGTTCACCGGCGATCGCCGCCAACGGCCAGGCCCTCGCGGGCCTCACCGGCATCGCCCCGGCCGATGCCGACTACGTCGATCTCTACAGCTGCTTCCCGTCGGCGGTGCGGGTACAGGCAGCCGAGCTCACGTTGTCCGCTGACCGCCCGCTGACCGTGACCGGTGGCATGTCGTTCGGCGGCGGTCCGCTGAACAACTACGTCCTGCAGTCCACCGCTCGGATGATGGACGTGCTCCGCGAGAACCCCGGAACGACCGGCCTGGTCACGTCGGTCAGCGGGATGATCACCAAGCACGGGATGGGGCTGTGGTCCACAACCCCTGCAAACAAAGGGTTTCAGGTCGCCGATGTCAGCGCGCAGGCGCTCGCCAAGACACCCACCGCGGCGGCCGATGCCGGCTATGAGGGACCAGCAGACGTCGTGGCGTACACCGTCACCTACGAGGGCGACCTCCCGCAGACGGGCATCGCCATCGCCCGCGCGGCGCAGGCCGGGGCGCCCGTCCACACCATCGCGGTCACCACCGATCAGCACCTGCTGGCCGACCTGGTCAGCAGCGAGTGGGTCGGACGGCGGATCAACGTCATCGGCGACGGTTTCACCGGCTAGGAAGGCACAGATGACCACCACATCTCAGGCGTCAATGATCGACCCCCGCTGGGCCCCGCACGTCGAAGGGGCACGGCAGACCAACGACGCGCTCCGGCAGATGGGCGATCTCATCCCGGTCTTCGAGACCCCGGAGCAGGTCGCGGGTATGCGGGTCATCCCCGCGTCGTTCCTGGATGTCGAGCTCGCCCTTCCCGTGCACAACCGCACGATCCCTGGCCCTGCAGGGGAAATGCGGCTTCGGGTGGCGGCGGCACCGGGCCGGCCCAGCGCCGTGTACCTCGACGTCCACGGCGGAGGCTTCTGCATGGGATGGCCGGAGATGCACGATCCGGCGAATGCCCGGCTGGCACTCGCGACGGGGATGACGGTCGTCAGCCTCGACTACCGGCTAGCCCCCGAGCACCCGTTCCCCGCTGGACCGGATGACTGCCGCGCCGCCGCGGACTGGCTGATCGCCAACGCCGAAGCCGAGTTCGGCAGTGCAACGCTCATCATCGGAGGCGACTCCGCCGGTGCCAACCTGACCATGCACGTCGCCCTGCACCTGCGCGAGCGCGGCTTGCTCGATCGCGTCGCCGGGATGAACCTGACGTACGGGATCTATGACCTGTCAGGAACGCCGAGCGCCCGCAATCTCGGAGAGCAGCCACTCGTGCTCACGGCGCGTGCCATGGACAAGTTCCACGATTCCTACGCGCCTGGTCGCAGCCCGGAAGAGCTCCGGGACCCGGCGATCTCGCCGCTGTACGCCGACGTCGCGGGCCTGCCGCCGGCGCTGCTCACGGTCGGCACCCTGGACCCGCTGCTGGACGACTCGCTCTTCATGGCTGCGCGCCTTCGGGCCGCCGGCAACCCGGCGGAGCTCTACGTGGTTCCCGAGTCGCCGCACGGCTTCGGCTCGTTCCCGGGGCCGATGGCTGCCGAGCTGGAAATGCTGACGCAGGAGTGGGTACGCGACCGGCTCGCTATCGCGTAGCCCTCAGCGGCTGAGCGTCATGTTCAGATGCTGCGAGACGTCGCCGACATGCTCGACGATCATCACGCGGTGCTTGTAGCGCCAGACCCCATCGACCCGTTCGAACGTGTCGCGGTAGCGGCCGTTGACGATCGGCTGCAGCGGGAGCGTCTCGGTCTGCATGAAGACCGTGTAGTACGCCCGGCAGGTGCCCGTGTCTCCATCGACCTCGACGATCGGATTCGTGATGACGTGCTTGGTGCGCGGCGTGCCGTCCTCGTGCTTGCGCGTGAAGTCGTAGTACATCGCAGTGACGGCTGCTGCCCCGACCCACTCGCCGCCCTGGTCTGACGTGACCGTGCAGTGCGCGAGCAGCTCGCCGATGCCCTCGTAATCCCCGGCATCGATCAGCTCCGCGTAACGAAAGAGCAGGTTGGTGATGGCGGTGGGGGCGGGCAGCTCCTGCGACATGGTGGTCACCGTAGCCGCCCGCCCAAACCGGCTGGGGGAAGGGTCACTTGCGGGCGGGCATCAGTGCCGCTCGATGATGAACGGGTTGCTGGTCGGGTGCACCCGCTGGGCGCCGAGGAAGATCCGCGTCGGTGCAAGCGCGTGGCCGCCCGCCGCCAGGCTGAAGATGACGGTCTTCGCGCAGTCGGCCCGGAAGGCCACCCCGTCGAGCCCGCCGTAGTTGACCAACGGGAACGTCCCG
>DATAZK010000006.1:0-5445 GCA_036272075.1 Frankiaceae bacterium
CGCTGCAGCGTGGAGAGCTGGTAGCTGACGCTGGACGTGCTGGTCAGGCCCACTGCCTCGCCGATTTCCCGCATCGACGGCGGGTAGCCGCGCTTCTGCACCGAGTCCCTGATGACCTGGAGCACCTTGCGCTGGCGCCAGGTGAGCACGTGGTCTGGGTCGGGCTTGTCCGGCGTCTCCGGGATCACGACCGGGACGCTGCCCTTGGGCTTGCGGCCCGGCCTGCCCTTCGGGCGTACCGGTACGTCCGCGATTTCGGGTGTGCCGTAATCTGCGGTGTCGTCCATCGGATGAACCTCCGATTTCTAGGGTTGTTGCTTACGGATACGAGCCTAGCGCTTATCTTCGAATTCACCAAACATCTGTTCGACGTGTCGTGGAAATGTCAGACCGTCGAGGTACAAAGATGGCATGCGAGGCATTCGGAGGCCGGGGGGCGGCGCCGCGCGCGACACCCGGCGTTCGCGCGGGCGACACGCCGCGGCCGGCCCGGGTCTGCCAGCCCGACCAGGAATTTTGGCATCGATGGGCGTCCCGGGTTGCCGAGGACCGCCCCACTGGACTACGGTTGACCACAACATCTAGTAGTTACAGTGATGTGGTTCTTCTAGAAGTAGTGGACATTCGTAGTAGAATGGATACCTCAAGGAACGCCTGGGGGTGATCGCGTGTACTGTCCGTTCTGCCGCCATCCGGACAGCCGGGTTATCGACAGCCGGGCCGCCGACGACGGCGTCGCGATCCGCCGACGGCGATCCTGCCCCGAGTGCGGGCGGCGGTTCACCACCCAGGAGTCGGTGATCCTGATGGTGGCCAAGCGCAGCGGGGTGACCGAGCCGTTCACCAGGGACAAGATCGTCCGCGGTGTGCAGCGGGCCTGTCAGGGCCGCCCGGTCGATGAGGACCAGCTCGCCATGCTCGCCCAGCGGGTGGAGGAGACGATCCGGGCGCGGGGCCTCGCCGAGGTGCCGTCGCACGAGGTCGGGCTGGCGATCCTCGGACCGCTGCGCGACCTCGACGAGGTCGCCTACCTCAGATTCGCCAGCGTTTACCGTGGCTTCGAGTCGCTCGACGACTTCGAGAAGGCAATCTCGGAACTGCGCGGCCGGCATCGGGAAGACGCCGGCCGGGAAGTCGGCGGGGACACCGACGACCCTGACGCGCGCGATGGACGGCCTGGCTAGGCCGAGGGACTCGGAAAGACTGAGCAGGACTGAACAGGGCGAGCAGCAGCCGACGGTCACGATGCCGGACGGTGCATTTAACGCTGCCGCATAAAAGGTGGAAACGATGTTGAGGACGGGTCGGACGGGGCCCGCGACGAAGGGGGAAATGGGAGCTATGACGGAGACGGCGAGCAGTCCGGCAGCGCGCAAGGGCAAGCGCGGCGCCAAGGGGATGAAGGTCCGGCGGATTCACACCACACCCGGCGTGCACCCATATGACCAGGTCGCGTGGGAGCGCCGCGACGTGGTGATGACCAATTGGCGGGACGGCTCGATCAACTTCGAGCAGCGCGGGGTGGAGTTCCCCGACTTCTGGTCGGTCAACGCGGGCAACATCGTCACCACCAAGTACTTCCGCGGCGCGGTGGGCACGCCGCAGCGCGAGTGGTCGCTCAAGCAGCTGGTCGACCGGGTCGTCAACGTCTACACGTCGACCGGCCGGGAGCACGGCTACTTCGCCTCCGACGCGGACGCCGAGATCTTCGACCATGAGCTCAAGTACGCGCTGATTCACCAGATCTTCTCGTTCAACTCCCCGGTTTGGTTCAACGTCGGCACCACCGCGCAGCAGCAGGTGTCGGCGTGCTTCATCCTGTCGGTTGACGACACGATCGAGTCGATTCTCAACTGGTACAGCGAAGAGGGCCAGATCTTCCGCGGCGGCTCGGGCGCGGGCGTGAACCTGTCCAAGATCAGGTCGAGCAAGGAGCTGCTCACCTCCGGCGGCACCGCCAGCGGCCCGGTCAGCTTCATGCGCGGCGCCGACGCGTCGGCCGGCACGATCAAGTCCGGCGGCGCGACCCGTCGCGCGGCCAAGATGGTCGTGCTCGACGTGGACCACCCTGACATCGCCGACTTCATCGAGACCAAGGCGCGCGAGGAGAACAAGATCCGCGCCCTGCGCGACGCCGGGTTCGACATGGACCTCGGCGGCCAGGACATCGTCAGCGTCCAGTACCAGAACGCCAACAACTCCGTCCGCGTCAGCGACGAGTTCATGCGCGCGGTCGAGGATGGCAAGCCGTTCGACCTGCTCGCCCGCCGCACCGGCGAGGTCATCGAGAGCGTCGACGCGAAGAGCCTGTTCCGCAAAATCGCGCAGGCGGCCTGGGAGTGCGCCGACCCGGGGCTGCAGTACGACGACACGATCAACGACTGGCACACGAACCCGGAGTCGGGCCGGATCACCGCCAGCAACCCCTGTTCCGAGTACCTCAGCCTCGACAACTCGTCCTGCAACCTCGCCAGCATTAACCTGCTCAAGTTCCTCCTCCCCGACGACACGTTCGATGTCGAGCGGTTCGCGCAGGTCAGTGAGCTGATCATCACCGCGATGGACATCTCGATCACGTTCGCGGACTTCCCGACCGAGAAGATCGGCCAGATCACCAGGGACTACCGTCAGCTCGGGATCGGCTACGCCAACCTCGGCGCGCTGCTGATGGCGACCGGGCACGCCTACGACTCGGCCGGCGGGCGGGCGATCGCCGCCGCGATCACCTCGCTGATGACCGCGTCCGCCTACAAGAAGTCGGCCGAGCTGGCTGGCATCGTCGGCCCCTACGAGGGCTACCAGAAGAACGCCGCCGCCCACAAGCGCGTGATGCGCAAGCACGCCGACGCCAGCGCGAGCGTCCGCCCGGCGGCCGCGTTCGACGAGGTCATCCTCGACCTGGCGAACAAGACCTGGCAGCAGTGCCTCACCCTCGGAGAGGCCAACGGCTACCGGAACGCCCAGGCCAGCCTGCTCGCGCCGACCGGCACCATTGGCTTCATGATGGACTGCGACACCACCGGCATCGAGCCCGACCTGGCCCTGGTCAAGTTCAAGAAGCTGGTCGGCGGCGGGTCCATGCAGATCGTCAACCAGACCGTCCCCCGCGCGCTGAAGAACCTCGGCTACCAGCCCGAGCAGATCGAGGCGATCACCGAGTTCATCGGCGAGCACGGCCACGTGGTGAACGCCCCCGGGCTCAAGACCGAGCACTACGAGGTGTTCGACTGCGCGATGGGCGAGCGCTCGATCAGCCCGATGGGCCACGTGCGGATGATGGCGGCGGTGCAGCCGATGCTGTCCGGCTCGATCTCCAAGACCGTGAACATGCCCGAGGCGGCGACGATCGAGGACGTCGAGGAGATCTACTACGAGGGCTGGAAGCTCGGCCTGAAGGCGCTCGCGATCTACCGCGACAACTGCAAGGTCGGCCAGCCGCTCAGCGTCGCCAAGCCGAAGGACAAGGAGGAGGCGGCCCCGGTCGCGGTCGCGGCCCCGGCCCCGGCGGCGGAGCCGCACGAGCACCGCCCGGTCCGCAGGCGGCTGCCGAAGACCAGGTCCGCGACCGTGACCCGGTTCGACGTGGCCGGCGCGGAGGGCTACATGACCGCCTCCACCTACCCGGACGACGGCGTCGGCGAGGTCTTCCTCAAGCTCGGCAAGCAGGGTTCCACCCTGGCGGGCGTGATGGACGCGTTCTCGATGGCGATCTCGGTCGGTCTGCAGTACGGCATCCCGCTCGAGTCCTACGTCGCGAAGTTCACCAACCTGCGGTTCGAGCCGGCCGGCATGACCGACGACCCGGACATCCGCATCGCGACGTCGATGATGGACTACATCTTCCGCCGTCTCGCGCTCGACCACCTGCCCTACGAGCGCCGGGCCGAGCTCGGCATCCTGTCCGCCGCCGAGCGCGCGGCCGAGCTCAACGGCCAGGACCCGGCCACCCTCGGAGTCGACGTCGACCCGGTGACGCTGGCCCAGTCCTTCGGCGGGGAAGACGCCGGCCACCAGGACCGCGCGACCGCCGCGCAGGCGTCAGCCACCTCGGCTCCGGCGTCGTCCGAGACCCCGGCCACGCCCGCCCGCCCGGCCGGCCCGCACTCCACCGCCGAGCTGATCGAGTTCCAGCAGGGCCGCACGGCGGACGCCCCGCTGTGCCTCACCTGCGGAACCAAGATGCGCCCGGCCGGCAGCTGCTACGTCTGCGAAGGCTGCGGCTCCACCAGCGGCTGCAGCTAATTCAAGGCGGCTTCGCAAGGTGTTTTCCCAGTTCTGGAGGGATGCAGTCGGTAGGCTGCATCCCTCCAGAATGCTATCCAAGAGTTGTATGTTGCTTCTGATGCAACGCATGTGCGAGTGGGGGCACGGAACTTAGGACAGGCGCCGGCAATCGGCCGGGCCGAGGGATAGACCGCTCACTGGCCCGGCGGCAGATTGCCCGCCAATGGATCGGCAGATCGCCCACGAGAGGTCCGGCAGATCACCCACGAAGGTACCGGCAGATCGCCGCAGGGCGAGGTTCTTTGAGTCCTACGTGACCGATCTGGTGTCCCGGGACGTCCAGCAGATCTCCGATATCGAGCGTCCAGCCGAGATGCGCCGACTGCTGAGCGTCGTGGCGGCCCGGATGGGAACCCTGGCGGTCCTGCAGTCGATTGCGAACGACGTTACGCTCCCGCCGCAGACCCTCTCACGCTACCTGGACCTGCTTGAGCTGGTCTTCGTCATCAAGCGCGTACCGGCTTGGTCATCGAACCTGACCAAGCGCGCGATATCCACCCCGAAGCTGATCGTCACTGACTCCGGACTCGGCGGCAGGCTCATCGGTATGTCGGAGCAACGCGCTAAAGATCCAACTGCCTTCGTCGGGCCACTGCTAGAGAACTTTGCGATCGGGGAGGTGGCACGCCAACTCACCTGGGCCGAGGAGCCCGTGCAGCTCTTTCACTACCGCGACCGAGACCAGGTGGAGGTGGACATGCTGCTAGAGCACGCCGACGGCACGGTGATCGGCATCGAAGTCAAGGCCGCCGAGACCGTCCGCGGCGAGGATTTCCGCGGTCTGCGGCACCTGGCCAACCGGCTCGGCGACCGCTTCAGAGCCGGGATTGTCCTCTACGCAGGGGAGCAGCAACTCTCCTTCGGCGACCGGCTGACCGCCCTCCCCATGGCCGCGCTATGGATGCTCGACGGCTCAGCGTCCTGAGCGCTATCTGGACGCCTTTCGTTGCCCATGATGCGAAGTTTCTGGGGAGCTCGTGACGCGCGGCGGGTCACGGGACGCATCATGGATATGTGCGCACCCCCTTCCGCTGGTGGACCGGCCTGAGCCCGCGGCGCAGGGTCCTCCTCGGAGCGCTTGCCGTTGCCGTCGCCGTGGCCGCCATCGTGACCGGCGTGCAGGTATCGGGAGGGCCGCCGCAAGCAGTACCCGGGCGGCCG
>DATAZK010000007.1:0-5836 GCA_036272075.1 Frankiaceae bacterium
GACCGCGACCAGTTCTGCTCGGTCGAGGAAGGCGTCACCGCCTACCGGATGCTCCAGGACGGTGAGCTGGCGGTCCTCCCGGATACCGGGCATCTGATCACCCCCGCCGTCGTTGAGGCAACCATCGAGTTCTTCGAGCGCCAGCTGGCCCGTACGCCCGGATCGACGCTCGTGGCCGGCTGATTCATAAAGGCGGCACCTCACCGCACCGAACAACGAGCCCGTCAGCGCGCCCCGCAGGTGGCGCCGCGACCTGAAAGCGGCCGGGACGGTCAGCAAGCGCTTGGTGAGGGGCTCGCGGGCCTCGGCGCTGCTGGCGTGATATGACGGACCGGAGCGGAGAACCAGCGAGAGAGGACTGCAATGCCACCCACCACCGTCCATTTCAATGGCTCGGTCAATCTGCCCGACGCCGAGACCGTCATGAGCGAGATCAGCTCGCGCATTCCCGACGGCGTGCGCCGGATGACCGACGGGGAGACGGGAGATCGCAACTATTGGATCAGTTTCCAGACCCGGAAGTTTGAGCAGATGCCGGAGTTCGAGACCGTGGCCGTCGGTCAGGCCTACGAGACCGCGCCGGATGCCCCGGAGATGCCTCAGCTTCGCCTGACCGAGGATGCCTCGGCCGAGATGATCAACTGGCCTGACCTCGGCTACGCCGATGAATACACGAAGTCGTTTGCGACGTTCGAGCGGATGCAGAACGAGGGGACGATTCCGGCCGGTGTGCGTTTTCAGCTGCAATACCCGACCCCTCTGGCGTCGGTGGCGGGCACATTCGTGCCCGACGATCTGCCCAAGGTCGCGCCCTCCTACGAACAGGCGTTGTTCGCCGATCTCGACACGGCGCTTGAGCGGCTCCCGCACGACCGGGTCGCCGTCCAGTGGGACGTCGCGGTCGAATTCGGGGCGCTGGAGGGAGCGATGGGACCGAGGATGCCGATCGACCAGGTCGCGCCCGGCCTGGTGCGGTGCCTTGAGCGCGTGCCCGCGGATGTCCCGGTTGGCATGCATCTCTGCTACGGCGATTACGGTCACCAGCATTTCAAGCAGCCGGAGTCGCTGCGGATGCAAGTCGACCTCGTCAATGCCGTCAGCTCCGGTGCCGGGCGCCCGCTCAACTTCGTCTCCTTCACTGTGCCCCAGGCCCGCAACGACAGCGCCTACTTCGAGCCTCTCTCCGGGTTGAGGACGGGCTCTGAGACCGAACTGGACTTCGCGCTGGTCCCTTATCACCCTGATAATCAGGCACCGGGCACGACCGCCGAGCAGATCGAGCACATCGACGCGGCTCTGCTCAACTCTCCCGGTGGCACTCGACACTGGGGCATCTGCACCGAATGCGGGATGGGCCGGGTCGACGCCGCTGACGTACCCGGACTCCTGGACCTCCACAGCCAGATCCTCTTGTCCTCACCAGCCTGACACGCGACGCCGGCGCCGACGAGGCGCGGGCGACTCCAAACTAAACACGTCAGTCGTAGATCGATCGGCCCCGCCCCGGCCGGGCGTTGTCCGGGTAGGGAACCCAATCATCGACGATGCCCCGCAGTGCGACGACGCGCTCCGTCCACCTCGTCACGCCCGGCCACCGGGACAGGTCGACGCCGGCTCCGCCGGCAGCGGCGGTGTACGGGTACAGCGCGAGGTCCGCGACGGTCGGCGCCACGCCGACCAGCCACATCTCCGACGCCAATCTCGCCTCCAACACGTCGAGCCCCGATACGCCGACCGCGACGCGCTTGGCGACCTCCTGCGGGGTCGCGCGCCCCGCCGAGAGGCAAAAGCGCACGCCGCCTAGGAAAATAGGCGCATGTTCCAAGAACGCGCCTGCGCCTCCGAACGTGAGACGCGCCTCACACCCGAGGATGCGGAGGGACGTGAGAGATGACATCTGCGCTACTCATTCCCGGCGCCGGCGGCCTTGGCTGGTACTGGCATCTGGTCGAGCGCGACCTCCAGGATCGGGGGTACGACGCGGTCGCGGTTGACCTGTCGGCGTATGGTCGAACGGGGCTGCCCGCCTACGCCGACGCTGTCGTCGACGCAATCGATCAGCGCACCGACGTAGCCCTGGTCGCCCAGTCGATGGGAGCGTTCACCGTGCCGCTGGTGTGGCAGCGGGTCCCGATCCGCCAGGTGATGTTCGTCAACGCGATGATCCCGCGGCCCGGCGAGACGCCGGGCGACTGGTGGGACAACGTCAGCTCAGAGCAGGCCAGGACGGCCGCGGCGGCGCGGGAGGGTTACAGCCCCGAGTTCGATCTGAGCACCTACTTCCTTCACGACGTCCCCGAGGATCGGGTCGTCGAGATGCAAGAGCGCGCCACGGCGCAGCTTGATGAACGATTCGACGACGTCTGCACATTTGACGCCTGGCCACCGATCCCGGTGCACGTCGTCGCCGGCCGCGACGACCGGTTCTTTCCGCTCGAGCTCCAGCAGCGCGTCGCCCGCGAACGGCTCGGCGTTGAGCCCGTTGTCGTACCCGGCGGTCACCTCGCCGCACTCAGCCATCCAGACGAACTGGCCGCGGTGATCGCCGGATATCTGGGACCGCTGCCCGACCGCTGATCACGTCCGGACGCTGAGAGCGGCAGTGTCAGTTGCGGACCGGCAGCTTCACGACCTCGAGGGCCATCGGCGCGCAGACGAGCGCGGGCTGATCGGCCCGCGTCAGCCTGCGTCGCAGCAGGACGAATGCTGGGGCGCCGAGGGCCGCCGGCACGAGCAGTGCGAACAGGCGATAGAGCAGCACGGCCGCGGTGGCCTGGGTGACGTTGACGCCGTAGAGCACGAACATTCCGATCAGAGCGCCTTCGGTGCCACCGATCCCACCCGGTATCGGGATCAGGTTGCCGAGCTGGCCGATCAGATACCCCAGCACGAGAACGCCGAAGACTGGCGCATGCCCCACCGCAGCAAAGGCGAACCCCAGCCCGGCGATGTCGAACGCCATGTAGGCAAACGAGCCCGTCGCCACCCCCACGTCACCCGTGCGCAGTAGCGCGATGGCCTGCTCCACCCCGTCGGCGGCCGCCGTCACCCAGGCGCGCAGCTTGACCGCCACCCGGCCGCGCCAGTCATCGCGCTCGGTCCGGGCGCCGGGCTTCGCCGATTTCCGGAGAAGCGCGGGGCTCAAGGCGACGAGTAGCACGCCGACGGCCGTGATCACGGCTGGGACCAGCGTCAGGAGCACCGAGCCGCGCCCGGCGATGACGCCCACGAAGACGCCGATGCCGACGATCACAAGGGCAAAGAAATTCGCGGCGCTCGTCACGACGAAGAACGCGACCGAGCGCCGGCCGATGTGCGCGGTGGGCATTCCCGCCTGCCGCAGCGCCCATGCTCCGAGCGCCAACCCGCCGGCGCCGCCGGCCGGCAGCAGCGAGTTCGCGGCCAGTTCGGCCATGGCGATGTCGTAGCTCAACCGCCATGACATCCCCCTGCAGAAGGTGTAGCGGAAGGCGAGCAGATACCCGATGCATGACCCAACCTCGGCCAGCACGACCGCGACGACCCAGCCCGCGCCGACACCAGCGAGGCGCGCCTTCACTTCATCGAGACCTGGCAGCGCGTTGATCGCGATCACGACCACCGCGATCACCGCCACGAGCTCGGCCACCCGGACGGCGAGATGCCTTGGGCTCAGCTCGTCCGGGATCGCGCGGGAGCGAGGTGCCCCAGCGCCAGCAGCCGGATCGCTCAACTCACGACGCTCACTTGCGAAGGAGGTTACGAGACTCGGCCGCCGAGGACGCGATGACACGGACGCTCGTGGCGGTTCTGCGTGAAGGCTTGACTGGGGCTAGGTAGCTGCGATGGACGTTGTCGCCGCTTCGACGATGGCAATGTCCTGCTCCGTCGTGCCGCCGCTGACGCCGACACCAGCGATATGACTACGACACGTTCACTGCGGACCTCAACGCCTTGCTCGACCATCTCGCGCTCGACTAGGACGTCGCACTCGCCGGATTCTCGTGACCGCCGCTCTCCCGCGGGGTTAGTCTGTGGGCATGCTCGGGACCGGCGCTCCCCAAGGCCGCGAGGCACGCTCGGCCGGGTTGAGGTTGGCGCGGCGGTTGTTTGCGGCGCACGCGCACTCCGTCCGCACGGGGATGCCGGTGGCGGACGTCGTTGAGGCGGACCGGCGGACGAGGCGTGAGCTGCTCGTCGCTGCCGGCGCGCTCGCCGGCGGGGCGGTGGTGGCCGGGAATCCTGGGGCAGCTCTGGCGCGGCCAGTGGCGCGGGCGTCGGCGAGGCCGCGGATTGCGATTGTGGGTGCGGGGCTCGCGGGGCTTCGATGCGCGCACATGCTGTGGACCCAGAGTCCCGGCGGTCCCATCGCGTCGACGGTGTATGAGGCAAATCCGGCGCGGGCCGGGGGCCGGTGCTGGACACTGCGGGACTTCTTCTCCGGCGGGCTGATCACCGAGCATGGCGGCTCGTTCCTGAACAGCAACCAGACGCCGGTGCGCAGGCTGGCCACTCGGCTCGGTCTGAGGCAGGAGGTCGTCGACGGCGGCGACCTGGCCAGTGGGGAGGAGGTCTTCTTCATCGACGGCCGCCTCTACACCTATGCGGAGGCCAACGCCGACTGGCACGACGTCGGCTTCCCGGCCTTTCGCACTGCCGCCCGGCAGCTCAATTCTGCCGCCGGCGCAGCGCGGCTGGATCGCATGTCAGTCCCGGAATGGCTGGACAGCACGGAGATCGGCTCAAGCAGTCGCTTCGGCAAGCTGATGCTCGCCAACACGGTGACGGAGAACGGTGGCGACCCCGGCGACCAGTCAGCGCAGGACCTGATTTACCTACTGACTGGAAACCCTCGGGCATCGCTGCAGCCACTGCCCGGCGACGACGAGCGCTTCCACATCGTGGGCGGCAACGATCAGCTGGTGTCCCGGATGATCGCCCACCTGCCGCCCGACACCGTCCGACACGACCACGTGCTCGTGGCGATCCGAGAGCAGGCTGATCGCGCGGTGCGGCTGGTGTTCGACGTGTCGGGCAGGAGCGTGGAGGTGACGGCCGACATCGTCGTGCTGGCGCTGCCGTTCAGCACGTTGCGCGACGTCGAGCTCAAGCACTCCGGTCTCTCGAGCAGGAAACGTCATGTCATCAGGACGATGGGCATGGGCACCAACGCCAAGATCCACCTCGAGCTCAGCCACAAGACGTGGCCCGGGCTCGGCTATAGCGGCGCCACCTATGGGGAGTGGCAACGGCTCGCCTGCGGGTGGGACGATGTGGTCCAGTTGGGCCCCGACGCCAGTCCTGCTCTGTACCTGGCGTTTCCGGGCGGGCGCGTCGGTCGCAGCGGGATCACCGGGAAGGCGCACGGTGCGGCGCCGGCGCGCGACGTCCGCTGGGCGCTGAGCGAGCTGGAGAACGTGTTCCCGGGTACCAGCGCTGCCTACAGCGGTCGCGCCTACGAGGATCACTGGGCGCTGGACCCGTGGGTGCACGGCGCCTACTCGTACTACCGCGTGGGCCAGGGCAACACGTACGGCCAGCTCGCCGGCGCTGCCGAGGGTCGCTTCCTCTTCGCCGGGGAGCACACGTCGATCAACAACATCGGCTTCCTGGACGGGGCGGTCGAGACCGGTGAACGTGCCGCACGGCAGGTGCTGAGCCGCGTTCGCGCGTGACGGGGCACGTCTCGCGAGCGGGTCCTCGCCGCCGGGACCGGGACACCCGGTAGCGTGCGGGCATGTCGTTTCGGGGACCGCTGAGCGGCGCGCTGGCCGTGGCTGCCGCCACCGCGCTGGTGGGCGCGTGCGGGTCCTCGGCCCCGTCGGGGGCCGCCACCGTCGCGCCGGCGGCCCGCGCC
>DATAZK010000008.1:0-41127 GCA_036272075.1 Frankiaceae bacterium
TTCGCAGGAGGATCACGACAGCCGGCCGGCGTTCACCGATCCGGAAATCACCCGTACCAACCTGGCGTCGGTGCTCCTGCAGATGGCCGCTCTCGGCCTCGGCGATCCCGGCGAGGTCGAGGATTTCCCCTTCGTCGACCCTCCTGACCGCCGGGGCATCCGCGACGGACTGGCCCTGCTCTACGAACTCGGCGCGCTCACCCGCCCCGCGGGCGGCGCTCACGCGAAACTGACCGCGATCGGGCGTCAGCTCACCCGCCTGCCCATCGATCCGCGGCTCGGACGCATGGTGCTGGAAGCCGGACGCCTGGGCTGCGCAGCGGAGGTCATCGTCATCGCCGCCGCGCTGTCGATCCAGGATCCGCGGGAGCGTCCCAGCGACCACCAGCAAGCGGCCGACGCGAGCCACGCCCGCTTCGCCGACCCGACCTCGGACTTCCTCGGAATGCTCAGCCTCTGGCGTCATCTCTCCGAGCAGCAGCGCGCACGTTCCTCCAGCAGCTTCCGGCGGATGTGCGCTGCGGAGTTCCTGCACTACCTGCGGGTACGCGAGTGGCAGGACCTGGTGAGCCAGCTTCGCACCGCGGCGGAGGGGTTCGATCTCCCCGGTGCGTCCGGCGGCGGATCTCTCGAAGGCGCAACGGCAAACCCGGATTCGGTGCACCAGGCGCTGCTGGCCGGGCTGCTCTCGCACATCGGGATGCGGGAGGGTGAGCGACGCGAGTATCTCGGCGCGCGCGGCACCAGATTTGCGATCTTTCCCGGCTCGGCGCTGGTGAAAAAACCGCCACGGTGGGCGATGGCTGCCGAACTCGTCGAAACCTCTCGGCTCTGGGCGCGCGTGGCGGCGCGTATCGAACCCGAATGGGTCGAGCCACTCGCCGAACACCTCCTGACGCGCACCTACAGCGAGCCGCACTGGGAGAAGCGGCGCGGTCAGGTGATGGCGTACGAGCGCGTGACGCTCTACGGGCTCGCGCTCGTCACCGGGCGGAAGGTGGGCTACGGCAAGGTCGACCCGGCGCTGTCTCGGGAGCTGTTCATCCGGCGGGCGCTGGTGGAGGGCGACTGGCGTACGCACCATGCCTTCTTCGCCGCCAACCAGCGCCTGCGCGATGAGGTCGCCGAACTCGAGCATCGGGTCCGGCGGCGCGACTTGCTGGTCGACGATGAGACCCTCTTCGACTTCTACGACCGGCGCATCGGTCCGGACGTGGTCTCGGGAACGCACTTCGACAGCTGGTGGAAGCGTGAACGGCGGCGAAACCCCGAGCTGCTCACGTTGACGCCGGAGGCACTGCGCGCGAGCGAGCCTGACGTCGACGAGACGGCGTACCCGGACGAGGTGGCCCGCGGCGCGGTGCGCTTCCCGGTCAGCTATGCGTTCGAGCCCGGGACCGAGCAGGACGGCATGACCGTCCACGTGCCGCTGGCCTTGCTTGCCCAGGTCGCATCTAACGGCCGGGACGAGCTCGGCTGGCAGGTGCCGGGGCGTCGCCAGGAACTGATCGTCGCGCTGCTGCGCTCGTTGCCGAAAGCCCTGCGGCGCAACTTCACGCCGCCGAGCACCGTCGCCGCCGAGGTGCTCCCCGAGCTCGATCCCGGCGAGCCGCTGCTCGACGGGCTCGAACGCGTGCTTCGCCGCCGGACCGGGGTCACCGTCCCACGGGATGCATGGCAGCTCGACAAGCTCCCGGCCGACCTGCGTCCGACGTTCGCGGTGCAGGACGAGGGCGGCGAGATCGTCGCCACCGGCAAGGACCTGACGGAGCTGCGCACGCGTCTTGCACCCGCCGTTCAGGCGGCCGTCGCAGAGGCGGGTGGCGGCATCGAACGGACGGGCCTGCGCGCCTGGCCGGGCGGCACGCTGCCGCACTCCATCTCCCGTGAGGTGACCAACGGCGTCATCACCGCCTACCCGGCGCTCGTGGACCGTGGTGACACCGTGGACGTGCGCATCCTGGCCTCCGAAGCCGAACAGCAAACGGCCATGTGGGCGGGCACCCGGCGGCTGCTGACGCTCACCACGTCCTCACCCGTGAAATCGATCACCGCGCGGCTGGGCACCCGCACCAAGCTCGTGCTGGCGGCCTATCCGTACGCGAACGTGCCCGCGCTGCTGGCCGATTGCCACAGCGCGGCGATCGATGGGTTGATGACCGCCGCTGGTGGCCCGGCGTGGGACGAACCGGCGTGGGACCAGCTGCACGCGCAGGTGCGCAATGGCGTGGCACAGGCAACCGGCGCCATCGTCGGGCAGGTCGAGGACATCGTCGCCGGGGCCGCTGACGTCCTGGCCCAACTGGGGCGGCCCGCACCTGAGGTCGTGGCTGAGGCGCAGGCCGATGTGCGGGCACAACTCGACGCGCTCGTCGGCGCCGGATTTGTGACGCGTTCGGGCGCTGCCCGGCTGGCCGATCTGCAGCGCTACGTGCGGGCGATGAAACGCCGGCTCGATCAGGTCGCGTCCGACCCGGCGCGGGACCGGGTGCGAATGCACGAGGTGCAGGAACTTCAGGCGGCTGCCGGCCAGGCCCCCGCACGCGTGGCAGAGGAGGCCCGCTGGCTCATCGAGGAGCTACGCGTCAGCCTGTTCGCGCAGTCGATCGGGACCCGCCAACCCGTTTCGGTGCAGCGGATCTGGCGCCTGCTCGACGGCTGACCAGCGATCGCTAAGCGGCGCTGACGAGTGCGGCCTCGGGAGCCGGCTCGCGCAACCGATCGGCCGCAGCATCGGCGGTGGACCTGGCCCAGCGACCGGTGGTGAGCACGCCGAGGATCAAGACCGCCACCGCGCAGCCGGTGAGGATCCACCAGCCGACGTGGCTGGCCTCTGCGAAACCGCTGCTGAAGCTGCCGACGACCCGCGCCGTCGCGGCCGATCCGATGACCGCCACCCCGAGCGAGGAACCGATCTGGCGGCTGGTCGAGGCGAAAGCCGCCGCGACACCGGCCTGCTCGCGCGGCAGGCCCGAGACGGCCGTATTCGTGATGGGTGCGTTCACGACCCCGAAGCCGAACCCGAAGATCGCGTACGCGGTGAACAACCACGTGAGCGAGGTGTGGGTCTGCAGCCGGGTGAGCATCAGCGTCGCGACAGTCATGGCGACACCCGCGGCGATCAGCGACGGCCGGGGACCGTGACTGCCGACGAGGCGGCCCGAGATCGGCGCGAAGATCAGCGTCATGCCCGCCATCGGAAGCGTGTAGAGCCCGGCGTGCAAGGCCGAGAGGCCACGAACGTCCTGCAGATAAAGGGTGTTCAGGAACAGGAACCCGCCGAGCGAGGCGAACGCGAAGACGGCGATGGCCGTGGCGCCGCTGAAGGGCGCACTGCGAAAGAGCCGGACCTCGATCAGGGGTTGCAGCCGCCGGCGTTCATACGCGATGAGGGAAATCAGCGCGACCACGCAGAACCCGAAGATGCCCAGCGTCTTGGCCGAGCGGAAGCCGGCTGACGGACCTTCGATGATCGCGTACGTCAGGCTGGCGAGCACGGCGATGACCAGCACCTGACCCACGGGATCCAGCCGGCGTGCATGCGGCGCCTTCGACTCGGGCACGAAACGCGCCGCGAGCACCGCCGCCGCGAGACCGATGGGGATGTTGATCCAGAAGATCGACCGCCACCCCACCGACTCCACCAGCCCGCCACCGATGACCGGGCCGAGCGCGAGGCTGATCCCGACGACGCCGCCCCAGACACCAATGGCGCGGGCCCGTTCACGAGGATCGGTGAAGGTGTTGGTGATGATCGACATGGCGACCGGGTTGAGCATCGACCCGCCGACGGCCTGCAGCATCCGGAACGCGATCAGCCAGCCCAGGCTCGGCGCCACGCTGCAGAGCGCAGACGCCAGCGTGAAGAGCAGCAGTCCGGTCTGAAAGACCCGGCGCCTGCCCAGCCGATCAGCCGTCGAACCAGCCAGCATCAGCAGGCTCGCCAGCACCACCGTGTAGGCGTCCAGCGTCCACTGCAAGCCCGAGACGGAGGCGTGCAGATCGTTCTTGATGGAGGGCAGCGCGACGTTCACGATGGTGACGTCGAGGCCCACGATGAACAGGCTCGAGCAGCAGATGGCGAGCACGAGCAACCGCCGGCGGGGCGAAAGCTCGGGCATGCGTCACTCCCCAAATCCTTGCTGTCTGGCAACCTTTCACAGACTACAACTTTCCCTCGCGGGTCCCGTGTTCCCGGCAGGATGCAGAACGTGGCCGCGACCCCTGTGATGACGGACACCCAGCGGCGCGCCAGGCTCGCGTCGCGCCACCTGCTGAGCTCGCCCGAAGCCGACCCGCTGGCGATCACGTCAGCACTGGTGGCGCTGCATTCGACGGATCCGGCCTCGGTGCATCTCTCGGTGGCGGCGCGCGGCTGCCCGCCCGCGAACGGCGCCCTGAACGCCGCGCTGTACGAAGACCGGACTTTGGTCCGGATGCTTGGGATGCGACGCACGATGTTCGTCGTCCGCACCGACTTCGCGCCCGTGGTCCATGCCGCCGCGACCCGCGCTGTGGCCGAGCGCGAGCGCACCCGCCTGATTGGTTTCATCGAGGCCTCCGGGCTCGCCAAGGACGGCCAGAAGTTCCTGGTACGCCTGGAAAACGCGACCATGGAGGCGTTGGCGGACCGCGGGGAGGCGTACGGCACCGAGCTGGGTGACGCGGTTCCCGGCCTGCGGCAGCAGATCGAGATCGGCGGCGGAATGCACAGCATGACGACGCGGGTGCTCTTCATACTCGCAGCCGAAGGACGCATCGTGCGCGGACGGCCGAAGGGCTCCTGGATCAGCAGCCAGTACAGCTGGTCTCCGGCGCCGAAACCGCCTGCAACGACAACAGAATTGCCGACCGCCGTCGCCCAGGCCGAGCTGGTACGCGCCTACCTGGCCGCCTACGGTCCGGCGACAGCAGCGGACATCCAGTGGTGGACGGGATGGACGGCGGGCGTCACCAAGCGCGCGCTCGAACAGGTTGCGACGCTCGCCGTGCAGATCGGTGAGAAGTCCGCCGGCTTCGTGCTCGCTGACGACGATCCGTCCGAGGATCCGCCACCACCGAAACCGAGAGCCAGGCTCCTTCCGGCCCTCGACCCGTCAGTGATGGGCTGGACCGGACGCGCTTTCTACCTCGATCCCGAGCACCGCGACCACACCCACGAAGCGGCACTGTTCGACCGTTCCGGCAATCCGGGGCCGACGGTGTGGTGGGGCGGGCGGATCGTGGGCGGCTGGGCGCAGCGCAAGGACGGCCAAGTCGTCTTCCGGTTGCTGGCCGACATCGGCAAGGAAGGCACCGCGAACGTCGAAAGCGAGGCGGCGCGGACGGCCGAGTTCTTCGGCGGTGTCCGCGTCACGCCCCGCTTTCGTACGGCGCTGGAACGCTCTCTGGTGAGCTGAGCTGCTAGCCGGCTGCCCGGGTGGGGGCCTGGCGCCGAGCGGCGCTGGAGGCACTTCCCTGGGGTCGGCCGCTGCTTCCGTAGGCCGGCCGGCGACCGCGCGAGGAGTACCCCGACCGACCGGTCGGACGTCCGGAACCCGCCGAATTCGACGCGCGGACCGGGACGGGGGGCGGCGGCGGCACGGGCTCGCCAGAGGTGGCGAGCTCCTGCACGGCCTCGTGGCCTGACGCGACGCGATGGCTCACCGGGTTGACCCCGGCCTCGTCGTGCAGATTGGCCAGCAGCCGCACCTGACCCGGCTCCACGAGGGACAGCACGGTGCCGCTGGCGCCCGCTCGCGCGGTGCGACCGGACCGGTGCAGGTAGTCCTTCGAGTCGTTCGGCGGATCGAAGTGCACCACCAGGTCGACGTCGTCGACGTGGATGCCGCGGGCAGCAACGTCAGTCGCCACCAGCACTCGCGGGTGTCCGGCGGCAAAGCCGGCCAGCGCCCGCTGGCGCTGGTTCTGGTTGAGGTTGCCGTGGATCGCGGCTGCCGGCGCACCTGCCCGGCTGAGCTGCTGGGCGAGGCGGTCAGCACCGTGCTTGGTACGCACGAAGAACAGTGTGCGGGCTGGCCGGCTCGCGATCTCCGCCGCGATGGCCACCTTGTCGGCGCCCGGCGTGACGAAGACGCGGTGATCGGCGAGCTCCACCGGAGCATTGGCCGACGCGACGGCGTGAATGCCGGGATCGGTCAGGTAGCGGGCGACGAGCTTGTCGACCCCGCGGTCGAGCGTGGCGGAGAAAAGCATGCGCTGCCCGCCGGGCACGGTCTCATCCAGCAGCTGGGTGACGGCCGGCAGGAAGCCGAGGTCGGCCATGTGATCGGCCTCGTCGAGGACGGTGATGACCACGCGGTCGAGGCGCACGGCGCCCCGCTCGAGGAGGTCGATCAGCCGGCCGGGGGTGGCGACCACGAGGTCGACCCCGCGGCGCAGGGCGTCGATCTGCTTGCCCATCGGGGCACCGCCGTAGACGGTGGTGAGGCGGACGCCGACGGCATGACCGAGCGGCGCCAGCACATCAGCGACCTGGCGGGCGAGCTCGCGAGTCGGGACGAGGACCAGGCCGCGCGGGGACCGCTCGACGCGCTCCCCCACGGTCTCGGCAAGCCGGGCCAGCATCGGCAGCCCGAATCCGAGCGTCTTGCCCGAGCCGGTCTGGGCGCGGCCCAGCACGTCGCGTCCGGCGAGAGCGTCAGGCAGCGTACGAGCCTGGATGGCGAACGGCGCGACCATTCCGCGCCGGGTCAGGTTGGTGACGAGCGCCTCGGGCAGGCCGAGCTGCGCGAAGGTCATGTCTGCCGCCGGGGCGGGAGCCGACAGCGACGCCGTGAGCGCGAGATCGAGCTCGGACGGCTGCTTGCGACGGGGCGCCGGTGCGGACGTGCGGCCCGCGGGCCGGCGGCCGGGCGCGGAACGCTTGCGGTTGTTGGAGAAGGACGGGTTGTTGTGGGACACGGCTGCCCGAGGGCGGCGAACGTGTTCAGGCAAGGAGAAACTCCATCAGCGGTTGTAGGCCGCGACATGCTTGGAGACGGTCGGCAGTGACTGGCTCGTGACCAGCCGGGAAGCGAACTCTCGGAACAAGCGACCTCGCGGGCCACTCGCCCGCGGGAGCGGCGGAAAAAACGTCCCGCCACGTGCAAGGTTATCAGTCACGTGGAAAATCCCGCCCGGATGTGGCGCGCGTCGCCCGCCGATCACCTGGCGCCACCACGACAGCGCGCCAGGACCCCCGGATTTGGTGTCGCCCGCGGGGTCGGCTGGCCGCAGACGCTGGCGCCACCACGTCAGCGCGCCAGAACCCCCGGATTTGGTGTCGCCCGCGGCGCCGGCTGGCCGCAGACCCTGGCGCCACCACGTCAGCGCGCCAGGACACCCGGATTTGGTGGCGCCAGGGAGAACGTCGCCGTAAACGCGCCCAGCGAACCACGGCCCGGCGCAACATGGCGACGGCCCGGTAGCGTTGTTCGGGATGACTTTCCCGTCGCCGGACATCCGGCCTGCCACCCGGCCTCCCGCGCCCTTGCTGCTGGGCGGGCTGATGGTCGCCTGGCTCGGGGCCTGGCTTGCTGGTCGCGCGGCCAGCGATGATCTGCTCGCCGGGGCGCAGGGCGGCGACGCCCCCCACACGGTGCGCGGTTTGCCCGACGAGTCGGGTCCGGTCCCGCTGTCACGAATGTTGCCGCTGCTGCGCCGAAGTGCGCCGGCCGACGTATCCCTGCGGCTACCGGTACCGGGCGACCCCGATGGCATGACCGGGCTGGTGCTGGCACGAGCTTTGCGAGCCGGCGAGGCCGTCGCGGTGCAGCCGGAGGACCCTGCCGGCCACGGCTGGCTGCTGACCCCGGAGGTCGACGTCCGGGGCAGTTCGCTCGAGCCGCTGGTGACGGTCGAGTGGGAGCTCAGCCCGATCACCGGACGGCTGGCCGGTAGCCCGGCCAACGCCAGCGGCTTGCGTGAAGCCGAGCGTGTGCTGTCCGAAAGCGTGACGTCGGCCGCCGAGGTCATCGCCGAGATCGGTCAGGTCGGTCGGCTGAGCCCGGAGATCGTCGCGGCGATCCAGTCGCTACGCAAGCGCAGCGGCCTCAAATTGCCGCTGCCACAGGGCTCCCCGCCGGATGCGATCCGGGTGCTGACCACGGCACAGCGGCTCGAGGCCGTGGTCGAACTCGCCGCCGGCGAGCAGCCACTCAGCGCGGCTGCCGACGCCCGCCGGATGGAGGCGCTTCGCGAAGTGTCACGGGCGGTGCGCGACGCCTTCCGGCTCGCGTTCGCAGCCTGCGCCGCCGGCGACAACTGGCACTGACGCTGGTACTGAAATCCGCCGGCGGTCAGCTCGCCAGCCGGGCCGGAAAACCACCCGTCGCGATGGGTCCCCAGCGCTCGATCGTCATACGCAGCAGGCTCTTTCCCTGCCGCTTCATCGCTTCGCGGTAGTCATCCCAGTCCGGGTGCTCGCCCGAGATGCTGCGGAAGTACTCCACCAGCCCCTCGAGCGCGTCTGGCATGTCCAGCACCTCGGCGACCCCGTCGAGCTGGATCCACGCCCCGCCGAAATCGTCGGACAGGATGCATGCGGAAACGGTCGGGTTGCGCCGCGCATTCACGGCTTTGGCCCGCTCGGGGTAGGTGGAGATCACCAGCTGCCCCTCGGCATCGACCCCACACGTGACGGGGCTGAGCTGGGGAGATCCGTCGGCCCGGGTGGTCAACAGCAAGCAATGATGACGCGCGCGGACGAATTCCAGCATCTGGTCTCTGCTGACCCGCTCGGAAGTGGCGATCTTCGGCATGTCTTCAAGTCTGCCCGCCTTCCCGTGTTGAATCACGGACGACAGCGAAGGAGCCGCTCATGACCCGCGACATCCGCGTTGCCGTCCTTGGCGGCGGCTCCTGGGGCACGACCGTGGCCTCGCTCGCCGCCGCCCGCACCGAGACCGTGCTCTGGGCACGGCGCCAGAGCACCGTCGATGCGATCAACGACCGTCACGAAAACCCCGACTATCTCGAAGGTTTGGCGCTGCACCCGAGGCTGACGGCGACCACCTCGCTGAAGGACGCGGTGTACGAGGCGGACGTGGTCGTCGTCGGCGTGCCATCACAGTCCTTCCGCGACACGCTGACCGACATCGCCGACTTCCTGCGTCCGTGGATCCCGCTGGTGAGCCTGTCGAAAGGGCTCGAGCGCGGCAGCCACATGCGGATGACGCAAGTGATCGAAGACGTCCTGCCGGGCCACCCGTGCGGGGTGCTCTCAGGACCCAACCTGGCCCGCGAGGTGCTGCAGGGTTTCGCCGCTGCGGCGGTCATCGCGATGCCCGACCATCAGCTCGCCGAATCATTGCAGCGCGTCTTTGCCAGCACGGTTTTCCGGGTCTACACGAACAATGACGTGATCGGCTGCGAGCTCGGCGGCGCGCTGAAGAACGTCATCGCCATCGCGGCCGGGATGGCCGAGGGACTCGGCGTCGGCGACAACACCAGAGCGATGGTCATCACCCGCGGCCTGGCAGAGATGACGCGCTTGGGTGTCGCGATGGGCGGCGATCCTCGCACCTTCGCCGGGCTGACCGGGCTGGGCGACCTGATGGCCACCTGCCTTTCACCGCTTTCCCGAAACCGGCGGGTCGGTGAGGAGATCGCCCGCGGCCGCACCATCGAGGAGATCACGACCCAGCTCGGCATGGTCGCGGAGGGCACCAAGAGCGCCCAAAGCGTGGTGGAGATCGCTCATCAGCACGGGGTGGAGGTGCCCGTCGCCGAGGAAGTGGCCGCGGTCGTGCGCGGTGAGCGGACCGCGCAGCAGGCCTACCGCGGGCTCGGCAAGGTACGTCCGACGTCCGAGCTTCACGGGGTGGTCTAGCCGGAAACGCCGGCGGCCGGTACGCGCTTTCGCACGCACCGGCCGCTTTTGGCGTTCGAGGAGATCCTCAGACGCGGACCAGTTCCGGCTGAACCTCAACGCTTTCCTGCTCGGAAACCAGCGTGGTCGGACGCCGCCCGGGGATGAGGGTGGCGGCGACGGCGCCGAACCCGAGCACGATGGTCCCGACAAGAAGCGCGGGACGCAGCCCGTCGACGAACGCGGCCTTGGAGCCGAAGCTGCCGGCGGCGCTGAACACCGACCCGAGCACCGCGACACCCATGGTGCCGCCGAGCTCACGGAAGGAGTTGTTGGCGCCGCTGGCCACGCCCTGCTCGTCCACCGAGACACTCCCGAAGACCACGGTCGCGACGGGCACGAAGAACAGGCCCATGCCGATTCCGGAGAGGACGAACGCGGGGATCAGCGAGGGGTACGTGACCGAGGTGCTCGTGAGGATCGCGATCCAGCCGAGCCCGGCGGTCTGCAGCGCGAGTCCGGCAGCGAGCAGCGGCTTGCCTCCGATGCGGTCCGACAGCGGTCCGGCGATGGGTGCGACCAGGACGGGCATCGCGGTCCAGGGCAGGGTGCGAAGGCCGGCGGCGAGCGGCGAGTAACCCATGGCGGTCTGCAGGAACTGCGAGAGCAGGAAGACGCTGCCGAACATCCCGAAGCTCATGAGCAAGGCGGCGATGTTGACCGCGGTGAACGCCCGGCTACGGAACAGCCGCAGCGGGAGCATCGGCGAAGCCGCGTACTTCTCACGGACCAGGAAGGCAGCCACCAGCGCCGCACCGGCGCCGAGCGCGGTGAGCACCTGGGTGCTGGTCCAGCCCTGGCCATTGCCCCGCACGATCCCGAAGACGATCCCGAACAGTCCGCCGCTGATCAGGAGCAGGCCGGGCAGGTCGAGGTGCTTGGTCGGGCCGGCCGCCTCAGACAGGACGCGACGCGCGGCCGGGATGAGCAGCAGGCCGATCGGGACGTTGAGCCAGAAGATGAACTCCCAACTCGCGCCTTGCGTCACCGCTCCACCGACCACGGGGCCAAGCGCGACGGCGAGCCCGGAAGCGGCTCCCCAGACGCCCAGCGCCGCCCCCCGGCGATGCGCGGGCACCGACGCCGAGAGCAGGGTGAGTGAGAGCGGCATGACGGCCGCGCCGCCGATGCCCTGCAGCGCGCGGGCGATGATCAGCATCTCGGCGTTGGTCGAGAGCGCAGCCGCCGCTGAGGCGAGGGTAAAGAGCGTGAGCCCGGCGAGGAAGACCCGGCGGCGGCCGAGCCGGTCACCGAGCGCGGCGGCCGGCAGCAGCAGCACCGCGAAGGTCAGGGTGTAGGCGTTCACCGTCCATTCCAGGCCTTCGAGCCCGGCATGCAGGTGTTCGCGGATGGAGGGCAGCGCCGTCGTGACGACGAGGTTGTCCAGAGCCACCATGAAGGCCGCTACCGAGGTGACGACGATCGTGGCTACCGCACTGGTCGAGGTGCGGGGCCGACTCCTCAAGACGTTGGTGAGAGCCATCGGACGTTCTCCTGTCGGGGATTGGCTAGTGACTAGCCACTTACTTTGATGGACTGACGGATGGAGGGGCAAGCGAATATCGGGGAGGCCGGGTTCAGGCGGCCGTAGCGGCGCCGAGCAGTCGTTCGGCGAGATCTTCCGGACAGTCGACGCCGAGGCCCATGGCCGCAGCGACGTTCAGCAGCATGCCGATCGCCATGAAATCGCGGGACTGGTCGGCCGACATGCCGGTGAGCACGATGGCCTCGTCCCAGAGCCGGCCGAAGCCGCGCCGGGTGGCCTCGCGGACGTCGGCGTCGTCGCAGGCGGCCGCGTACGAGTGGAGCTGGAGCTTGAGGAACGTCTCGTCGCGCAAGAGCTCGACGTAGGCGAAGCCCATCTGCTCCTTGGCCTCCATGCCGGTGTAGCCCTCCGCCGCCTCGCGCATGACCTTGCGCACGCGCTCGAAGGTGCGCTCGACGGCGGCGACGAACAGCTCCTTCTTGGTGGGAAAGAGCCGGAAGAGGTAGGGCTGGCTGATACCGGCCCGGCGAGCGATGGCGTCAGTGCTGGTGCCGTCGAGCCCACCCGAGGCGAACTCGATGAGAGCGGCTTGCAGCACATCTTCACGACGCTCTTCGGCGGTGCTCCGGCTTGCCATGAGGAGGAAGTTAGTGACCACTCACAAGTCTGTCAAGCACCAACCGTCGCGAGGTTTCCTGACCTGCGCTAACGTGCTCGCGTGGCCGCCTCACTTGATCCGGATCGCTCCGAATGGGATGTCATCGTCATCGGCGGCGCCCCTCCCGGCGAGAACGCCGCGCAATACGCCACGCAGGACTCCGGGCTCGAGGCGGTCATCGTCGAGGAGGCGCTCGTCGGAGGCGAGTGCTCCTTCTGGGCGTGCATGCCGAGCAAGGGCCTGCTGCGTCCGCTGGAGGTGCTGGACATCGGGCGGCACCTGCCGGGCATCAAGCAGGCGCTGCTGGGCCGTGACCTGGACGTCAAAGCCGTTCTCGCCCGTCGCGACACGATCGTCAACCACCTCGATGACGCCTCGCAGGTGCAGTGGTGCGTGAGCACCGGGATCGACGTGATCCGCGGCCATGCCAGCCTGGCCGGCGAGAAGACGGTCCTGGTCACCAAGCCCGACGGCACCACCCGCACCATCACCGCGACGCATGCCGTCGTGCTCGACACCGGCTCCTCCGCCGCCGTTCCCGACATCGACGGGCTGCGCGCGGCGCGGCCCTGGATCTCGCGTGACGTGACCAACATCCACACCATCCCGCAACGCATCGTGATGATCGGCGGCGGCGTGGTGGCGTGTGAAGCGGCGACCTGGCTGAGCGGCCTGGGCGTCGAGGAGCTCACGATCGTGCAGGGCGGCCCTCGGCTGCTGGAGCGCAACGAACCGTTCGCGAGCGATCTGGTGGCCGACTACCTGCGCGAGGCGGGGGTGCGCCTGGAATTGAATGCGCGGCTGACCTCGGTCTCGCGGCCGCACGTCAATGAGGAGGGTTACGGGCTCCCCCACGGCGGCGAGGTCACCGTCACCCTGGACACCGGCGCCGTCATCACCGCCGACGAGATCGTGGTCGCCGTCGGGCGCCGGCCCAACAGCACCGACATCGGCCTCGCGGCCGTCGGCCTCGAAGAGGGCCACTACGTCACCGTCGACGATCACATGACGGTGGAGGGCGTATCGGGCGAGTGGCTGTACGCGATCGGTGACCTGACCGGCCGGGCCCTGCTGACCCACATGGGCAAGTACCAGGCGCGGGTAGCGGGCGACGTCATCGCCGCGCGCGCGACCGGCGTCACGCTCGATCCGGGCCTCTACAGCCGCCACACCGATCTCGCCGATCACGACCGGGTCCCGCAGGTGACCTTCACCAACCCGGAAGTCGGCTCGGTGGGACTCACCGAACACGCGGCACGCGAGGCGAGCATCGACGTCGAGACGGTCGAGTACGACCTCGCGTCACTCGCAGGCACCTACGTCGCCCGCGAGGACTACGTCGGTCGCGCCAAATTCGTCATCGATCGCGGTTCGGACTCGCTCATCGGCGCGACGTTCGTCGGCTCGGAGATCGGCGACATGGTGCACGCGGCGACGGTCGCCATCATCGGCAAGGTGCCCATCGCGGCGCTGTGGCACGCGGTGCCGAGCTATCCCACGCCGAGCGAGATCTGGCTGCGCCTGCTGGAAACGCTGGGCCGCCAGCGCCAGAAGGCCTCGCCGGCCCCGACAGTGAAACGCGCCGGGAAAGCCCCCGCATCATTGGCCGAGTGACGGGGCACGCTGCGCCTGTGGACCAGACCGCCAGCTTCGTCACGCTCGCCACTGCTGACCTCGACGCCGCCCGCGATTTCTACGTCGGCGGCCTCGGTTGGACGCCGACTCTCGACGTCCCCGGCGAGATCCTCTTCTTCCAGGTCGGCCACGGGCTGATGCTCGGCTTGTTCGAGGCGGCGCATTTCAGCGCAGACATCGGTGAACCGGGCGCGCCGGCGGTACCGATCCAGGGCGTCACGCTGTCGCAGAATGTCGATAGTCCGGCCGACGTGGATGCCGTTGTCTCGGCCGCGGAGAGCGCTGGAGCCACCGTCGTGAAAGCTCCTCAATACGCCTCGTTCGGCGGCTACCACGGGCATTTCCGTGACCCCAACGGCGTCATCTGGGAGATCGCCCACAATCCGGGGTGGTCCGTCGAGCCGGACGGCCGGGTTCGGCTCGACGCCCCACCGCCACCCGATTGAGCGAAGGGCCTTAGCCCCGGGCCCATTGGGCCGTTCGGGTGACCGGCGCGGTCGCCGCGGCGCCGATGACTCCAGTGTCATGCTCTGGAGGCCCCCCGTGAGAGTCGCAAGCTCAACGGGCCGGCGCTACCGTCGGCCCCGGGTCGCGGTGCTGCTCGTGCTCGCCTTGCTGGCACCCCTCGCGGCGCTGGCGGCTTTGACGGGCGGATCGGCAGTCAACAGCCGAGGGCAGCAGCAGATCTCCGCTCGCGTAGAGCGCGATGCCACCGACCTCGGGGCCTTGATGGCCGCCCGTGCGCTGGTCGTGAACGAGTACGTGCCTTCGTCCGCACTGGTGGCAGCCGTCCAGTTCAAGCTCAGCACGGCCCAGGTGAAGCAGATCTTCGGGATCGACTACGAGGCGGCACTCAGCGCCGCTCGTCCACTCGTGGATGGCGACGCGGCGCTTCACTCGGCCCCGATCCTGAGCGCCGACCTGAAGCGATTGCACCAACTTCGCCCCTCCATCGACTCCGGTCACGGGAACGCCGACACGATCAGAGGTCTGTTCGAGAAGTTTCAGATCGACATCGACAACGTCTGGCGCAGCCGCTTTCAGGTCATGCAGCGAGACATCGGCGAGCTGACCGGCAGGACCGGGCTGGTCGCCCAGAGCGTCGACGCTCTCTCGCGTTCGTTCCAAGTGCTCATCGCCGCCACCAGCCGTGCGCAGCAGAGCGACCTGGTGGTCAACGGCCCGGGCATCCCCTCCGCTGCCGAGGCGCTGATCGAGGCGAACGGCGCCTTCGCCGCGAGCACTTCGGGATTCCCGGCCGGCCTCGGCCCGCGGGCAGCCGCCGCCTGGACCGTATGGGCCAAAGACCCGCAGGCACAGGCGTGGGAGAAGACCGTCGCGCAGACGGTCCGGACCGCCCTCGCCGGACACAAGTCGTTGCTCGCGACCAATCCCATCGCCTACGGAGTCGCTTTCACGAAGGAGCCGCTCTGGCTGAACGAGCTGACCGCCGTCACCGTGGGCGGCTCGACGGACATGCGCGACGTCGCGCACGTCGAGGCGCTCGCCGCGGCGCGCAGCTATCGCAACGAGCTCGCCGTGTTCGTCTTCAGCGTCCTCATCGCCGCCGGCGCCACCCTGCTGCTCGCGCGAGCAGTCGTGCGGCCGTTGAAACGGCTCGCGGATGCCGCCCGGCGCGTGGCCGAGGGCGATTTCGGGCTCCAGAGCGTGCGGGCCAGCGGCCCGCGGGAGGTCGCCGACACCATCGTCGCGGTCGATGAGATGACATCCGTCTTCGGTGCCGTCGAAGCGTTCACCGTGACCCTCGCCGAGAACCCCGATGCCGCGTCTCTCGATGTGCCCCTGCCCGGACGCACCGGACAGGCGCTGCAGACCACGCTCAACCGGCTCCGGGAATCGGTGCGTGACGCCGAACGCCAGCGCGTGGTCCTGCACGAGATGGCCACCCACGATTCGCTGACGGGTCTGCTGAACCGGCAGGCCGCACGCTCTGCTCTGCGCCGCGAACTGTCACGGGCGGTACGCGAAGGCGGGAGCATCGCGCTGATGTATGTCGACCTCGACAACCTCAAGGGCATCAACGACACCTACGGGCACAGTCTCGGCGACGACGCGATTCGCCTTACAGGGCAGGCGTTGCGGTCTGCGGCACGCGCGTCCGACATCGTCGCCAGGGTCGGCGGAGACGAGTACCTCGTCGCCGGTGTGGCCGGGACGCAGCGCGAGGTACAGGCGCTGGCCGACCGGCTCCGCAGGACGGTCGCCGCGAGCCTCCTGCACAACGGCGGCGAACTCATCCCGCTGCGTTGCAGCATCGGAGTGAGCTGCTCTGAACCCGAAGATGACGCCGATTCGCTGATTCACAAGGCGGATCAGGCGCTCTACGCCGCCAAGACGCTCGGCCGCGACCGCAGCGCCTGGCACGAAAGCGCGGCGAACTAGGCCCCCATGCCCGCCCGGATCGTCTGGCGCAGCGAGCCCATCGTGGCGAGGACGGCGCTCGGCTCATAGCCGCAGTGGGCCATGCAGTTGTTGCACCGCGGGTCCTTGCCACGCCCGAAGCTGTCCCAGTCGGTCGTGTCGAGCAGCTCCTGCCAGGACTGCGCGTAGCCGTCGTCGAGCAGGTAACACGGCTTCTGCCAACCGAGCAGCGAGTAGGACGGGATTCCCCAGGGTTTGCAGTCGAAATCCGCTTTGCCCTCGAGGAAATCGAGGAAGAGCGGTGAGTGGTTCAGCCGCCACTTCTTGCGCCGCTTCTCATCGAACGCCTTCTTGAACAGCTCCCTGGTCTGGGTCACCCCGAGGAAGTGATCCTGGTCCGGAGCCTTGCCGTAGGCGTAGCCGGGCGAGATCTGCATGTTGTCGACACCGAGCTCGTCGTTGAGGTAGTCGAGCACCTCGATGACGGTCTGCGGGGTGTCGGTGTTGAAGAACGTGGTGTTGGTCGCGACCCGGAATCCAGCGGCCTGAGCCTGCTTGACGGCCGCCACGGCCTCATCGAAGACGCCCTCCTTGCACACCGACTCATCGTGACGCTCGCGCAGACCGTCGATGTGGATGACCCAGGTGAAGTCACGGTGGGGCTTGAAGCGGTGCAGATGCTTGGGCAGCAGCACCGCGTTGGTGCACAGCAGCACCATGCGCTTGTCGGCGATCAGCGCGTCGACCATCTCGTCGATCTGCGGGTGCATCAGCGGCTCGCCACCGGCGATCGAGACCACCGGCGCGCCGCACTCGCGTACCGCAGCAAGGGCCTGCTCGACCGGCATGCGCTGCTTGAGCAGGCTCGCCGGCTGCTGGATCTTTCCGCATCCCGCGCACTTCAGGTTGCACGCGAAGAGCGGTTCCAGCTCGAGCACGAGCGGAAACTTCTTGGTACGGCGGACCTTTTGCTTGAACAAATACGACCCGATCCGAAGGTTCTGCCTCATCGGCATGGCCACGTCAGGTCACCTCCTTCGGCAGGGCGAATCGGATGTCTTCCGTCATTGTTGTGCGCTCGTGCACTCTGATCGGTCCAAGGCCCGATAGGCAATGGACCAATTCGTCGACCAACCCGGGCGGGGCTGACGCACCGGCAGTCAGGCCGATCCGGCGGGCGCCGCGCAGGCGACCCAGATCGAGCTCACCTGCGTCATCCACGAGGAGGGCAGCAGCCCCTGCCCGCTCGGCAACTTCGACGAGGCGGGCCGAGTTCGAGGAGTTCTGCGATCCGACGACGATGACGAGGTCGGCATCCACCGCGACCTCCCGCACCGCCTTCTGCCGGTTGGTGGTGGCGTAACAGATGTCGTCCGACGGCGGAGCGACCATAGCGGGGAAACGCTCGCGCAGGGCCAGCGCCACCTGCTCCGCCTCGTCGACGGCCAACGTGGTCTGCACGGCATAAGCCACGCGTGACTCGTCCTCCACGGTGACGCTGCGCGCCTCGTCCAGACCGTTGATGACCACCACCTTGTCAGCCGCCTCGCCGACGGTCCCGACCACCTCCTCGTGGTCGTTGTGGCCGAGCAGGAAAACGGTGCGTCCCAGTTCGGCATGGCGACGCACCTCCTGATGCACCTTGGCGACGAGCGGGCACGTCGCGTCGACGAAATGCAGGCCGCGCTCGACCGCTTCGGAACGCACCTGCGGAGCGACCCCGTGGGCGGCAAAGATGACCCGGGAGCCATCGGGGACCTCGTCCAACTCCTGCACGAAGACGGCTCCGCGCTGCTCGAGATCGCGCACGACGTGAGCGTTGTGGACGATCTGGCGCCGGACGTAGATGGGCGCACCGAAGCGGTCGAGAGCGGCCGACACCGTGTCGATGGCGCGCTCCACTCCGGCGCAGAAGGAGCGCGGCGACGCGAGCAGGATGTCCCGGGAAGCGGCGGCGGAAGCCCACTGCTGCAGCAGCGGCGCGACCCGACGGATCGTGCGCAGCGCGACGATCCCGCGCGTGATGATGCCGGGATGCCAGAGCGGCGCCGCGGCCGTATCCGTCACCACGCGAACGGCGACGAACGGCAGCGCGCCGGCAGCAGCCGCGGCGGCAATCGGTGCGCTTTCCATGTCGACGGCGATCGCACCCGAACTCTCGAGCTGCTGGCGTTCGGCGACTGTGGTGGTCGGCTTCGTACCGCTGATGGTGGCAAGCGGGCCGACATGAACGCTGAAGCCGGCGCGCCTCAGCACCGCCCCCAGCAAGGGTGCGGACGGGCAGGGGAAGGTTCCGAGTTCGCTGCGGATCTCGCTGGCGACGACGACATCTCCCGCACGCACGTGGCCCGCGATCCCTCCGGCGACGCCGAGAACGGCGACAGGTCCGCCGCCCACGCCCGTGCGGGCGACGGTGCGCTCGGCCCGGCTGACGCCCATGCCCGTGCGGATGACGGTGGCCTCGGGAAGGACCCCACGCACGGCCGCGCGCTCGGCGAGCAGTGGGGTGAAGACCGTGAACCGCTCCGGCGGATCAGCCTGCGGATCACTCACGGTCGGCTCCATCGGCGCGGCAGTACCGGCCGAGTGCCGACACCGGAAAGACGTGCCGATACAGGTGATAGTTGATGTAGAAGTCGCCCGGGAAACCGGTTCCCGTGAACTGCGGCTCGTCCCAGGTTCCGTCCGGGGTCTGACGGGCGACGAGCCAGGCGACCCCGCGCTCGATGCTCGCAGCCTCACTCTCGGAGCGGCTGTCAGCCGCCAGCAGGGCAAGCAGCGCCCAGGCCGTCTGCGACGCGGTGGATTCCCCGCGGCCGGCCCAACTGGGGTCGTCGTAGGAGCGCATGTCCTCGCCCCAACCGCCGTCCTCGTTCTGATGTTCCTGCAGCCACCGGACGGCTCGCGCAATCGCGGGCGACGAAGCCGGCACTCCCGCGAAGATCAGCGCGGGTAGCACCGCCCCGATCCCGTAAACGTAATTGCAGCCCCATCGTCCAAACCATGACCCGTCGGGCTCTTGCTCGCGCAGCAGCCAGGCGATACCGCGCTGGCAAGCGGGGGCATCGGCCAGCCCTTCGGCCGCGAGTGCTTCCACGACGTGAGCGGTGACGTCGGCGGACGGCGGATCGATGACCGCGCCGAAGTCGCAGAACGGCAGCTTGTAGGCAAGCTCACGGGTGTTGTCGGCATCGAACGCGCCCCAGCCACCGCCCTTGCACTCCATCCCGACCATCCACTCGAAGCCGCGGGCGATCGCACCGCTGCCGGGCGGCAGCGCGCGCCGCAGCGCCAGCAGAACCTCGGCGGTGTCGTCGGTGTCGGGATAGCCGTCGTTCTCGAACTCAAAGGCCCAGCCACCGGGGGCGAGCTTGGGCCGGCGCGCTGCCCAATCGCCGCTGACCCGGATCTCTTCGGATTCGATCCAGCGCGCCGCCCGCGCCACCATCGGATCATTGGCCGGCAGGCCCGCATCGAGCAGTCCGTTGAGCGCGAGCGCGGTGTCCCACACCGGCGACTGGCAGGCCTCGAGGCGGCGCACGATGCCAGCCGGAGTCTGCTCGCGGACCAGGAAACCCTCGAGGCCCTGGACGCCGGCGGTCATGACCGGGGAGTCGAGCGCGTAACCACTCAGATGCAAGGCGAGCAGCGAGTAGACCCACGGCGGCTGGATGCCGCCCCATCCACCGTCGGCCTCCTGCCGGGCGACGATCCACGCGGACGCCTGGCGCAGGGCGAGCCGCCGCACCAAGCGGACCGGGCGCTTGGCGTAGCCGTGCAGGACCCGATCGAGGCGCTGGAAGAAGCCGCCCCACGACCTGGCCGGCATGAGGGCCGGGGCCGGCTCCCCGGTGCGTATCTCGTCGATGCCTACGGGAAGGGTCCGCTGCGGCCTCAGCGTGGTGAGGATCGTGAGCGGGACGATGGTCTGGCGGGCCCAGCAGGCCCAGTCCGAGACGTTGAACGGAAACCACCGCGGCAGGAACATCAGCTCCGGCGGCAGGTTGGGCAGCTCGTCCCACGACCAGAGCCCGAAGAGGGCGAGCCAGATCCGGGTGAAGACGCGCGAGTTCTCGACCCCGCCCGCGTCAAGAATCCACGAGGCGGCCTTCGCCAGGTGAGGTGCGTCAGCCGGATCACCCGCAAGCCGCAGCGCCACCCACGCTTCGATCGTGGTGGACAGCTCACCGGGCCCGCCGTAGAAGTTCGCCCACGTGCCGTCCTCGCGCTGCTGCGAGCGGATCCACCTGGCTGCCTGCTCGGTTTCCTCAGCCGTACGGATGCCCAGAAACTCCCGCAGCAACAGGTCTTCGGCATCCATCGTCACGTTGGTCTCGAGTTCGCCCTTCCACCAACCCGCCGCGTCCTGCTGCTCCCGCAGGTAGCCGATGGAGCGCTCCAAAGCGCCCGCCGCGGCATCGCGAGCATCACCGAGATGGACTTCCAGGTCTGCCGACCCTTTGCGCAACCGCTCAGACGCGACGCTCATGCAGGCCGCTCGAGAGCCGTTGACGGCAGCACGAGCAACACCAACAAACGCACCGAGGCTGGGTTCATCGGCGGCGACCTCCGATTCCTCATCGCTTTGGGATCATTCTGCCCGTTCTGCCGTGTAGTACTGGGATGCGCCCCGCAAACGCAACCCAGTAAATCGGCAGAACGATCAAGGAGGCTCCGTTGCCTTCCCCATTCTTGTGCGTTTCCGGCCCAATGCGTCGATCTTTCGCATCCGGCGCGCACGAAGATGTCGCAAACTGACCTTCCGCAGCCCGGCAAGGCGGTTCCGGCGGACCGGGAATGGCTTTCCGGACGGATTGCCGAGCTCGACGCGGCGCGGGCGAAGCGCGAAAACTTCCCGGTGGCGAGCCGCCTGCTGCGGGCGCAAAGGCGGCGCGACCTGCTCGACGTCTACGTGCTGGCCCGCCTCATCGACGACGTCGGAGACGAGGCGCCCGGAGACCGGCTCGCGCTGCTTGACCTGATCGACGACGACCTCGCGCTGGTCGCCTCGGGACGGCCGGCGCTGGCCCCCATCGCCGCGCTGGTCCCGGTAGCGCGTGAACGCGGCCTCTCGATGCGCCCGTTCCATGACCTGGTGGCGGCCAACCGGATGGATCAGCAGGTCAGCCGCTACGCCGACTTCGCTGCGCTACGCGGTTACTGCCGGCTGTCGGCGGAACCCGTCGGACGGCTCGTGCTGGCGCTGTGGGATCTCGACGACGAGCGGCGCGTCGCCCTGTCCGACGACGTCTGCACCGGGCTGCAGATCGCCGAGCACTTGCAGGACGTGGGCGAGGACCTCGCCGCCGGACGCATCTACCTGCCGCAGGATGCGCTCGCCCGGCACGGGGTGACGGCTGACTCGCTGGGCCGGTCACCGGCGCACCTGTCGGCTGCTGAGCGCACGCGTATCGAATCGTTGCTGGCCGAGGTGGGCACGCGGGCGCGGATCCTGCTGTCGGCTGGTCCGCCGTTGGCCCGGCTCATCCCGGGGCCGCCGCGGGTGGCGATCGCCGGATTCACGGCGGGTGGCCTGGCGGCGCTGGATGCCGTCCGGGCGGCAGGCGCCGACGCAGTCCACGTGACGCCCGGACCGAAGCGGCGCCGGGTGCTCTGGCATACCGTCCGAACCCTGACCTCGGCGGGAATCCGTGGCTGATTCTGTCGTGGTGGTCGGCGGGGGTCTCGCCGGCCTTGCCGCGGCGCTCGAACTCGCCGACGCCGGCCGGCAGGTCACCCTGCTCGAGGCGCGGCCGAGGCTGGGCGGCGCGACGGCGTCCTTCACCCGTGACGGCGTCACCATCGACACCGGCCAGCACGTCTTCCTGCGCTGTTGCACGGCCTACCAGGGTTTCCTGCAGCGACTCGGGGTCGAGCACCTGACCGAGCTGCAGCCCCGGCTCGACGTGACGGTGCTGCACGGTGAAGGCCCTGACGTCCGCGCAGCGCATCTGCGACGCAGCCGCCTCCCGCTGCCTCCGCCCCTGCATCTGGCCGGCGGCCTGCTGCGCTACGACGCGATGCCGCTCGGTCAGCGCCTGCGCAGCGTCCCGGCGGTACTGGCGCTCGCCCGCCTCGACCAGCAGGATCCCGCGGTCGACGCCCGCTCCTTCGGTGACTGGCTCGCTGCCCACGGCCAGCGCGGGCTGAGCCTGCCGGCCCTGTGGGAGCTGCTGACCGTCGCCACCTTGAACGCGCCGCCGAAGGAGTCGAGCCTGGCGCTGGCCGCGAAGGTCGTACGCACCGGGCTGCTGGAGACGGCCGGCGGCGCCGACATCGGCTACAGCCGGGTCCCGCTCGGAGAGCTGCACGGCGACGCCGGACGCGCCAAGCTCGAGTCGCTCGGTGCCCAGGTCCGCACCGGTTGCCGGGTGCGGGGACTGCGCGCTTGCGGGGCTGGCTGGCAGGTCGACACCGACGACGGCGAGCTGGCCGCGGACGCGGTCGTCCTCGCCGTTCCGCACGACGTCGTCGCCGATCTCGCCCCGCCCGAGGCCGGGCTGGACCCGGCCGAGCTGCGCGCCCTGGGCAGCAGCCCGATCGTGAATGTCCACGTGTTCTACGACCGTCACGTGATGGACGAGCCCTTCGCCGCGGCCATCGGTTCCCCGGTTCAGTGGGTGTTCGATCGCACGGCGGCAGCCGGCGTGACCTCCGGGCAGTACCTCGCCATTTCGCTGTCGGCTGCGGCGGACTGGCAGCAGCGCAAGGCCGCCGACATCGAAGAGATCTTCGTGGCCGAACTCGCCCGACTCCTGCCCCGGGCGCAGCCGCGCTCGGTCCGGCGCGTGCTGGTCACCCGGGAACCGCATGCCACCTTCGCTCAGCTCCCGGGACAGCTGGCCCGCCGGCCGGTGAACCGCACGCAATCGCCCGGCCTCGTGGTCGCCGGCGCGTGGACCCGGACCGGATGGCCCGCGACGATGGAGGGGGCGGTACGAAGCGGGTTGGCGGCCGCGCGGGAGTTATTGCCGGTCTGAGGGCGACCTCATGACAGAATTGGACGCAGATGTTGCTGGGGGGATCCCACCGGCTCCTGATCGGAGGTCGATGACGGCGAACGTGTCGACGTTGGACGAGGCCTACGCCGAGTGCAAACAGATCACCCACCAGCAGGCTCGCAATTTCTCGTACGGAATACGGCTGCTACCTGCACAGAAGCGGTCGTCACTGTCCGCGGTGTACGCCTTCGCGCGCCGCGCCGATGACATCGGCGACGACCCGGACCTGCCGCAGGACGTCAAGGTCACGCGCCTCGCCGCGCTCCGCGCCCAGCTCGATGACCTCGAGTCGGCCGACAGCGACCCCGTGCTCGTCGCGCTCGATGACACCCGGCGGCGATTCCCACTCCCGCTCGAAGCGCTGCAGGAGCTGATCGACGGCATCGAGATGGACGTCCGCGGGACGACGTACGCCACCTTCGACGACCTGGTCCTGTACTGCCGCCGGGTCGCCGGCACGGTCGGGCGGCTCTGCCTGTCCATCTTCGGCGGCACCACTCATCCCGATGCCCCGCGCCTGGCTGATCACCTGGGTGTCGCGCTGCAGCAGACGAACATCCTGCGCGATGTCCGGGAAGACCTGGGTAATGGCCG
The DNA here is from genome assembly GCA_036272075.1 of Frankiaceae bacterium. GTDB lineage: Bacteria > Actinomycetota > Actinomycetes > Frankiales > Frankiaceae > DATAZK01. Next base: position 23,607 of record DATAZK010000008.1, read on the forward strand.
GGTCTACCTTCCGAAAGAGGATCTGGATCGTTTCGGAGTCACGCTCGAACTCGACGAGCACGGAGATCTGCGCGGCCCCGCGGGACCGTTCGCGGACATGATCCGGGCCGATGCTGCGCGGGCCGAGCAGTGGTACCGCGAAGGCCTGGCTCTGCTGGATCTGCTGGATCGGCGCAGCTTCGCCTGCTGCGCGGCCATGGCCGGCATCTACCACCGGCTCAACGGCGTCATCGCCGCTGACCCGGGGGCGGTGCAGACCCGGCGGCTGTCCCTGTCGGGCGCCGACAAGGCAAAGGTCGCGTTACGCAGCCTGGCGGGACGGCGGCCATGACGATTTACGCACCTCAGACGACCGGGTCCGACGGGCTCCCCCGGGTGCTTGGCGAGCTTCGCGAGCTCACCGAGCCGGCGATCCGCGAGACCGTGTCCCGGCTGCATCTGGGCCTGGAGCGGGTGGAGTCCTATCACCGGGGTTGGACCACGGTCGACGGGCAGCCGTCCGGACGACCGACCGGCAAGGCGCTTCGCTCAGCGCTGGCGATGCTGTCCTCGCGCGCGGTCCAAGGCCCTGATGAGTACGGCATCGCTGCGGCTGTGGCAGTCGAACTCGTGCACGATTTCTCTTTGCTGCACGACGACTTGATGGACGGCGACACCCGCCGGCGCCACCGCCCCACGGCCTGGGTGGCGTACGGCGCCGGGGCGGCGATCATCTCCGGAGATGCCCTGCTATCGCTGGCGATCGGGCGCGTGCTCGACTCCGGAAGCGCCTGCACGCTCGAGGGAATCCGCTTCCTGAACGGGCGCGTCAGCGAGCTCATCGAGGGCCAGGCGCTCGACCTGGAATTCGAGACGCGCCGCGACGTGACGCTCGAGGACTGCCGGCGCATGGCCGCCGGCAAGACCGCGTCCTTGCTCGAATGCGCCTCGGCTCTCGGAGCGATTCTGGCCGGCGCACCGGAAGATCAGGTCGAGCTGCTGCGCGGCTTCGGCCAGGAACTCGGGATGGCATTTCAACTGGTCGATGACGCCATCGGCATCTGGGGAGACTCTGAACTCACCGGCAAGCCGGTGCTCGGTGATCTTCGTTCGCGCAAGAAGACGCTGCCGATCACCGCGGCGCTGGAATCCGGAGCAGAAGGGCTCGACGCGCTGCGGTCGGTCATGTTCGGCGAGGGCGCCGAGCCGCCGGAGGAACTGCTCGTCGCGGCCGCCGACGAGCTGAGCGAAGCGGGCTTTCACAAGTGGGTGCTCGACGAGGCCCGTAGCCACCTGTCGGCGGCCGAGCATCACGTCGAGTCGCTGGCTGCGCCCCAGCACGTCAAGGCCGACCTTCTCGAGCTCGCCCACTTCGCGACGTTCCGCCAGCTCTGACGCTCAGATTGCTGCTGAGCACCAGCTAGGAGGCCGGCATGCGGGCGACGGAACTGCTCGTCATCGGGGCCGGCCCGTACGGGCTGGCGCTCGCCGCACATGCCCGTCAGAGCGGGATAGGGACGGTGACGCTCGGCACCCCGATGGGGTTCTGGCGAGAGCAGATGCCCGCCGGGATGTTTCTTCGCTCCGGTCCCGACTGGCACCTGGACGTGGCCGGCGAACACACCTTCACAGCGTTCCTCGCCGAGCGGCGTTTGGCAGCCACCGATGTGGATCCGATTCCGCTGTCGAGCTACCTGGAGTACGCCGACTGGTTCACCGCCGAGAAGGGCGTGCCGGTCGACGACGTCAGGGTCGAGCGGTTGGTCCGCTCAGGCGACCGATTCGTCGCAGAATTGGGTGACGGCGAAAGCATTCAGGCCGACGCCGTGGTGTCGGCGCCCGGCATCGCCCAGTTCGCCGTGCTCCCGTCGTGGGCCGCCGTTTTGCCGGAGCAGCGCCGAGCCCACACGGCCGATCTGGTGACCTTCGAGCAGCTGCGCGGGGCCCGCTGTTTGATCATCGGAGGGCGCCAAAGCGCCTACGAGTGGGCGGCCCTGCTGTGCGATCACGGCGCCGAGCGCATCGACATCGTCCACCGGCACGACGTTCCCCGCTTCGCGGCGGCCGACTGGTCCTTCGTCGATGGCTACATCGCCGAAACGCTGCGAACGAGGGGTTGGTGGCGGTCGCTGCCCGCAGCTGACCGTGAGTCGATCAACCGCCGGTTCTGGGAGGTCGGCCGGCTGACCCTGGAGCCGTGGATCCCACCCCGGCTCGACACCCGGGTGCGCCAGTATCCGGGTGCCGAGGTGACCCGCGCCGAAGACGACGGCCTGGCGGCACGGGTGACGCTGTCCTCAGGAGAGCGGCTGGACGCGGACTTTGTCGTGTTCGCCACCGGCTACCGCGCCGATCTCCAAGCCGTGCCCTACCTCACCCACCTCGTCGGCGATGGCGTCCTCGTCAAGAACGGCTTCCCGGTCCTCGACGACTTCTTTGCCACCACCACGGCCGGCCTCTACGTAGCCGGCTTCCTGTCCACCCAGGACTTCGGCCCGTTCTTCGGCTTCGTACGCGGCGCCATCCCGACGGCCTCGATGATCGTGGAAGATCTGCTGGCTCGTAGCTGACGGGCGCACGCCCATGAGGTACCCGCCAGCATTCTCGAGGGTGGGCCAGCGGAAATGCTCGCCCAGGTCGTCCCCTTCGACACCGTCAGGTGCTGGTCATTCGCCCTTAGGGCGATCGCTGACATCGACATCAGCTGCACCCGCTCGTGCTGCCGCACTGCTCGCACACGTAGCAGCTTCCGGCCGCCCGCATGTTGATGCCGCACGTGAAGCAGAGCGGTGCGTCGACAGCTGTCTGGATGTCGATCTGACCGCCGGAGGCGCCGCTGCCGGCAGCCGGGGTCCGCACCTCGGGAGAGGCCACCTCGACCGGTGCCGACGCCTGCAGATTGTCGACGTCGGGGTCGCTCTCCAGCTCGGCGGTCCCGTACTTCGCCGCCGTCTGCGCAGTGCGCTCCTCGGCCGTGAAGATGCCGAGCTCGGCCCGACGATCGTAGGGCAGATAGTCCAGGGCGAGCCGGCGGAACAGGTAGTCCATGACCGACTGCGCGAGCCGGACGTCGGGATCGTCGGTGAGCCCCGCCGGGTCGAAGCGCATGTTGATGAACTTCGAGACATAAGCGTCGAGCGGAACCCCGTACTGCAAGGCGATCGACACGGCCACCGAGAAGGCATCCATCACGCCGGCCAGGGTCGAGCCCTGCTTCGACATCTTGATGAAGACCTCGCCCAGACCGTTGTCCGGGTAGGAGCCGGCGGTCAGGTAGCCCTCGGCGCCGCCGACGGCGAACGAGATGGTCTGCGACGGGCGCTTCTTCGGAAGCCGCTTGCGAACAGGGCGGCTCTCGACGTGGGCCTCGGCCTTCGCGCTCGCGCTGGCGCGGCTGCCCTTCAGGTCGCTGAGCGGCTGACCAACCTTGCAATTGTCGCGGTAGATCGCGAGCGCCTTGAGGCCGAGCTTCCAGCCCTCGAAGTAGATGTTCTCGACCTCTTCGACCGTCGCCGAAGCCGGCATGTTGACCGTCTTGCTGATGGCGCCTGACAGGAACGGCTGAGCGGCGGCCATCATCCGCACATGGCCCATCGGGCCGATCGAACGCTCGCCGAGCGCGCAGTCGAAGACCTCATAGTGCTCCGGCCGCAGACCCGGAGCGTCGACCACGTGGCCGTGCTCCTTGATGTGCTCGACGATCGCCTCTTTGGTCTCATCTGTGTAGCCGAGCGACGTGAGCGCGCGCGGCACCGTGTGGTTGACGATCTGCATGCTGGCGCCGCCGACGAGCTTCTTGACCTTGACCAGCGCCAGATCCGGCTCGATGCCGGTGGTGTCGCAGTCCATCATCAAACCGATCGTCCCGGTGGGGGCGAGCACAGAAGCCTGCGCATTCCGCCAGCCGTTGCGCTCACCCATCCGAAGCCCCTGCTGCCACTGCTTGGCGGCCAGCGCCAGCAGCCGGGCGTCATCGGCGCCGATGGGACGGACCGCGTCGTTGGCTGCCGCGTGCTTGCGCATCACCCGGGTGTGGGCGACAGCATTACGGCTGTAGCCCTCGTAGGCACCCACCGCCGCCGCCAGCTCCGCGCTGCGCCGGTAGGCGGTGCCCGTCATCAGTGAGGTGATGCCGGCAGCGAGCGCCCGGCCGCCTTCGGAGTCGTACGCGTGGCCGGTGGCCATGAGCAGCGCGCCGAGGTTGGCGTAGCCGATACCGAGCTGGCGGAAGGCCCGGGTGGTGTCGCCGATCGCCTCGGTCGGGAAATCGGCGAAGCAGATCGAGATGTCCATCGCCGTGATGATCAGCTCGACTCCGCGGACGAAACGCTCACCGTCGAAGGTGGCGTCGTCGCGCAGGAACTTCATCAGGTTGAGCGAGGCCAGGTTGCAGGAGGAATTGTCCAGGTGGACGTACTCCGAGCACGGGTTGCTCGCCGTGATGCGGCCCGACTCCGGGCAGGTGTGCCAATCGTTGATGGTGTCGTCGTACTGCACACCCGGATCGGCGCATGCCCAGGCAGCCTGACCGATGGCCTTCCACAACTCTCGCGCCTGCACCGTTTCGATGACCGCGCCATCGAGGCGGGCCCGCAGGTGATGCTCACCGTCGCTCTCGACGGCACGCATGAACTCGTCGCTCACCCGCACCGAGTTGTTGGCGTTCTGGTACTGAACCGAGACGATGTCTGCGCCGCCGAGGTCCATGTCAAAGCCCGCGTCACGAAGCGCGCGGATCTTGTCCTCTTCCCGCGCCTTGGTCTCGACGAACTCCAGGACGTCGGGGTGGTCGACATCGAGCACGACCATCTTCGCGGCTCGCCGGGTGGCGCCACCGGACTTGATGGTGCCGGCTGACGCATCGGCCCCGCGCATGAAGCTGACCGGCCCCGACGCCGTGCCTCCGGAGGACAGCAGCTCCTTCGAGGAGCGGATCCGCGAGAGGTTGATCCCGGAGCCGGAGCCGCCCTTGAAGATGAGTCCCTCTTCGCGGTACCAGTTGAGGATCGACTCCATCTGGTCATCGACCGCCAGGATGAAGCAGGCGCTGACCTGCTGCGGCGCGTTGGTGCCGACGTTGAACCACACCGGGGAGTTGAAGCTGAACATCTGGTGCACGAGCATGTAGGTCAGCTCGTGCTCGAAGATCTCGGCATCTTCGGGGGCAGCGAAGTAGCCATTGGCCTCGCCGGCCCGCCGATAGGCGCCCACGACACGGTCGATCAGCTGGCGGAGCGAGCTCTCACGCTCGGGCGAGCCCACGGCTCCCCGGAAATACTTGCTCGTGACGATATTCGCGGCATTGACCGACCAGGAGTCGGGAAACTCGACCCCTCGCTGCTCGAAATTCACCGTTCCGTCGCGCCAATTCGTCATCACGACATCGCGACGCTCCCAGGTCACCTGCTCGTACGGGTGGGTGCCCTGGGTCGAAAAGACGCGGCCGATCCGGAGCCCCCGCTGCGGCGATGAGGGCGCCGGAATCGTGTCGGAAACGGTTTCAGTCATGCAGTCCTGCCTTTCGTAAGTAGCAACAACCGGGGACGGCCGGATGTGCCAGGAATTGGCGGAAGTCTGGGGTTTTGCGTCAGCAGGATCAGGTCGCAGCAGACGCGGCGAGGGCGGGTGGCGGAGGGTGAGTGGAATGGGCTCGATTGGCATCGTTCTGGCTGGGATCTGGAGGAGATCCGGCTGACTCCGGCGCGTGATCGCGTCGCAGAGCAGCAATCTCCTGGTCGAAATCCTCGAGGGAATCGAACGCTCGATAGACGGACGCGAACCTCAGGTAAGCGACCTCGTCCAATTCCCGCAGCGGGCCGAGAATGGCCCGGCCCACGTCGTCGGAACTGACCTCGGCTCGACCCGCGGCGCGGACATTCTCCTCGACGCGCTGCGCCAGCAACGCGAGCGAGTCTTCATCGACCGGACGACCCTGACAGGCCTTACGAACGCCGGCGACGACCTTCTCGCGCCCGAACGGCTCGGTGGCCCCGCTGCGCTTGACGACCAGCAGCGTGGCTTCCTCAAGCGTGGTGAAGCGACGGCCACAGGCACCGCATGAGCGACGACGCCGGATGGCGGCCCCGCCGTCGGCCTCGCGGCTGTCGACGACCCGGCTGTCGGAGGTCTGGCAGAAGGGACACCGCATGAGTCCGGACCACCTCTCCTCTGCACCAGACCGGTGAAGCCACCGGGCGCTTTCAGGTCCCTGACCAGCCGGGCTGTGGACACCCTTGTGGGTAACCAGCTCAAATCTGTGGGCAACCTGTTGAACAACCTGTGGACGACTTACACCGGTGTAACTACTAGATGTTGTGTCCCGGACAGTAGGGCTCCGCTGCGGGGTGAGCAAGTCTGATAGCGGCGTGTCGCATCGGCGAGTCGCAGCGATTTTGCGCTGGGTGAAGGCGCTCGCACGGAACGCGAATCACGTCGCTTGACGGCTAGGGCAACAACAGCCGCTGACCTACGGCAAGGTCGGCATTGGAGAGGTGGTTAATCGACCTCAGCTCGCCGACGACGTCACGAGGATCGGAACTGGGCAGGGCCCGGACGGCGATGGTCCAGAGCGAATCCCCGGGCTGAACGACGACCGAGGCGCCATGAGTCGGCGCGGCAGCGCCGTCAGCGCTGGCCCGGCCCAGACCGAACGCTGCGTAGACGGCAACCGCGAGCACGACGAACGCGAGCAGCTGCCCGCGCCGCGTGAGATGCAGCTTCCTGGGCGCCGCACCCGCGCGCGTGGCAACCGGGGAGCGCGACCCGACTCGCCTGGTGCGCGGCCGCAACGGCGCTGTGCCGGGCGCCGGGCGCTCGATCCGGCGGGCGCGCCGCGAAACCGGCGCCGGGGCGGCCGGCCTCGCCGCCTCGAAGCGGCGTCGCATCGGCGCAGGCACGGCCGGCGCCTGAACCCGACGCGCGGTCGGAGCAAATTCGCTCACCGGCCGGCGCGGAGGAGCCGAACGCACCTTGTCGACCACCACGCGGGCAGCCTTCGGACGGGCCGACAGTCTCGCGGGACGCCTGACGCCCACGACAAATCCGGGGCCCCAACTGCTAGCTACCGAAGCAGCCATCTCACACCTCCACCACGTCCTTGGCACTCGCGAGGAACCGCGACCGCCGTCGAACCCGTGTTCGACTTTCGTGTTGTAGCGCGACCGTACGACAAAAACGCGACACGGTCGAACGTGTGTTTGAAAGAAGCCCTCAGAACGGCTACGGTCGAACACATCGAACGAGCGGATCGCTCGTTCCAGGGGCCTAGCGAGGAGCAGCACATGGCAAAGCAGGGTGCGAGTGGCAGCGGAGGTCGACCGAGTTCTGAGGGCCGCCGCCAGAGCGCCCCGAAGGCGGTCGCGTCCACGCGTCGGCGCGGCAGCAATGTCAGGGACTTCCCTGATGGCGTGCCGGATGAGACGGGCTTGACGCCTCGTCAGCGCAAAGTCCTCGAAGTGATCCGCGAGGCCGTCGACCGCCGGGGCTATCCGCCCAGCGTCCGGGAGATCGGCGAGTCCGTCGGGTTGACCAGTTCGAGCAGCGTCGCGCACCAGCTGAAAACCCTGGAATCAAAGGGGTTTCTGCGGCGCGATCCCAACCGGCCACGGGCGGTTGAGGTGTTGCTTCCGGGCATCGAGACCGAGTCCGGTCCGTTGACCTCGCATCCCACCCCTGCCTACGTCCCCGTCGTGGGACGCATCGCGGCCGGCGGACCGGTGCTTGCCGAGCAGGCTGTCGAGGAGATCTTCCCGCTGCCGCGCGAGCTCGTCGGTGAGGGCACGCTCTTCCTCTTGCGGGTCACCGGCGAGTCGATGATCGAGGCGGCCATCTGCGATGGCGACTGGGTGGTCGTGCGCCAGCAGCCGGTCGCTGACAATGGCGACATCGTCGCGGCCATGCTGGACAACGAGGCGACCGTCAAGACCTACAAGGCCAAGGACGGCCACGTCTGGCTGATGCCGGCCAACCCGGATTACGAGCCGATCGTGGGCGACGAGGCCGTGGTGCTAGGTCGCGTCGTCGCGGTGTTGCGCAAGATCTGACGCGGAACCGGCGCCGTTGGGGGCGGTAGCGGCAGCCACCGCGCCGCTCGTCGCCGCAAACGGCTTCAGCACCGAGGCAAGCCCTGCTGGCACGCGTGCCCGAAGCAGGGTCCCGTCCGCGGTGTGGTCTGACGCCAGTACCTCGCCGATCTCGTGCACCCGGGCTACGAGATCACCACGGGCGTAGGGCACCAGCGCCTCGATCTCGACCGGCGGGTGCGGCGCGCGCCTTTCGATTTCGGCGACGACTTCACCGAGACCGTCGCCGGTGCGGGTAGAGACGACAAGAGCGTGCGGGAGGGTGCGACGCAGCCGGCTGAGCGTCACAGGGTCGGCGGCGTCGGCCTTGTTGATGACGAGCAACTCGGGCAGCGCTGCTGCGCCGATCTCGTCGAGGACCTCGCGTACCGCGGCGATCTGCGACTCGGGATCCGGATCGGCACCGTCGACGACGTGGATCAGCAGGTCGGCGCCGGATACCTCTTCCAGCGTCGAACGGAAGGCGTCGACCAGCTGATGAGGAAGGTGGCGCACGAAGCCCACTGTGTCGGTCAGCGTGATGGTGCGCCCGTCGGGCAGCACGGTGCGGCGCACCGTCGGGTCCAGCGTCGCGAAGAGCGCGTCTTCGACCAGTACCCCGGCGCCCGTCAGGCGGTTCAGCAGCGACGACTTGCCGGCATTCGTGTAGCCCACGATGGCGACCGACGGTACAGAGGCGCGGTGGCGCCCGGCCCGTTTGGTCGAGCGCACCGTCGACATTCCCGCCAGGTCGCGACGCAGCCGCGACATCCGCGAGCGGATCCGGCGCCGGTCGGTCTCGATCTTGGTCTCACCGGGGCCTCGGGTACCGATGCCGGCGCCCGCGCGGGTCATCGATTCACCCCAGCCACGCAGCCGGGGCAGCAGGTAGGAAAGCTGTGCCAGCTCCACCTGCGCCTTGCCCTCCCGCGAGGTGGCGTGCTGGGCGAAGATGTCGAGGATCAGGGCCGTGCGATCGATGACCTTGACCTTCACGATCTGCTCGAGCTGGCGCAGCTGGCCCGGGGTCAGCTCGCCGTCGCAGACGACCGTGTCAGCTCCGGTCGACACCACCACGTCGCGCAACTCTCGGGCCTTACCCGAGCCCACGTACGTAGCGGCATCGGGCTTGCTGCGCCGCTGGACCAGGCCTTCGAGCACCTGCGATCCGGCGGTTTCGGCGAGCGAAGCAAGCTCGGCCAGCGAGTTGTCAGCGTCGGCCTGCGTGCCGGAATCCCAGACTCCGATCAGCACGACCCGCTCGAGCCGCAGCTGGCGGTACTCGACCTCGGTGACGTCTTCCAGCTCGGTGGCCAGCCCCGCGACACGACGCAGCGCCTGCCGATCCTCCAGATCGAAACCCTCGCCCTCGGCCTCGAACCAGGGCACGGAAGCAAAGTCCGGCGAAGGTTCGACAGCCTCGACAGGGTGGTCGGGATCGGTGGCGGGCGCGTGAGCCCGGGCAGCAGCAGAAGTCATCGTGTTCAGTTCAACCCACGAATGCGGCTGAGTCATCCGGATTTCGCTGCGAGAAGCAACGCTTTGACGCGTTCGACCAGTTCGCTGAGCTCCGCGGGCTCCAAACCGGCGAGCGCAGGGGCGACCATCCGGTTGGTGAGGTCCTCGGCGGTCTTGCGGCGGGCCAGCAACTCGTCCGTGACCTCGGGGAGCGGATCGGTCCAACCCACCGACTGCGGCTTGTAGAACTCCGTGGCGCTCGCCGCCGCGGCTTCCACCGGGGTGAGCCCGCTGGCCAGCACTGCCAGCCCATGGATTGCGCCGCGGTGCTCGCGCAGTACCTGAAGCAGGTGAGAGGTGAGGCCGGGCAGGTCCGACGGCCTCGGCGCCGCCCGCCAACCGGCGAAGAGCGGAAGCCCCGCGGCGTCGGCCGCATCGGCAACGCGGGCGAGCAGCTCGGTGGTGCGCTCGAGTCCGGAAACGGCGGCGAACCGCTTGCGTCCCCAGCGCCAGCAGCATTCGGAGAATTCGGCGAGGCCTTCCTCGGGCGTCATGACCGCCTTGCCCGCCTGCCACATCGTCTCCACGAGCGGCGCGGGAAAGAAGGTCATCGCGCTGGCGACGACCCCGGGCTCCGCGTCGCCGAGGGCTCCGCCGCGTCCGAGGTAGTAGAAGGCCATGCCCTCGAAGCCGAGTTCGCTGCCGTAGGCGTAGGTCGATCGCGAGGCCATGAACCAGCCGCCGAGGAATCCGACGGGATGGGCAAGCTCGGTGGCTGCCTCAAGGGCGTTCAGCCCCACCACCGTCCCGCCGCCACGATGTTCGCCGGGCCATGAAGGATCACCGACGCACCTTCCCATACGACCCGCAACCGCCCGCCGGGCACGTCGACGAGCACGTCAGCCGACTGCTCTCCGCGAGAAGCCGCATCGGCGACGGCGACCGCACAGGCGCCTGTCCCGCAGGAGAGCGTCTCGCCCGATCCGCGCTCGTGCACCCGCATGACCAGCGCTTCCGGGGTGCGCGCGTACACCTCGACGTTCACTCCCTGCGGGAATCTCCCGGCGTCGAATGCCGGCGGCGAGACCATGTCGAGAGCAGAGGGATCGGCGACGGGGCAGACCAGGTGCGGGTTGCCCATCGAGACCGACATTCCCGGGTAGCTCGCCCCGCCGATGGTCGCTGCCGAGGGCGCCGGGTCGATGAGCGGAGGACCCATGTCGACCGCGATATCGCCGCCGGGATCGGCAGGGACGTCGACGCGCCGCACCCCGCCACGAGTAGCGAGCAGCAAGGTTCCTGGCTCGGCCCAGCCGGCGGAGACCAGATAGCGGGCGTAGACGCGGGCACCGTTGCCGCACATCTCGGCGATGCTGCCGTCGGCGTTCACGTAATCCATGAACCAGGTGCCCGGTTCTGCGGGAACGACGCGCAGGCAGCCGTCGGCGCCGATGCCGAAACGCCTGTCGCACAGGCGCCGAACCAGGTCAGGGGTCAGGCGCAGACGATCCTCGCGGTCGGGCAGCAGGACGAAATCGTTACCCGTGCCCTCACCCTTGGCGAAAGCGAGCCCGGCGCCGGGCGCGGCAGCGAGGGCCGCCAGCTCAGGCAAGACCTCCACGCTCATGACCTGAAAGGCTACTTCGCCTCTGGCCTGGCAGGCGAGTGCGCCAGCGGGGTGGCGCGGGCCAGCGCCTCCGGCGAGGCAGGGGTCCAACCGCCGCCGCGGGCGAGCATCGAGCGAGCTCGGCTGGCTTCCTGCGGTCCGCAGAACAGGAACCCGTGAGCCCGGTCGCATCCGAGCTCGCACAGCCGCGCACCCTCGGTCCAGGACTCCACGCCCTCGGCGACGACGTACAGGTCACGGGCATGCGCAAGGCGAACGACCGAGGCCACGATCGAGTCCTCATCAAGGTCGACGCCCAGGCCCCGCACGAAGCGGCGGTCCAGCTTCACGGCATCGACGGGCATGTCATCGAAGCGGGCAAGCGAGGAATACCACGTGCCGAAGTCGTCGACCGCCAGCGCACAACCGACCTCTCGCAGCTCCAACAGCAGCGACGCAGCTGCGGAGCCGACATCACCCAGCGTGGATTCGCTGAACTCCAGGCCGAGCGAGCGGGCCGGCAGCTGATGGCGCTCGAAGAGCTTGCGTACCGAATCCACGAACCCGGCCGCGGAGAGCTGGACGGCCGGGACGTTGGCCCACAGCTGGCACAGGCCGACGGTGGGATGCGGGGGCAGTAACTCCCATCGGGCACGTTCTGCCGCGCACTCTTCGAGCACCCATGTCGAAAGGGGCAGCAGCAAGCCGGCCTTGTGCGCGACCTCGAGGAAAGCGTTGGGCGGCAGCAGTCCTCGCCGGGGATGCGCCCAGCGCATGAGGGCTTCCATCCCGACGACCCCGCCAGAGGCAAGATCGATCTCGGGCTGGAAGTGCAGGACCATCTCGCCGCGCTCATGCGCACCGCGCAGTTCTTCGGCCAGATCCAGATCCAGCATTGCGCTCATGATTCCGCCTTCGATGCCCCCGTGCCCCAGCCGGCCAAAGCGAGCGACCTCTGGGCTTCTTTCCGGCACCTATCGGTGCGCGGTAGCCGCGATGAGTTGTTCAGCGACATCGGCCTGCGCTGACTGCGCTGCCTGAGCTGCGGCCGGTGGAAGCCATTGGATACGCGGATCGCGACGAAACCAGGATCGCTGCCGGCGAATGAATCGGCATGTTGACCGCACCGTCTCTGCCTTTGCGGACTCTTCGTCAGGCAAACGCCCGTCGAACCACCCGAGGATGTGAGAGTAACCGAGCGCTCGCGCTGAGGTACGACCTTCGCGTAAACCATCGGCCTCCAGCGCCCTGACCTCCTCAACGAAGCCGCCATCCCACATTCGCTGGGTACGTTCGGCCACCCTGGCATCGAGATCGGGCCGATCCACTCCGACGAAGACCACGTCATAGACGGCCTCGGCCGCGGGCAGCTTCGCCGAGAAGCTGCCGGTCAGCTCCACCACCTCCAGCGCCCTCACCAGCCGCCGCCCGTTGCCGGGCAGGATGGCCGCGGCCGCCTCCGGATCGCTCGCGACGAGTCGGGCGTGCAGCGCCGCGGGCCCGTGTTCGGCCAGGTCGGCCTCGAGTTGGGCGCGTATCGCCGGGTCGGTGCCGGGGAACTCCATCACGTCAAGGGCAGCGCGGACGTACAGCCCGCTGCCACCGACCAGCACCGGCGTGCGTCCCACCGCCAGCAGGGCGTCGATCTGCGCGCGAGCGAGCCGCTGGTAATTGGCCACGTCAGCGCCGTGGCGCGGATGCCAGATGTCCAGCAGATGGTGGGGTACGCCCTGCCGCTCGGCCATGGTCAGCTTGGCCGTGCCGATATCCATCCCGGCGTAGAGCTGCATCGAGTCGGCGTTGACGATCTCTCCCCCGAGCCGCTGGGCGAGCGTCACGGCGAGGTCGCTCTTGCCCGCCGCAGTAGGGCCGACGACGGCAATCACCGAGGCCATGGGTCAGCCCCTGCGCGCCGGCGCCGACCAGGTAGCGACCAGGTAGCCCACTCCGTATGGAGCGTCGTCGTAGCTGACGGTTGCCTGCCAGCTCGTTCCAGCGAGGAGCCCCGACGCCGCCCGCCAGGCAGGGGCACCCGCGGCGAGCAGCTCACGAGCGAGATCAAGGTCGATGCTCGCGAGCAGCGCCGGATCACCAGCCGCGAGGGCCGCGCTCGCCTGCGCGTCAAAACCGGCTGCCCGCTCATCGAGCCAGCCGGGCGCCTTCTCGGTGCGCCTGGCCGATCCGTCGCCCATCACCAGCACGCAATCCTGCTCGCCGATCACCCCGAGTTCGGACGGGAGCGCGCCGTCCGCGTCGCAAGTGATGGCGACGACCGGCCCGGTCCAGGACGCCTGCTCCAGCAGCCAAGCGCCGACCGCCAGCGAGAGGGGCAGCGGATCGGACGCGACATCGCGCGCGCCGGGCAGCCGCACGGTCAGGTCGATCCCGTAGCGAGCGAAGCTACCGGCGGCTCCCGACCCGAAACAGGCCGCCGTGGTGGCACCACCAAGCACCACGATCCGTTCGATCGCCGGCCCGGTGAGTGTTCGGACGGCAGCGATCGAGGGCGCCCTTGCGGCCACCGGTTCACCCGCACCGACCTCGCTGACCAGGAGTGGGGGCTGCGGGCAGAACGCGACGGCCGCCGGCTGCCCCCCGCTCACGCCGGCATGCCGACGCGGGGCAAGCCCAGGCCGACCGTCTCCGCCCCCGGTGCGGTCGCCCGCGGGGTCACGGGCTGCCGTCCGGCCGCCCAGGCGTCGCCCGCCGCCGTACGGCGCACCCGGATCAGCGGGCCGTCGGCGAGCAGGTGGTGCGGGGCGCCGCGGGTGATGACGGTGTGGACGAGATCGCCCGGCCGCGGCGCTTGCTCGAGCTCGCCCGGCGCCAGATGCACGAGCCGGCCATCGCGCGCGCGTCCCGACATGCGTCCGGTGCCGGCATCCTTGCGACCCTCGCCCTCCGCGAGCAACACCTCGACCTCGCGTCCGACGAGCCCGCGGTTGGCCTCCCACGCCAGCTCATCCTGGAGTTCGACGAGGCGCCCGTAGCGGTCGGCGACGGTCTGCGGATCGATCTGATCGGGCAGATCGGCCGCCGGCGTGCCGGGCCGCTTGGAGTACTGGAAGGTGAACGCTCCGGAGAAGCGGGCCGCCCGCACCACGTCGAGCGTCCCCTGGAAATCGTCCTCGGTCTCACCGGGGAAGCCGACGATGACATCCGTCGTGATCGCGGCGTCGGGGATCGCCGCGCGTACCCGCTCGATGATGCCGAGGTAGCGATCAGCCCGGTAGCTGCGCCGCATCCGCCGCAGGACGTCATCCGACCCCGACTGCAGCGGCATGTGCAGTGACGGGCAGACATTGGGGGTCTCGGCCATCGCAGCTATGACGTCATCGGTGAAGTCGCGTGGATGCGGGGAGGTGAACCGCACGCGTTCGAGCCCGTCGATGCGGCCCATCGCACGCAACAGCGCGGCGAAAGCACCGGGATCGCCGAAGCTGCGGCCGTAGGAATTCACGTTCTGCCCGAGCAGCGTGATCTCCAGGACGCCCTGATCCACGAGCGCTTCCACTTCAGCGAGGACGTCCCCCGGGCGGCGGTCGCGCTCGCGGCCGCGCAGGCTCGGCACGATGCAGAAGGTGCAGGTGTTGTCGCAGCCGACGCTGATGCTGACCCAGGCGCTGGCGGCCGAGTCGCGACGAGCCGGAAGGACGCTCGGGAAGACTTCCAGCGCCTCGTGGATCTCGACCTGGGCTTCAGCGTTGTGACGCGCGCGCTCCAGCAGCGCGGGCAGGCTCGCCAGGTTGTGGGTGCCGAAGACGACGTCGATCCACGGCGCCCGCTTCACCAATGACCCGCGGTCTTTCTGCGCGAGGCAGCCGCCGACGGCGATCTGCATGCCGGGATGGGCGTCTTTCACCGGCCGGAGATGCCCGAGGTTGCCGTAGAGGCGGTTGTCGGCGTTCTCCCGGACGGCGCACGTGTTGAAGACGATCAGATCTGGATCGACGCCGGCGGCGGCCACATATCCGGCCTCCTCCAGCAGTCCGCAGATCCGCTCGGAGTCGTGCGCATTCATCTGGCACCCGTAGGTGCGTACCTCGTACGTGCGAGGTGTCGGATGCGCGCTCACCGTGTCGAGACTACGGCTGGCCGATCGGGCCAGGGCAGCCGTCACGCGCAGAACTCGTTGCCCTCCGGGTCGTGCATGACGGCCCAGACGACGCCGAGCTCCTCCGACCGCTCGACGAACGTGGCGCCGAGCTGTTCCAGGCGCGTGACGGCTGCATCGACGGCCGCCCGCTGCTGCTCGACCGGGACGCTCGGGCCCCCGCCACTGCCGAGGTCGATGTGCACCCGGTTCTTGGCGGTCTTGGGCTCGGGCACCCGCTGGAAGAACAGTCGCGGGCCCTGACCGGTGGGATCGACGAGCGCGGCCGCCGAGTTCCATTCGCTCTCCGGGACTCCTTGCGCGGCCAGAAACTCCGGCCAGTCGGCGAAGCCCGGCGGCGGGGTCGCCGGCTGGTAGCCGAGCGGCGCCAACGCCTGCTGCCAGAACCCCGAAAGCGCCGCCGGGTCGGCGGCGTCAAAGGCCACTTGGAACACGAGTGGTTCCTCTCGCTGGTACGTGCAGGCTCAGCGGGCGATTTCGCTCGCTCGGGTCTCCCGTACCACCGTGACGCGGATCTGACCCGGATACGTGAGCTCTTCCTCGATCTGTTTGGCCAGATCGCGGGCCAGCACCTGGGCGCCGATGTCGTCGACCGCGTCGGGGATCACCATCACGCGCACCTCGCGTCCGGCCTGCATGGCGAAGACTTTCTCCACCCCGGGCAGCCCTGACGCGAGCGCTTCGATGCGTTCGAGCCGCTTGACGTAGGACTCGAGGCTTTCCCGGCGCGCCCCTGGGCGACCCCCGGAGATCTGGTCGGCAGCCTGCGTGAGTACGGCGCCGATGGTGCGTGGCTCGACCTCGTTGTGGTGGGCCTCGATGGCATGCACGACGTCCTCGTGCTCGCCGTAGCGCCGGGCAATCTCGGCTCCGATCAGGGCGTGGCTGCCTTCGACCTCGTGAGTGAGCGCCTTGCCGAGGTCGTGAAGGAGGGTGCCGCGCTTGGCCAGATCGGCCGGCAACCGCAGCTCGGCGGCCATGATGCCGGCCAGGTGAGCCGACTCGATCAGGTGACCGAGCACGTTCTGGCCGTAACTGGTGCGGTATCGCAGCCGCCCGAGCAGGGTGATCACCTCGGGATGCATTTCGGCGATCCCGACCTCGACCAGCGCATCCTCGCCGGCCCGGACGCAGAGTGCCTCGACAGCGACCTTGGCGCGCTCGTACTCCTCCTCGATGCGCTGCGGGTGAATACGGCCGTCGAGCACGAGCGCTTCGAGGGTGACCCGGCCGACCTCACGCCGTACCGGATCAAAGCATGAGAGCAGGACGGCTTCCGGCGTGTCATCGATGACGACGTTGACGCCGGTCACCGCCTCGTAGGCGCGGATGTTGCGACCTTCGCGGCCGATGATCCGGCCCTTCATGTCATCACTGGGCAGGTGCAACACGGAGACCACCGACTCCGCCGTCTGCTCGCTCGCGACGCGCTGGATGGCGAGCGTGACGATGCGCCGCGCTCGGTCCTCGCCCTCGTTTCGGGCCTTCGCCTCGATGTCGCGCACGATCAGGGCCGCGTCGCGCTTGGCTTGCGCCTGCGCATCGCTGACCAACTCGGCGCGGGCCTCCGCCGCGGTCAGCCCCGCCACCTGCTCCAGCACCTGGCGCCGCTGCTCCTCGATATCCGCGAGCTCCGCCTTGCGACGCGCGATGTCGGCTTCGGTCCGGGCGAGCTCGTGCTCGCGCGCGACGACCTCGTGAGCTTCCTGCTCGAGCCGCTCGGAGCGCTCTTCGAGCCGGACCTCCCGGCTGACCAGCCGCTGTTCACGCTGATCAAGATCGCTGCGAGCCGCTGTCAGCTCTTGCAGCTCCGCCGCCGCCGCTTTCGAGGCGGCCTGACTGGCCTCCCTCTCGGCGCGGGCTCGAAGCTCGGTGATATCGATGGCTGCCTCGGCCTTCAGCGCCTCGACTTCCTCACGCGCGCGCAGCCGCGAACGCTCGGTTTCCGCCTGAGCCCGCTCGCGAGCCTCCTCCGTCTCGCGGGTGACCAGTTCGGCGGCCTGGCGGCGAGCTTCGGAGAGCGCGTGCTCGCGCATCACCTGGAGGGCAGGCTCATCCAGCGCCGTTGATGGTGCACTCGGCGCGGCCAAGGCGGGTGCGCCTGACTCGACCCGGCGCTGCACGCGAACCAGCGTCCAGCCAAGGACGATCAGACCCAGAAGTACCAGCACGAGGAGTACGGCCACCACGGCGTTCATGCGTCCTCCTCCTACGAGGAGGATTGCGAAGTGCGAGCGACCGACGCCGTCAGGGCCGCCCACTCATGCGTCGAACGGAAGATGACAGCTGCCACCCCAACCGTGC
>DATAZK010000009.1:0-22620 GCA_036272075.1 Frankiaceae bacterium
ATCCCCGGTCTTGGGGCAGCACACGGCCTGGATATCGGCTTTTTCTTTGACAATCTGGGGCATTCGCCCATCGAGGGAGCGCAGCCGTCGCAGCAGGTGGCCTCGGCCATGCATGCGGCCTTCGTGCGTTTCGCGGTCACCGGCAATCCGGGTTGGAGCCGGTACGACGCGCAGGAGCGTCCGGTCATGCTCTTCGCCGAGGACGGCGGGGTCGTCAACGATCCGCACCGCCGGGAACGCCTGGCGTGGGCGGTTCAGACATGAAGTGCTTGTGCGGGCGGCGAAAGCGTCGTTAATCTGTTGGGCAGGTTCGGATAGGAGCCCCGCCGACGGGCAGTTGATGTCTGCCGGTGGCAGGGTTCGACGTCGGAGCTTGTGGTGGCACAGGAAGCCCCATCCGATCCCGATCCCCGGCTCACAGCAGCCGAGGTGCGTATCTCCGAACTCGACACCGAGCTCGAGACGGCGCGGCGTCACATCGTCGACCTCACCGCGGCCCTCGAGAGCAATCGTGAGATCGGCGCCGCGATCGGTGTCGTGATGGCGACGCGCGAGGTTGATTCCGAGGCGGCCTTCGATCTGCTGCGCCAGGCCAGTCAGGCCCGTCATACGAAGCTGCGCGATGTTGCGCGTGAGGTGGTGACTACCCGCCGCCTCGTCGTGGCGCCGGAGGCCCCGCCGAACGGCAGGGCACGCGCCGTACCTGGGCCACCGCCCCAGCCGGGCGAGCGCTGAACCGGCCTGCTGTCACCGGTGGAGCAGGGCCAGCCGGCGTCGCGGAAGTATCGCGGTGCCCGCGCTCACCGTGACCAGGTGGCTCGCCAGTCCGACGTCTTCCAGCCCGTGTGAGGCGTCCACCACGGCGCACTCGTGAGCCAGGTCGGCCAGGTCACCGGTGTGCTCGTGGGCTCCGCTGACCGCCAGCAGGGTGGCGCCGGCGCGACGTGCGTCGGCGAGGCGCTCCAACTCGGTCTCGGCCAAGGCGTCCGGCGCCACGACGAGCACCGCCCGCCCGCGTCCCGATCGCGTCAACTCATCGACAGAGACTCGCAGGTGCGCCGGACCTGACGTGGGCGGCTGCCAGCGCAGCAGTGTCGGGCGCAGCGAGCAGACCCCGCTGAAGGTGGCCTCGTCGTCCAGATGGGCCGCGACATGCCAGGCGTCATGTGCGGGCGTCCCCACCACGAAGAGCTGACCGGCGCTCACGCTTGCCGGCCGCAGTTCCTGGCCGAGGTCCCAGGCGCGCCGGGTCCAGCCCGAGGCCTCGCGAAACCGGGTCCAGGCGGTCCTGTTGGTCACGTCCATTTCATGGTCGTGTTCGGACGCGCCGGCGCCCTCCTTTAGCGAAAGGGCAGCAATTAAAGCGACGTAAACGTCACGTCGATGCACCTACTCGCGTGTATTGGGGGTATGCGGTGACGTCGCGCGAGCAAGAGCACGACGATTCTGAGGATCAGAATCGCTGGCAGGCCAGGCCCGTGCTGGCCGCTCTACTCAAACTCGCCGTCGTCTCGATCCCGATTCTGTGCTCGCTGGGCGCTGCTTGGGTCGCCAGTTCGCTGCTGCCACCGTCATCGGGCGGGACGCGATGGGCCTACCGGGCCGTCGTGATCGCCGTCGCGCTGGCCGCGGCCATGCTCGCCGAGCGAGGCGCCCGCCGCCTGCTGCCGATGACCACCCTGCTGAAGCTCAGCCTGCTCTTCCCGGATCAGGCACCCTCGCGTTTCAAGGTCGCCCGCAAGGCCACCTCGACCCAAAAGCTCGACCAACTCGCGGAAAAGCGTGATGGCACCGCGGTCGGCGCGGCCGCAAACATCCTCTCGCTGCTGGCGGCTCTGGCGAGCCACGACAAGCGCACCCGTGGCCACGCCGAGCGGGTCAGGGTCTACGCCGACCTGCTCGCCCAGCAGATGCGGCTCAATCGTGAGGATCAGGACCGGTTGCGCTGGGCGTCGTTGCTGCACGACATCGGCAAGCTGACGGTTGATCCGGCCATCCTCAACAAGGCCGGCAAGCCCACCGACCGGGAATGGGCGATCCTGCGGGCCCATCCCGAGGAGGGTGCCCGGGCCGCCGCGTCGCTCCTGGGTTGGCTGGGGGAGTGGGGACGGGCGATCGCGGAGCACCACGAACGCTTCGACGGGACCGGATATCCCGGCGGCCTCAGCGGGTCGGAAATCTCCCGTGCTGGTCGGATGATTGCGGTGGTCGATGCCTACGAGGTGATGACCGCAGCCCGGTCGTACAAGCGGCCGATGTCGACGCTCAAGGCGCGCGAGGAATTGACGCGCTGCGCCAATACACACTTCGATCCGGTGACGGTGCGGGCGTTCCTGGCAATCTCCTTGCCGCGCCTGCTGTGGGCGACGGGCCCGCTTTCCTTCATCGTCCAGCTTCCCTTTCTCGGGGCGTTGCGGGACGCCGCGCAGACGATCGCGAGTGCCGGCGGGCCGGCCGTGGCCGCTGCCGCAGGCGTCGTGGTGGTGGCGACGGGTGGGCCTGCTTCCGCCCCCGCAACCCACGCCACGCTGAGTGCGACCAAGCCCAAGCCCATCGGTGCGCCGGCCAAGCCCGGACCGGTTGTCACGCCGGCAGCCAGTCCCCAGCGGGTGCAAGCAGCACCCCGCCCGATCGCGAAAGCGGCAGTGGATACGGCGGTCCCGCCGGCGCCTACCTCGGCGCCGGCGCGCTGGTTGCCGCCGCCGGCTCCGAGTCCGACGGCCACTCCCACGCCCACCCCGACACCCACGCCCACACAGACACCCACGCCCACACAGACGCCTGCCCCGCCCGCCGCGCCGGATGTTCAGGTGAGGGGCGGTCCGGGAGCGATGACGTCGTCGACGGATGCGACGGTGCCGTTCACCGTGTCGGATCCGGCGGCGACGGTGACGTGCAGCCTCGATGGTGGTCCTGCCGCGCCGTGCTCCTCGCCGTGGTCGGTGACTGGCCTGGCGCCCGGCGCGCACCTGGTGTGGATTGATGCTGCAGGTGCTGGTGGTTCCGGTTCGGACTTCTACAGCTGGACGGTCTTGCCGCCGGCTCCGGTCGTGACCGTGACCGGTGGTCCGGGGGCGATGACGTCGTCGACGAATGCAACGGTGCCGTTCACCGTCTCCGACCTCGGGGCAGCGGTGACGTGCAGCCTCGATGGCGGTGCTGCCACGCCGTGCTCGAGCCCGTGGTCGGCGTCGGGCCTCCTGCCGGGCCCGCACTTCGTCGTGATCGACGCGTCGAATGCCGGTGGTTCCGGCTCGGACTTCTACAACTGGACCGTGTTGCCCGCGGCTCCGGTGGTGACCGTGACCGGTGGCCCGGGCGCGACTACGGCAGCCACGAGCGCGACGGTGCCCTTCACGGTCTCGGATCCAACCGCGACGGTGACGTGCACTCTCGACGGCGGTGCTGCGACGCCGTGCTCGAGCCCATGGTCCGCGTCAGGGCTCGCGCCGGGCGCGCACTCGGTGGTCATCGACGCTGCCAATGCCGGTGGATCCGGCTCGGATTCCTACAGCTGGACGGTCTTGCCGCCGGCTCCGGTGGTGACCGTGACCGGTGGCCCGGGGTCGTCGTCGTCGACGAATGCGACAGTGCCGTTCAGCGTCTCGGATCCGACCGCGACGGTGACGTGCAGCCTCGACGGCGGTGCTGCCACCCCATGCTCCAGCCCATGGTCGGCGTCGGGCCTCCTGCCGGGCGCGCACACGGTCGTCATCGACGCGTCGAACGCCGGAGGCACCGGGACCGACAGCCACAGCTGGACCGTCTTCCCGGCGACCCCCACCGTCAACGTGACCTCTGGCCCGCCGAGCTCGGGCTGGGTCCCGGACGCCACTGTGGCATTCAGCGTCTCCGATCCTGCGGCGACGGTGACGTGCAGCCTCGACGGCGGCCCCGCCACGCCGTGCTCCAGCCCCTGGTCGGCCTCGGGCCTGGCCGTCGGGTCCCACAACCTCAGCATTTCCGCCACGAACGTGAGCGGAACCGGCAGCGACAGCTACAGCTGGTCCATCCAACCGCCCCCGGTGGCGACGATCACCTCAGGGCCCGCTGACGGCTCCACGGTGCTCATTCCGGTCGTGACGTTCACTTTCGTCACGGATACCCCGGGCTCGACGTTCGAGTGCAGCATCGACGGTGCACCGTTCAGTGCCTGCACGAATCCTGCGACCTTGGTGAGCCTGCTGTCGACCGACACCTTCGCGGTGCGCGCGGTCATTGACGGGGTCGCAGGTCCGGTCGATTCGCGGTCGTTCTTCGCCATCTGACCCGAGGCTCAGGGTGAATGCGCCTTACTGGGTGCAGGGGGTCTGGCTGAGGCCGCCCGCCGAGTTCTCGTAGTACCAGACCGGGGCATTGGAGGCCGCCTTGCTGGTGGTCGCCATCAGGCAGAAGGAATTGACCGTTGAGCCGACCCACGTGATGGTGTTGCCTACGCTCAGATTGACCGTGGTGCTGGCACCGACGCTCTGTCCAGTGCCGGTGATTGCTGCGGCAGCAACGGCTTTGGCGCCGGCGAAAGTGGTCTGGGTGTAGTCCTGGCCGTCGACGTTCTGGGACTCGATTTCCTGCGCCACGCTGCGAAGGTCGGACTTCATCGACGCCTCGTAGCCCTTCTGCTTCTGGCTCAGGAAGACCGGGATCGCGATCGCGGCGAGGATTCCGATGATGATGATGACCACCAGGAGTTCGATGAGGGTGAAGCCCTGGTCATCGGTGTCGGCGGTCCGGCTGCTGCGGGTACGCAGGCGAGCGAGCATGTTGTCCTCCTGGGACGGTGCGCCGCCGCCGGCCAGCCCGGCAACCCGCATTCCCCACCGGTATCGGGTGCCGGCGTCCCTGGCCTCCATGGCCGAAAGTCCTGGACACCCGGATGGCCGATTGAGCGCGTCCAATCAGGCCAGGTACACGTGGCGGGGCTAGGGTCCCCGGGATGATCGAGGCGCAAGCTCTGACCAAGCGGTACGGCGGCAAGACCGCCGTTGACGACCTCAGCTTCGTCGTCCGGCCCGGTGTGGTGACGGGCTTTCTCGGTCCGAACGGCGCGGGCAAGTCCACGACCATGCGCCTGCTGCTCGGGCTGGACCGGCCAAACGGCGGTGGGTCTCGTATCAACGGCAAGGCGTACCAGGATTTCCCTGCCCCGCTGCGGGAAGTGGGAGCGCTGCTGGAAGCGCGCGCCGTTCATACCGGGCGTTCAGCACGTAGCCACCTGCTCGCGATGGCCGCCACGAACGGGATCCCGAAGTCCCGGGTGGACGACATGCTGGGCCTCGTCGGGCTCGATGAGGTCGGCGGCAAGCGCGCGGGTGGTTTCTCGCTCGGGATGGGGCAGCGGCTGGGCATCGCGTCGGCACTCCTGGGCGACCCCGGAACGCTGCTGCTCGACGAGCCGGTGAACGGCCTCGACCCCGAAGGCATTCTGTGGATTCGCAACCTGCTCAAGTCTCTTGCTGCGGAGGGACGCACGGTCTTCGTCTCCTCGCATCTGATGAGTGAGATGGCCGTGACAGCAAGCGAACTCATCGTGGTGGGCCGCGGCCGCCTGATCGCTTCGGGCGGTGTGGAAGAGCTCATTCACCGCACTTCCAGCGGAGCCGTCGTCGTGCGGACGAAGGAGACGCAACGCCTCGCGCAGTTGCTCGCAGGGCCCGGGCACCACATCGAGGTGCTGCGCGCCGAGACCTTGCAAGTGTCCGGAATGGACAGTGAGGCCGTCGGGCTGATCGCCGCACGCGAGGGCATTCCTCTGATCGAACTCACTCCCGTGCAGGCAACCCTGGAAGAGGCGTTCATGGAGATCACCCGCGACGCCGTCGAGTTCCACGGCGGCGGCGCAGCATGACCGCGCCCGCCGCGCTGGCGTCGCGTCCCTCCAATCTGGGGTCCGGAAAGGTCACGCTCCGGGGTGTCATCCGGTCCGAATGGATCAAACTGCGCACGCTGCGTTCGACCTGGTGGAGCCTGCTGGCCACGATCGTCATGGTCGTCGGCCTCGGCGTGCTCTTCAGTGCGCTGCGGGCCCATCGCTTCAACCAGGACAACGCGAACGTCCATTTCGGGGGTCCCGCCCCCGGCGGCGGCTTGGGTCGGTTGGATCTCGATCCGACGCTGGTGAGCCTGCGCGGGGTGTTCCTGGCTCAACTGGCCATCGGTGTGCTCGGCGTGCTCGTCATCACCGGCGAATACAGCACCGGCATGATTCGCTCATCGATCGCGGCCGTGCCGCACCGCCGTCCGGTGCTCATCGCCAAAGCGCTGGTCTTCGGAGTGACAGCGCTGATCCTCACGGAACTGGCGGCGTTCGCGGCCTTCGTGCTCGGTCAGCTGGCGTTGAAAAGCACGCATTTCCAGGCAAGTTTGAGTACCCATGAGTCGGTCCGGGCCATCATCGGCGCCGGCCTCTACCTGACGCTGATCGGCTTGATGGCGGTCGGTCTCGGGTTCGTGATCCGCAATACGGCGGGGGCGATCGCGGCAGTATTCGGCATCGTGCTGGTACTTCCCCTGCTCGCTAATGCGCTTCCGACCCCGTACTCCACGGACGTCTCGAAGTACCTGCCGCTGAACGCGGGCACGCAGATCCTGCAGGTAGGAAATTTCGACGCCAACATGCTCTCGCCGTGGGCCGGCATCGGCGTGACGGCGATCTACGCCGTCGTCGCGCTCATCGGTGGTGCCATCATGCTGACCCGGCGGGACGCCTGAGCCGCGGCGCTACGTCAGCCCGGTACGTCGCCGGCAGGCTGACCAGACCCGCGAACGCATCGTGGTCGCGGGCGTCGAACTCGTCCGGGGCTTTGACAGCTGGGACTGGAGCGGACTGACGTTCGCCGTTGCCGACGTGGCTGGGCGAATGTTTCGCTCCCTGGGGTCTTTCGCGGTCGCCAACGTCACGAGCCCGCCCAACGACGACCCGACCTTCGTCGCCGTCGACGAGACCCGGCGTCCTGGCGTGGGCGATCGGTCGGCTGACCGGGGTTGACAGGCCGCCTAATTAGCGGCAGCGTGCTGTCGCCATCTTGAAGGGACAGTGCTCATTGGTGTTCTAGCCGGCCGACCGAGAAACACGGCCGCCAGCCCGAAGGCGCTCCACAGTCCGAGCACGAGGAGGTGCCCGGCACTGTCGCTGCCGTTGAAGTACGCAGCATTGCGGACCAGGCTCGCCCCGGCTCCCGGCGGCAGCAACTGCCCGATGTGATCGACGGCCGAGGGCATGAGCTGGGGTGCCGACGTGACTCCGGAGAACGGATTGCCGACGAACACCATGACCGCGGCGGCGACACCGATTCCGGGCGGTCCGGCATGCGCGAGCAGACCCGCCGTCGGAGCGCAGATGGCCAGCATCGTGAGCGAGAGCGCCGCCCACGTCTCGAAGGGTTGATGCGGCAAGGCTCCCAGGAATTCCTGCGCGATGAGATACGCACCCAGGCCGCCCGCCAAGGCCGTCCCGACCAGACCGCCAAGGCGATGTCGGGTGGATACCTGCCCCAGAAACAGCATCACCACGGCCGCGACGAGAATGCTGCAAATCGTCAACGGCAGCAGGGCAGAACTCAGCACCAGCCCGCGCGGATCACTGCGCGCCGTCGGCACCACGTCGACGGATGTCAGCCGAGCCTTGGCAGCCGACGCCATCGCGCTTCCGGCCGTGTCCAGCAGTTGGGCCACCGCCGGGCTCGCGGCGCTCGCCTTGAGCACGGTGACGTCGTTCGGTGTGATGACAAAGGCGCCATAGACGTGACGGGTTCTGATGGCCTCCTTTGCCGCCGCCGCGTCGGCGTACGGCCGGAAGCTGAAGCCGGCCGGCGGGGCGACGGGGCTGGTGCTCACGATTCCCACCGGCACGCTGCGCGGTGAGACCCGCGCCGCCGGCCATGCGAAGACGAGTGCCGCCCCGGCGATCAGCAGCGGAAGCGCCACGATCGCGACCATCAGCCGGCGGTGGGCCGGCGCGAACCTGGTCCGAATGGCCATCGTCGCAACTCCCAAAAAGAATGAACGTTCTCTTTACGGGAGGTTCGCAGAGAACCGGCGATCTGTCAAGACGAACATTCGTTTTCTGACATAGCCTGGTCTGGTGCCGAAAGTCAGCCAGCAGTACCGGGACGATCGTCGCGGCCAGATCCTTCAGGCGGCGCAGCGATGTTTCCTGCGCGATGGATTCCACGCGACGTCCATGCAGGATCTCTTCGCCGAGGCGGGCCTGTCTTCAGGGGCGGTGTACCGGTACTTCGCCAGCAAGGACGAGATGATCGCGGCGATCGCGCACGACAACATGCAGGAAGTCATGGCGATGGTTCGCTCCGTCGCCGCGCAGGGTCCAGCTGCCTCGGTGGGAGAGGTGGTAGCCGGCGTCCTGGAACTGGTCGCAGCCAAACACTCCGAGGACGGCCTCGGAGGGCTGGCGATCCAGGTCTGGTCCGAGGCGCTGCGAAACCCGACGCTCGCAGCGGAGCTGGATGGCCTGATCCGGCGGACGCGTGCCGATCTAGCCGCTGTGGTGCGCCAGGCTCAGGCTTCCGGCTCGCTGCCGCCTGACTTGCCCGCCGAGGCCGTGGCCGCGACCCTGTTTGCGATCCTGCCCGGCTACATCCTTCAGCTCGCGTTGCTCGGGCGGGCCGGAGTCAGGGGTGTGCCCGGCGCCGTCCGCGGTCTCTGGCCACCTGCCTAGCAGGTCCGATCCTGCCTGTGGTTATGGTCGGTGCGATGTCTGATCGCAACCCGCATGCCGGGGAGCCCTTCACCGACGGCGACGACGCCATCGCCGCCGCGCTGAACGATGTCAGCGTCCCGGCGCTGCTGTGCTCCCTCGTGCACATGACCGGCGATCCGTCGTGGATCCGGGGCGAGATCAAGCCGCGGGTGGCGATTTCTCTGGAGTTTCAGAGCGGCATCCCCGAAGCGGAGCAGGCCGAGATCAGGCGCCGCGCGGTCCCCGTCATTGCTGCCTACCGCGAGGCCGGCTGCCAGCCGCACCCGCTCACGCGCGGGCTGCTGCTGGAAATGATGGAGTTCATGAGCCTGAGCACGCTCACCAGCTCGCTGGAGGGCATGTTCTTCGACGACATGCAGTTCGACGGCGGTGACAGCCAAACGATCGAGTGGGGCGCCGAAGTTCCGGCCGCGACCCGGGACGCCTCGCCGGTCATCGTCATCGGCGCCGGCGAGTCGGGGATCCTGGCGGGCATTCGCCTCACCCAAGCCGGGCTGCCGTTCACCATCATCGACAAGAACGCCGGCCCCGGCGGCACCTGGTGGGAGAACAGCTACCCGGGCGCGCGGGTCGACATCGGCAGCCACCAGTACTGCTACTCCTTCGAGCCCACCGACCACTGGAGCGAGTACTACTGCCAGCAGCCGGAGCTTCATGCCTACTTCGAGGACGTCGTCGAGAAGTACGGGCTGGCCCCGCACTGCCGCTTCGGCACGCGAGTCCTGTCTCTGGTGTGGGATGAGCCGGCATCGCGCTGGCGGGTCACCGTCCAGACGCCTGACGGCACGCAGGAAACCCTGCAAGCACGCTTCGTCATCAGTGCCGTCGGTGCCCTCAATCTCCCGCACCTACCGGAGATTGCAGGGCGCGAGAGCTTCGCCGGCCTGGCGTTTCACTCGGCGCGCTGGCCTTCGGACCTCGATATCGAGGGGTCCCGCTTCGCGCTCGTCGGAGCTGGGGCGAGCGGCTTTCAAATCGCGCCGACCATTGCCGACAAGGTCGCGTCGCTCTCGATCTTTCAGCGAACCGCCCAGTGGATCATCCCGAACATGCAGTACCACGCCGCCGTCCCGCCGGGAGAGAAGTGGGCGCAGCGCCATTTGCCCTTCTACGGCAGGTGGTTTCGCTTCCTGATGACGTTCCCCGGCGTCGCGGTGGGGATGGAGTCCTACCGGGTCGATCCGGACTATCAGGCGGCCGTCGGTGTAGCGGTGAATCCTGTCAACGAGCAGCGCGGGCAGATGCTCGCGGCCTGGATGCGGTCCGTTCTTGCTGATCGGCCCGACTTGATCGAGAAGTCGACGCCCAACTACCCGGCGCTGGGCAAGCGCGTCCTGCAGGACAACGGTTCTTGGCTGCGGTGCTTGATGAAACCCAACGTCGACATGGTGCGCACCGGGATCGAGCGGATCGTTCCCGAGGGCGTCGTGACGGTCGACGGTCAGCTGCACGAGGTCGACGTCATCTGCTTCGCGACCGGTTTCCTGCACTCCGATTTCCTTGCGAGCATGCAGATTACGGGCCGCGGGGGAGTCTCACTACGCGAGCAGTGGGGCGATGCGGCAACGGCCTATCTCGGCATCACCATCCCGAATTTCCCAAACCTGTTCTGCATGTACGGGCCGGGAACCAACCTTGCCGCCGGAGCGAGCCTTTTCTACCACTCCGAATTCCAGAGCCATTACGCCCTCGACGCGATCCACCGGGTGTTGAGCGCGCAGGCGCAGTCCATCGAGGTACGTGCGGAGGCGCATGACGAGTACGCCGACCGCTATCAGAAAGAGATCAGCTCGCTCGTCTGGGCGCACTCCTCCATCGCCCACAGCCACTACAAGAACGCGCAGGGCAAGGTCTACACCCTCTCGCCGTGGCCGCTCGACAAGTACTGGGCCTGGACCCGTACGGTCGACCCGGCCGATTACCTGATTTCCTGAAGCGTCATCTCCTGAGCGATTTCGCCTGCCCTGACTCGACGGGCGCGCTTGCCAGGGAACCGAGCAGCGCCAGCTTCTCGGCGCTGCTGCTGTCAGGCGCCGCGTGGAAGACGACCAGCACCTGACCTTCCGAGCCGCCGATCGCCAGCTTCTCGCCCTGCAGGCTGAGGTCGCCGAGCTGCGGGTGATTCAGCCGGGTCGGCCCACCCGCCCGGGTGCGGATGTCGTGACGGGCCCAGAGCTTGCGAAATCGCTCGCTGGACAGTGAGAGCTCGCCGACCAGCTGGACGAACCGCGGGTCATCGGTGTCGCGTCCCACCGACTCGCGAAAGCCCGCTACGAACCGCGCGGTCGCCTGGACCCAGTCCGGATACAGCTCCCGCTCCGCCGGGTCGAGAAACACGGAAAGGAGCCGGTTCTGCCCGACTTGCAGGTTGGGCGAAAGCGCCGCGGCGAGCGCATTTCCCGCCAGCACGTCGAAATAGCGACCGTGGACGAACGCCGGCAGCTCCATCACGTCGACCAGGTGCCGGATCCCATCGGTGACCTGCTCGCGCCTGGGGCGAGCCGGCCGATGGCGAGGTTTCGGGGCGCTGAGCCCGAGCAGGTAGTCGGTCGCTGCCTGGTCGAGTTGCAGGACGCGGGCGAGCGCTTCGAGCACCTGCATGGAGGGGTTGCGGTCGCGTCCCTGCTCCAGGCGCAGGTAGTAGTCCGAGCTGATCCCGGCCAGCATCGCGACCTCTTCGCGGCGCAGGCCCGCGACGCGTCGTATCCCATTGACCGGCAGGCCCACGCTCTCGGGATGCACCAGTTCGCGGCGCGCCCGCAGGTAGTCCCCGAGCAGGTTGCTTTCGCTCACGTTCACCACGCTAACCGCGACTTCCCGCACCAGTCGCCTCGTGGGTGTCCCTGTCACTCCCAGGATCGCTGGGGCTCTGCCTGAACTCGGCCGAGCGGGGAACGCTGAAGGTGCACCACACGAGGAGAGGAAATTCCCATGGCAGTACAGACCCTTCCGGGCGGCACCTACGCGTTGGGCGGCGACCAGACCGTCACGCGGGTGGGCTACGGCGCAATGCAGCTGGCCGGCCCCGGCGTCTTCGGCCCGCCCGCTGACCGGGATGCGGCCGTCGCCGTCTTGCGCGAGGCCATCGAGCTGGGCATCACCCACATCGACACGAGCGACTTCTACGGCCCCCACGTCACCAACCAGATCATCAAGGAGGCGCTGCACCCCTACCCCGACGCGTTGCACATCGTGACCAAGGTCGGGGCAAGGCGGGATGCCGAAGGCGGCTGGCCCCATGCCCGCCAGCCGCATGAGCTTCGCCAGGCCGTCCACGACAACCTGGCGAACCTCGGTCTCGACGCCATCGACGTGGTCAACCTTCGGATGGGCGGTCTCGACAGCCCGGAAGAGGAGTCCATCGCCGAACAGTTCACCGCGCTCGCCGAACTCCAGCAGCAGGGGCTGATCAAGCACCTCGGCCTGAGCACGGTGACTGCTGGGCAGCTCGCCGAGGCGCAGAACATCGCGCCGGTGGTGTGCGTGCAGAATCTCTACAACGTCGCCCGCCGTGAGGACGACGAGCTGGTGGATTCCCTGGCGGCACAGGGCATTGCGTACGTGCCCTACTTTCCGCTGGGTGGCTTCAGCCCGCTGCAGTCGGACACGCTTTCGGCGGTCGCGACGCGGCTCGGTGCCACGCCGATGGGGGTCGCGCTCGCCTGGCTGCTGCAGCGCTCGCCCAACATCCTGCTGATCCCCGGAACGTCGTCGGTGGCGCACTTGCGCGAGAACGTGGCAGGGGCCGGACTCACCCTTTCCGAGGAGGATGTCGCCGAGCTGAACGGGATAGCTACCGGCCAATATCTCTGAGCCCAGCCGCTCCATCTCAGCGGCCCCTTGTCAGGGATCGGTGGAGACGAGAGCCTGCAGGACGTCGCTTCCAGCGCGGCCTGAAAGGAGCTCGTGAGAATGCGTTCTGACATTCGCCCCGGCGCGGTCTTCCCGGATTACTCGCTGCCTGATCACACCGAAACGGTGCGCTCGCTCAGCGAGATCCAGGGTGATGACCCGATGATCCTCACGCTGGCACGCGGTCACTACTGCCCGAAAGAGCATCAGCAGCATCTCGATCTGGCGGCGGCGCAGGCGAAGATCGCCGTGTCCTACACCCAGATTGCGACGATCGCGACCGACCCGCATCACACCCTGCAGGAGTTCCGGCTGTCGGTCGGCGCTCAGTGGCCCTTCCTGTCAGACCCGGGCCGGATCGTGCAGAAGGATCTGGATATTCAGGAGTACACCGATCCTGACAACGATCCGATGATCCCCTACACCCTGGTGCTGAAGCCGGGGCTGGTCGTCTACAGCATCTACAACGGCTACTGGTTCTGGGGCCGGCCGTCGGTGGATGACCTCTGGCGCGATCTGCGCGGCGCGTCGAGCGAGTCCCGTCCGGACTGGGATCTCGGCAAGCCGGGATTGCGCGAGGCCTGGAACGCGGGCGACTTCTCCGCCTTCCACGGATACGACAAGCGCCGGCCCGGTCCGCCGAGATCATGAGTTCCCCAGCATCTGCCGGTCTTTCGGTGCCGGGGACGGGTGAGGTCATCGTCCTGAAGCACCGTCCGGAGGCGTCGCTCGGTCCCGGCGACTTGGCGCTCGAAAGGCGTCCGATCCGGCCGCCGGCGGCCGGCGAGGTGGTGGTCCACAATTTCGTCACCACCGTGGATCCCTATCAATTACGCATGTTCCGCGGTTCGGCGGAGGTCACCCCGCTGGCGCTCGGCGACCCGGTGCCGGCCAACAGTGTCGGGGTTGTCGTGCAGTCCGCCGACCCGGCAGTTCCGGTGGGGACGCAAGTCGCGACGTATACCGGATGGCAGGAGTACGCGACGACCACCGTGGCCCCGACGGAGATTGCTGATCCGGCACTCGGTGGGCCGACGGAGTGGATCAGCGTGCTCGGGACGACGGGTCTGACGGCGTACGTCGGGATGCACGACGTCGGCAATGTGCACGCCGGCCAGAGCGTGCTGGTGAGCGCAGCCACCGGCGCGGTCGGCGGCGTCGCCGTCCAACTGGCGAAGGCCGCGGGCGCGCGCGTCGTCGCCATCGCGGGAGGCAAGGATCGCATCGAGCACGCCGTGAACGTGCTCGGCGCCGACGCCGCCGTCGACTACCGCTCCGAGGGCTTTGCCCAGCGTCTGCAGGCGGCAGCGGGCGGCGGCTTCGACCTTTTCTACGACAACGTCGGCGGTAGCCAGCTCACGCTCGCCCTGTCGCTGATGAAGGACTACGGCACCATCGTGCTCTGCGGCTCGGTCAGCAGCTACGACCGTCCTGACGATCCTGATGCGAAAAGCGATCTGCGCGCGGCCGTCTTCAAACGCCTGAAGCTGCAGGGCTTCATCGTCAGCGACTTCTACCCGAAGCGCTTGCTTCCCATTCGCGAGGAGCTCGCCGCGTTGATACGCGCGCGGCAGCTTCACGTCGTCATCAGCGAGTTCGAGGGGCTGCGCCGGGCGCCGGAAGCCCTGGCGACCGTCTTCGAGCGGGGCTCGCGATACATCGGGCGCCGGGTGGTGCGGATCGCGCAGGGCTAGTCGGCGCTACGGCAGAGCGAGCGGGCGGCCAACCGGACCTGATGGTTCATCGCGGCTCCTCCACGTCGTCGTAGATGCGGACCGCCGCTAACAGGCCGTCCG
Source organism: Frankiaceae bacterium (assembly GCA_036272075.1). Lineage (GTDB taxonomy): Bacteria > Actinomycetota > Actinomycetes > Frankiales > Frankiaceae > DATAZK01. Next base: position 14,365 of record DATAZK010000009.1, read on the forward strand.
GGCCGTAGTCATAGATCCCGATGCCTGCCTGGGGCGGCAGTTCATGGCGGCCCCAGCGGACGAGGTTGTACTCCATGGCGAAGCGCACGCCGTCAGCCGTGACGGCGCAGGGCCGCAGCGCGATCCCGCCGCCGGCGCTGAAACAACGCGTGAAGAAGGAACGCAACTCGTCCGCGCCGCGATGGCCGGGGTGCGGTCCGATCGGCTCTCGCAAGTAACCGTCCGCCTCGAAGGTTTCGACGACGGCGTCGGTGTCTCCGGCCTCGAGCGCGGCCCGGTAGCGGGCGACAACGCCGGCGGGAAGAGTCACCTCCGGCGCGAGGATGGCCGGCCGCACATGGCGCCGCCCGTCGACCGGCCATTGGCTGCAGTAAGTGCGAAAGACCACCGATCGGTCGTCGGGTGTTTCCACGACGACCGCCAGCGGCCAGGCCACTTCACCAGACTCGGTGTCCAGGTGCGCGAGCAGTTCCACCACCGCCCGGCTGCCCACCGACATCGATGCCACCGTCTCGGTACGGGCATGGCGGGCGGCGAAGAAGGCCTTGTTGTCATTGACGAATTTGCGCAGGTGCCGATGGCCGCGGATCTCGCCCGCGCGGGGATCGTGAATCACCACCTCGCCCGGCCACACGCTCTCCAGATCGTGAACGTCGCCGCTGTTCAACGCCCGGAAATACTGCGTGACGGGATCGGCCCGGCCGGCCACTTGCGCCTGCTGGCGCGCGAGCTCGACGCCGATCGCGAAGTCCGGAAACCATGGCATCGCGGCCTCCATGAAGCATTGCCGTTATTCGCCGGCGATTGTCGCAGCTCGTGTGCGGCCCATGTGGGACCGGGTCTAGGTTCGCCAAGTCATCCGAACGCACTCGAGGGAGTTCTTGATGGCGCAGTCCAGGCGAACCTTCATGGAACTCGCGTTCTGAACGCCTTCAAGGGATTCTCGGTCGCTTCGAATTCGGCGCGCCAGGTCTTCGTCGGCAGCGCCATCAAGACGTTCGTGCTGTGTGAGACGCTGCGCCAGCTCGATGGGCCGGGTGTGGTCAATAGCCTGAGCAGCCGGTCGCTCGACCTCAACGCCAGCGTCTGGAGCGTGGACAGCGCCACCTTCAACCCGCCCAACCTGATCGGCCAGGTCTCCCATCGCACCGCGCTCGAAGCGATGATCAATCACAGCGACAACACCGGCACCGACATGTCGATCAAAGCCACCGTCGCGGACTTCGCCGCCGCCGCCAAAGGGCGGAACCTCGTGAAGGACGCGCTCGAACGCAAGTAGCGCGTCGTCGGATCAAAGGGCGAGCACGGCCTCGGCGGTGCGCCGGCCGCTGACGAGTGCTCCCTGCTGTGAGGGGCTGTCGCGGTGGTCGCCGCACACGTAAAGACCCGGCGAGAGCCGCACTGGCAGGCGCAGCTTCCCGAGCGGCGGGTCAGCGACCGGGAGCGCGGCGGGGATGTCGTAGCGGGCCATCTCCTGCCAGCCGGCAACCTCGGAGCCGAACCAGGCGATGAGGTGGCGGCGCATCGCCTCGGTTGAGAGGTCGGGATCCAGCGTGCTGACGCTCACGAGCGCGCCCGCGGCCGGCCCGTACGAAGGCACCGAATCGGTGAGCGCGACGGCGTTTGTCAGCGGCCCGGGGCCGATGCAAAGCAGTCCGTTGCCGCCGGTAGGGGAGCGGTCGGCGCTGAAGTAGGCCGTGCTCACCCGGCGCATGGGCACGGTCGCCAGCTGTGGCAACAACGCCGTTGCCGTCGTGGGATCCGCCGCGACGATCACGACATCAGCGCGTAGCCGCTGCCCTTCGACGAGCACCGCGCCGGGCTCGACGCGTTCAACCCGAGCCTCTAATCGGACGTCGGCGAGCGGCGCGGCCAGCGCGCCAGCGATGGCCCCCATGCCAGCGGCTGGGAGCATCTGCCGGCCGCGACTGAACGCGCGTAGCACCAAGTCGACGAACCGGCTCGAGGTCGTCAGGCCGTCCTCCAGCAAGATCCCGGAAAGGAACGGGCGCAGTAGCCGATCGATGGTCAGGTCCGACAGCCCGCCGCTGCGGAAGGCGTCGTACGCGGTGAGCTCGGGCCGGTCGAGGAGCCGGTCGCCGCGGGTAAGGCGCACGCGCAGCAGGTAGCGAGCGAGTGCGGCCTTGTCGCGAGGGCTGCCGATCGGGGCGCGCAGCGCGCTGAGCAGATCCGCCGGACGCCGCCGGGGATCGCCGACGCGATAGCGGGATTCGCCCAGGCATACCAGCGCGCCGTTCGGCAGCGGACGCAGGTCCAGCGCCGCGCGGTCCGTCGCGTTCAGCAGGCGCTTGGGTTCCGGATAGCCGGTGTCGAAGACCTGGAATCCGTGATCGAGCAGCCAGCCGTCCACCTGGTCGGTACGCACCCGGCCGCCGACTTCCGAGGCGGCCTCGAGCACCGTGACGTGACGGCCCGCCGCTTGCAGGTGCCGCGCGGCAGACAGACCTGCGAGTCCGGCGCCGACCACGATGACGTCCGCGTCGGTCACCAGGCCGAGGCTAGCGGCGCCGCCGGATTAGCGCCCCGTGCTCAGGACCGCGTTGCCTGAAGGGTGGGGGAGTTGCGCAGGGTCTGGTACACCACGCAGTAGCGTTCGGTCAGGCGCAGCAAGGTGTCCAGCTGTTCCTCGCTCGCATCGGTGTCCAGGTCGAACGTCAGCCGGATGTCGGTGAACCCGACCGGTGCCAGCTTGTCGACGGCGAGCGTTCCGCGAAAGTCCAGATCGCCTTCGGCATGGACGGTGCCGCCGCGCACGTCGATCTCCAACGAGGTGGCGACGGACTTCAGCGTCACGCCGGCGCACGCGGCCAGCGCGGACAGGAGCATGTCGCCCGAGCACAGCTGGGTCCCGTCACCACCCGTCGCCGGATGCAGCCCGGCGATTTCGAGCGCCCGGCCGGTGCTGACCGAGCAGGCGATCCCGTCGATGAGCGAACCGTCGGCCATCAGTGTCACGATGCCTGCCGCCGGGTCTTCCCGGTAACGCTCTTTCAGAGGTGCCTGCATTTCCCGCAGTTGCTGACGATCCATGTGTTCTTCCTACCGCGCCGAAGCGGGAGCCGGCTCAGAATTTCCACGTGGTGGCGCCGCCGGGCTCGGTGGTGAGCAACGCCGTCGCCCCGCTGGGCTGCAGGCGGTAGACGAACCACGGCGGTGGACCGGCCGACGGTGCGCTGAAGTCAGCCGTCAGCGCCGAGCCGGACTCGTCCACCCTGACCGGCCATTCGCCCTCCGCCCAGCGGGCAGCCATCGCGGCCACCGTGTCAGGGTCGGTGATGAGGCCGGCTTCGCCGTTGACCGTCACGTCGAAATCGTGCGCGGCGGTGCTGATCGAGCAGCGTGGATTCAGCGCGAGGTTGCGTGCCTTGCGCGTGTTCGGGCCGGTCTGGAACCAGAACGTGCCGTCCACCCACAGCGCCCCGACGGCGGTGACATGAGGGCTGCCATCCGGATTGATCGTCGCCAGCCAGGACGTGTGACGATTCGGCCCACCGGTCCCCGGCGCCTGCGTGAGGCCTTCGGACAGGCGGCTCTCGATGGGGCTCCACTCCATGGCCGGCAGGTCGTAGAGCGTGGCCAGATTCTTGGTGTCCATGGCTGATCTGACGCTGCGGATTCGCGAAACTCATCGCCGAGCGTTCGGTGCGTTCGCCGTTTTCCCCGGGTCGCCGAACGGTCGCCGAACGGGCCGCTTCATAGCGTCCGCCCATGATGATCAACCTGAACCCCCCAGGCGTACGAAAACGTATGGCCCTTGCAGCGGTGCTGCTCGGTGTCGTGATGACGAGCCTGGACAACACCGTCGTCAACGTTGCCCTGCCCTCGATCGCCGGTGACCTCCGCGCCGGGATCGCGGGAACGGCCTGGGTGGTGGACGCCTACCTGCTCAGCTTTGCCACGCTCCTGCTGACCGGTGGCCGCCTCGCCGACACCTTCGGCCGCCGGCGCATCTTCCTGATCGGCGCGGTCCTGTTCACAGGTGCTTCCCTGCTGGCCGCACTGGCGTTCAGCCTGCAAATGCTGATCGCCGCCCGCGCGCTCCAGGGCGCCGGAGCCGCGCTGCTGACCCCGCCGACGCTCGCCATCATCACGCACGTCTTCCGCGACAAGCGTGGCTTGGACATGGCGCTCGGCATTTGGGGCTCGATCGGTGCGATCGCGTTCGCCGTCGGGCCACTGGTCGGCGGCGCGTTGACGCAGGCGCTGAGCTGGCGCTGGGCGCTGCTGATCAACGTGCCTTCGGGCGGGCTCGCGATCGTGCTGGCACGCCGGTTCGTCCCGGAGTCCCGCGATCCCGAAGCCGATCGGCGCCTCGATGTCCGCGGCCTGTTCCTGGCTGGTGTTGCCCTGTTCGCCCTGACATTTGCCCTCAGCCGCGGGCATGACTACGGCTGGACGTCGACCGCGGTCGTCGGGCCGCTGCTGGTGGCCGCCGCCTCGGCAATCGGATTCGTGCGCGTGGAAAGACGGGCCCCGACGCCCCTGATCGACCCATCCCTCCTGCGCGGCCGCTTCGCTGCAGCGAATATCGTCACGTTCGCCATCGGGGTTGCCTGGTTCGGCGCGTTCCTGTTCACTGCGCTGTTCCTGCAGCAGGCTCGAGGTGCCTCACCGGTGCAGGCAGCTATCGCACTTCTGCCGTGGTTGTTGATGATTCTGGTCGTTGCTCCGCTGACGGGAGTGCTGGTGCGCTACGTGCCGGGCCGCCTCGTCGTCGTCACCGGTCTGGTGCTGCTCGCGATCGCCTTCCTGCAACTGTCCGGCACCGACGAGACCAGCAGTTACCTGTCGATGGTGCCCGGGATGTTGCTGGGCGGGACGGGCACAGCCTTGACGATCCCGTTGAACGGCATCGCGCTCGCCGCCGTCGCGCCCGCGAAGGCCGGCGTCGCCTCCGGAATCTTCAACACTGCCAGGGAAACCGGCGGCTGCGTCGGAGTGGCCTTGACGAGCGCCGTTGCCGGCTATTCCGACGCTCTGCTGGTCGCGGCGATCCTGACGCTCGGCGCGGCCGTGCTGACCCTCATCGCACTGCGTCCCGAACGCCTCGAGTCGTACGCCGCTCAGGCTTGGCCGAGCGAGTGGAGCACCGAGTGGGAGATCGCGTCGATGAAGGCGCCGACGATCTGCGTGGGCGAGGTGATGTGGTAGACCACGCCTCCCACGGTGCTCGTGAGCGCGGTCATCGCCGGGATGTCGGCCGCACCGTAGCCCAGCATGATCAGCTGGATCGGCTTGGCCGGATCCTCGATCCCCTTCAGCTGCGCCTGCACGGCGGCCAAGCTCGGCGCACCCGGGTCGGTCTCGTCCTTGCCGTCGGTGAAGACGATGATGCTGTTGGCGTAGTTCGGGTTCCAGTTGGCCTGCTCGAACTTGTAGGCGTCATACACGGTTCGGTAGAGGCTGGTACCGCCGGTGGGGATCGGCTCCGCCGCGTCGAGGGCGTTGAGCAGGGTCGTGCGATTGCTCGAGAGCGGGGCCATCGGTACGAGCTGCTTGTAGTCGTTCGGCGGGTCGAGCTGGTAGGTGAACTCCCACAGGCCGAGCCGGGTCTGCGGCGAGAGCAGCTGCGCGGCGATGGCGGCCGAGTCCTGGACGGCCTTCATCTTGGTCGGCCCGCCGGGGCTGGTGAGGTCGGACATCGAACCCGAAACGTCCAGCACAGCCAGGGTGTTTCCGTGCGCTGCGCCGGCGTCGGCGATGGCGTAGAGGGTCGGGATCGAGGCCACGGTGGGCACCGGAACGAGCATGCCGGTCTTGGTGCCGGCGTAGTCGCCTGGCTCGACGGCGACCGCCCCGGGGTTCAGCAGCCCTTGCTGCTTGCGGGCGGCGTCACCGAGCGGTCCCTGCAGCGCCTTGAGCACCTCGGCGGCCGCCGCGGCCGTCGTCGAACTGGCGCCGGAGCGAGCCACCCAGGGGTAGTCGAGCTGCGGATAGCCGCCGCTCATGTTGATGATCTTCGTGTTGGGCTGCGCCTGGACGAGCCGCGCCTCCTCGATCCGCAAGGTGGAAGACGCGATCGCCGCGGTCTTGGCGACCGGCATCGTTTCCGACGCGACGGCCGTGGACGCGAGCCCGAGGTACTTGTCGCCCGTCTCGGTGGTGGCAATGGCGTTCAGCGCGGACGCGAGCACCAGGGCAGCCGAGGAGGTGGCGTTGTTCTGGATCTCCACGTGCAGCCCGGGGATGGTGCTCTGGTGCAGGATCGCCGACCACGTCAACGGGGTCTTGCTGAACCGGCTGGTGTTCAGGCTGGAGTTGGCGGCAATCACGATCGGGCTGATGGCGACGCTGGGCGCCGAGGTCGTGAGTGCCGTACCGACCAGGATCGCGCGCACCCGGCTGTCGGGGATCCAGACGTCGGCCTTCCCCTGCTTGAGCAGCGACGACGCGGCAGCGGAGTCATCGTTCGTGGTGACGGTCGCGTCGACGCAGGTGTGGCTCGCGACCTGGCGTACCGCGCCGGCGATGCCGGACGCCGCGACGATGCGAAGGGTCGGGCGCTGGGCGCACGAACTCGTGGGGGAGGGCTTCGGGTTCAGGTTGGCTGCGGCCGCGGCGGGGGCGGCGGACGGCGATCCGCCCGGCGAGGTGGTCACCACGATGACGATGGCCACGGCTGCGACGAGCAGAACGATCGCGGCGGAGACCCACCACCGACGACTTTTTGGCGGTGCTGCGTGACGTGCCAAGACTCCCCCGAGTGACGAGGCGCCTGCGCGGGCTGCAGGCGCGGGAAGCACGAGCCCGTGCCGGTCGCGCCGGGCTGTGATCTTGAAAAGAAGATAACGCGGCAGGCACCCCCTTGTTCGTCACTTAGCGCAACTGTGACGAAACCCGGCTGACGCACGCATCCGCTGCTGTGTACTTCCTGAACTGGACCTATGTGGTCATTCCGGAACCAAGCTGGCCTCGCTCCGTCGTCGTGGTCTCACGATGTGTGATCGATCAGCTGCTTTCCGCGGTAAGTGTTCAGGCGGCGTGTTGCATGAGGACTTCGACGGCGTAGTGCAGGTCGAGGGTGTCGCCGGCGTGGGGTGGCAGGGTGGCCGCGTCGATGGTGTGGTCGGGGTCGAGGTGTTCGGCGGGCTTCCAGGGCCACTGACTGCGATGTGGGACGGCGCTGCCGGCAGCGGTAGTGACGGTCAGGGCGCGAGTGCTCGGGTTCAGCTTGAGACGAATGCCGTCGGCGTGGATGAGCGTGTGGTGGCGGGAGCAGACCAGGACCAGGTTCGCCAGGTCGGTGGGGCCGCCGTCGTTCCATTCGATGACGTGGTGGGCGTGGAGTTTGCGGCGTCGGGTGCAGGAGGGGTAGCGGCAGCGTTCGCCGTCGACGGCGCCGAGCAGGTCACGCAACGGCTGGCTGGGATGCCTTTGCTCACGGCCACTGTCGTGGGCGGTGAGGTCGTCGGGGCGCAGCGGGCGGACCGCCAGCATGCCGGGTGGGAGGAATTCGCCGTCGGGGAGCCGGGCCCAGCCCGAGATCGGGTCGATCTGCACGGTGAGTTGGGAACGGTCACGGCGGGCCCGGTCAGGATGCGCGGCGGCGCGTTCGTTCAGGTAGGCCCGGCACACGGCCAGCAGCCCTTCACCACGAGTCGCCGCCGCCGGCCGGTCGGTGCGGTCGGGGCTTTCCGCGGAAAGATTCGTGGTGTCCAGGTCGTGGCGGGCAGCTTCGATCGCCGCCAGCAGCACCACCCCGTCGGTCGCATTGGCGCGGATGGTGAGGTGCAGGTCGCCGTCGTCGTCGTAACGGGTGAACACCCGAATCCCCTCACGCTCCGGCTCCCGGCCCTCAGCCTCGGCGGCGGCAGCATCGTTACGTCGCTTGAGCAGCTTCTGAGCCCGGCGCAACCCACCGACGAGACGTTCGAGTTGACCGCCGGTGGCATGACGGGCCATCTCGATGAAATTCGCCTCATCGGCGACGGTCGCGACCCGGCTGATCGCCCGGACCTGAGTGAAGGACAACCGGCCCGCCGCGAACGCCTCGAAAGTGGCCGGAAGGTGACGCAACGCCCGGGCCACCCGGACCCGTTCACCCGCCGCGTTAGGCCCCATCCCGAGCCGCCACGACAGCCAATGCGCGCACGACAGAATCCCGTGCACCGCCCACGCCCGCCGCTCATCGAACTCCCCGACATAAGCCATCAGCCGGGCCTCACCCGCCGCAATCCGGCCGGCCCACGTCGTCAACGCGTCCGCGACTTCCTCATCACTCAAGCCAGCCAGCAC
>DATAZK010000010.1:0-2529 GCA_036272075.1 Frankiaceae bacterium
TGCGGAGTGGACGACTGGGGGCTGGGGGTCCTGCTGTCCGACCGGCGGATCAGCCGCGTCACCGGCTCCTACGTCGGCGAGAACAAGGAGTTCGCCCGCCAGTACCTCTCCGGTGAGCTCGAGGTCGAGCTGTGCCCTCAGGGCACCTTGGCTGAGCGGCTGCGGGCCGGTGGCTGCGGAATCCCGGCCTTCTTCACCCCGGCCGGGGTGGGCAGCCAGATCGCCGACGGCGGCCTGCCCTTGCGCTATGCGCCGGACGGTACCGTGGCCGTCGCCTCGCCCGCCAAGGAAGTCCGCGAGTTCGGCGGAGTCGCGCACGTCCTCGAGGAAGCCATCGTCACCGACTTCGCCCTCGTGGCCGCGGCCAAGGGTGACCGGCATGGCAACCTCGTGTTCGACAAGAGCGCCCAGAACTTCAACCCGCTGTGCGCCATGGCCGGCCGGGTCACCATCGTCGAGGTCGAGGAGCTGGTCGAACCGGGCGAGATTGACCCGGCCCAGGTCCACCTGCCGGGTGTCTTCGTGCAGTACGTCGTGCACGCCCCCGACGTGCAAAAACGCATCGAGAAGACCACCCTCACCGAGCCGCCCGCGGAGGCGGCCCGATGAGCCTGTCCCGGCAGCAGATGGCCGCCCGCGCCGCCGCCGAGCTGCGCGACGGCGAGTACGTCAACCTTGGCATCGGCCTGCCGACCCTGGTCCCCGGCTTCTTGCCCGACGGCGTGGACGTGGTCCTGCACAGCGAGAACGGGGTCCTCGGCACCGGCCCGTACCCCGCACCGGACGCCGTCGACCCGGACCTGATCAACGCGGGCAAGGAGACCGTTACGGTCCGCCCCGGGGCGTCGTTCTTCGACTCGGCCCTGTCGTTCGGGATCATCCGCGGCGGCCACCTCGATGTGGCAATCCTCGGCGCGATGCAGGTCTCCGAACGGGGCGACCTCTCGAACTGGGCCGTGCCCGGCAAAATGATCAAGGGAATGGGCGGGGCGATGGATCTCGTCCACGGAGCCCGGCGCGTCATCGTGCTCATGGAGCACACGGCGAAGGACGGATCCCCGAAGATCCTGCGCGAGAACACCCTGCCCTACACGGGGCTGCGGGTGGTCAACCGCATCATTACCGACCTCGCCGTAATCGACGTGGACGCCGACGGGCTCGTCCTGGTCGAGACGGCGCCCGGGGTCAGCGAGGATCAGGTGCGCGCCGCTACCGACGCGCCGCTAAAGACAGGGACGACGGGAACGGGCACTAGCTGAGCACTAGCTGAGCACGAGCTAAGCGGGAGAGGCGATGGTGGCCTTCTTCGCGGGGCGGAACACGCGGAGAATGTGGCCGCCGGCCATCAGCCGGGTGGGTGGGTCCATCATGTTGGTCACGCCGAGGAATGCCGTGCCGAGGAGCGGGTCGGCCGAGGCAGCGATCCGGTAGCGATCGAGGTACCGGTTGACCAGCCGGTCGGCTTTGGTCCGCCTTCCCTCGACGGGGAACCCGCGAATATCTCGTATGTTCAGGATGAAGCCGGACGGCATTGCCGCCGGACGGCGTATGAGCCGGAGGCGATATGACCGTCAGCGCCGTCGACTGGCTGGTCCTCCTTGGCGCCGTTGTCATCTTGTTCGCGGTCGACTTGACCGTGGCGACACTGCGGCCGCACGCGGTCGGCTTCCGCGAGGCCACCCTGTGGTCGGTGGTCTTCGTGGCCGTGGCGGTGGGATTCGGTTTCGTCCTGGCCGCTCTGGAGGGCTGGGGCTACGCCGGGCAGTACTTCGCCGGCTACATCGTGGAGAAAAGCCTCTCCATCGACAACCTGTTCGTCTTCGTCATCATCATGACGTCCTTCGCCGTGCCGCGCGAGCACCAGCAGCGCGTCCTCATCTTCGGCATCATCGCCTCGCTGTGCCTGCGCGCCGCCTTCATCGCGGTCGGTGCGGCACTGCTGTCGGCGCTGTCGTTCATGTTTCTGATCTTCGGCCTGGTGCTGGTGTGGACGGCGTTCCGGCTGTTCACCCACCGCGACTCCGACCCTGACGTGGCCAACAGCGGGCTGGTGCGGGCAACCCGCCGGTTCTTCCCGGTCACTGACAACTACGACGGCGGCCGGCTGACAACTCACCTCGGCGGGAAGCGGGCCGTCACCCCGCTGTTCATCGTGTTCGTCGCCATCGGCGGCACCGACATGCTGTTCGCCCTGGACTCGATCCCCGCCGTGTTCGGCGTCACCAACGAGGCCTACATCGTGTTCGCGGCCAATGCCTTCGCCCTGCTCGGCCTGCGCGCCTTGTACTTCCTCGTCACCGGTCTCCTCGACCGGCTCGTATACCTGTCGGCCGGACTCGCGCTCATCCTCGCGTTCATCGGGGTCAAGCTGATCCTGCACTGGGCGCACGGTCTGTGGCACGGTACGCCCGAAATCAGCACCCCGCTGTCCCTCGCCGTCATCGGAGGCGTTCTCGTGATCACCACCGTGGCGAGCCTGATCAAGGTTCGCCGCGACCCTTCCGCCCGGGCCCATGCCGGGGCCGTCAT
>DATAZK010000011.1:0-12061 GCA_036272075.1 Frankiaceae bacterium
CTGGCGACTCCGATCTTGCGGTAGACGTTGCGGATGTAGGACTTCACGGTGTTGGGGCTGAGGAAGGTCAGGGCGGCGACCTCCGCATTGGACCGGCCCTGCGTGATGAGCGCCAGGATCTCCGACTCGCGATCAGTCAGCCCCTCCCCGCGTCCGGGCCAGTCCAGACCGACGACCCGGCGGTCATTGGCCGACTGGTCGCTGACGACGATTTCCCCGGCGTGCACCGCCTCCAGCGCCGCGACGAGTTCTCGGGCCGGCAGCGTCTTGGACAGGTAGCCGCTCGCCCCTAGTTCGCGGGCGCGCGTCACGAGGTCCGGGCGGAAGTTCCAGGTGTAGACCACGACGCGACGGGCGCGAGGGTTGGCGACCAGGACCCCGATCGACTCCTCGTCGACCTCGGATTGGGCGAAAGAGTCGTACAACACAATGTCGACGACGTCCTGGACTGGCGTGTTTGCATCGATCTCGGTGACCAGGATGCGCTCGCGGTAGCGGTCGAACATCGCAGCTACTCCGGTCAACACCACGTCGTAGTCGTCCACGAGCGCGACCTTGATCGGCTTCTTCGATCCTGTTGTGGTCATAGCTGGTGACCATAAACCTACCTAGGGGTGTACCGCCAACCCCCTTTGGGTGGTCTTCTTGAATCCCCGACTCCCAGACCTCGAGCGAGGAACTTCATGGAACATCGAGACGACCTGAGCGAACTTCTGCTTGACGGTTTGCCCGCTGACGAACGCGAGCACGTCATCAACGTCATCAAGCAGGGTGACGCCGAGAAGCTGCGCCGCAAGCGCGCGGAGAAGCCGCTGGCCATGGCCGAGGGCGACTCGGAGGAGGCCTTGGACTAGGCCTGGAATGGCAGGATGAACATCGTGAGCGACGCGGATGTTGCGGACTCGCTGGCGCTCTCTGACCGGCTCGACGCCGGCTACGGCGCGAAGGTGCTCGCGGTTGAGCCCGGCGGCGCGGACTACGTCCCGCTCTCGGAGCGCCACGGCAGCCCCGGTCAGCTCTTCTGGACGTGGCTCTCGCCGAACATGGAATTCGCGACCGTCTTCGTCGGGGTCCTCGGCGTCCAGGTGTTCGGGCTGACGTTCACCTCCGCCATCGTCGCCCTGGTACTCGGTTCGGCGGCTGGGTCGATCACGCACGGGTTGCTATCCGCAAGCGGCCCGAGTCGTGGGGTCCCGCAGATGGTCGCAAGCCGGATCGCCTTTGGCTGGTGGGGAAATGCCCTACCCGCGGGGCTGAATTCGGTGACCGCTGGAATCGGCTGGTTCGCCGTCAACAGTGTCAGCGGAGCCTTTGCGCTGAATGCCTTGTTGCATTGGCCCAAAGCGCTGTGCCTGGCGATTGTCGTCGTCGCCCAGATCGCCATCGCGTTCTTCGGGCACAACCTGCTGCTGGCGTTCGAGCGCTGGCTGTTCCCCGTGCTGGGCATCGCCTTTCTGCTGGCAGCCATTGAGATCTTGACCAAGGTCGGGCCCTCGAAGGGAGGCGGCGGGAGCGGCGGGTTCCTGCTGACCTTCGGCGCCGCGTTCGGCTATGCCGTGGGCTGGAATCCTTTCGCCAGCGACTACACGCGCTACCTGCCGCAGCAGTCGAGCAAGGTGCGCACGGGTCTGTTCGCCGGCCTTGGAGTCTTCGTGTCGTGCGCAGCGCTGGAGATCGTGGGCGCCGCGTCAGCCACTGTGGCGGGCGGATCGTCGGGCAACCCGACCGTGGCGTTCACCAGCCACCTGCCGACCGGGATCGCCGATTTCACGCTGCTGGCCATTGCCGTCGGGGCGGTCTGCGCCAATGCGATGAACGTCTACTCCGGGGCGATGTCGTTTCTGGCACTGGGATTCACGTTGCCGCTACGCCTGCGCCGCGCCATCTCGGCGCTGGGCTTCGGGCTCATCGGCTTCGTGCTCGCGCTTTTCGGCCTGCACGATGCGGGCACCAAGTACGAGAACTTCCTGCTGATCATCGCGTACTGGATCGCGCCGTGGCTCGCCGTCGTGCTCATCGACCAGTGCCTGCGGCGCGGCCAGCAGACGGCGGCACTGCTCTTCGACCGTCGACACAACCCGTTCGCCGGCTGGGTGGCGATCGTCGTCGGGATGGCCGTGTCCATCCCGTTGTTCAGCAACCAGACGGAATTCGTCGGCGCCATCGCCAAGCATCATCCGGCGCTGGGCGACATCACCTTCGAGGTCGGCTTCGTCGTCACCGCGATCGTCTACCTGCTGCTGCGCCCGTTTGCGCTGGCTCGGCGCACGCCGGCCTGAGCCTGGTTCAGCCGACGGGGCAGGACAGCTCGTCGAGGCCGAGCATCGCGGAGAAGCGGCCCATCAGGCTCATCGTGCAGAGCAGGGCGAGCTCGACGATCTGACGGTCGTCGAAGTACTCCCGCAGCGCCGCGCTGTCGGCCTCATCGACGCTCAGATGGTCGGTGCCGAACTTGAGGGCGAAGCGGACGGCGGCCCGCTCCGCCGGGGTGAACGCGGAGTCGCTGAGGTCTTCGGAAAGCAGCCGCGGGATCGACTCGACGAGCGCCTCGTCCATTCCCTCGGCGACCGCGGCGGGGTGGCGACCGGCCAGGCACACCTGGCAGCGCGTCGTGTTGGCGATGGCGAGGCGGACCAGCTCCGTGACGCGAGCGCCGAGGTGGTTCTCCAAACGCGAGGCCATGTAGGCCGCGTTGTAGGCCTCGAACAACGGCTCGGCGTGTGCCATGACGCGGGTGAACTCGGCAAGCCCGGGGCGTCCGGCCCCCTCGGCTTGCTCGGACTGGCGACGCATGGCGTCCGAAAGAAGCGACGGGTCCATTGCCGTGGCGAGCTCAGGCATGGAGGAAGTCTAGGCGCTGCCTTTCGTGCCCAGTCCGCTGTGCCAGGATCCCGCCCATGCAATTGCGACCCTTCGGCACCCTGACCATCAAGACCGATCCGGATGGCCTGTTCATGCTCGGCGAGACCTCGGTCGGGCGGCGCATCATCCAGGAATTCCTTTCCGTCTCCTTCGAGGGCGAGCGCGTGCGCGGCGTCATGACCGGCAAGGCCGGGGCCGACTGGCTGACGATCGACGCCGAGGGTCACGCCACGATGGACATCAAGGTGGTCTTGCTGACCGACGACGGCGCCCACGTGTTCGTCACGCTCGACGGTCGCGCCCACTGGCCCGAGCAGCTGGGGCAGGGGACGATCTACTCGACCGCGCGCTTCGAGTCGGGCGATGAGAGGTACCGCTGGGTCAACCACCTGCCGCTGGTGTCACGGGGTTCGGTGGTCGAGGGACGCGCCGTCGCCCACGAGATCTTCGAGATGGTCTAGGGAGCCTCCGAAAGCTCTGCAAATGCCACGCAGCGCGTTATCCGGGTCCGGCCATCGACTATCGGCGGCCAAGGCCACGACTCGGTCGTTATCCCGCCTCGCCGCGCAATGGCAGGCCGGCAGCCGTGTAGATCTCGTCGATGATGCGCATGGTGGTGACGGCGTCCTCGGCGGGCGTGAGGCTCGGCTCGCCGCGCAGCACGGAGGCGGCGAAGCTGCGCAACTGGGCCGTGTACGTCGCCTCGCCGCGTACCCGCTCGCGGTGGGTCTTGCCGTCGACCTTCAGCGTGAGCCGGTTGTAGTACTGCGGGGCGACGAAGTTGAACACGTGCATGGAGCCCCGGTCTCCGACGACGCTCGCCGACATGTTCAGCACGCGCCGCGACCACATCGAGGTCTGGATGTGACCGCGGGCCCCGTCGGGGAAGCGGAAGTCGGCGCTCATCGCCCGGTCGACCTTGGGAGAGCGCAGCAGTGCTGACGCGGAGACCACCTCCGGCTCGCCGGTACCCAACAGCCGCAGGCAATGCAGCGTGTAGCAGCCCGCGTCCATCATGGCGCCGCCGGCGAGGTTGTAGTCGTAACGGATGTCGCTGAACTTGGGCAGTGGGAAGCACATCGAGGTGCGGATCTCGCGGATGGTGCCGAGCTCGCCGCTGTGGCTGATGCTGCGCATCCGCTCGGCCATCGGGTGGTAGCGGTAGTGGAAGGCCTCGGTGACGACGACGCCGGCTCCGGCGGCTGCATCGGCGACCTCGCGGGCTTCGGCGGCATTCGCGGTGAACGGCTTCTCGCACAGGACGTGCTTGCCCGCCGCGATCGCCTGCAGGGTCCACTGCGCGTGCAATCCGTTGGGCAGCGGGTTGTAGACGGCGTCGATCTCGGGGTCGGCGATCAGCGCTTCGTAGGACGCGTGCACGCGGGCGATGCCGTGCTTGCTCGCGTACGCCTGGGCGCGCTGCGGGTCGCGCGCGGCGATCGCCACGACCTCCACCTCGTCGACGGCGCGTGCGGGTTTCACCATGGCTGACGCGGCGATCTTGGCGGCGCCGAGGATGCCGATCCGTACCTTCTGCGATTCGCTCATTCGATCTGCAGCTCGTCGCCGGCGACGGTGACCGTGCCGCGCCGCAGCGGCCAGACCTTGGTCAGCGAGACGAACCCCGGGCTCAGGCCCGGGATCTTGGCGAAGATGCCCTGCGGGCCGCGCACCATGCGTCCGGACTTCACGTCGTACTTGGCCTGGTGCCAGGGGCAGACGAGGCAGCCGTCGGTGTCGATGCTGCCGCTTGCGAGGTCGGCGCGAAGGTGGCGGCAGCGGCGGCTGACCGCGAAATAATCGGAGTTGTTGCCGACCGCGTATCCGCCTGAGCCCGTGACGGTTCCTTCCGGAACGTCGGCAGCCGGTAATTGAGTGGTACTCATCGTGCCCCCAGGTGACAGTGATGGACGGGAGCATCCTGGCACACCCGGGCCGGCGTTCGTTGATCACCGGGCAGCCGGGTTCGGATCCGAACGCTCGGCGAACGCTTCGGTTTCTAACGTGCCCTCGAGCTCGAAAACCGCGGGCCACCTTTCAACGGAGCAAGAGGGACCGTCATGAACGCATATCTCGGCGCCGACCTGGTCACCGCACGTCGCGCCCGATTCACCGCAGAGGCCGAGTGGGCCCGCACCGCCGCGCTCGTGCGACGGCGCCGGGTCAGGCGCGCCGCCGAACCGACACGCATGGGAGACCGGCTGTGCATCCGGGCGATGGAGCCGGCTGACGTCGGCCACCTTCGCAGCCTGTCCGGCCGGCTCTCGATGCGCTCGCGCCAGCTGCGCTATCTGGCGCCGGTGCGCTCGGTGTCGGAGGCGACGCTGCGAGTGCTCGCCGCCGTCGACCACGAGAACCACGAGGCGCTCGGGGCCTTTGACGAGGGTGAGCTCATCGCCGTGGCGCACTACTTCCGTGACGCCAACGCCGCGGGGCGGGCCGAGATCAGCGTCGAGGTGGCCGACAGCCACCAGCGCCGCGGGATCGGTCAGCGGCTGATGAACGACCTGGCGCGGCTCGCCCGCGAGCGCGGCATCACCGAGTTCATCGCCACGGCCTCACTCGAGAACCACGGCGTGCTCGCGATGGTGCACAACTCGCCGTGGCCGTCGCAGGTGCGGCGCTCGGGGCCGGAGCTCGATATCGCAGTGACGCTTCCGGACACCGCCGATGTGCCGGCCCAACGATCCGATGTCGCGCTTGCGCCCTGCTCCTGATTCGTCTGCTAAAGTCATCAGGGTCCTGTCAATCACATCAGGAGCCTGACGATATGCCGACCAACGTTGGAGACGGATTCCGCGGTCCGGAGGGGCGCGTGGGATACCTGCTTCGCCAAGCACACCAGGCCTTTCGGTCAGCAGCACAGACGGAACTGGCGGCCCTCGGGCTGACGTTTCCGCAGTACTCCGTGCTGAGCGTGGCCGACGCGGAGCCGGGCTTGTCGGGGGCCGAACTCGCCCGCGACAGCATGCTCACCCCTCAGACCACCAACGAGATCATCACGCTGCTCGTCGCAGCTGACCTCCTGGAGCGGCGGTCCGACAAGCGTGACAAGCGGCTGCGACGCCTGCACCCGACAGCAGCCGGACGCAAGCTGGTCGCCCGCGCTCGTCCCGTCGTCCATGAGGTCGAGCAACGCATGACCAGTTCGCTGAGCGTCGCCGACGAGGCGCGATTGCGTCGCTGGCTGAGCGCCTGCGCCGGGAACCTGACTGCCGAGAACGCCGAGAAGGAAATGGATACCCCATGAACATCTTCGTTGCCGGACCGTCCGGCGCGATCGGCAGCCGGGTGATCCCTGCGCTGCTGCGACGCGGTCACGAGGTGACGGCGCTGGCGCACGCCCTGAACACCAGGGCGGCTCTGGAACGGTCCGGCGCGCGCCTTACACACGGCAGCCTCTTCGACCCCTCCGCCATGAGCCGCGCAGTGGCCGGGCACGACGTCGTCATCAATCTCGCCACCCGCATCCCCGTGGGCGCGGCCGCCATCAAGGCCAAGTCCTGGCGCGAGGACGACCGCATTCGCACCGAGGGCAGCCGGGTGCTCGCTCAGGCTGCGATGGCCGCCGGTGTCGCACGTTTCATCCAGGAGTCGGTCTCGTTCGTCTACCCGGACGCGGGGGATGAGTGGATCAGCGAGGCGACCTCGCCGTCGCCGAACTGGCGCTCGCAGTCGGCCACCATCGCCGCCGCGACGAACGCGATCCTGTTTGCCGGCTATCAGGAGGCGGGGATCGTGCTGCGTTTCGGGCAGCTTTACGGTCCCGATCGCGCGAGCAGCGAGATCCTGCGACGCGCCGCCGCGGGCAAGCCGGTCGTGCTCGGCAGGCCCGACGGCTGGCTGACCCCGCTGCATCCCGATGACGCCGCCTCGGCCGTCGTCGCCGCCCTCGAATGTGCGTCGGGCGTCTACAACGTGGGGGAGTCGCCGGTGCGGCGCAGTGACTGGGCCTACGCCATCCAGCGCGCGTCGGGCGACCCGAGCGGACGCGCGGCGAAGTTCTACCCGTCGCTCTTGCAACGGCTCGCCGGTCCCCGGGCCGAGCCGCTGACGCGTTCGCATCGCGTCAGCAGTTCCGCCTTTCGTGACGCAGCGGGCTGGCGTCCGCGCTACCACGCCTTGCGCGGCGGCTGGTCGGACGTGCGTGCAGCGGACGCTGTCGAACTACGCGCTTTCGCGGCGATCGCATGAGCACGCTTGCGTACACGCGTACCGGCGCGGGGGAACCCGTCGTGCTGTTGCACGGGATCGGGATGGCCCGGGGCGTCTGGGATCCCGTGATTCCTGCGCTCGCCGCTCGTTTCGACGTCATCGCCGTCGACCTGCCGGGCTTCGGTGAATCCCTCGCCCCGGCAGAGGCGCTGACCCCCGCCAGGCTCGCCGCGGCCGTCGCCGAACTCCTGGACGACCTTGCGGTAACGATGCCGCATCTGGTCGGGAACTCGCTCGGCGGCTGGACCGCGCTCGAACTCGCGGCGCTGGTGCCGGCCGCTTCGGTGACCCTGCTGTCTCCCGCGGGATTCTGGCGCAAGCACACCCCGCTGTATTGCCGGGTCAGCCTGCGGGCGTCGCGATGGCTGGCGCGCCGGCTCGGGCGGCCGCTCGCCCGCCTTGTCTCCTGGCGTCTGGGCCGGGTGCTCGTACTCGGGCAGACGCACGGGCGGCCCACCAAAGTGCCTGCCGACGTTGCCCGCCGGACCGTGCGCGAGATGGGGACGTGTCCCGGCTTCGAGTCGGCGCTGCGCGCCACCGCACGCACCAGATACGTGCCACCTGCACCTATCGCGTGCCCGGTGACGGTCGCCTTCGGGTCACGCGACTGGCTGCTGCGGCCACGCCAATCGCGTCATCTCGACCAACTGCCCGCGGGGTGCAGCGCCGAGATCCTGCCTCGCTGCGGGCATGTCCCGATGGCGGACGATCCTTTCGCTGTAGCGGCGTTCATCGCCGCCGGCATCGCCGCCACCGCCTCCGCTATCGACGCCGCGAGTCAGCCGATCAGCGCACGCCGTCCCACACGAGGCGCTGCGCTGCGCCCGGGTCGTTGACGGTCGCGCTCGTCTCGTCAAACTGGCGAACCGTTCGCTGCGCGCCGTAGGCCGACCACCCCGGCGAACCGGTCTTGACGAACGCGACCCAGGCGCCGTGCATCTCGTCGGCAAGTGCCTGCGGGGGCGCCGAACCCACGAGTGCGTCAGCCGCCGGGTCGTCGAGATTGTCGAAGGCGAAGCCGACTTCCAGGGCGTGGCAGGCGCCGAGTTGTCCGTCGAACTGCGGTGAAGGCCACAGGAACTCGTAGACGAAAGTGTCGGCGCCCTGCGCCTGGCGGGCTTCGGCGACGCGGATCGCGGGGATGCGGAAGAACCAGTCGCCGACGGTCGCGATCAGCAGCTCACCAGCCGTCGCGTCAGGTTTCGCTGCCCGGTAGGCCGCGATCACCTGCTCGGGGTCGCCGCCCACCAGCCCGACCGCTCCGGCGAGCATCCCGTCGTCGATGAACCCCGCGGCGCCGGTCGGAACCAGGAAAAGGGCGTACTCGTCGGCGTTGCTGCCGGTGAGCACGTCGACCCCGGAGCCGGCACCCGCAGCGATCGCGTCGATCGGCCGGGCCGGCACGATGGCGCCGTCGATGGCCGGCTCGAAGACCATCAGGTTGCGACTGAGCTCGCCCCACTTCACCGGGTCCGGCTGCCCGGTGATGGTCGCGGAAAGCGTCTGCTGGCCCGCGATCAACGCGTCGAGCGGGACGGCGCCGAAGCCCCGGGCCGTAGGTTCGACGCCGAGTTGCGCGGCGAACGCGGCTGTCACCTTGGCGGCGACCTCCCGGGACACGACGTGGTGGCCGGCGCCGCTCTCCGCGATCACGCGCTGGAAGAGACCTTCGGCGGCCGGCATCGACAGCAGCGTCGTGACGCTCATGCCGCCGGCGGACTCTCCGGCGATCGTGACTGCAGCCGGATCCCCTCCGAAGGCGGCGATGTTCTCGCGCACCCAGCGCAGGGCGGCGATCTGGTCGAGCAGTCCGCGATTGGCCGGAGCGTCGTCGAGGAGCAGGAAGCCGTCGGCTCCGAGGCGGTAGTTGATGCTGACGAAGACCAAGCCGTCACGGGCGAAGCGAGTGCCGTCGTATCCGCTGACCGCACTGCTGCCATTGGTGAAACCGCCGCCGTGAATCCAGACCAGGACCGGACGCAGCTCCCCGTCGAGAGCCGGGGTCCAGACGTTCAGGTTCAGGCATTCCTCACCGGGGATCCGCGGCTCGGGCAGCAGCGCCTCGAGGGCAGCTGGATAGGGCCCGGCGGGAGCGGTCGGCCCGTATTCAAGAGCGTCACGAATCCCGTCCCACTCGGGAGCGGGCTGGGGCGCCGCGAACCGGTTGGGGCCGAACGGCGCTGCCGCGTAAGGGATGCCCTTGAAGGACAGCACCCCGTTCTTCTCAGCGCCGCGCACCTGTCCCTGGGCAACCGTCACCAACGGATCCATCGGTCCTCCTGAGCCTGCAGCCGAGTCTTACGGGGTTCGGCCGCGATGGTGTCACGGACCGTAGGCCGTCAGCTTCCCGCCTCCCGCCGACGTGGTTCCGCCGGCGCCGACGAAGAGCAGGCCGTCGGCGAACACGGGCTGGCTGAAGACCGAACTGCTCGCCGGCAGGGTCGCCAGCTTCGCTCCGGTGGTCTCGTTGTAGAGCTGGACGGACGGTGTCTTGCCGCTCGCGCAGCCATACGTCGGGACCGCGACGAGGCCGGTCGTCCCGTTCAGCGTCGGGGTGCCGAGCGGGCTGCAGTCGAGCGGCTTCTGCCAGAGATACGCACCGGTGTTCGGGTTCAGCGCGCGGATCGCGCCCGGGACCGTCACGCCGTTGACCGTGGTGGTGTTGCTGGCGATGTAAAGCCGCTTCAGGACGTAGTCATACGCCCCTGAACCCAGGCAGATGCTGAAGTTGTTGCCTGCGGTATTGCCCACCTGCTTGGCCCAGACCGGCCCGGCGGCCAGGTTGTTGCGGTTCCAGGCGTAGAACATCCCGTTCTTGTTGCAGGCGCCCACGAGCGAGACGGCCTTGCCGGCGATGGTCCCGGGGAACAGGACCGGCGTGCTGCCGAAGTCGAAATCTTCGGCAGCGGTGTCGGTGGTGCGCCAGCGATCCTGCTTGACCAAAGTGGACGCCGACAGGCGCACCACGGAGTAGGAGTCACCGACCGTCGGACTGGTGATCTGCGGGTCGCCGGTGGTCAGCCAGACCGAGGTGCCGTCGGTCGCCGGGCTGCTCCAGACGCTCCCGCCGAAGCTGCCTGCCGGCATGTCGTAGTACGTGTGCTGCAGCGCGCCGGTGTGCTGGTTGTAGGAGACGGCTCCGGCCCGCACGTGGAACGCCTCGCAGTCCGAGGAGACGCCCATGAAGATGCGCCCGCCGGCGACGGTCGGCGACGACCAGTTGTAGTACATGCCGGCGCTCTGGCCGCCCGCCGGGCCGACCGCGGTCTTCCAGACGACGGCGCCGGTGCCGGCGTCGAGGGCGTAGAGCAGGTGCGATCCGGCGATGTAGACGGTGAGCTTGCCGCTGACCGGGTCGGGGACGACGGTCGCGGTCGACGCGATGCCGCGTGAGGCGCAGTTCAGCATGAGCCCGTAGTCCAGGAGCCGCTGCCAGATCACCTTGCCGGTAGTGGCGTTCAGCGCGTAGAAGACGCCCGTACCGGATCCGATGTAGACCTTGCCGCCGACGACCGTCGGGCTGCCCCACAGAGTCGCCTTCGGCTGTCCGGTCTGGGTCGGTGCCGGCAGGTTGAACGTCCACTTCGCCTTGAGATGGGCAGCATTTGCCTGCGTGATCGCCGGGTCGGTGAACGACGCCGAGGAGTGCTGGATGTTGCGCTCGTAGGAGGGCCAGTCGGTGCTTGCGGGAGCCACCCCGGAAGCGGACGCGGCCGGTAGCGCGAAGGCTGCCACCAGCGCGGAGGCGATCACCGCGGAACGAACCCGGTTCAGACGCATGCCACTCCTTTGGGGCCGCCGTGCCAAGAGCTGCTGAGGCAGGTGTGGCACCAAACTAGACAAGTCGGTAGATCGCGTAAGCAGGTTCGTCAAAGAGCCGACACCTCGTCACTCAGAGTCACAAGTAGGCCAGATGGCTCAAGGGGTCGATCCCCTGGGTCGATGCCACAAGGCAGCAGTTGTAGGCCCACCAGGTGACGAGGCAGCCATGGCGCGAGCACAAACCCCAGGTCGAGGCACGCTGCTCGGGCTCGCAGCCGCCGGTTGCGTGGCGGCCTCTGTGGCGGCCACCGTCGCGGCGGCAGCCCCGGCGGTCGCCGCATCGACCTCGGCAACTCCCTCGATGACTACCGTCAGTGGCGCCGTCAGGTCCGTGGACTACGCACACAAACGCTTCACGCTGCAGGGCACCCATGGCAGTGTCACGGTGTCGCTGGCCAGCGGCGCACGCGTCCAGGTGCACGGTCTGGCGACCCCGCTCAGCGCGATGCGCGTCGGCATGCTGGCGTTCGCCGAGGGTTCGCCCGCCGGCGCCGGGCGGATGTCCGCGAAGCTCGTTCAAGGCTTGCTCGTCGCCCATCAGCAGACGGTCGTCACCGGCGTCGTCTCGACGGTGGATGCGGCCGGGGCAACGATCGTCGTCGAGCCCGGCCCGTATCTGCGCGCGGTCGTGCTGGTGCCTTCGGGCGCGTCACTTCGCCGCGGCGGGAAGCCGGTCGCGCTCGGCGCGGTTCGGGCGGGCGCTGTGGTGACCGTCCACGGTTACCAGGACGTGCAGGACCCCGCCGAGGTCGTCGCCACCTCCGCCACGTTCCAGTCGGCGCAGTTCAGTGCCGACCTGCGCGGCTCGGTCGTCAGTGTCGACGCGACCCGCCGGCTGCTCAAAGTCCGCAGCGGCAGCGGCAAGGTCACCGTCGTCTCCGTTCCGCTCACCGCCCCGGTGCTCGCCGGCGGCGAGGCGTTCGCCCTCGACGGATTGCAGCCGGGTACCGGTGTCAGCGTCGCGTTCGCACGCGCCTTCGCCGGCCGGGTCGTGCGCACTTCCGGCGGCCTCGCGGTGGCCCGCATCGTCGCCGACGACCAGGCGGCGTACTAACTACTTGGGTGGCAGCGACTTCGCGCGCCGGACGCCTATCGCGACCCAGCGTTCGAGATCGTCCTCCTCAACGACCCCGCCGCGATCGACCCGCAGCCAGCCATCGGC
>DATAZK010000012.1:0-2603 GCA_036272075.1 Frankiaceae bacterium
GCCGTCGACCCGGCGACCGCCTACGCGGACGGGCGGATCGCGCTGTCCGGGCTGGCCGCGCAGAACGAGCTCCGGGTAGTGGCCGAGTGCACGTACGCCGACGGCGGGGGCCTGCAGCGCTCGGAGGATCTGACCGACGGGCGCGTCTATGTGTACACGCACTTCGAGCCGGCCGATGCGCGCCGTGTCTACGCGAACTTCGAGCAGCCGGACCTGAAGGCGGAGTTCACCTTCCGGGTCACGGCCCCGGAGCGGTGGATCGTGTTCTCCAACCAGCCGGCGCCCGAGCCGGAGCCGGCCGCTGGCCGGCCTGGCTCGGCGGTGTGGCACTTCCCGGCCACACCGCGGATCTCCACGTACCTGACGGTGCTCGCGGCGGGGGAGTTCCACGTGGTCCGCGAGACCCACACCACGCCGTCTGGCCAGGTGATACCGCTCGGACTTGCCTGCCGCCAGTCAATGCTGGCCTACCTGGACACCGGCGACGTGTTCACGATCACCCGGCAGGGCTTCGACTACTACACCGAGTTGTTCGGAATGCCCTACCCGTTCGCCAAGTACGACCAGGTCTTCGTGCCCGACAGCGGCGGCGCGATGGAGAACGTCGGCTGCGTCACGATCACCGAGTCGCTGATGTTCCGGTCTAAGGTGACCGAGGCCATGTACGAGATGCGGGCGATGGTGATCCTGCACGAGATGGCGCACATGTGGTTCGGCGACCTGGTCACCATGAAGTGGTGGGACGACCTGTGGCTGAACGAGTCGTTCGCCGAGCTGTGCGGGTTCCAGTCCGCCGCCGAGGCGACTAGGTTCACCGATTCCTGGACGACGTTCTGCGGCGGTCTCAAGGCGGCCGGATACCAGGCCGATCAGCAGCCGTCGACGCATCCCATCGCGGCCGACGTGCCCACGCTCAGCGAGGCGCAGGCGAACTTCGACAGCATCAGCTATGCGAAGGGCGCCTCGGTGCTTAAGTCGCTCGTTTCCTACCTAGGGCGGGACGCCTTCTTCGCCGGCGTCCGGGCCTACCTCACCGCGCACGGGTGGGGCAACGCAACGCTCGCCGACCTGCTCGGGGCGCTGGAGTCCAGTTCGGGCCGCAGCCTGACCGAGTGGTCGAAGTCATGGCTGGAGACGGCCGGGCCGAACACCCTCCGGCCGGAGTTCACGGTCGACGCGGATGGGGCCTTCACCAGCTTCGCGGTGCTGCAGGAGGCGCCGCCCGGACAGCCGACGCTGCGGCTGCACCACATCGCGATTGGGCTGTACGAGCGAGACAGCGAGGGCGCTCTCGTACGGACGCATCAGGTGCAGACCGACCTGACGGGAGCGCGGACCGAGGTGCCCGGGCTGACCGGTCAGCCGCGGCCCGACCTGATCCTGCTGAACGACGACGACCTCGACTACGCCATCATCCGGTTCGATAAGCGGTCGCTGTCCACCCTGACCGATTCGATCGGGCGGTTTCGTGACGGCCTCGCCAGGACCATCTGCTGGACGGCCGTGATCGACATGACCGGGCAGGCGGAGCTGTCGGTACCGGCCTTCGCGGCGATACTGGCCGCGGGCATGGGGTCGGAGTCGTCTGTCTCGGTCTTGCGCGAACTGACCGGGCATGCGTCTCAGTTCCTGGCCTTCGCGTCCGACCCGGCCGGGGTGCGCGACGTCAAGCGGCAACTGGCCGCCGAAGCCCTCAGGCTGCTGCGCGCGGCGGCCCCGGGCAGCGACCATCAGCTAGCGTGGGCGCAGATGCTGGGCTGGACCGCGACCGCGTCAGACCAGCTTGACCTGCTGGCTGGGCTGCTCGACGACAGCGAGGTGATCGAGGGCCTGGCCGTCGATACAGACCTGCGCTGGCGGTTGCTGCAGCGCCTCGTCGCGATGGGCCGCGCCGGGGACGCGCAGATCGACGCCGAGCTGACGCGCGACCACACCAACGCGGGACAGCGACACGCGGCCGCCTGCCGTGCGTCGGTACCCGACGCCGAGCACAAGGCCGCAGCGTGGCAGTCACTGACAGAGGCCGGCGGTCTCGGGATCGAGGAGATCGTCGAGATCGGTTACGGCTTCAACCGGATGGAACAGGCGGACCTGCTAGCCGGCTTCACGGAGAAATTTTTCTCCCAGCTGCCGGAGATCTGGGCAGGACACGATGGCCTGCTACGGGTCGTGCTGGGGAAGCTGCTGTTCCCCTACTCGGCGGCCTCGCCCGAATTGCTCGAGCGCGTCGACGCGTTCCTCGCCACGCCTGACCTGGACCCGGCGCTGGCTCGCGTCGTGATTGAGGGCCGTGACATCGTCGACAAGGCGCTCCGATCCCGCGCCTTGCCCGAGTAGCTGGAGTTAGCCGACGTCGATGTCCTGGTAGCCGCAGCCCGTCTTCCAGGGCAATCTTCTCTTCAGGAGTTTGATCCTTATATAGCGAGACAGGACAAGCGCAGTGCGCATAGGCCAGGCAGCGCACCAGATTCCACCAGGTCGGCTTGCCGCAGATCAGAGATGATATGTGGTCAGGGGCGGGGTCGAACCGCCTACCTTCCGTTTTCCAGGGATGAGTAGAACCGCATCAGGATACGTCTAGCGGTGGGCATGCAGCCTGCGTG
>DATAZK010000013.1:0-1856 GCA_036272075.1 Frankiaceae bacterium
CGGGCGCTGAGCGGCGCGGCCGGCACAGAAGATCAGGGACCGGGCGGCAAAAGATCAGGGTCTTTCCTGATGCGCTGAGCCTCGCCCTCCGGCACCCTGACCGGCAATGAATCGGGGCGCAGTCGTGGAGGTCATCGTGCAGATCGGGCACAGCGACGGGACCGTCAGTGGACAGGTCACGGCGCCGGGGGCACCGGGTGCCGAGTTCTTCGGCTGGCTGGAGCTGATGGACCGACTGGAGCGAGCAGTGGACCGACAGGAGGCAATGAACAGTCAGAGCCGCGAAAGCATGGATGCGGCGAAGGGAGAGCAGGCGACGTGACCATTCAGATGAAGGGCACGCGAGTGGGGCTCTCGGCTCTGACTGCCGCGGCGCTGGCGCTGGGCATCGCGGCGTGCGGATCGAGCAGCAGTTCGGGCGATGGGGGATCCTCGTCCGCCACGCAGAGCAGTGCGGCGACGTCGTCGGCGGCCGCCACCAGCGCGGCAGCCACCACCAGCGCCGCGGCGACGAGCAGCGCAGCCGCGACGAGCAGTTCCGGCGGGGGCGGCGGCGGCGGGGCGACCGCCAAGCCGGGCACCAGCCTCAAGGTGGGCCAGACCGCGACCGTCCCGTTCACGACGACGCTGAAGTCGGGCAAGAACGGTCCCACCTACAAGCTCAGCGTGCAGGTGGAGTCGATGGACAAGGGCACGCTGGCCGACTTCAACGGCATCAAGCTCGACGCCACCGAGAAGGCGAGCACCCCCTACTACGTCAAGGCGAAGATCACCAACCTGGGCCCGGGCAAGATCGACACCGAGGACAACGATCCGGGGATCCAGATCGAAGGCCTCGACAAGACCGGGGAGACGCAGCAGAGCGTCACCTTCTTCGGCGACTTCCCCAAGTGCGACGAGAAGTCCGCGCCGAACCCATTGGCCGTCGGGTCAAGCTTTGAGACGTGCCTGACCTTCCTGATTCCCGGGGGCATCACGAAGGTCGCGTACACCGGGGCCGAGAGCTTCATCGAGAAGCCGGTGACCTGGTCGCCCTAGTCGGTGACCACGGGAGGGCGGCGCACCGGGGCGCCGCCCGCCCGGGCTCTCTTCTAGCCGGGCAGGCTCTCGCCCGCCGATTAGGGCTCGTGCCTGCCGGCGACCCAAGAGAACGTCAACTGCGGCTTTCAAAGGAGGACCGGGCGGCCACGGCGACCCGTCGGACGCCGGCGGCGGACCCGATGTGCGTGATTTTTATGCGGATCGCAGAAAAATCACGCACATCACCCCCGTCTCGCGACACCCGCCAACCCCAGTGCCCCCTTCGAAAGCCGCAGTTGACGTCCTGCTGGGTCGCCGGAGCTCGCCGACGGACCACCAGCAAGCGCCTACCGCACCACCGGCTCGCTCGCCTCGAGCAGCGCCAGCGCGTTGCGGTCCGGCATGCCCTCCCAGTCACCGGACACGGTGACAGCAAACGCGCCCGCCGCCACCGCGGTACGCAGGCGCATCGTCGGGTCAGCTCCGCTCATCAGCTCCGCCAGGTAGCCGGCGACACAGGCGTCGCCCGCGCCCACGGTGTCCACCACGTGCACCACAGGTGCCGGCTGTTCGAAGGTGGCGCCGTCGATGCGCGCGAGGCAGCCCGCCGCCCCGCGCTTGATCACCACCTGAGCGGGGCCGAGCGCCTCGAGCGCGAGCGCGGCCTGGAGAGGGTCGGTCGTGCCGGTCACGATCTCGGCCTCGAGCTCGCCGGCGAAGACCACGTCGGCGCGCCGCACCGCCGCCTCCAGCGCGGGCGCGGCCTCCTGCACTGACCACAGCGCGCTGCGGTAGTTGAGATCGAAGCTGACGGTCACCCCGGCGTCACGGGCCAC
>DATAZK010000014.1:0-2341 GCA_036272075.1 Frankiaceae bacterium
ATTCAATGCATACTGATCAATGCAAGCCGGTGAAGTGTCAGTGCGCTGACCGTCGGCAGCTCTCGAACGGTGACCGAAGATCAAGCAGTGCTCTGGCTGGCCGATCAATCCACCATGACTCCGCCTGAGGCGTTGCCCGTCAAGGCGGGCCCAGTACCAGACAAGCTGACGATCTGGCCGGTCGATGATGGTCGCTACGGACTCGACGCCACCTTTCAGGGCGCGTCGGGATACCAGCGCGCCGGGCACCACGAGCAGGAACTCTCGCGGCGCGGCGTGCCGTATCGCTTCATCCAAGAGCTCGACGGTGGCTGGACCCTGCGGTTCGGACCGTTACGAGCTATCGACGTCGCGGCCGCGCTGGGGGCGTTCGTCTACTAGAACCAAGCGGTGCCGCGCGCGTCGTGAGACGGCCGCAATGGGCTAAGCGCAGCAGTCGATCGGGGTGAGCTCATCGACCGGCTGACCGTCCACCCCAGGAGAAATCGCCCGGTCCCCTGCATCGGGTCGAGATCGACGGTGCCTGAGGCCATCACCGCGATACCCGGGATCTCGGCGCTGAGCTACGATCGCGCACATGGCGCTGTATCGGAGGGGCGCTGGTCCTTGATCGCGGGGAGGCGTTTCAATGAGCAGATCACTGGTTCAAGCAGGTCTCAAGCTTCTCGCCGGCGGGTTCATCGCGGCGGACATGATGGTTTTCGCGACGGCTGACGCCGGCGCGGCCGGATCCCGTCATAGCTGCGCACCTCCGAATCCTCACAGCTTCTTCAAAAGGATCCAGGCGTCGTCCAACGTCTCGTGTCAAATGGTGCGCCAGGTAATCCCGGTCTGGAACGGTCATGAGTTCCCGCCCTTCATCGCCGACGGATACAAGTGGTGGGAGTACCGCAAGTACGACAAGGCCAAGGGCCTCATGTACACGCTCTTGCACACCTCCGGGCATCGGAGCATCTACCTGTGGACTCAGCCCTACGGATAGGAAGGGCTCGCACCCATGCGCCGCATCACATCCCTATTTATCTGTGCCATCGCGACTGCCGCACTTCTCGGCGCTGCAGCCTTCGCGGACTCAGGGCCCATCGTGAGCCCAATGGCCGATCCGTACTACAAGTACGGCGGCCTTAAGGACACGGAGGGCTTTGGGAAGGCCAAGCCGAGCGAGATCTTCTACGGCGGAGACCCCACTGGCCTCGTGTGCAACATCCGCTGGAAGACTTGGGGCGGACCGATCGCGACGGGCTATGGGACCGGCTGGTACGTCAACAGCCACCAGAGCGTCGCTCAAGGCCACCCGGCAGTCGCGATTGTCAAAGCCTCGCACCTTGGGCGCTGGAATGGCAAGCGCGCTTACCTGCGTCTCAGGTGGTCGTTCCCGAAGCGCGGGACTCAGCACGCGCCGGGCTGCTAGGTAGGTCGGCCACTAGTTGGCGAACGCGGGCTGGGTCGCGACTGCCTGATGCCTTGGACTGGCTTCCTCGGTGGCGGGGTCAGACGGGTCGGCCCCTTCCACGAAGCAGCAGTCACATGGCCGATTCGATGGTCGCTCTCGTCGCATGCACGCACCGGTCCGCCACGGTCGCCATCCGCGACTCGACGCCCGGACATCGCCCGAGGAGCAGGACGACCGCAATGTCACGATGGCATCGTCCGGTCGCCCGCCCGTCAGGCTGCGCGTGGCCACAACACCGGCGACTGGGGTCGGCTTTGCGTACGCAGAACAGCGACTCTGAGGGTCCTCGCCCCGTCCCTCCGTTCGGCGAGCACCGCGATCACCGGGGCGACAGACGATGCCGGCTGCCGTACCAAATGGCTGCTTTTGCCCGAGAGCGGAACTCTCGAGCGCCGCGAAAGCCGTACTCGAGACTGCCCTTCTTGACTGAGAGCCGCCGCGCGCCGAGACGCTCAGGACGGTCGACTCGCTGCCCGAGGGAAGTGCGAGCGGGCCGCCAGGGCGCCCGTCGCTCTGCGGCCGGTGATGTTCCGTTCAGGTCGCGCAGGGGCCGGGCTTGCCGTGCGTGCGTGTCCAGATGGCATGCGCGGCGGCGACCACCGGGAGCCGGTTGTCGCTCGTGGTTAGGTCGTCGCCGACGAGCATCAAGCACGGGCCCTCTGTGAACAGGACGTTGGCGTCGGTGTTCGGAAAGACCCACCCGTCCGCGCTAGGGACGCCGGGGACGGTGAAACGCGTCGTGTTCGCCGGCGCTTGCGGCCCGGAGGCGAACTCCTTCAACTCCGTGGCTTCCTCTCGCGCGGCCGCGGACGCCGAACCCAGCTGCATCGCCCAGGAGACGCCCTGACTGGTCTGGACGCTTATCACCTCGCGGAAGCCATCCTTGGC
>DATAZK010000015.1:0-10792 GCA_036272075.1 Frankiaceae bacterium
CGACATCTTCGTCCCGGCGCGTTGGAGCGCCTGGAAGCATCACCCGGACCCGTGATCGTCACCGCGGCGGCGGAGGTGCGGGCCTTTCGCCGGAGCCCCTGACCGGGCCGGAGCCGAACGCGCGAGCGTCGAGTTCCGCGCATCTCGCCGTCACCCGTCCGGGAACGGCTGGATCGGGATGCCGTGGTCGGTCTCCCGCATCCCCAGCTCGTAGGCGCCGCCGGCGGGCAATGTGAGGCGCCGGGCGGGCACGCCGGGGCGTTCGACGGTCAGCTCGAGGTCGGCGACCGAGCAGTTGACGGTGTGGTGCTCGCCGCCCTTCGGGTTCGGGTCGGCATAGATCCAGCCGACGAAGCTCTCGCGCGGCGCCGCGACGCGCCCGTGGACGACGATGTCCTTGCCGGGCAGGAGGAAGGAGCAGGCGGTGGGTGACTCCTCGATCCGCGCCGAGCGGATCGCGCCGAGCCCGCCCAGCCGGTGCTCGACCCCGTCCAGCATCAGCATCCCCGACGGCACCCAGGGGCTGACCTTGGGACCGAGGCGGATCCGCGCGGCGCCGACGTCGAAGTAGGTGCCTGGCGAGTCGGCGAAACCGGTGCCCTCGAGCCAGATCCAGCGCTCCGCGTGCTCGGTGCCCCAGTTGTGGCCGATCATCCCCGGCCAGCCGGAGATCGACATCGATTCGCCGTCGATCGTGAGGTCGCCCTCGAAGGTCGCGGCCGGCACCGGCGCGACGAACTTCGTCCGTGGCAGCGGCGCCTCATAGAGCCAGTCGACCGGCAGGTACTTGCAGGGCTCGGCGCTCCCCTCGAAGTTCAGCGACCAAGAGGCCGAGAGCGCCTCGGTGTCGACCGCGCCCGTCGCGCTCCCCGGGCCGATCTCAGCGCCGTCGATTCGGACCCAGGACCCCGCGGGCGCCGCCAGCTCGCTCGCCGCCACCGTCACCTTGGTCGCCCGCGGCCCGGGCGCCGCGCGATCGAAGAGCGTGAACCAGATCGAGGCGGTCGCCTCCTCCCCCGGCCGCTTGTGGACGGTGTGGCGGATCCAGATCCCCTGGCCGCCGCCGGGCCGGCACGCCTTGACGTAGAAGCTCTCGTAATGACCCGCCTTGGCGGCGACGTCGACGAAGCGCGCCCGTTCCTCCACGGCCCAGACCCTACTGCCCACCGACTGGCGATTGGCCGGCTGGCCAGTTAGGCTCGGAGCCGTGCGAGGGGACACCGCGGAGAGATTCGTCGTCTTCGCCCTCCGGGTGCTCGCGGTCGCGTTCGCCGTCGTCGGCCTCCTCTACCTGTTGGTGCCGAGCCCCACCCTCGACGTCATCTCCGACGTCGGCGAACTCCTCGGCAATCACACCCGCGCCCCGCACACCCAGGAGTACATGTGGCTGTCGCTGGGCTTCGCCTACATGGCGGTGATCACCGGCATCTGCCTGATCGCCCAGGCCGACGTGGTCCGCTACCGGCCGCTGCTGCTGCTGCTCGCCGCCGGCAAGGCCGCCTCCTCGCTCACCTCGCTCGCCTTCTTCCTGATCCAGGACCAGGTCTTCGCCTACCTGCTCGGTTTCCTCGTCGACGGCTCGCTGATCCTCCTGGCGGTGTGGCTCTGGGTCCTCGTGGGACGGATCGACCGCCCGCCGGAATGGGGCGGAGCGCCCGGGACGAGCGGACCCGGCGGGACTCGGCGCCGCGCCCTCGGCGCCCCCGAACGACGCACCCTGAGCGCGATCTCCGCCGCGATGGCGCCCGGGGTCGACGGCCTGCCGGCGGCCGAGCGCGACATCGACGTCTCCGGTCCGGTCGCCGAGTTCCTGCCGAGCGTCCCGTCCCACTTCCTGCTGCAGCTGCGAATCGCCCTGCGCGCCTTCGAGTGGCTGCCGTTCCCGCGGCGCTTCAGCCGCCTCGACCTCGCCCCGCGCGAACGCGTCCTGCGGCGCCTGGAAGACTCCCGCTTCCCGCTCAAACGCGACCTGCTGCTGATGGCGAAGCTGTTCTCGACCCTTGGCTACGCGGTGGCGCCGGAGGTGGAGGCGAAGATCGGCAACGAGATCTCCTGTCGGCTCGCCGACGGAAGCACTCCTGAGCCCGCCGGCAGCCTCGGCGACACCGAGCCGCGCGGCGAGGGCGAGGAATGCGACGTCGTGATCGTCGGCTCCGGCGTGGGCGGCGCGGTCGCCGCGGCGTCGCTGGCCGAAGCGGGCCTCGACGTGCTCGTGCTCGAGGCGGGCGCCCACTACGAACGGGGCACCTACCCCGCCGACCGCCTCGACGCGATCAAGAGCCTCTACCGCGACGCCGGTCTCACCGTCGCCAGCGGCAGACCGCCGATCGTCGTCCCGGTCGGGAGGGTCGTCGGCGGCACCACCGTGGTCAACTCCGGCACCTGCTTCCGCGCCCCCGAGAGCGTTCTCGACGACTGGGCGGGGCGCTTCGGAATCGACTGGGCGGGCGACCTCGACGCCGACTTCGCCGAGGCCGAAGAGACGCTCCGCGTCCAGCGCCTCGACCCGGACCGGATGGGCCGCAACGGCCAGCTGGCGATGGCGGGCGCGGCGGCGCTCGGTGTCAGCGGCGGCCCGATCTCCCGCAACGCGGGCAGCTGCACCCAGTGCAGCTCCTGCCCCTTCGGCTGCCCGATCGACGCCAAGCGCGGGATGCACGTCAGCTACCTGCCGCGCGCGGTCGCGGCCCGGGCGCGGGTGCGGGCCGGAGTCGAAGCGCGCCGGATCATGGTCGAGGATGGGCGGGCCGTCGGCGTCGAGTGCCGGGTCGAGGACGGCGACGGGCCGCCGCGCCCGTTCACGGTGCGCGCCCGCCACGCGGTCATCGCCGCCGGCGGCGCGCTCGGGACCCCGGAGCTGCTCCAGCGCTCCGGCCTCGGCAACGGCGCCGTCGGCCGCAACCTCCACATCCACCCCGCCTGCTGGGTCGGCGCTCGCTATGAGGAGGACGTCCGCGGCTGGGAGGGCGTGATGCAGAGCTACTTCGTCGACGAGTGGGAGGCGCGCGGCGTCCTGCTCGAGGCCACCTTCACGCCGCCGGCCTTCGGCGGCGCCTGGCTCGCCGGCTCCGGCGCCGAGCACCAGCGGGCGATGCTCGGACTAGGTCACGTCGGCTCGATCGGCGTCCAGCTCACCGACCGCTCCGAGGGCCGCGTCCGACTCGGCTCCGACGGCGGCCTGCGCCTCTCCTACGACCTCAACCGCGCCGACGCCGCCCGCCTCACCTACGGCATCGCCCGCGCCGCCGAAGTCCACTTCGCCGCCGGCGCCACCGAGGTCTACCCCAACCTGGCCCGGGTCAAGGTCCTCCGCCCCGCCGATCTCCCCACCTTCGAGGCGACCACCTTCAAGGCCGCCGAGCTCCGCCTCGAGGGCTTCCACCCGATGGGCACGGCCCGCATCGCCGCCGACCCGCGCGAGGGCGCCTGCGCCCCCGACGGCTCGCTCCACGGCACCGCCGGCCTCTACGTCGCCGACGCCTCCCTCTTCCCCACCGCGCTCGGCGTCAACCCGATGATGACCGTCATCGCCTTCGCCAAGCAGATCGCCCGCGAGGTCGCCGGAGCGAGCGCGGCTGGACAGAGCGAGCGGAGGGGGCCGATGCCCTACTCGTACCGCGAGAGAAGCTTGCGCAAGTCCTTCATCAGCAGGATCAGATGATGCGGGTCGGTGGGAGAAGTTTCGAAGCCGAACCGCTTGTAGAAGCGCGCGGCGTCATCCGATATCGCATGCGCGACCACCGCGCGTGCTCCGATGCTGTCCGCTGCCGAGGCGGATCTGAGCAAGGCATCCCGCAGGAGTGAGCTCCCCAGCTGATTTCCCTGATCGTCCAGCGCGACAGCCAGCCGCCCGATCAGCACCACTGGCACCGATTGATGCTTCGGCTGGCCCTTCATCAGCCGCTCGGTCGCCCCTTCGGGGCTGACGGAGGCCGCAGCCAGCGCGTAGAAGCCGACGACTCTCTCTCCGCCATCGGTCGTGACAAAGACCTTCGCCGAGTCGGATGCTTCAGCCTGGCGAGCATGTCTTTCAATCCATTTATCCAGTGAGGGCTCCCCACACTCGAACCTCTCCGTGTCGTGCTTTCCCCGGAGAGGCTCGGGCGGCGAGTAGCCCACGTTTACTTCAAGACGGACGGCTTGGAGAAAAGCTCCGCCAGGCCCTCGGGCACCCTCGCCGGGCGCTCCAGGAGTTCCGAGAACTCTTCCCAAGCACCATGGTCCAACTCGAAGCTTCTCCGGTCAGCTAGAACTCGATGCGCTTCTGCAACCGCTGCGGCCCGAACAAAGCTCGAAAACTTCGCGTCACTTGAGTCCACCGCCGCTTTGACGAGCTTGTCTTCGTCCTCAGCAACGCGGAACTTCCAATCCTTGGTTTTGGTGGCCATTGATGTTCCCCGTTTGATTTGTGGGCACAATGTAGCCACAACCGAGCAGAAAAGCAATCCTCCCGTGCCCGCCCCGTGAAGCTATGCCCCCGGCTGGATTCGAACCAGCGACCGTCGGATTAGAAGTTCAGCCAGAAGCTGTCCGGGGAGACGAATCCCGTCTCACAGGCTCGATCCCGACCAAAGAGTTCGCCTGAGTTCGCTGGAGTCGGGGACCAAATTCGGGACCAAGTTTCAGCGGATTAACTGCTTATAGCCGCCCCTCGCCGATCGCGTCGATGACGACCGACGTGCCTTCCTCCGCTGGAGGACCGCCATCAACGCCGAGGCGTCGAGGGCCCAGACCAGGCTGCTTTCAGCCACCGCGACGTCGACGGACCGCCGATTCGCGGCCTTCGGCGGCCACTTCGGCCGGGCGGTCAGCGATCAACTCGTCCACCAGGCTTCGATCTGGTGCGACATCTGCAAATAGACCCCGCATCCGCTCTGCTGCAGCGCGCCGACGTTCGACCTCCGACTTGGTGAGCTTGGTCGCGCGTGCCATTAAGGCATGGCATCGGCGACTCAGGACTCGACCAACAGGACTACCCTCGGGACGGTGGCGCACCACAAGCGCAAACGACCTAAGCATCGCCGAAGCGGCTGCCTTCTCTGCAAGCCGCACAAGTTGACCGCCAATGTGAAGTCGAAACGGCGCAAAGACCGCCGCAGTTGGAGCTCGCACGAGCGAGCCGCAGGCTGACCGAGAATCAAACTTCCACCAGGCGAAGACGAAGCGCCCCCTGCCGAACACAAGACGAACCACGCCGCACTGATCGTGGGCAAGCCGACCTCGGTGCAAAAGAGAGCGATCAGGCGCCGATGACAACCGAGCCGACGCGCCGGATGCGCACGAAGTGATCGTCGCAAGGCAGGATCGCGATGCCGTTGCGAGCCGCGGTGGCGGCAATCCAGATGTCGGTGGTGGGGATCGGCGTGCCCGCCTTGCGCAGCTGCGCCACTATCTCCGCGTATTGCCGACTCGTCTCAGAGTCGACAGGCAGCACCTGCATCACGGGGTTGTCGAGAAAAGCGTCCGGCTCGCTTTCATTGGGCCCCCGCCCACCACCGAGCAGGAATCCCCTACGCAGTTCGCCCGGAGCGACTGTCGGCACGCCAATCAGCTTGGCCGCGTGTATCAGTGCAGACAGACGTTTTGGAACGCTTGAGGTATTGTTTCTGCATCGCGAGGCGAGCGCTTGAGCGATGCAACCAGTGGGGCAGGGTAATGACAAGAAGTTGCGTCACGTCGCGCTGCTGCGAGGCGCGCGCGCAGCAGCGCGCCTCTCCATCTCGCTGGCAGCGGACTACCGTCTCGAGGTCGACCTCAGGCTCCCGAGTCCGGCAATCTTCATTGCGCCCCACCGAAGCATGTTCGATATTCCATTGGGGATTGAGACTTTTCACCGACTCGGCATAGCGCCACTGCTGGTTGTCTCGAAAAGCCAACTGCGAAGCATGCGGATTCCTGAGTCGAACTGGGACGCACTTGACCTGCTGCCGATTTCGCGGGACTCCAGCGGTCGCTCAAGTATGCTGGCCGCTGGCGCGACGGCGCTGTTCGCTGGCCGCTCTGTCGCGATCATGCCCGAGGGCAAGATCTTTCGTGGCAGCGGCGGGAAGGTCCGAAGCGGCGCCCCAGAGCTCGCGGTTCGCACCGGCGCGCCGATCGTGGTTCTTGGGTCGGCTGGCGCCGAGCAGTTTTGGCAACGCGGCAAGCCCGCGACTTTCGTCAACGTCAGCCGTAAGCCGGTCGTCGTTGTCGTTCATGACGTGGTCCAGCCGAATGGCGATACCGAGGACACCCGTGAGCGGGTCGCCGCGAGCCTGAAAGAAGCCGAGGCACGGGCACAGGCTCGCCTTGAATCGGCTCACGCCAGCTAGTCGATGGTTGCGTTCGTGTTCTCTGGTGGCGCCAGCCACAGTGCGGTCCAGGTGGGGATGCTACGAGCATTGGCCGAGGCTGGCATCGAGCCCGACGCGCTGTACGGCACTTCAGCTGGCGCGATAAACGCCGCGGTGATTTCCCGTCTGCCGCCGACTGAGCGGCTCGAGGCGCTGATCGCTGCTTGGCGTACCTTCATCAAGCGACCACCGCTTCCGCGCTCGCTCCGCCGCAGCGCGATGACGGTCATCGGGCGACGCGCCGCTCTCTCAGATCCGTGGCCGCTCCGCACCCAGCTCTTCGAGACTTTCGGGGACGCGCGCATCGAGGACTCCGCCATCCCCCTTTTCATAACTGCGACCAACCTGCTGAGCGGTCACGAGCGCCTCTTTGACAGCGGCAACTTGATCGAGACGCTGATGGCGAGCTGTGCCGTACCCGGCCTGTTCCCGCCGGTGGAGATCGATGGCACGCCGTTCGTGGATGGCCTCCTCTACGGAGCGCCGGCCAGAGCAGCGGTCGAGGCCGAACACGACACGTTGTACCTGCTGCTGACGAACTCAGTGCTGCCCGCCGACCAGGTCCCGACATCATGGTGGGGCATCGCGCGACGCGCCGCGACGATGATCATGTGGAATCAGCTCCTGGCGCCAGCCCAGGGCGATGCCGGCACGGGCGCCACCATACGCATCGTTCCGGCACCGATCTCGTTGTCCAAAGTCGGCCGATGGGATTTCAAGCACACCGAGGCACTACTAGCGGAGTCCTACGAGGTCGCCAGCCGTTGGCTGGCGAAATCTGCCGATGAGGAGCTGGTTCCATAGCCACCTCGACTCCGAAGTTGGGAAGCAGACATCGCGTCGCGGTGCTCGGAGCCGGCCTCTCCGGTCTCACTGCTGCTCACCTCTTGTCCACCGTCGAGGGGACGGCTGTTGACGTTTTCGAGGCACGGCGTGTGCCCGGTGGGCGAGCCAACGTCGAAGATGGCGGCGAGCACTGCCAACGTCTGTTTCTGGCCGATTATCAAATGCTGTTGCCGTTACTGGAGGAGATCCCTCATGCTGACGGGCGTTCAGTTCGAGACTGCCTCGTGCCGATGCGCCGATTCGCGCGCGCCCCGACCCTCGGCTGGATCGAGATCTCGCACCACTACTCCATGATTGCGTCCGAGATCAGCCTGCTTGAGAAGCTGCGAATGGCCCGGGCCAGCCGTAGATCAATCCTGCTCGCGCGCCATCTACGCGGTCCCAACACGAACTTCCTCGGCGCGCCAAAGAACAAGTATTCGCTGAGGAGCAAGTTCGCGGTCCTGAGCGCCTTTCTGCGACGCCAGGACGCCTTTTCGTTGCCCGGGCCCACCGACGAGTACTTCATCGACCCCTGGGTCAGGCTTCTCTCCTCCCGCGGGGCCAACTTCCATTTGGCATCCGCGGTCGAGCGAATAATTTTTCGTGAGCACAGCGTCGAGCTTTTAGTGGGAGGGCGTCGAGAGCGCTTCGATGCGGTGATCTCGACTCTTTTCGTCTCCTCCCTGCGAACGCTGCTCGATCAATCCGACATAGCGCATTCTCTGCCACGGTCCGAACACGCCCACTGCGCATGCTTCACGATTCACTTTGATCCCGCCGAGCGCTCGCCCCGCACCTCGACCCAGGGGCTTTACACCCACCAGGGAATCAACATCATGGTGCAGCCGAAAGTCGGCCGATGCACGGCGCTGTGCATCCGCACCCCCCGATCCGATGAGGGCTGGGTGCTGTCACGCGTTGCCGAGATGCTCGAGTTGTCGCATTCAGTCGCTGCGGTCCGCCATCGAGCTAACACGGCCGCCGATGAGGCTCTGTTCATAGGCGACCACGTCCGCCGAGACCGTGTCTTCGCCGGGGCCCAGCCAGGGCGTTTCCAGGTCGCTGGCTCTTGGATCCGTGACGACTATCCGGTCGACTCAGGCGAGAGCGCTACTCTCAGCGCCTTCGAGTCGGTGCGGGCCATCTGCCGGTCGCTTGGTCTTGAACCACCCCTCCGGCCAGGTGGATAGCGACCGTGAGGATCGGGATCGTAGGCTCGGGCATCTCCGGCCTCTGTGTCGCAACGGAGCTTCAGCGGCAGGGGCACGAGGTCGAGGTCCTGGAGAGTGCCGAGCAGTTCGGAGGCCGTGCCTCGGTCGCCGACGGCGTCGAGCACTGCACTCGGATCATGATGGATGACTATTCACGTCTCGGGGAGATCCTCGAGCGAATCCCTTCGAGCGACCCCGCTGCCTCGATCTGGCAGACGCTGGTGCCGGTGAGGCGAATGGTCTACCTCGAGCGGAAGGGCTGGCTGTCGCTCGGCAACGTGTATGCACTGCGGGGGGCGGGGCTTTCGGCCCGTGATCGCATCGAGTTGATGCGCACCCGTCGGCGGTACCCCCTGCTCGCGAGGGAGATGCGCACCGATCCACTGACTGGGCTGCGCATGGTCGCGCAGATGTCACCGGCGAGCTGGCTGCGAATCGCGGCCGCAAGCCTGCTTGTCCGCGGCGCGCAGGCCTTTCCCGGCCCCACCGACGCCTACCTAATCGATCCCTGGGTTGATCATCTGCGCTCACGCGGCGTCACGCTTCGAGCCGAGACCAGGGTCGAGCGAGTGCGGACGTCCAAGGATGGCAGCGAACTTTGCCATTCAGGCGAGTGGCACCACTACGACGCCGTCGCCGTCGCCGCCTTTGTGCCCGACACGATCAAGCTTCTCCGCGCCTCGGGTATCCCCTACTGCCTGCGGGTGTCGAACCTGGGAATGGTCAGTTGCGCCTCTGCGACCTTCCTCGTTGACGAGGGCGAGCCGATCGTCCGGCGTCACGAACAGAGCCTCGATGAGGTCTTCCTCTACTCCGGTGGCGGCTTCCTCGCCCTGTATCAGCCGCGGCTGCGTCGGGTCGTCTGTGCCAGCACCCGGCCCGGCCCTGACGGGGTGTCCCTTTTGCTGGCCACCCGTCGACTGCTCCGCCTCCAGCTTCCGATCGACCCAATCGGCAGCCGGGACAATGCTGATCCGGCAAGCCGCATCTTTGCCGCCACCCCGCTCAGACCGGACCGCATCACCGCCACTGCCGCAGTCCACCTCGCAGGCGCCTATCTGTCGCGCCGATACCCGCTCGACTCTGGCGAGGCAGCAGCCCGCAGCGCCCAGCTAGCCACCAAGGCTATGTTGCGTCGGGCCACCTGATGTAGTGCCCCCGGCAGGACTCGAACCTGCGACCCGCTGCTTAGAAGGCAGCCGCTCTATCCAGCTGAGCTACGGGGGCCCGCCCTTCGCTGATCAGTTTGGCGATTCGCGCTTGCGCGTGCCAGGCGACCGACGGGTCTGAGAGCTTCTGCCGTCTATCTCACCGGACCCTAAGGAAGGACCCTGTCAATGATTCGGCTCGAGCGCGGGCTTTGGCCCGATGGCGTCGATCGCGCCAGGGTCACCAACCGCACACTCTCTCAGCGGCTTCCTCATCGGGGAAGAATGCGAAACCGGCAGTGGCATCACCGCCAGCGGCGCTGCCGTCGACGTGATCGGTACGAAGTAGACGCGGCGGGGCCGCCCCGGCGCCTACCGTGCCGGGGCGCGCCTCAAACGCACGTCAGTGGCAGTCCCAGTTGGAGGTGCCGGTGACGAGGATCTTGTAGGTGATCGGGTCGAGGACCACGCGCACGTATTTGCGACACGCGTAGCGGCCCTGGCTCGGGGTGGACCGTTCGACGTACATGCGGCAGAACACCACGTGCAGGCTGATGCGACGGCAGTTGGTGGTGCCGTATTTGACGCAGTTGACGTCGTGGGAACAGGTGTGCTTGGCGTAGATGAATGCTTTCTGGGCCGCGACGCCGACCGGCAGCTTGACCGCAGCGGCGACGGGCATCGCCACGGTGGCGAGCAAGACGAACGAAGCGAGGAGAGCACAGAACAGGCGTTTCACTCTCACAGGGGGCTCCTTCCTGATTGGACCGCCGGATGGCAAGGCTCCGGCGCGGATCGGGACACTGCGCGTCACCCTATCGTCGGGTGGTGCCGAAACGGCAAGCCGGCCAGGCAGCCGGCTATGCCGTACGATCCCGGCGTGCCGACGGCGGGGGACGCAGGGGCGGAGCTTTACTGGGAGCGCTCGGGCGCGGGCGAGCCGCTGCTCCTGATCCAGGGCATGAGCGGCACCCACCTCAGCTGGGGCGAGCCGTTCCTCTCCCGCCTCGAAACGGACTTCGACTGCGTCGTCTTCGACAACCGCGGGATCGGCAACTCGGGCGCGATCGACGCGCAGTTCACGATCGCCGACCTCGCCGCCGACGCGCTCGCGGTGATGGACGCGGCGGGACTCGAGACCGCCCACGTGCTCGGCATCTCGATGGGCGGCATGACCGCGCAAGAGCTCGCCCTCGCCCATCCGGACCGCCTGCGGACCCTGACTCTCGGCTGCACCTACTGCGGCGGCCCGGGCTCCTCGCTGATCGCGCCC
>DATAZK010000016.1:0-45542 GCA_036272075.1 Frankiaceae bacterium
TTGAAAGCGGTTTTCGACGGGCTCGGGTTGGACGGGGTCGCCAGCACCTGACCGCTGCCGTTGACCAGCTGCATCGCCTCGGAGCTGTCCAGGTTGGCCGGCGCCCCGTTGACGGTGGCGCCCGAGAAGTTCACTGTCGACAGCTTCGGCATCGAGGACAGGCCCAGATTCGTCCCGATCTCGAGGGGTGTCTCCTCGACCCACTCCGCGCTGCCCATGGTCGACGGGTAGGGCGTCGTGGTCGACCAGCTCTGACCGGTCGACACGTTCTTGATGGAGACGGCCCACACCGCCGGCAGCGTCTGGCTGATGGACACGGTGATCTCGTTTCCGGGGGACACGGGAAGCGAGACCTGCGTCGAAGGCACCGGGATCAGCTCATACCACGCGTAGTACGAGGCCTTTCCGCTCGCGTCGACGTCCTGCTCGGTGCCGGCCTGGATCAGCGTCTCGTCGGTGACCGCAC
Source organism: Frankiaceae bacterium (assembly GCA_036272075.1). Lineage (GTDB taxonomy): Bacteria > Actinomycetota > Actinomycetes > Frankiales > Frankiaceae > DATAZK01. Next base: position 467 of record DATAZK010000016.1, read on the forward strand.
ATGACGTCTCGAGGCAGCCGCCGCCGATGCCGACCCAGGTGGCCGAGGACTCAGCCTCGCCCGCCTTGTTCTGGGTGGCCGTCGGGACGGTCCAGGTGCCGGTGATGGAGGTGAAGAGGGTGCTCTTCTCGAGCGCACCCTGGTCGTAGCCGGACCAGTTGTTGGACTGCGTCATGTTGAACGCGGTGTGCGGAGCCGCCAGCTTCAGCAGGCCGACGCGATGGGGCGCCGCAGACGCTCCCGCCGGCGAGGCCGCTGCCCCGAATCCCACGGCCGCCAAAGCTGCCACTCCGAAACCCACCCGCCGCACTGCTCGCATGTCCGCTCTCCTCGTCGGTCGATACATGACCAACGAGGACAAAGCGGACAGGTGACGGGACCGTGATCACGCAGGAGCCCCTGTCAGTCGGTGGGCCCGCCAGATGGGAGGCCAACCTCAACGATGGGCACCGGCTCGCCCGCCGTCGCGTACAGACGCCCAGCGATGCGGATGTTCTCGTCCAGGGTCGCTGCGGCTCGCAGGTGGTCTGCAAGTTCGGCGGCAACCATGGCGTCAAGAGTGCCGATGGTGTGCTCACCGAGGTGGACAACGAGGCCTGGCCCGGCCGGGTCGGACAGCCACAGGTCGACGAGGACGTGAGGGCCGACATGTCGCCCCCCTTCGGCGACAGCTCGGCGCAGTATCGCGCCAGCTTCCGGCACAACGTCGACACCGACGAAGCGGCCCGGCCTGCTGAGCGGATAGCTGGCGTAATCAGGAGGGGCCATCCAGCCGGGGTTGGGCTCCTGGCGCCCCCGGATGGCACCGACGGTGTCTCCCAGGACCCTGCCTGTCATCCGGAGGGCTCGCCATCTCTGACGAGCCTTCCCGAACGGGTGCCCCGCGTTCTCCAGGAAGTCGATCGCCACGCCGATCTCCGACGGTGACGGCAGCTCCAGACCCCGGGCCGTGAATTCGGCGTCCAGCAGGTCACGGATCTGCGTTCGCGACTGACCACCCGCCTTTTCGCGTACGGCGAGCAGGGCTTCCCTGGCCGCTCGCGATTGCTGCCGTGATTGCTGCGACGGCGGCCACTTCGGCCTGTGACTTTCCGGCAACCCGCCGAGCGACTCTTCGAGCGGTGGAATCGGTGGCCCACCGGCGTCCAGCCACCGCCCGAGCTGCCGCGCGAAGCGGAGGTAGGCCTGCTGCTCCCGCTCAGAGAGATCGCGCGGCGCGTACCCACTGAGAATCTCGCGGGCCGCAGCATGCTGACCCGAGGCGGCGAGCAGCACGGCACGGTCTTGGACATCGTCATGGTTGGGCGCCGCAGCGGCCGTACCGGCAAGGGCAGCATCGAGGGACGCGACTGACGGGTACCGCTGCGCGACTGCGACCCCATGCTGGGTGGCGATTCGCGCGACTCGCTGCGCGGTCCTGGTGATGTCATTCGGTCCGGCGATGGCCAACGGCCCGTCGCCGTCTTCTGGAGCCGCCTCGTCCACCAGAGCGAAATGCCAGCGCAGCGTCACGATCGGCATCAACGCCGTCGCGGGCTCGTAGCCGACACCGAAGCGAAGGGCGAGCGGCGCCGGCCAGGGATCGGATGATGCGCCCGAAAGCATGAGCCCGATGGTCGCGAGCAGCCCGTCAGCCAACGGCCGGGTGAAGACCGCTCCGACCGATTCGCCGAAGTCTCGGCGCTGCCAGCCCTCCGGTTGCAGTCTGGCCGCCACGGCCACGGACAGCTCCGACATCGACTGCCGCAGGGCCTCCAATGCCCCGAACATGCTCACAGCGTGGCGCCCCGTCAGCCCTACCCGGCTTGCACCGCCGTCATCATGCGAGCGCCTTCCATGGGGTTGTAGACGTCTTCCTCGTAGCACCAGCGTCCACCGCCGGCGTAGCAAAGGATCGTCACGACCGGGAACTGGAAGGGCGTCCCGCCGCCCGGGGGTAGGAAGCGGTTGAGGATGTAGCTGTAGACCACGTCGTCCTCGATCGCGTAGTGCACGACCGGGAAGTCCATGTTTGCCGCCGGGCCCGTCATCACCGACTTGATCCAGGTACGGATGGCGGGCTGGCCACGCATGATCCCGTAGTGGTGCTCGACGTAGATCGCGTCATCGGTGAACTGGTCGGCCCACTTGTCCCAGTTGCCGCTGCTGGCGGCTTCGGCGGAAACCTGCTGGTAGTCCGCGAACGCCTCCTCGACCTCGCTGCGCGGAGCGCCCGACGGGCGGCGTACCTCCTCGATGAGGGAATCGAAACCGTGCTCGGGTACGGAACCGCCGATGACGCCTGGAATCTCGCCGGGAATTTCGGTGTCGGTCATTGCTGAGCCTTTCTGCTGGGGGACGCCAAGAGGATGAAGATCAGGCCGGCGAGAAGCCGTCGGCGGCGGCGATGACACGGTTGGCGATGTCCTCCTCGCCATGGGCGTCAGCTCCACTGACGCCGATGGCACCCACCCGTTCACCGTTCTGGAAGATCGGGATGCCACCTCGGCCCAGGAAGTAATTGCCCTGCGCGACGAAGCTGTGGGCGAATGCCGGACGCTCCTTGTAGAGCTCCTCGAGGCTCGACGTCGGCACCGAAAACGCTGCAGACGTACGGGCTTTGGCCACGGCGAAGTCGGCGCTGAACCGCGGGGCGGGAGTCATCCGGTGAAACGCGACGAGGCTGCCCGCGTCATCAACAACGGCGACGCTGATGGCCACCGCACGCGATTGTGCTTCCCCGACGGCGGCTGTGACGAGCGCTGCTGCCGCCGAGGCGTCGATCGACGTCACATGTCCTCCTCGGGTATTTCCGACGATCATGCCCCTCACCCGGTGCGGTCCATTCGGCGGGATCCAGGTGCACGATGAATACGGCAAAAGGAGGATTCAGACGGGTCGGCGGATGGCCGATTATGAGGCTTATGTCTGCAATTCCTGGCTGGTATTCCGATCCGGGGGGCTCGCCCGACCTTCGATACTGGGACGGCCAGCGATGGAGCCCGACGACGAGCCCGAGGCCCCGGGCCGCTGCTGGACCTGCGCAGGACGTGGTGGCCGTCGCCACGCTCGAACCAGTGGGCTATGCGCCCTCCCCAGCTACGGGTTACTCGACGCAGCGGCTCGCGTATCCGCCCGTGATGGGCAGCCCGTTGCGGCGCCGTCGGTTACCCAAGCTGCTGATCACCCTCGGCGTCTTGATAGCCGTCATTTGCGTGGCCGCCGTCGTACTCGAGGTGCAGGACCGCACCGCCACCCAGAACGCCGTCGAGCACACCACGATCCAGCTCCCCGAGCGGGCCGCCGGATTGCAGAAGATCACTGGTTCGCTGGCGTCACAGCTGCAGTCCCTGGACGCGTCGGAGGCCGACCTTGCGTTCGTCACGCACCTGACCGGCGGATACCAGCTTCCAAACGGCAAGCCGCGCGCCATCGTCGTCGTGGGGAAGTTGGCGGTGGAGTCTCGCGAATTCAGCCGCGGACTCACCTCTGCAGAGACCGGTGCGCACCGGGCCGAAACAAACATGGGAATCCCGCTCACCACGTTCAGCAAAGTCGACGCGGGGCCGCTGGGCGGCGACATGGTCTGCGGGACCATTGAGTACCCCAGCGTGAGCGGGACCGAATGCATCTTCGTCGATCGCGCCACCATCGGCTCGGTGACGATGCTCGACACGGACGGATCGGACGACCACTCCCTCGCGCTGCTCTTGCGTTCGGCCGTCGAGACCCGGATCTGACCCGGCGAGATCATCTTCTGGCGATACTGAGCGCATGCGTCGGCGTTGGCGGCTCGCGGGTGTCGCGGGTGTCGCGGGAATCCTGGCCGGCGCGCTGTCGCTGGCAGCATGCAGCGGTTCATCGCCTCCTGCCGCTGCCCCCCACGGCACCGCCTCGCCTTCCCCAGCCGCTCCCGAAATCGCTCGGCTCTCGGGGATCGGGGTCACCTGGCTGCCTCACGGCTTCGTCGCCGAGGGACCGACCGTCACGGCGAGCTCCGGCGGCGCGACCGCGATTCAGGATTTCCGCGGCGACGCGCTCACCGCGCCCGCACACCGGCTGACACTTCGGGTCGATCACGGAGCCGCGCCTTCGATCAGCCTGCCGGCTGGGAAAGACGTCACCGTGTCAGCGACAACGATCCGGGGCCACGCCGTTCGCGTGGAGACGATCGCGGGGGATTCTGCGGAACTCGGCGGCACGCTCTACTCGCTGGAGTGGGCTGAGAGCGACAAGGTCCACATCTCGATCCTGGCGTCTTACGGCGCGACGTTGGCCGATGCGAAACAGCTGGCTGCGGGGCTGGTGTTGCACGCGTCGGACCCGGCGATCGGTGGACCCGCCGACGAGTCCGAGATCCGTACGGCCTTCAGCCACGCCTACGCCTGGGATGCACCGGCCGCGACCGTTCTCGGGGCGGTCGAGAACGGCCCCTCGTTGTCAAAAACGTTGGTATTGCTGAAGGAACGCGATCCTGAAATCGTCCGCACCGCCATCGTCACAGTTCATGCTGTGACCTTCAGCGATGCCAGTCATGCGTCGGTCGCGTATTCGCTGAGCTACCAGGGGACGACCTCCACCGCCGCAATCGGCTCAGCGATCAGTGGCGAGCAAGGCGCAGTCAAAGTGGGCGGCAAGTGGAAAGTTGCGCAGCAGGGTTACTGCAGCCTCGTCAAGCTCACCGGGGTCGACTGCCCTGGGTAGACCCCTTCCAGCGTCGGCCAGACGCTGTTCGGGTCGGCCTCGCGGGCCTCGCGGAAAAGCCTTTCTCGGTTGCTCGCGTCCGGGGCGGCGAGCGCCTGAGTGGCAAGGACGGCAGCGCGCTGCGAGGGCGTGAGGCGGCGCTGCGAATGCGTGGAGAGCGCTAGCCACGCGTCCTCAGGTCTGCCCTGGACGAGGCGTAGCACGGCGAGCGTGTGGGCGGCGTCAATGGAGCGACTCTTGGTGGCGCGGGTTTCCACCAGCGCTGCTGCGGTCGCCAGCTGCGGGTTGGGCGGCCGAAGCTGTCCGAAGAGCGCTGCGGTCACGAAGGCATCGGCCCAGCCGTCTTGACAGTCCTTGAGCGGCTCGAACTCTTGGGCCGATTCCAGGAACCGCCCGGCGGCCCAGAGCGCGCCGGCCCGAGGAGCCCGAAGCATGGCGCGTGCCTTCTCGTTCAGCGCCGGGTCCGAGAGCGCCTTCTCGAGCACAGCCAGCCGGCGGTCCTCGGTAGCCGAGAGGCCGTCCGTCGTTCTCGGCCCTGGGAGGTCGCGTTCGGCGCCGCGCAGCGCCCGGATCGCGGCACGAGTCTCCGGGCGTGCGAGGCCCCGTAGCTGCGTGCCGTCGCTCGAACTCGTGGATGGCGCGTTCGGTATGAGGTTTGCGGCCAAATGCAAGACGCAGGCTGTCACAAGGCCCGCCCGCGCTTCGTAGGTCGGCACGGTCAGGGCAGCGATCGCCAACGCGGCGGCACCCAACAGAGGGCCCGCGAGCAGGATCAAAACGTGGGAGTAAGGCCCGGGCGTCGGGCTGAAGCGGGTGTCTCCTCCCGTGCCTCGACGCGGCGGCCCGAATTCGACTCGTAGCCCAGGCCGTCCGACAGCACGGGTCCGGGTGGCGATGGGGATTCCGATGCGGATGACAATCTGGCGAGCGCCGGAGGCGGCGGCCGCCAGGGCGTGCCCGATCTCGTGGGGGACGACGGAGAGCAGTCCGCCGCCGATCATGGTCAGCAGGTAGACCCCGAAGAGCCGGTTGTCGTCGCTCCTGTGAACGAAGTAGATCGTCAGCGCCAGCGCCAGCAGCGGGCTGACCACGGAGGTCCGTTTCCTCGCCGACGCGAATGCGTATCCCCCGCGGTGCATACATCGGTTATCGGCATTTCCCCGAAGATCCTGTGCTGTCGAGCCCCGAGCTGCTCGGCTCGCGCCGCAAGCCCCGAAAAGTGCTGCCACGCATGGTCTTTCTCGTGCCAGGCACGCGCGCTCAAGGGGTTTGCGGGCGCTGGCTCCAGACGCGTTCCACCGTTGTATGCAAGAGCGATGCCTTCGGATAGCCGGCGTAGGCGGCGAAATGGGTGACGAACTCCCGCAGCTCCTCGATGCTGATGTCGCCCGAGCTGAGGGCTCCGCCGACATGGACCGCGAGTGCGTCACCGATGCCGGCGGAAGCCACGCACGTCAGCGAGATCCAGCGGCGCTCCTTGCGGGTGAGGCCGGGCCGGTTCCACACCTCCGCGAAGACCTGGTCGACCATCACCTCCATGAACGGTCCCTGCACCTGCGGCGCCGGGAAGCCGCTGACCTCCGTGAACATCTGCAAGCCCTGCTCACGGCGGGTGGGGTCGACGGTCGGGTCGCTCACGGTGTCTCCTTCGTGATCGGTCGCTGCCCGGGTGTCGACGGGGGCGCTAGGGAAGGTTCTCTGACGCCCATCCGGCGAGCTCGGTCAGGATCGGTTTCAGCGCCGAGCCGGCGGCGGTGAGCCGGTAACTCACGCCGGGTGGGCGCGTGTCGGTCACCGTGCGCTCGACAAGTCCGGCCTGGGCAAGCTCTGAGAGCCGGTCGGACAGGACCGAGTCGGTGATCGCGCCGACCGACCGTCGTAGCTCCGCGAACCCGGCCCCGTCGGGTGTCAGCGTGCCGAGGATCACGCCGTTCCAGCGCTTGCCCAGCAGTCCGAACGCGGTCACCAGGGCCGTGTCGCACCCGCTGTGATCCCCGTTAGGTGCGGCAGGTGCGCTGCCCGTGGCTGCCCGCGCGCTCTCTTCGGCTGCCACAGGTTTCACACCGGCATCGTAACGAGGCTGCTCAGCCAGGACGGGCGTTAGCCGAATCACGTCCTCGCGGCTTGCCATTCCCTTGATACTAGTATTTAACTAGCAGCGAGCCAAGAGCTAGCCGCCACTTCTAAGGGGATATCAGCATGACCCTGTTCCGCCTTGACGCCAGCATCCGCACCGAGGGCTCACACAGCCGCCAGATCGCCGATCTCGTCGAGAGCGAGTGGCGCGACGCCAACCCGCAGGCGCACATCATCCGCCGTCACGTCGGCACCGAGCCCATCCCGGCTACGGCCTGGGCGGCAGCGGTCAGCGCCGCCGGCGTCGATCGGGGCGAGCTCACCGATGAGCAGCGGGCGGGCGTCGATCTGGCCGCCTCCGAGGTCGACTCGCTGCTGCAGGCCGATGCCGCGCTCTTTGCCGTCCCGCTCTACAACTTCGGGGTCTCCCAGCACTTCAAGAGCTGGGTCGATCTCGTCATCACCGATCCCCGGATGGCACCGGCGGGCACGCCGGGGACCGCGGGGATGCCGGCCGTTCTCGTGGTCGTGCGCGGAGGTAGCTATGCCGCAGGTACCCCGCGCGACGGCTGGGATCACGCCACCGGCTGGATGCGCCGCATCCTGGAAGACGTCTGGCAGTTCGACCTGCGAGTGGTGGAACGCGAGTTCACGCTCGTCGGCGTCAACCCCGCGCTCGATGCCTTCGCCGACGTAGCCGTCGACATGCGCCACGAGGCGGAGCGGGTTGCGCGCGAGCACGGGCGTGCGCTGGGGGTCGCACGCGTGGCCGCCTGAACCGCGCTGCGGACAAGAGAGCCGGAGGTGAGGATTGAACTCACGACCTATCGCTTACGAGGCGATTGCTCTGCCACTGAGCTACTCCGGCGTGGCGACTGCCGCTGGTGGTGACACCGAGCGGCGCTCGTCAAGGATGCCACAGCCGATCGCTCAGCCGTGGGCGGCGATCCACTGAGCGGCGCGGAAGTGCGCGGTGATCTGGTTCGCGTTCACCGCGGCGGGGAGCTCCACCGTCAGCACCGTCATGTGCGGGTAGGCGATGTTGGCCCAGGTCGTCGCTGACCCCCGGTAGTGCGTCGTCTCCACGTACGGCTCACCTGAAAGCTGGGCGTAGCCGAGCCCGGCGAGCAGGTTGCCGCCGTCGAAGTCGATGATGTTCATCGCCTGGTGGTAGCTGAGAAAAACGGTCGGCTTGATGGTGTTGATCAGCGTGTAGATGGCGCGGGACTCAGGCTCGGAGAGCGGCCCTGGGCCGGGGTAGTAGACGTAGCCCGGCGAGCCGTTCGGCTGCCACCCGGGGAAATTGCGGTTCAGGTCAACCAGGTGCGCGTTCTGCCGGGTACCCACGGCGGCGCCGTCAGGGTTCGGGTAGTCGACCAGGTAGTACGCGATTCCCGCGGGAGGCGCGACCGCGCTCAGCGCCGTCAGCACCGGCACCCCGGCGCACTCGTTGCCGTGAATGCAGCCGAGGACGAGAACCTTGCGAGCCGCGTTGGGGTTGCCGATGATCTCCAGGTTGACCGGTCGGCCTTGGACCGAGGTGCCGATCGTGCGTTCTGTCACCTGGAACGGGAAAAGCGCGTTCATCGTCGCGACGTCGACGACGCCCGTGCTCGGCAGGTGGTGAGCTGTCTGCCAGCGGGAGACGGCCGCCGCGGTGCTGCTGCTGTAGACGCCGTTGACGGGCAGGTTCAGCGCGCGCTGGATGCGCTGCACGGTGACGCCGGTGGTGCCGACCTGGGCGATGGGTGCGCAACCGGAGGCGAGCAGGCACAGCGCGACCGCGACCGTTCCGATCGCGCCGGCCGCTCGGGCACGCAGGGCGATGCGCCGGGCGGGTGCAAAAACGCTCATGGGTCCTTGTCGGCGGGTAGCCGGGCGGCTGTGAGCGATAAGGCGTTGCCCTCGAGGAACCGGCGCGTCCCCTCGGCGATGGCGTGGGCGATGCGTGCCCGACCGGCGGAGGAGCTGAGGATCGCTGCATCCGTCGGGTTGCGCATGTGGCCGTAACGATCGCGGCAGTCTCCTGCCCCATGGTGGCAGGCGGGATGCCTGGGCGGGGCCGCGGTGTTGCAGTGGGTAAACAGGTACAGCTGGAGGTTTGGTGAAGGTCGAGATCTGGTCGGACGTCGTCTGCCCGTGGTGCTACATCGGCAAGCGGAGGTTCGAGGCGGCGCTTGGAGAGTTCGCTCATCGCGACGACGTCGAGGTCGAGTGGAAGGCCTTCGAACTCGACCCCGCCGCGGCGAGCGCAGCGGCACACGAAGGCGATTACGCCGGCCGCCTGGCGCGCAAGTACGGCATGGACGTGGCCCAGGCGCAGCAGATGCTGGACTCGATGACGGAGGCCGCCGCCGCAGAGGGACTCGACTTCCACTTCGAGCGCGCGGTGCGGGCCAACACCGTCGACGCGCACCAGGTGATCCATCTCGCGGGGCTGCGCGGTGTGCAGGACGCGGTCAAGGAGCGGCTGCTACGGGGGTACTTCACCGAAGGTGAGGTCGTCGCCGATCGCGAAACCCTCGTCAGGCTCGGCGTCGAAGCCGGGCTGGACGCCGCCGAAGTCCGCTCCGCGCTCGAGGAGCAGACCTACCTGCCGAACGTTCGTCATGACGAGCAGGAGGCTGCCGCGTTCGGTATCAGCGGCGTGCCGTTCTTCGTGATCGACCGTAAATACGGGGTTTCTGGCGCTCAGCCACCGGCCGCGTTGCTGCAGGTGCTGGAGCAGGCCTGGGCCGAGAGCCACCCGATTGCGACACTCCTGACGGTCGGCGGAGACGGTTCCGGCGGCGACGCCTGCGGTCCCGACGGTTGCCCGGTCTGACCGGTATCGCACCCGGCTCACGCTAAGTCGCGCGCACCGCTACGCTTCACCCCCATGACCACTGGGGGGGCGGCCGCGCAGGAGGCGAAGCACGGCTCTGGCGAAGTGCAGTCGGCCACCCTTCTCGTCGCCGAGGACGACGAGGGTTCCAGACTCGCGCTGGCTCGCAGTCTGGAGCGCTATGGCTATCGGGTCATCGAAGCGGCGGACGGCGAGTTGGCGCTCCACCTGTTTCAGGCCAACCCGAGCATCGATCTCGTCGTGCTCGACATCGGCCTGCCGCGTCTGGACGGGTTCGCGGTCCTCTCGCGCCTGCGCCAGCTCAGCGACGTTCCGGTCATCATGCTCACCGGCCGCGGTGAGGAGGTCGATCGCGTCGTCGGGCTCGAACTCGGGGCTGACGACTACGTCCTGAAGCCTTACTCGTTAAGGGAACTCGTCGCCCGTGTACGCGCGCGGCTGCGGCGCCGGCCCGGCGGTGAAGAGCGCCGTCCCGTTGGCGCGGAGCCGCTTGTGTACGGCGATCTCACCATCGATCCCCGCGCGCGGGAGATCCACATCGGCGGCGAGAAGATCGACCTGACCGCCCGTGAATACGAGCTTTTCGCCTTCCTGGCGCGCCATCCGCGGGAGGTGTTCAGCCGCGAGGAATTGCTCGAACACGTGTGGGGCACGCGTTTTCAGGACCCCGCGACGGTCACCGAGCACATCCGTCGCGTACGGGCCAAGATTGAAAAGCACCCACCCACCCGCAAGGTGCTCACCACCTTGCGCGGGATGGGTTACCGCTTCGACCCCTGATCGGTGTCAGCGGCTTTCGTAGGAGTGGTTGGAGCCGCAGACCGAGGCGCGCGAGCACGTCGTACGACGCCCGCCGTCCTCCAGCCGCACGACGACCTGATCCCGCGGCACGTCGTGATTCACGACGCGGCCGCGTCCTTCCTCGGTGTCGATCGTCTCGCCGATGGCCGGAGCCGTCGCCTTGAACTGCGTGTAGAGCGGATGCTCGTACTTCAGGCAGCACATGAGCTTGCCGCAGGCGCCGCTGATCTTGAGCGGGTTCAGCGGCAGGTCCTGATCCTTGGCCATCCGGACGCTGACCGGCTCGAAGTCCTTGAGGAACGTCGAGCAGCACAGGTCGCGCCCGCATGGTCCGATCCCGCCCTGCACGCGGGCCTCGTCCCGGGCGGTGAGCTGACGGAGTTCGACGCGACCGGAGAGGGTGCGGGACATGTCGCGCACGAGCTGGCGGAAGTCGATGCGGTGGGCCGCGGTGAAGTAGACGGTGTAGCGGTTGGCCGCGGTGACGTAGTCGACGGCGACGATCTTCATCTCCAGGCTGAGCTCGCGGGCCAGCCGCTTGGCCGCCACCCGGGCCTGGGCCCGCTTCTTACGGGCTTCGGCGGTGCGCTCGAGATCGGCTTCGGTGGCCATGCCGGCCAGCACGGGAAGGCCGCCGACCGGATCGCTGATGTACTCCGGTGCCCAGACGCATTCCGCGACCTCGGGCCCTTCTTCGGTCGGCACCAGGACCATGTCGCCGACCTTGGGCTCGTGAGTCCCGGGGTCCAGGTAGTACAGCTTCCCGTTCCGGTCGAACGACACCGCGCACATCCGTGTCACGTTGCTCACCTCCGGCCGCGGGTCACGTTGCTTACCCCCGGGCGGGAGCCTAATCCGCCCGGGCGGCGGAAGTCAGCCGGTGGGCTGCTGCAGCTTGACGGCGAGCGACTCGACAGCGAGCTGCGGCGCCACCCCGGTGTACTCGATGAGCGAGCGGCGGCAGGCCAGCACAGCCTCTATCCGGGCCAGCGTCTGCTCCGGAGTGCTGGTGCGCGCGGCTGCTTCCATGGCGGTGCGCTGATCGTCGTGAATCGCCTCGACGTCGGCGCCGACCTGCATCGCCAGCACGTCGCGATACCAGGCGGCGAGGTCGATCAGGGCATGATCGAGGACGTCGCGGATTCCCCGGTTGGTCCGCGATTTCTGCCGCTTCTGCAGGTCTTTCACCGCGCCCGCGGCGCCGCGCACCTTGACCGCTCCGCTCGCGGCGCGGCCACCGGGAGGTTTGCTTCCGGTCCGTCCGCCGGACAGGACGGCTTCGAGCGACGCGAGCTCGGCGACGTCACGGTCGGCGAACGAGGCACCCGATTCCTCCACCGCCGCCTCGTAGAGATCGGCCGCCGCGGCCAGCGCGTCGGCGACTCCGCCGAGCCGGGTGGGCAGGCGCAGGACGTCAGCGCGCCGGGAGCGGGCCGCCTCGTCGGTGGCAAGGCGGCGGGCGCGTCCGAGATGGCCCTGGGCGGCCCGGGCAGCGAAAGCGGCGATGCCAGGATCGACGCCCTCGGCGACCAGAACGTCGGTCAGGTCGGAGCTCGAAGGCACCCGCAGGCGCACCTTGCGGCAGCGCGACGCGGTCGTCAGGAGCATGTCGGCCGGAGACGGTGCGCACAGCAGGATGACGGTGCGCTCGGGTGGTTCCTCGAGCGTCTTCAGGAAGGTGTTCTCGGCCTCGTCGGTGAACCGGTCGGCATCCTCGACGATCATCACCCGCCAATGCCCGACGGTCGGGCGGGTGGCGGCCTTACGGACCAGCTCCTTGGCATCGTCGATCCCTATCGACAGCCCCTCCGGGGAGACGATGACGAGATCGGCGTGGACCCGCGAGAGCACCGCCTCGCATCCCGGGCAGTGCCCGCAGCCGGTCCGCGTCTCGCACTGCAGCGCCGCGGCGAACGCGAGCGCGACGACCGAGCGTCCGGAGCCGGCAGGACCGGTGATCAGCCAGCTCTGGCTCATACCGTGGCCTGCGGCCGCCTCGGCCAGCTCACCGACGGCATGGTGCTGACCCGTCAGGCCGGCCCACACCCCGCCGAGAGTCGCGGTCGTCATGCCTCCTCCGCCCGTTGCACGTGTGCAGAAATGCCGAGCAATCCGAAGACCGCTGCGCGAACCGCGTCGGCAACCTGATCGGGAGCCCCGTTGGCCGCGATGACGGCGTAGCGAGCCGGATCAGCCTTCGCCAGCTCCAGGAAACCAGCTCGGACGCGCTCGTGAAAGTCGATGGCCTCGGCTTCCAGCCGGTCGGCCCGTCCGCTGCGGCCGCGCGCCCGGCGCAGCCCGTCCTCGGCGGGGAGGTCGAGCACGAGGGTCAGCTGGGGTAGCAGGCCACCGGTGGCCCAGCGCGAGGTCCGGGTGACCTCCTCGATGTCGAGCCCGCGAGCGAAGCCCTGGTAGGCGATCGAGGAGTCGATGTAGCGGTCGGTGAGGACGATCGCGCCGCGCTCGAGTGCCGGGTTGACGACATGGGCCACGTGCTCGGCCCGGTCAGCGGCGTAGAGCAGCGCCTCCGTCTGCGCGGTGACGACAGTGGCGGGATCGAGCAACAGCTGGCGTAGCCGGGCTCCCACCGGCGAGGCGCCCGGCTCGTGCGTGAGGACGACCTCGTATCCACGCTCGGCCAGCGCGTCGCCCAAGACCTTCAGCTGGGTCGTCTTGCCGGTGCCCTCGCCGCCTTCGAAGGCGAAGAAGTACCCGCTCACGACTTGCGCGCGCGGGCCGCTTTCGTCGCCTTCTTGGCCGGCGCGCGGGTGGTGCGGCGTGCCTTGGCGGGCGCCGGGCCACGGGCGCGCCGATCGGCCAGCAGCTCGCTGGCCCGGGCTGCCGTGATCTCCTCGATCGAATCGCCCTTACGCAAGCTGGCGTTCGTCTCGCCGTCGGTCACGTACGGCCCGAAGCGGCCCTCGCGGATCACCATCGGCTTGCTGCTGACCGGGTCGTCGCCGAGCTCTCGCAGCGGCGGTGCGGCAGCCGCCCGCCCGCGCAGCTTCGGGGTAGCCAGCAGCGCCAGCGCCTCATCGAGCGTGACAGTGAGCAGCTGCGGCTCGGTCGCCAGCGAGCGGGATTCGCTGCCGCGCTTGACGTAGGGGCCGTAGCGGCCGTTCTGTGCGGTGACCGGCTCGCCCTTTTCAGGGTCGGTGCCGAGCGTGCGGGGCAGCGTGAGCAGAGGCAGGACCTCATCGAGCGTGACCGTCGCCGGGTCCATGTCCTTGAACAGGCTCGCCCGGGTGAGGGTGGACGCTGCGGCTTTCGCCTTGCCGTTCTTGGCTCCGGCGGGAGCCGGTTCCGGGGGCACGCCGCGCTCGATGTAGGGGCCGTAGCGGCCGATCTTGAGCGTCACCGGCTCGCCCGTGCCGGGGTCGATTCCGAGATCGCGGTCACCGCTGGGCTGCGCCAGCAGTTCCAGGGCCCGCTCGACGGTCAGCTCGTCGGGCGCCAGGTCCTCCGGGACGCTCGCCCGTGCGGTGTCTTCTCCGCTGCCGACCGAGATGTAGGGCCCGTAGCGCCCGACCCGGACCATGATCGGCTGGCCGTCGGGGGTCTCGCCGATCGGGATCGAGTTGATCTCGCGGGCGTCGATGTCGGCGAGGCGGCTCTCGACCATCAGCTTGAGGCCGCCGGCGCGGGCCATGCCGCCCTCGCGTCCCTCGGCGCTGCCGAAGTAGAAGCGGGTGAGCCACTCGGCGCGGTCACGTGAGCCGGCGGCGATCTCGTCCAGGTCGTCCTCGACGCTGCTGGTGAACTGGTAGTCGACCAGCCGGCCGAAGTGCTCCTCCAGCAGGTTGACGACGGCGAAGGCGATCCAGGTAGGCACCAGAGCGCTGCCCTTGCGCCAGGCGTATCCCCGGTCGACGATCGTGCCGAGGATGGTCGCGTAAGTGCTCGGACGGCCGATGCCCAGCTCTTCCATCATCTTCACCAGGCTGGCTTCGGTGAAGCGCGCTGGGGGAGAGGTCGTGTGGCCGCGGGGGGTGAGCTCGCGGGTGCTCAGCCGGTCGCCCTCGTGTACCGGTGGCAAGCGGCGCTCGCGGTCCTCGAGTTCGGCGTCGGGGTCGTCACTTCCCTCGACGTAGGCCCGCAGGAAGCCGGGGAAGGTGATGACTTTGCCGGACGCCTGGAACACGGCATCGCTGCCCGCGTCAGGCCCGGATCCGACCTTCGCCGATAGCCGGACCGTCGCGCTGGTGCCCGTGGCGTCAGCCATCTGGCTTGCGACCGTGCGCTGCCAGATCAGCTCATACATCCGGAACTCGTCGCCGTTGAGCTGCCCGCCGAGCTGCCCGGGCGTACGGAAAGCGTCCCCGGCGGGGCGGATGGCCTCATGGGCCTCCTGGGCGTTTTTGACCTTGCGGGTGTAGCTGCGCGGCTTTTCCGGCACGTACTCCGGGCCGTAGAGCTGCCGCGCCTGGGTGCGTGCCGCCGAGATCGCCGTCTCAGACAGCGAGGTCGAGTCGGTACGCATGTAGGTGATGTAGCCGTTCTCATACAGCCGCTGGGCGATCTGCATCGTGCGCTGGCTGGAGAAGCGCAGCTTGCGGCCGGCCTCCTGCTGCAGCGTGCTCGTCATGAACGGGGCGTACGGCGAGCGCCGGTACGGGCGCTCCTCGACCCCGGTGACCGCGAAACCGGCGTCTGTGAGGCCCTCGACCAGCGCCCGTGCCCCGGTCTCGTCGAGCTGGCGAGCGGCGGCATTGGTCAGGTTGCCGGTGGAGTCGAAGTCACGGCCGGTGGCGACGCGTGCGCCTGCCACCGAGACCAGGGTCGCCGGCAGCGGGATGGTCTCGTCGGAAGTGGCGGTGAAGATGCCGTCGATGTCCCAGTAGCCGGCAGCCCGGAACTTCATCCGGGCTTTCTCGCGCTCGACGAGGATGCGGGTGGCGACGCTCTGGACCCGGCCCGCCGAAAGCTTCGGCATGACCTTCTTCCACAGGACGGGCGAGACCTCGTAGCCGTAGAGCCGGTCGAGGATGCGTCGCGTCTCCTGGGCGTCGACGAGGCGCTCGTCGATCTCGCGCGGGTTCTCGACGGCCTGGCGGATCGCCTGCGGGGTGATCTCGTGAAAGACCATGCGGCGCACCGGCACCCGGGGCTTCAGCGTCTGGAGCAGGTGCCAGGCAATCGCCTCGCCCTCGCGGTCCTCATCCGTCGCGAGGTAGAGCTCGGTGGCGTCTTTCAGCAGCGCTTTGAGCTTGGCGACCTGTGCCTTCTTGTCTGCCGTGACGATGTAGAGCGGCTCGAAGCCGTTGTCGACATCTACTCCGAGCCGCGACCACGGCTGCGACTTGACGGCGGCCGGGACGTCGGCGGCATTGCGCGGCAGGTCGCGGATGTGACCGATGCTCGACTCGACGAGATAGCCGTCGCCGAGGTAGCCGGCGATGGTGCGCGCCTTCGCCGGGGACTCGACGATGACCAGCCGCAGCCCACCAGGACCGGCAGAGCTGCCGCTGGCGCCATTGGCGTCATCGGTCGGCTCAGACGGCTTGGTCTTTGCGCGCGGCGGCACGGCTTCCTCGATTCTGCGATCGGTCGGTGATCGGTCGACTCTGGCGGACATGGCGGCACTCGGCCGGAAACGAAATTCCAAGGCCTCTGCGGCGTCAATGTACGGGGCAGGGACGACTATTCCCGGTTGAGGTGGGTTGCCCGCCCTTCACTACTAGGACAAATCGTAACTGCCGGCTCGACCACGATGGGCGTGCGGAGACTGTTGGAGACGTAGCACTCGCGGTGCGCAACTTGGCAAAGATGAAGGATCCGGGCCTCGGTGACCGGTCGCAGCGAATCCGCGGAGACGGTGATCTGCGGGCGCAGGGTGATCTGCGTCAGCGCGTCCTGCGGCATCTCACCTGCGCCTTCGTCGCGATAGTCGATCACGTCGATGCGCGCTCGGGCTGCCACCGCCAGGAACGACAGCAGCTGGCAGGAGGCGGCAGCCAGCACCAAGAGTTCTTCTGGGTTCAGGCACGCGGGATCGCCGAGGAAGGCCGCATCCGAGGAAAGCGGAAGGACGTAGCCGGCCGCGCTCACTCCGGCGTGGCGACGGTCATAAGCGTCGTAGCCGACACTCGTCGAGCCGGACCATGCCACGGCGGCTGAGTACCTGTGCATCCGCCAAGCGAAACACGAAGGGGCCGCTATCCGGTTCGGATAACGACCCCTTCGGGTTCGCTGCTGGTTAGACCGGGACAGATTCCTGGCTCGGGGCGGTCGGAGTCGCGCCGGGCTGACCATCGCCGCCGGTCTCCATGAGCGCACTGCCGCGCCGCTTGCTGTTCCAGATGACCCCAACCAGGACGGCCACTGCCACCAAGGCGATCGCGATGCGGATCGGGTTGCTCTGGTCCTTGCCGACCGAGAACTTGACGACGGCCGGCACGATCAGCAGCGAGACCAGGTTCATGACCTTGATCAGCGGGTTGATGGCCGGGCCGGCGGTGTCCTTGAACGGGTCACCGATCGTGTCGCCGATGATGGTGGCCTCGTGGACGGCCGAGCCCTTCCCGCCGTAGGCACCGTCCTCGACCATCTTCTTGGCGTTGTCCCAGGCCCCACCGGAGTTGGACAGGAACACCGCCATGAGCACGCCGCCGGCGATCGCTCCACCCAGGAAGGCGCCGAGCGGGGCGTAGCCCAGCCCGAATCCGACCGCGATCGGTGCCAGCACGGCGAGCGTGCCGGGTGTGATCAGCTCGCGCAGCGAGTCGCGCGTGCAGATGTCCACCACGCGCCCGTAGTCCGGAAGCTCCGTCCCGTCCATGATCCCGGGCTTGGTGCGGAACTGCTCCCGGACCTCGAAGACGACGCGACCGGCTGCTCGGGACACCGCATTGATGGCGAGGCCGCTGAACAGGAAGACCACGGCGGCGCCGATGATGAGTCCGACGAGCGCGTCAGGGTAGGAGATGTCGAGACCGCGAGCCGTCAATGCCCCCGACTTCGCGACCTCGGTCTGGACCGTCTCGGTGAACGACCCGAACAGTGCGGTGGCGGCCAGCACCGCCGTCGCGATGGCGATGCCCTTCGTGATGGCCTTCGTCGTGTTACCGACGGCATCGAGATCGGTGAGGACGCGGGCGCCCTTCTCGTCGATGTCACCGCTCATCTCGGCGATGCCCTGCGCGTTATCACTGACCGGGCCGAAGGTGTCCATCGAGACGATGACGCCGACCGTGGTCAGCAGCCCGGTACCGGCGATGGCGACGGCGAACAGCGACACCAGCACCGAGCCCATGCCCAGCAGGTACGCGCCGTAGACACCGGCGCCGATGAGCAGGGCGGAGTACACCGCGGACTCGAGTCCGACGCTGATGCCGGACAGCACGGTGGTGGCCGGGCCGGTCAGCGCGGATTCCACGATGCTGCGCACGGGCTTGCGCCGGGTCTCCGTGAAGTAGCCGGTGAGCAACTGGATCGCTCCGGCGAGCACGAGCCCGATGAGCACCGCGACGAACGCGATGATCTGCGGATTGCCCTTGGCGTCGGCCACGGAACTGCCGGTCAGCTTGCTGAACTTGCTGGGCAGGTAGGTGAAGCAGACGATCGCGGCGCCGACTGCCGAGACGCCTGCACTGACGAAGAAGCCGCGGTTGATTGCGGTGAGCGCGTTGTGGTCGCTCTCGCGGGGGTTGGTGGCGAAGATGCCGATGACCGCGGTGATGACGCCGACCATCGGGATGGCCAGCGGGAAGACGAGGCCCTTGGAGCCGAACGCCTCCTTGCCCAGGATCAGCGCGGCGACCAGGGTGACGGCGTAGGACTCGAAGAGGTCAGCCGCCATGCCGGCGCAGTCACCGACGTTGTCACCGACGTTGTCGGCGATGGTGGCGGCGTTACGGGGGTCGTCCTCGGGGATACCGGCTTCGACCTTGCCGACCAGGTCAGCGCCGACGTCGGCGGCCTTGGTGAAGATTCCGCCGCCGACCCGCATGAACATGGCGAGCAGGGCCGCGCCGAAGCCGAAGCCCTCCAGCACCTGCGGCGCGTCCTTCTTGAAGATGAGGACGACGAGCGAGGCGCCGAGCAGGCCGAGACCGACGGTGAGCATGCCGACCGCGCCGCCGGTGCGGAACGCGATCCGCATGGCGCGCTTCTCGCCCTCGTTCTGGGCCGCGGCAGCGACGCGGACGTTGCCGCGTACTGCCAGGCCCATGCCCGAGAAACCGACGGTGAAGGAGGCCAACGCACCGATGATGAAGAAGATCGAGCGCCCGATCCGCGAAGCGGTGTTGTCGGCCGGCAGGACCAGCAGGATCAGCGGGATGATCACCACGAACACCGCGAGGGTCTTCGCCTGGCGGCGCAGGAACGCCTGCGCCCCCTCTTGGACGGCCAGCGCAATCTGCTGCATGCGCGGGGTCCCGGCGTCAGCCGCGAGGACCTCGCGCATAAGTACGAATGCGACTCCGAGCGCCAAAATGGCGATCACACCGATCACTGCCACGAAGCCTTTTTGGCCTCCTGTCAGCGACAAGGAGTCGCTCACCCCTGCGGCGAGCGCCGACATACATCCTCCAGATCAGCGTCGGCGCGCAGCCCAACGCGGCTGGTGGCCGCCTTCGGATGCAACGCCGGGCCCCGGTTCATGCCGGGCCCTTATATGGACATGCGAGCAGCGGCCGCAATTACTTGGGCCGCAGAATGGATGAAGTGTAACGCCAGCGCAACGTTGGGCCGGTCGCTTCGCCTGGACGTCAGCCAAACAGCCGCTGTACGGGCCTGGTTAGAAGGCGAGGATGGGCCAGCGCATGGTCACCACGGTGCCGCCGGACGCGGAACGGTCCTGCACCGACATGTCGTCGACCAGCCCGGCGATCATCGCCAATCCCAACCGGGGCGCCAGGTCGGCGACGTCGACCGCGCGCTCCACGTAGGCCGGTTCTTGGGCCGAGCTTGCGGCTGCTTGCAGCAGGTTTGCCGCTTCCTCGGCGACGGCTTCCCCCGTAGCCGAGCCGTCGATCCACGCGTCCCCCGAGGTGGGCAGCAGGGCACCTGCGGGCCCGCAGTCCAGGACAGAGATCTCCAGAATGTCGGAATCGTCGCGGAACTCAACGACGATCGGCTCGCTCACTCCTTCGGCGCGGTGCACGCTCACCGCCCGCGAGCAGGCCTCGCCCACTGCGAGCTTCACCTCGTCGATCACGACGGCATCCAGCCCCATCCGCCGGCTGAGGGCGGCGGCGACCAGCCGCGCGGTTCGCACGTTGATGGGCAGCGCGCTGATGTGGAGCTCGACCTTGGGCATAGGGACCGCGAAACCGTCTGGGGGCTAGGAGGATTACGGACTGAGGGACGGCTGGGGCAAGCGCACGCTAGGAGTCAGTCGCCGGCTGCCAGGGCCTCGGCGACGGAAGCATGGATCGGGAACACCTTGGTCAGCCCGGTGATCCGGAAGATCTTCAGGATGCGCTCCTGGGTGCAGACCAGCCGCAGGGTTCCCTCATGGGCTCGCACCCGCTTGAGCCCGCCGACGAGCACGCCCAGCCCGGTGGAGTCCAGGAAATCGACGCCCTCCATGTCGACGATCAGGTGGTACGCGCCGCTGGACACCAGGTCGATCAGCTGCTCACGGAGCTTGGGAGCGGTGTAGACGTCGATCTCGCCGCCCACCTTGACGATCTTGTGGTCTCCCTCGTCGTAGGTGCTGAGAGACAAATCCACGGTGCTCCTCCAGGGGTCGGATGCCGGTCGCGCCAGTCGCGTGGTGCCGACAGTCAGTTCTTACCTTGCCACGGCCGAAATATCCGGACCAGCGCCATTGCTGGGTTCGAACTCTCGGTCCCCTTTCCCACCAGCTCATACATTCATGCTGTGGACGGCGGCGGACTGCTTCGCCGGCTGACTCTCGACGCCCGCCGCGCCAGCGCCATCACCCACGTGCAGGAGATCCAGGCCAGGCCAGGGCGCACCGCCGACTGGCCGGAGTGGGCCGATCCGCTCCTCGTCAGCCGCTTCGCGAGCCGCGGGATCGAGCAGCCCTGGGCCCACCAGGTGCAGGTCGCGGAGCACGCGCACGCCGGCCACTCGGTCGTCGTCTCCACCGGCACGGCCTCCGGGAAGTCGCTCGGCTACCTGATGCCCGTCCTGACCCGGCTGCTTGCTGCGCCTTCGGCCCGGGCGATCTACCTTTCGCCCACCAAGGCGCTGGCCCGCGACCAGCTCAGCGCCGTCCGGGCTTTGGCGCTGACCGGCATCCGAGCAGCGGCCTACGACGGCGACACCCCTCGCGAAGAGCGAGATTGGGTACGCGCCCACGCCAACTACGTGCTGAGCAACCCGGATCTGCTCTCCGCCAGCCTGCTGCCGCAGCACGCCAGGTGGGGCGCGTTCCTGCGGGGGCTCGAATACGTGGTGATCGACGAGTGCCACCACTACCGGGGCGTTTTCGGCTCCCACGTAGCCCAGGTGCTGCGGCGGCTGCGTCGGGTCTGCGCCCGCTACGGAGCCGATCCGGTCTTTGTGCTGGCTTCGGCGACGGTCGCGGATCCAGCGACCACGGCGACCCGGCTCACCGGCCTTCCGGTGGAAGTCGTTGACGAGGACGCCTCGGCCCGCGGCCCGTTGACTTTCGCGCTCTACGAGCCGCCGCTCTCGCTGCTGCGCGGCGAGCACGGGGCGCCCGTGCGGAAGTCGGCCCTGTCGGAGACCTCGGAGCTGCTGGCCGATCTGGTGGCGGACGGGGTGCCCACCCTGGCCTTCGTGCGCAGCAGGCGGGCCGCGGAGACGACCGCGCTCTCGGCGCGGCGTGAGCTGATGTCGGTCGGCGGACCCGACGCGCGGGCGGCGGCGGCTCGGGTGGCGGCGTATCGCGCGGGCTACCTGCCGGAGGAGCGGCGGGCGCTGGAATCGAAGCTGCGCGCGGGAGAGATCCTCGGGCTGGCCGCGACCAACGCCCTCGAACTCGGCATCGACGTGAGTGGCCTCGATGCCGTGCTGCTCGCCGGCTTTCCCGGCACCCTCGCGTCGCTGTGGCAGCAGGCGGGCCGCGCCGGAAGGCGGGGGAGCGAGGCGCTCGCCGTCCTCATCGCCCGGGACGACCCGCTGGACACCTACCTCGTGCACCACCCCGACGCGGTGTTCGGCCGTCCGGTCGAAGCGGCCGTGCTCGACCCGGACAACCCGTACGTCCTGGAACCCCATCTCGAGTGCGCCGCCTCGGAACTGCCCCTGCGTGAAGCGGATCTGGAGCTCTTCGGGCCGGCCGCCGAACTCGTCGTGGCTGACCTCGAGCGCCGCGGACGGCTGCGCAAGCGCCCGGGCGGATGGTTCTGGACGGCGCGCGAGCGGCCCACCGTCGACCTGCGGGGCACCGGCGGAACTCCGATCGCGGTGGTCGAGGAGGCGACCGGACGCCTGCTCGGAACGGTGGATCGAGGCAGCGCGCATACGCAGGTGCATCCGGGAGCCCTGTACCTGCATCAGGGCGAGGCCTTCGTCGTGCGAGCGCTCGATGAGATCGACGGCAGCGCCCTCGTCGAGCCTGCTGATGTGGACTGGACGACGACCGCCCGCACGCTGACCGACCTGAGGATCGTCGAGGAACTGCGGCGGCGTCAGGCCGGCCCGCTGACCGTGTGCTTCGGCACGGTCGACGTCACCAGCCAGGTGGTCGGGTATCAGCGGCGGCGCATCTCCAGCGGGGAGGTGCTCGGCGAGGAACCGCTGGACCTGCCGCCTCGCGAGCTGCGGACCCGTGCCGTCTGGTATCTCGTTGCGCCCCGCATGCTCCAGCGCGCCGACCTCGCGGAGGCCGATGTCCCGGGCGCCGTACATGCGGCCGAGCACGCGGCGATCGGGCTCCTTCCGCTGTGGGCGACCTGCGACCGGTGGGACATCGGCGGGGTATCGACGGCCCTGCATCCGGACACCGGTGAGACCACGGTCTTCGTCTATGACGGCGCGCCCGGGGGCGCGGGCTTTGCCGAGCGCGGCTTCCAGCGGGTGGACGGGTGGCTGGAGGCGACGAAGACCGCGATTGATGCCTGCGAATGCCGCTCGGGCTGCCCCTCGTGCGTGCAATCGCCCAAGTGCGGAAACGGCAACGAGCCGTTGGACAAAGCCGGTGCCTCGCGACTGCTGACCGAGGTGCTTGCCGCGCTTGGTGGTCATTGAGCCTCCTGCGGGGCGGCTCGTGCAAAAGCTTGCGCGGATGTGGGTGAGCTGACGCTCACGGAAACCGTCAGCGTGTCGCCCGCCGTCGAGCAGGCGATGAGGCGGCCGCCGTTAGCCAAGGCTGCGCCCGCAGCAACCGAGCATGGCGCGGGCTCTGATCGGGCGAGCGCCTGCGCGCCGGCCAGAGCTGAGAGATCGGCGGCCGTTTCGGCATGTTGGCGGGCAAGCGCCGCGCGTCCGGACGCGAGCCACAGGCCGCCGACCGCACAACACGCCATCACTCCGGCGAGCACGAGCACGGTGGCCGAGCCCCGCTCGGTGTCGCGTCCAGAACTGATCAGGGCGCCTGCTCGTCGACGGCCGTCGCTGAACCTGACACCGACGGCGGCGACAGCACAGCCGACAGCCCGCCCGGAACGGAAACGGAGGCGCGTACCGACACCGTCACCTCGCTGCCGTCGCGCCGGATCCCGATCTGCGCGCCGGGGGGCAGGGAGGTGCCGAGCGCGCTGCGGATCGTCCCGTCGGGATCGCCGCGTGCTGCTGCGCGTGCTCCCGCCCGGGCGGCATCCTGGCAGCGGGCCTGCACTGCTACAGCGGACTGCATCCAGATGGCCACCGCGATGATCAGCATCAGGGTCGGTAGCGCCAGCGCCAGTTCTGCGGTAGCCGAGCCGCTCTCGTCGCCCTTGCGCCTGCCGGGTCGACGAGCCGTCACGGAGCAAGGTTGAGCGCACGCGACACCACCGACTGCAGGAGGCTGTGGACCTCGCCGCTGTGGACCACGACCCACAGCACCCCGGCAAATCCGCACGCTGCCAAGGTGCCGACGGCGTACTCCGCCGTCGACATTCCGGCTTCGTCTCGCGGAGCTCGACCCCATCGTCGAGTGAGTGCCTTCCAGCGATCGATCATGTGCCCTCCCTGGGTGGTCCCGATACCGAGACGTTGCTCGCTCGCCGGTGTCGATGCGACGAGAAAAGGCCTGCGGTGTATGGGTTTGCGCTTTCCCCAGATGGCCGCGAGCGCCTTGACGGGAGGCGTTCTACGGCAGCAAGCCGGCCCCGAGACCCGCGACGGCGGGAACGACCGCCAGGAGCAGGAAGGCCGGAAGCATGCAGAGCCCGAGGGGCAGCGCCGACAGGACTGCCACGCGGTGAGCCTTGGCCAGGCGTTCGAATTGCTCGTCGGCGCGCAACTGCGCGGCTACGCCGATCAGCTGCTCGCTCATCGCACTCCCGGTCTGGGAGCTGCGCCGAAAGACCGCGGCCATCGCCGCCAGCGCGCCGCTTTCCGGGAGCGCCTCCTCGGTAGGAGCGCCGGCGGCAAGGGCCTCGGCGGCCGACGTCAGGGCTTGTCCGAGGGCGCCCGGGACGTGTGCCCCGGCAGTGCGAAGCGCCGCGGCCGGGGTGGCTCCGGCATCCAGGCAGGCGGCGACGAGTTCGATGGCGAAGGCGCTGACCGTTACGGGTTGGGGCCTGCTGGCGTGCGTGGCGAGGCGGCGAAGCAGCCGGCGGCTGAGCACGAAAACCCCTGGGCCCGCAGCGAATCCCAGCGGCGCGCCGAGCAGCAACGTCGCGGCCATCGCCGCCAGGGCGCTCGCGAGCGTGGGCGCCGACGCCTTCCAGTCGACTCGCCCAACACGTGCTCGTGGACCGGGCACGCCGATGTGCCGAAACCTGCGGACGGCGAGCTCCCGCGTCGACGGGACGAACAAGGCCAAAGCCGCGAGGAGCAGCAGCCCGGCGGATGCCAGGCCGGCGTCAGGCACCGGCGGCGTCGGCGAGCCGGTCGAGCCAGGCCAGCCCGGCGAGGTCGAGCAGCGCGCCCATCACCAGGCAGGCCTGGCCGATGCCGGTGGTCAGCAGGACGCGCGCCGAACCCGATCCGGAGAGCTGACCGAGGGCGACTCCCACGAGCGGCAGCACCGCCAGGAGTTGGGCGCTGGAGCGGGCTGATGCGAGCGCCGCCTCGGCCTCACGTTCGACGCGCAACTCGGCCGTCGCGCCCTCGGCGAGACGGTGTACCGGGGCCGCCAGGCTGCTGCCGGAGCGCTGACATACGGACCAGGCCGCTGCGAGTGCTGCGGCAGACGTCCCGCCCGCGGCCTCTGCGCGCAGGACGGCGGCGGGATCACCGCCGAGTTCGTCGGCGGCGGCCGCGGCAAGCATCCGGGCGCGCAGGCCGCCGGCGCTGTCGGGCGCTCCGGCCGCGAGCCGCAGCGCCGCGCCAGGTGGCTGCCCGCCCACCAGCTCCGAAGCCAGCGCGCGTAGCGCGGCCAGGTCGGCGACTCGGCCCGCGTGAGCGCGCCGCCGTCGTCGAGCCGCTCCGATCCGGCGCGTAAGAACGCGCGCGGTCAGGGCGGCGACGATTCCCGGCACCGGACCGGTCACCACTGCCAGGAGCGCCGCTGCCGCGATGGCGATGACCGTCCGGCTGCGGGCGCCCGTCGCGGCGCGCGGCCAATTCCAGGACGGTGCTCGCGTCAATCGCCGATCCGCCGAACGTGAGCCGGCCAGCAGCCAGCCGGCGCCTGCGGCCAGCGCAACGGCAGCTGTGACCCGGGCTTCGATGATCACGGCGGACCCGCCTGAGCCAGCAGCGTCCGCAGCAGGGGTGCGCCCGGTCCGGACACCACCTCTGCTGATCCGCCGGCCCACCGCAGGGCAGTGACCGCACGCACCAGCTCGCCATCACCGCGCTCGAGCACCGCGATCTCGGCAACGCGGCGCACGCCATCGCGTCCGCGCTCCAGATGCACTGCCACCTTCAGCGCTGACGCGAGCAGGCTGTGAGCGGCGGCCCGCGGCAGCCCCGCGAGCATGGCGAGCGCCTCCACCCGGGCCGGCACGTCGGCGACCCCGTTCGCATGCAGGGTCGTGAGACCGCCGTCGTGGCCGGTGTTTCCGGCGATCAGCATGTCGAGCAGTTCCGCGCCCCTGACCTCTCCGACGATCACCCGGTCGGGACGCATGCGTAGCGCCTGCCGTACGAGCTCCCGCAGCGTGATCTCGCCGGCACCTTCGATGTTGGGTGGCCGGGCCTGTAGCCGTACGACGTGAGGATGCTCGACCGTCAGCTCAGCGGTGTCCTCGACGACGAGGATCCGTTCGCCTGGATCCGTGCGCGCCAGCAAGGCGCCCAGCAGCGTCGTCTTTCCGGTGCCGGCGCCGCCGGAGATGACGAATGCGAGCCGCGCGGCGATGAGAGTCTCGAGCACCTCGTCGAACGTCGGGTGAACGCTGCCACCAGAGACCAGAGTGGCCAGATCAAGCCGGCTCGCCCGGTGGATGCGCAGCGAGAGGTGGACGCCGGACACCGCGACCGGCGGGAGCGCGGCATGCAGCCGGACCCCGCCCTCGAGGCGCGCGTCGACGAACGGGCTTCCGGCGTCGAGGCGGCGCCCCGCGACCGAGGCGAGGCGAACGGCCAGCCGCCGGACCTCGTCGTCGCTGGGAAAGGTCAGCGCCTCGCGTACCAGGCCGTGACCGCGATCGGCCCAGACCTCCCGGGGCCCGTTCACCAGGACGTCGGTCACCGCGGGATCTCGGAGCAAACCAGCGAGCGGGCCGGTGGGAGCCGTCATGCCGCGGCGCCGCGTTCTTGCAAACTGAGCTGGTCCAGCAGCTGTGCGCACAGTCGCACCAGCGGGCCGCGCGGCTGGCCCGGTGGGACCCCGCGCTCGTAGTCGCGGGCGAGCCCGGGCTCTACGCGGAGAGTTCCCGCGATCGGCAACGCGAGTGAGCGGGCGATGGCGTGCATGGACAGACCGCTCGGTGCCGGACCTCGCACAACCGCCTGCACGTCAGTCGTGACGAGCCGAAGGGCGCCCGCCAACTGCGATGCTGCCGCGACCGCCCGCACCTGCGCGGGGACCACCAGGAAAACCTGGCGCGCTGCCGACAGCGCCGCGCTCGAGACCGCATCGACGGACCGCGGAAGGTCGATGACGACCAGACCGCAGCGCCGCCGTCCTTCATCGACAACCCGGCGGAGCGCTTCGGCGGTGAGCGCCGTCGGCCGATCGCGATCCGGTGTGAGCAGATGAAGGCCTGCGCGGGCCGGGATGCGGTCAAGAAAGCCATCGCGCCAGCGGCCTGCGGCTGTCTCGCCGAGCACCTGCGCCCAGCGGTCGCCCGCCGCCGACTCCAGACCCAGCGCCAGATCGATGCCGCCCCCGAAGGGATCGGCGTCGATCAGGAGCGATGGCACGCCTCGGGCCGCTGACGTTCGCGCCAGGGCCGCGGCGAGCGTCGTCGCACCGGCGCCGCCCTGGCCGCCGATGACACACACGACCGGCCCATTCGCGCCGGGGGGGCCGCTCTGCTCACCCAGCAGCCCGGCCAGCCACCCGGCCGCGGACGGAAGCACGGCGACGTGGTCAGCGCCCACGTCAGCGGCGAGCTCCCACAGCCGTTCACCCGAGGAGCCGACGACGACCACGCGAGAGCGGCGCGGAAGGGCGATCGCCGCTCCGGCGAGTTCGGCGCCGAGCAGGACGAGCGAGGCGCCCCGCCAGGCGCGTCGCAACGCCTCCGGATCGGCGGCCACCAGCGGCGGTGTGCCGGCGGCGTCGCACAGCCGCAGCAGCTCTTCCAGGAGGGCGGGCTCGGAGGTCACGACCAGCGGGCGGGCGGCCGGCATGAGGCGGGGGGAGTCGGGCTGCGAGGTCACGCGGGGCACTCTCGCCGAATCCGGCTGTGGACGGAGCGCTCCGTCCACAGGCGACTTGTGCTAGTAGCCAGCAGAAACGACGGCCCCCGCACGGGGGGATGGCGGGGGCCGTCTGCGAGCCACACCCAGGGGGAAGGGCGAGGCTCGGTCTGTGCGGGCGCTGGTGTTCAACGCCCAAGCGGCCAATACCCGCCAGCGCGATGACGGAAACGAACCGTCCCTGCCTCAGCCGCGCGCGAGTGCCTCGCAGATCGCCAGCGAATCCCGGGCGCCGAGTTCGACGGCGTGGCAGCAGTGGGAGACCCACAGCGCCAAACCGTCCGCCCCACCCGACACGTACCCCTGGGCGGCCGACGCGTACTCCTCGCGCAGCTCGACGTGGCCCACGTCAGGTGCGGTCAACGCCTTCGGATCCAGCCCCCGTGCCAGCAGCACCAGCCGGGCGGCTCCCCGGGCGACCACCCCGTTCGCCTCCTCAAAAGGCGCCAGCGCCAGCAGTTCTCCATGCACGACAGCGGACACCACGGCGGCCGGCGCCTTGGTGGGCTGCGCCAGGATCTCGGCGAGCGCGCCGAGGCGCCGGGCGGTGGCAGCGGCGTCGACGCCTCCGCGCGGACGTCCGAGCAGCTCCGGGGTCGTGAGGTCGGCTGCGGCGAGCACGTGAAGGCGCGCGAGCACCTGACGCGGAGCGCGGACGAACGTGTCGCGCAAGCCGCCCATCTGCGCGCTCACGCGTAGCGCTCCTTGCACTACGGGATCGGCGCTCCCTTCGGTGCGCAGCTGCTCCAGCGGGATGTCGACCCCGTCCAGCGCCGCCGAAGCCCGAGCCGAGCGCAATCCCGCCTCGACCGAGACGTCGGCACTCTGGCGCCGGAGCACCCGTGACGTCAGCAGCCGGTCGACGGCGGCGCGCGCCTCCCCGGCGGCTTCAGCCACTTGCGGGATCTGGGCTATCGCAGCGAGCGGGTCGTCGGGCACGACCGGCGACGCTACCCAGGAACATCATCCGGCGCTCAGCCAGCCAAGATCAGCGGTAGCCTCCGGCGTGCGGGTGTGAGATCGGCGCCTCCGGGCAGGCGCACCTTGAACCGCAAATGCCATTACGCGCCGCGATGCAATCCATCATCATTGGCGGTGCGAGCACCAACCTCGAAGGAGAACCCGGTGGCGATATCGGCGCACACCCGGCCAGCCGCAGGCTCGGGCAACGGCCATGGCGGATCTGCTTCTGGCGAGGCGACCATCGGCGAGCTCGTCGCTACGGCGTCGCGTGACGTGTCGCTGCTGATTCGCCAGGAGGTGGAGCTGGCCAAGACGGAGATGAAGTCGGCGGCTGCCAGTGCCGGGATCGGCGCCGCATTTCTGGCCGTGGCGGGAATCCTCGGTTTTTTCGCGTTCTTCGCGATCACGATCGCTGCCGGTGAAGGCCTGCACGCGGCCGGCATCGGGCGCGCCTATTCCTTCCTGATCGTCACCGGCTCCTACCTGATCCTCGCCGGGCTGCTGGCCCTTTTCGCCGTGGGACGGCTGAAGAAGGTCGGCCCACCGAAGCGGGCGATCCAGACGGTCAAGGACGATGTCGCCTGGATCAAGCACCCCACGGTCGCTCCCACCACCAAGATCGAAAGCCACTAGCCACACGCGCTTATGCCCGTCGAGCCCACGAGTGTCCTCGTGCCAGGCCCGTGGACCCACCGGGACGTTTCGACCAACGGCACGCGTCTGCACATCGCGGAGTGCGGCAGCGGGCCGCTTGTCCTTCTGGTGCACGGCTTTCCGGAGTTCTGGTGGTCCTGGCGCCACCAGCTGACGGCGCTCGCCGACGCCGGATTTCACGCGGTGGCCTGCGATCTGCGCGGCTATGGAGCCAGCGACAAACCTCCCCGCGGGTACGACATCTTCACCCTCGCCTCTGATCTCGCGGGTCTCATCCGCGCGCTCGGTGAGCGCCAGGCAGTGGTGGTGGGGCAGGATTGCGGCGGATTTCTCGCCTGGGCGACGGCAGTGCTGCATCCTGACGTCGTACGCCGCCTCGTCGTGGTCGGCGCGCCCCATCCGTTGCGGATGCGGCAGGCGATCTTCGGCGAGTTCTCCAGCCAGCTGCGGGCCAGCAGCTATCTGCTCGGATTCCAATTGCCCTGGAGGCCCGAGCGCGAGTTGGTACGCGACGATGCGGCCCTTGTCGGCGATCTCATGCGTCGCTGGGCGGGTCCCGGTTTCCCCGACCCGCAGACCGAGGCGCGCGCGCGTAAGGCCATGCAGATCCCTGGTGTCGCGCACAGTTCGATGGAGTACTACCGGTGGGTTTTCCGCTCGATGTTTCGTCCCGACGGCTGGCGGATGCTGCGCGACATGCACGAACTCGTGACCGCGCCGACCCTGCAGTTGCATGGCTTGGTGGACAGCTGCGTCCTGCCCGCGACGGCCAAGGGATCCGGCGAGTACGTCGCTGCGCCCTACACCTGGCGAACGATCCCCGGCGCCGGACATTTCCCGCATGAGGAGGCGCCGGATGCCTTCAACGCCGAGCTCTTGAGCTGGCTGGAGTGACCGCAATACCGCCGGCGCCGCGCGATCGGGACGCCTCCGGGCGCCCGCTCAATGCCAGGCCCCGCGATGCGCTCGGGCGCCCTTTGCCTCGGGAATCGCCGGACGCCATGCAGGAGCTCGACCCCGCCCTGCTGGAAGGGACGCCCCTCGAGCTCCTCGCCCAGGCGCAGCGGCTGCTCGACGCCGGCCGGCCCTTCCAGGCGCACGAAGTTCTCGAAGCCGGGTGGAAGCGCGCCCCCGAAAATGAACGCCCGCTCTGGCGCGCCCTCGCCCAGCTGGCCGTGGGCGTCACACATTCGCTACGCGGCAATGTCGCTGGGGCGCAAGCTCTTTACGCCCGGGCCGCTGGCGAGTTGGAGGCCTGGGACGTCGGCGCGGCGCCCTACGGCATCGACGTCGAGAGCCTGGCAGAAACGGCTCGTCGGCTCGCAAAAGCCCAGCAACCGCAGGCGATTCGGCTCACCCGCCCGCGCGACTAGGCGGCGGGGTTCTGCTCCTGCGCCGCGCGCTCGAGACCATCGAAGAAGCGGGCGGCGATGGACGTGAAGGTGCTGGCCAGCTCCTCGGGGATCTCCTCCTGCGAGGTGAGGGAGAAGACCACATTGGAGCGCCCGGGACCCGCGGAGGTGACGCTCAAGGCACCCACCGACGGGGGCATTCCTTCGATGACGAGACGGAATTCGGAGATGTAAGCGGTGGGAGTGCGCCGCGGAGCCGCGGTGGTGACCTCGATGTCGAGCTCGCGATCGGCGGCCAGCTGAAGGACGCCTGTCACCCGGCCGGGCCGGGTCTCGGTGAGGACGGCTTCGGGAAGGAAACCGGCCGCCGCCGGGCCAGTGATCAGCAGCAGCGCCGATGCCGGATCACCGGCAACGACTCGAGTGGCGGACAAGCTGGTGGTCATCAGGGCTCCCTCAGCGACTGAACCCAATTTACCGTGACCGCTAACTTTTGCAACCATCGAGCAAGCGAGTTGTCCGGAAATGCGGCGTCAGTCGCAGCCTTGGGTGCTGACTCCGGCCGTTGCGGCCTGCCCCGCTTGGGCATCGGAGGCCACTTCGCCCGACGTGAGCGCATATCCGGTGTCCGAATCATCCGTGGCTGCGGCAAAAACGACGCCGTACACCTGACCGGTGGGGGTCAGGAGCGGGCCTCCGGAATTGCCGGGGAGCACTGATGCGCGCAGCCCGTAGATCTCGCGATCGACGGTGGATTGGGAGTAGATGTCAACGCCGCGGGCCGTGATCCGATCGCGTATTCGCGCTGCAACTGCGGTGAAAGGACCGTTCTCGGGATAGCCGATCACGATGGCGGAGTCTCCCGCCGATCCGCTGCGGGGGGCGAACGCGAGTGGTCGTTGCTTGAGGCCCGGCACGTAGAGCACGGCGACATCGCGCTTCGGGTCGAAAAGCACCGTGGTGGCAGCGAGTTGGACGCCGTTGACCTCGACGCTCGGATGCGGGACGCCGGCCACCACATGGGCGTTGGTCATGACGTGCTGCGGCGCGTACACGAAACTGCTGCCTTCTATGGCCTTTTGGCAGGAAGGCGCGTCGCCGCTGACCTTCAGGATGCTCGGGCGCACCTGCGTGACCACCGCGCTGTTGGCCAGTGCCGGGTCAGGCGGACGCGTCGGGACGATCGTGTCGCCGCCGAGTCCGGCGAAGACCTGCGGGAAGCCCTGCTGCTCCACCAGGCGAAGGAAGTTCGCGAAGAGTTGGCGGGCGCTGTCGGGCACCAGCGTGTCGACGGCTTGGATGACCGCGCTTCCGTGCACCTGCCTTCGTAGCGACTCATACGGCGAGCGGTTCACCGCCGTCGCCATCAGCCAGGCGACCAGCAGCACCGAGATGCCCGAGACGATGGCGCCGCCCACCGAGTCGACCGTCTGCGCAGGACGCCAATGGATCCGGGTGCGCAGGGCTGCCGCCACTGCCGACGCGACCAGCTGGCCGAGTGCCGCGCCCAGGAACACCACCACGATGCCGGTGACGGGCGAGCGTTTGCCATTGCCGATCAGGCTGCTGATCGACGGGGCGAGCTTGGCGCCGAGGATGGCGCCGCCGAGGAACCCGATGAACGACATCACGCCGACGATGAAGCCCTGCCGGTAGCCCGAGATGCCGAACGCGACGACGCCGAGCAGCAAGACCCAGTCCAGAAGGTCAAACACCGTCGTCCTCAGCCGGCCGCGGCAGCTCGTTGACGGCCCCCGGCGTCCACGGCTGCTCCCATCCGCCGAGCTTCAACAGCCGGTCCAGCAGTCCCGCAGTGAATCCCCACACCAGCATCCCCCGCACGTTGAACGCGGGTCCTACCCATCCCGAGGGGTGACGCACCCGCTGCCGGCTGGCGGGATCAGCGAGCTCCGCGATGGGCACTCGCGCGACGGCCGCCACCTCCTGGACGTCGACGGGTGCAACGTTGTGTGGGTCGCGCCACCAGGCCAGCACGGGGGTCACCACGAAGCCGGTCACCGGGATGAAAAGTTCCGGCAGCTCCGCGATGATCTCCACCGAGGCGGGGTCGATCCCCACCTCCTCCTGCGCCTCGCGCAGGGCCGCGCCGATGGGCCCTTCGTCCTCCGGGTCGATGGCGCCGCCGGGAAAGGCGGGCTGGCCCGCGTGCGAGCGCAGGGTCGCCGCGCGCTCGATCAGCAGGACGTCAGGGCCCTGCGGGCCGTCGGCGAAGAGCATCAGCACCGCGGCGGGGCGGCCACCGGCCGCCGGCGGCAGGAAGCGGGTGAGCTCCTCGGCCTTGACCCCGCGAATCCCCTCAGCGAGGCGAGTCAGGCTCTCCGGCAGCGTTGACGCCTCAGATTCGGGCTCCGGCGCGCTCAGGAGACGTCCTCCACGTCGCGCCGCACGAGCTTCAGTGCGAGCTCGTAGTCGACCGGCCCGAGGCCGTACGACGGGCAATCGCGGCTCACGCCGCACGCGCCGCACGCGGGCTTGCGCGAGTGGCAGATCCGCCGGCCATGAAAGATCAGCCGGTCACTCATGATGGTCCACTCCTTGCGCGCAATCAGCGCGGCGAGGTCGCTTTCGACCTTGACCGGGTCCTCCTGCGCGGTGAGGTTCATCCGGCGAGCAAGCCGGCCCACGTGGGTGTCGACCGTGATCCCGGGAACGCCAAAGGCATGGCCGAGAACGACGTTAGCGGTCTTGCGTCCGACCCCTGGAAGCTTGACGAGTTCACTCAGCTTCCCGGGCACCTGACCTTGGTGACGCTCCGTGAGGGCGGCACCTAATCCGATGAGCGATTGGGTCTTCGCGCGGAAGAATCCGAGGGGCCGCAGAAGGTCCTCGAGCTCGGTCCTTTCGGCTGCTGCATAAGCCGCCGCATCGGGATAACGGGCGAACAGTCTGGGGGTGTTTTCATTGACCCGCTTGTCGGTCGTCTGGGCCGAAAGGATGGTCGCGACCAGCAGTTCCAGCGGTGTGGTGAAGTTCAGCGCGCACCTGGCGTCGGGGTGCAGCACGCCCAGTTCCCGCACGATCCGGCGGGCCCGCCGGGTCAGGGCCAGCGGCGACTCGTCCCGGTCCGTCACAGCAGCAGCGTATGGGACTCAAGGGATTGCCAAATCGCTCCGACCTTTTAGGTGAGTCGCCGCCTTGGACGTGCCCCGGTCGGCACGACGCGAGCGACGGAGGAGACAGCCGGTGTTGGATCAACTGGAGGATTCCGCCCGCGCGGAGAAACGGCGCTTGCAGGCCGAATCGCGGGCCGCTCGGGCGGCTGCTCGCGCGGCGGCACGCGCGATCCCTCCGCAGCGGGCAGCGGAGCTGTCCCATCTCAGCCTCGATGAGCTTCGGGCCTACCGCAGCATGCTTGCGGCGGAGGAGGATCGAGTCTCGTATTGGCGGCGGATCATCCAGGCGCGTCTGGACACGGTCCGGATGGTCGAGGGCACGCGCACGGTGGACGCGACCACGCTGAAGCCGGTGCTCTCCTCGGCGCGGATCGGCCGCGGCCGTTCGGCGCTGGTGCGGGTCGTGCCCATCGACGACATTCCGCCGCTGCCCGACCTCGAGCGGTTGTGGGAAGCGGTGCACGACGCGACCGGGCCCGAGGAGCAGGTGCAGCTCGAGGCCGACCTCGACAAGGCTGAGCGCGATCTTTCCGAGTACCGGCAAGCGCTGCACCGTCGCATCGCCACCGCCAGCGAGGAGCTCATCGCCCGCTACCGGGATCACCCGCTCGACTGCCTCAGCGCCCTGCCGGTCTAGCGGTACCCGTCGAGGCGAATCTGGGCGGCCGAATGCCCACCCTTAATATGTCTGATACCTGGGCATAACCGCTGATACTCGCGAACTCACCGGGGGTTCTGTGGAGTATCCGACGACGGGACTGGCATGCTGACTGGCGTGGAAGACCTGCTGGGACGCATGCCGGTCTTCGCGGGCCTGTCCGACGAGGCGCGCGGAGCACTTGCCGAGCGCCTGTCCCGCCGCCCTGAGCGGCGAAGCTCTGTCGTATTTGAAGAGGGCGAGCCGGGCGACCGGGTATTTCTCATCCTCGCCGGCAAGGTGAAGATCAGCCGCCGCTCCACCGACGGTCGCGAGAACCTGCTCGCGGTGCTCGGTCCCGGCGACATCTTCGGCGAGCTCTCGCTCTTTGATCCGGGGCCCCGCACCGCGACCGCCACGGCTCTCACCGACGCCGAGCTGGCCTCGCTCGAGCATTCCGCGCTGAAGCCGTGGCTCACCGACCGCCCTGAGGCCGCCGAGCTCCTGCTGCGGGTGCTCGCCCGCCGGCTGCGTCGCACCAATGAGGCGATGGGCGATCTGGTCTTCACCGACGTCCCAGGCCGGGTGGCCAAGCAGCTGCTCGATCTCGCCGACCGCTTCGGCGTTGCCGGAACGTCCGGCGCCGTACGGGTGGAGCACGGGCTCACCCAGGAGGAGCTGGCACAGCTCGTCGGCGCCTCTCGCGAGACGGTCAACAAGTCGCTCGCCGATTTCGCTACGCGTGGCTGGCTTCGCCTCGACAGCCGCGCCGTCATCCTGCTCGACCGTGAGCGGCTAGCGCGCCGGGCCCGCTGAGGTCTCGGTCTCACTCGGTTCACCGCTCGTCGCTTCGGCGAGCGCCGCGATCAGCCTGCGGGTCTGGGCCTCTTCGCTACGCGATTGCGTCGCTACGGCGATGTCGAGGGCCTGCCGGTAGGCATCTTCGGCTCCGACGTCGTCGCCGGTCGCGTGCAGGGCGGTCCCGAGCGCCCGGAATGCCAGCACCCGGCTGCGGACGTCCTCGGCAGGGGTCGCGACCGCCTCCCGGGCCACCTCGAGTGCTTCCTCAGGACGTCCGGCGTCGACGAGCGAACCCGCGAGATGCGCGAGTGCCTGGCGCCGCGGGAAGAGCAGCGTGCTGCCGGGCGCGGCGGCGAGCACCTCGCGTAACCGGCGGACCGCCTCCTCAGGTTCCCCGCGGGCGCGCCGGACCTGCGCGTCGAGCACGGCGACACCGAGGGCGGCATGCGGTTCCAGATCGAGGCGGACCAGCACCCCGAGGGCCTGGCGCGCCTTCATCGCCGCCTCGTCGACATTGCCCATCTCCAGGTGCGCGAGCCCGGCGCCGCTGTAGGCGAACGCGGTGTTGAGGGCATGGTCGCCGGCGTCGGCGCTTTCCAGCGCCGCCTCGAAAAGGCGGAGCGCCTCGGCTGGATCGCCGGCGGCGCGGGCCGCGGCGGCGGCCGCGATGAGGGCGAACGAGCGTCCCCAGTCATCGCCGGCATCGGTCAGGGCCTCGGTGGCCAGGTGTGCCTCCTGCTGCGCGGCCGCGACATCGCCCAGCTCGGCGGCGGCCAGCGCGTCGATCGTGCGGCACATCGCCACGCCCCAGTTCTCGGCGAGCGACTCGGCGAGCGGGATGAGAGCCCGCGCTGTGGCGCGGCCGTCGGCCAGCCGGCCTTGCAGGACGCGCACGAGCGCCTCGGTGCCGGCGCACCAGGCCAGCCCGCCCGTGTCGTCGAGCTCGCCGAAGAGTTCGGCGGCGTCGGCGAGAGCCTGGTCAGCAGCTGCGTAGTCGCCGCGGGTGGTGGCGGACCAGGCCAGGTGCTCCAACGCCCAGGCGGCGCCGCGGCCATCGCCCGCTGCCCGCGCCAGTTCGAGCGCGTGGCTGAACCGTTCCTCGGCGCGGCGCAGGCGTCCGGCGTAGTAGTCGACGAGCCCGAGCTGGCGCACCGCCGAGGACATCCACCGCTGGTTGCCGGCCGCCCGCGCTTCGGTGAGCGCCGTGGTGAGGGTCTCGACGGCTTCCGCGTCGCGTCCCTGCTTCTGCCGTAATTCACCGAGCACGACAAGAACCGCCAGCCGCAAGTCGCCGGTGGCGCCCTCCACGGCCGGCCCGATCTCGGCGTCCGCCTCATCGAGCCGGCGCAGGGAAGCAAGCGCCGTAGCCGAGGTCATCCGGCGGGAGATGACGAGCTCCTTGGGCTGGTCGGCCTCACCCAGGCGGGCGGCCCGAGCGAGGAACTCGGCGGAGCCGCGGTATTCATCGCGCGAACGGGCCTGCTGGCCGAGGCGGACCAGCGCCGCATAGCCCACGAAGCGCACCTCGCGTACCGGATCGTCGTCGTGCAATCCCATCGACTCGGCGAGCTGCAGCGCCTGCTCTGCCTGAGCACCGACGAACGGATCGACCTGAGTGCTGCCCACCCGGGCACCGCGCTCGGCCGCCCACTGGGCAGCGCGTGCATGGCGGCGAGCCCGGTCGGCTTTCGGCAGGCTGCCGTACGCCACGTCGCGGGCCATCGGATGGGTGAAGGTCCACCAGATCTCGCCCTTGTTGGGCGGGTGGACCAGCTGGCGCGCGGTCAGCTCGGTCAGCGCGGCCTGCACCTCCCCGGTGCTGCGCTGATCGACGACGGCGAGCGCCTCCGCCGCGAAGCGCAGGCCCAGTACCGAGGCCGCGCGCAGGACCGACTTGGCCGTCGGGTCGAGCCCGTCGATACGGGCGGCGAGCACGGCCTGCACCGCGGCCGGGAGCGCGTCGGCCGGCAGCGGACCGGAGGCGACCCAGGAGTCACCCTCGCGCTGCAGCAACCCCCGATCGACCAGCAGGTGCAGCAATTCGGCGAGGAAGTACGGGTTGCCCTGGGCGCGGCTGAGCATCGCCGAGCGCAGGGGATCGGCCAGGTCACCGCCACCCAGATAGGCCCGTAGCAATCGGTGTGCGGTGTTCTCATCCAGCGGGTCGAGCATCACCTGGCGCGGCGAGGGGACGTCAGTGATGATCGCGGGCTCGCGGCCGATGAGCACCAGCAGGATCGGGCCCCGCAGCCGCTTCGCGACCTCGCCGATCGCGCTGAGCAGTTCCTCGCTCGCCCACTGCAGGTCGTCGATGACGACGAGCAGCGGACCTTCGACCGCGAGCGCCCGCAGCAGGGTCGCGGTCGCGTCGAGCACGCCGTCGCGTCCGTGGGGATCGGCCGGGGCGCCGTCGCGGGAAGCGCCCGTCTCCGACTCCTGGTCGATGCCGAGCAGGTGCAGCAGCCGATCGGCAAGGGCTGCCGGAACCCAGAGTGAAGGCGTCTGACTCTCGAGGCGGGCAAGCGTGCGGTTGACCCGCTCGACCACGATCTCCGGCTCGTCCTCGTCGGTGATTCCGCAGGCGGTGCGCACCAGTTCGACGAGTGGAGCCAGGTGGCGGCCTTCCCCGTAGGGCATTGCGCGGCCGAGCAGCACCCGGCCGTCGGGGATCTCCCCGGCGAAGCGGACCAGCTCGCCGACCGTGCGGGTCTTGCCGACGCCGGCCTCACCGCTGACGTAGATGGTCGCGGGACTTCCCTTTTCGGTGACGTCGAGGCTCGCGCCCACCAGGCGCGCGACTTCCGTCTCGCGGCCGACGAAGGTCGCTTCATCGCCGAGGCCGAGCTGTCCGGCGCTCGTCGGTCGCAGTGCCACCAGTTCATACGCGGCGACCGGCTCACGCTTTCCCTTGAGCCGCAGCGGTTGTAGGGCGCGCCAGGAGGCCAGCGTCATCGTCGCGACGGCGGTGTCGCGGCCCGCGAAGATCGAGCCGATCGACGCCGCATCGGACAGCCTTGACGCGGTGTTGACCGTGTCGCCGACCACTGTGTACGCGAGTGCCGCCTGCACACCGGCCAGCACCTCGCCGGTGTTGAGCCCGACCCGTAACCCGAGGCGCCGGCCGCCGCCGAGCTCGTCGGCGATCAGCCGGCTCACCTCGTGCTGCATGTTGACGGCCGCCCGGACGGCTCGTTCGGCGTCGTCCTCGTGAGCGGTCGGCGCACCGAAGACGGCCATGATCCCGTCGCCGGTCAGCTTGTCGACGTGACCGCCGACCTCGACGACGACCCGGGCGAGGGCCGCCAGCACCCGGTCGGTCACCTCGCCGACGCGTTCCGGATCGAGGTCCTCCGCCCACGCGGTGAAGTCGGAGAGGTCTCCGAACAGCACCGTGACGACCCGGCGTTCGGCCGACTCGTCCACCCGCTCGGTCGTCAGCGGCATGCCGCAGACATGGCAGAAGCGCGCATTGGCGACGGTGGGGGTCGAGCACGTGGGGCAGCGCAACGGTCCGGTGGACGCGGTCGGCATGCCGGCGGGGGGCGGCGAAGCCATCACGATCAGCCGGGGGGCTCGCCGGTGCGCACCAGGCTGGCCTCGGCCATGCGCGCGGCGATCTCGTTGGCGGCGGTAGGGGTGAGATCGAGTTGATCGGCAAGCGACGGGTTCTGCTTGACGAGGTGATCGAGCTGGGCGTGCACCGATAATTCGGCGGCTGCCCAGAGCACTTCAGGCACGTCGAGGTAGACGATCTCGACGACCTCGCGCGGGGTGTGTGCCCCGTCAGCCACGGCTTGGGCGACCTGTGAGAGCCGCTCGGCCCGATGCGCCAGGTACGCCTCGGCCACCCGGCCGGCACTCGGCAGCTCCGGGCCGTGACCCGGGAGCACGGCCGCGTCGCCGTACTCGCGTAGTGCCTTCAGGCTGTCCAGGTACGGGCCCAGCTCCCCGTCGGGCCAGGCGACGACCGTCGTCCCGCGGCCCAGGATCGTGTCGCCGGTGAGCACGGCGTCGTCGTCGGGCAAGTAGAACGAGAGCGAATCGGAGGAGTGCCCGGGCGTGCCGATCACTTCCAGATGCACGCCGCACTGCCGGAACGAATCGCCCGCCGCCAACGGCTCCCCGAATTGGCGGTCGAGCGCGAGGACGGGCGCTCCGGTCAGCTCGGCCAGCCGAGCCGAACCGCCGCTGTGATCGGGATGGCCATGGGTCAGCAGGATCAGCTCGATGGTGCCGACAGCAGCGACCCGGGCGAGGTGGGACTCGTCGGGAGGGCCGGCGTCGATCACCACGTAACTCTGCGCGTCACCGCCGCGCAGCATCCAGGTATTTGTTCCTTCGAGGGTCATCGGGCTCGGGTTGGGCGCGAGCATCACCGATGCGGACGGGGTCACGGCGCGCAGCACGCCGGCCTCGCCCGGAGGTGTCTCGGGGGTCGCGGTCACGAGTCGTAGCCCTTCTCGTGGGGGAGCAGGAGCTCCATCTGATCGCCGTCGATCACCACGCGCGGGAGTACCGGCGCGATGTCACGGCTCGAGGCCGACGCGAGTGCTTCGGCGGCGGTGCTGAACGCTGCCAGGTCGCGAAGGGTGGTGATGGTCGGCGGAAGCATCGGGAGCTCGCCCCGCTCGAAGCGGGCGATGGCGTCCTGCGGGGTCAGCCACATGGTTGCATCAGCCTCGCCGCCGACGTCACGGGCGGCTTGGCCGGAAGGCAACGCGGCGACGAAGAACCGGGTGTCGTAGCGGCGGGGCTCGATCTCGGGGGTGATCCAGTGTGCCCAGGGGCGTAACAGATCGGCGCGCAGGCCCAGCCCGCGCCGCTTCAGCAGCCCTTGAAGGCTCTCGCGCCGATCGATCAGCGCCACCCGCTCGGCCTCCCACTCGGGGCCGGAGACGTCGACGATGTCACCGGGACCCTCGCCGGCCAGCAGGACGCCCGACTCCTCGAAAGTCTCACGCACTGCGGCGCACACCAGGCCGTGGGCGAGGGCCGCATCGGCGCTGAGCAATTCGGTCCAGTCCTGCGGACGCGTGCCGTGCCAGTGGGCGTGGGCGTCAGCATCAGCAGGGTCGACGCGGCCGCCCGGAAAGACGTGCATGCCGGCGGCAAACGACATCGTTTCGACCCGGCGCAGGAGGTAGGCCTCCAGGCCGCGCTCGGTGTCGCGCAGCAGCACGATCGTCGACGCATCGCGAGTGGGTGGCGGCGGGGCGTCCAACCGTTCACGCAACATGGCCAGCTTTTCGCCCGGGAGGCGCTCACCAGCCGTTTCAGTCATGACCGCAGGATAATCGTGAGCTGAGACACTTTATTCCGCGAGCGCAGCGACGATCTCGATCTCCACCGGCGCACCGAGCGGCAGCGCGGCCACCCCGACGGCGCTGCGGGCGCTGCGTCCGGACTCACCGAAGACGTCGGCGAGGAGCCTGCTGGCTCCGTCCACGACGCTGGGATGGCCGGTGAAACCGGGAGCACTCGCCACGAAACCGACCACCTTCACGATCCGGGCAATGCCGTCCACCCCTTGGGGGCCCGCGACAGACGCGACCGCGGCGATGGCGTTGAGGGCACAGATCCGGGCGAGCTCAGCGGCTTCGGCCGGGTCGACGCTCCCGTCGCCACCGTTTGCGGCGCCGACCAGCCCGGTACGCAGCAGCTTTCCGTCGACCATGGGCAGCTGGCCGCTGCTCCACACCAGCGAGCCGTACGCGACAGCCGGGACGTACGCCGCCAGCGGAGCGGTCACCGGCGGCAGCGTGATCCCCAGCTCCTTGAGCCGCTCGGAAGGGGTCACTGCGGCTCGAGCGGCCGCTTGAGGTAGGCGACGAGCTGCTCGCCGGTCGGTCCGGGCAGGACGGTGACCAGCTCATATCCCTGGTCGCCCCAGTTGTCCAAGATCTGCTTCGTCGCGTGAGAAAGCAGCGGGACGGTGACGTACTCCCACTTCTGCATGACCTCAGCCTAGGGGTGACGTGAGGCACGCCGACGAGCAGTTCACGGATAACTACGCGCGGGTAGCGTCTTGATCGTGGAGCGCCCCAAGGCGCATCCCTTCCGGGATGTGCGCCTGCATGTGGTCACCGGCAAGGGGGGCACCGGCAAATCGACGGTCGCCGGGGCCCTCGCTATCGCGCTGGCCGCTGGTGGACGCCGGGTTCTGCTGACCGAGGTCGAAGGTCGGCAGGGCATTGCGCAGCTGTTCGACTGCCCGCCGCTGCCGTATGAGGAACGCAAGGTGGCATCGGCTCCAGGTGGCGGCGAGGTCTACGCGCTCTCGATCGATCCCGAGGACGCGCTGCTGGACTACCTCGAACTCTTCTACGGGATGAAGCGGGCGGGCCGGGCGCTCAAGCGCTTCGGGGTCGTCGACTTCGCCACCACCATCGCCCCTGGCATGCGCGACGTGCTGCTGACTGGCAAGGTCAAGGAAGCCGTCACCCGTAACGCCAAGCGCGACAAGAAGAAGCTCATCTACGACGCGGTGGTCATGGATGCCCCGCCCACGGGCCGGATCACGCGCTTCCTCAACGTCACCGCCGAGGTCCGCGAGCTCGCTCGCACGGGGCCGGTGCGCGGCCAGGCGGAGAGCGTCATCGCGCTGCTGAAGTCCAAGCAGACCGCCGTGCACATCGTGACGATTCTCGAGGAGATGCCGGTCCAGGAGACCGTCGACGGCGCCGCCGAACTGCGCGGCGCCGGGCTTCCCGTGGGCGCCGTCGTGGTCAACATGGCGCGCACCCCGCTGCTGACCGGGGCTGCACAGAAGGCAGCGCTCGCCGGCAAGCTCGACGTGAGCCTGCTCGCGGCGGGCTTGAAGCGGGCGTCGTACAAGGTCAAGGACAGCCAGGTGGCGGCCATGGTCGAGGAGACCGCCGAGCACGCCGAACGGGTCGCCCTGGAATCACGCGAGCGCAAGGATCTGGCAGCGCTCGGTCTCCCGGTCGTCGAACTGCCGCTGCTGGGGGATGCGGTCGACCTCGGCGGCCTCTACCGGCTGGCCGACGTGATGCGCGCGCAGGGGATGGTCGGATGAGCGCGCCGAAGTCCGTGCCGCGTCTGGAGATCGACACCGTCCTGGACACCGCGCGGATCATCGTCTGCTGCGGCTCGGGCGGGGTCGGCAAGACGACGACGGCCGCAGCACTCGCCCTGCGCGCCGCCGAGCGCGGACGGTCGGTGGTCGTCCTCACGATCGATCCGGCCCGCCGGCTCGCGCAGTCGATGGGCCTGACCGAGCTGGACAACACCCCTCGTCACGTCAAGGGGGTCGATGAGGCCGGCGGCGGTCACCTCGACGCGATGATGCTGGACATGAAGCGGACGTTCGACGAGATCGTCCTGGCTCATTCCACGCCGGAGCGCGCAGAAAAGATCTTGGAGAATCCCTTCTACCAATCGCTGTCCTCGTCGTTCTCCGGCACCCAGGAGTACATGGCGATGGAGAAGCTCGGGCAGCTCAAGGACGACGGCAAGTGGGAGCTGGTTGTCGTCGACACCCCGCCGACCCGCTCGGCGCTCGACTTCCTCGACGCGCCGCAGAGCTTGGCCCGCTTCCTGGACGGCCGGCTGCTGCGACTGCTCGTCGCTCCCGCCAAGGCCGGCGGGCGGGCCTATATGAAGGTGCTGTCGGCGGGCTTCCTGACCTTCGCCCGGATCTTCACCAAGATCATCGGGGCGCAGACGCTGCAGGACGTGAGCCAGTTCGTCGCCGCCCTGGAGACGATGTTCGGCGGTTTCCGTCAACGTGCCGAGGAGACGTACCGGCTGCTCGCTGCGCCCGGCACGGCGTTCATCGTGGTTTCCGCCCCGGAGCCGGCGGCGCTTCGAGAGGCGTCGTACTTCGTCGACCGGCTGGCCGCGGACAAGATGCCGCTGGCCGGGCTGGTGCTGAACCGGGTGACGCGCAGCAAGGCGCCGGAGTTGCCGGCTGAGCGCGCGCTTGCCGCGGCAGAGGAACTCGAGGCGACCGACTCCGATCCGCTGGCGGCCTCCGTGCTACGTGTCCATGCCGAGCGGGTGGCTATGGCGACGCGTCAGAAGCGGCTGGCGGAGCGCTTCACACGGGCGCACCCCGAGGTTCCGCAGGCGGAGATCACCGCGCTCGCGGGGGACGTCCACGATCTCGTGGGCCTGCGTGCTGTCGCGGCGGAGTTGGCCGAAGGCGCGCTGACGCTGCGCGACGCCGGCTAGCCTCGGTTGGCTTAGTCAGCCGACGGCGCGGCGGAGCGCTTCGGCGCGTGCCGTCTCGAGCAACATGCGCCAGGAAAGCACCTCGGGACGGCGACGGAGAAGAGCGCGACGCTCACGCTCTGTCATCCCTCCCCAGACGCCGAACTCGACGCGATTGTCGAGAGCATCGGCCAGACACTCGGTACGGACAACGCATCCGAAGCATCGGGTCTTCGCGCGATTCTGAGCCGCGCCCTGGACGAAAAGCTCGTCGGGGTCGGTATCGCGGCAGGCCGCACGGGTGGTCCAGTCACTCTCCGTGCGGTTTCCCACTGTGAGTCCTGAGCGGGATGGAGCTGGTGACAGAGCGGCGATCGTCATGGTGCGCGTCGGGTGCTTCCTACGTATGAGCCCGGGTCCAAGGGGCTCTTGAAAGCGGAGTGTCGGCGGACCTGTCACCGACAGTGTTCAAGCTATGAAGGACTAACGGCCTTGGACAGACCCGAAGTGACGATTCGCGGCCTAGCCCTTGTGGGCCATATGCCAGCGGTGTCGCCTGTGGGAGTTGGGCTCGCGTTGATACACAGCAAGCTGGGATGTGCTTGTGAATTCGCCCTCGGGCGGCCCAGAAGCTTCCCTCGATAGGCTTTCGTGAGACTATGCCGGTCGTATCTCTCCACGACCGGTGGAGGCCAGGGCT
Organism: Frankiaceae bacterium; assembly: GCA_036272075.1. Taxonomy (GTDB): domain Bacteria; phylum Actinomycetota; class Actinomycetes; order Frankiales; family Frankiaceae; genus DATAZK01. The sequence goes on from DATAZK010000016.1 coordinate 44,127, forward strand.
GGGCTGAAATGAGTCATCGCAGCGCAGCCGGCCCCCTGTACTCACCCGCCATGGCGCCGCCCGCCACCTCCGGAAAGAGCCTCCGTAGCCTGTGAGCACAACCCTCACCCCCCCGAGTAGCGAGAAGTCGGGCCTGGCCGCTTTGCCGGGTATGTCCGAGCACGTGCGCCACCACCGGCCGTCCAAGCTGCTGGCGATCCTGGTGCTTTCCGTGGTCGCCGGGCTGTTGATGGCCGTGCTGGCGCTGCCGCTGATCGGGAGCATCGGCGTCGGCGCGAAGGCGAGCGCTGACTTCTTCGACAACCTTCCTACGCAGCTAGTGGTGCCTCCGCTGCCGCAACGCTCTGTCATTCTCGACGCTTCGGGCGCCACCATCGCCACCCTGCACGGGCCGGAAGATCGCGTTTCCATCCCGTTCTCTGACATTCCGACTCCGATGCGCAACGCCATCGTCGCCATCGAAGACCGTCGCTTCTACGAGCACCACGGAGTCGACTACAAGGGCCTCATCCGGGCCGCCGTCACCAACCAGGAGAACGGCAGCGTCACGCAGGGTGGATCCACCCTGACGCAGCAGTACGTGAAGAACGTCCTGCTCGAGTCGGCGACCACTCCGGCGGAGCAGAAGGCGGCGACCGACCGTTCGGTGCAGCGCAAACTGCGCGAGGCGCGCTATGCGTTAGCCCTCGAGCGCAAGCTCACGAAAGATCAAATTCTGACCAACTATCTCAACATCGCGCCCTTCGGTGATGGCGCATATGGCGTAGAGGCGGCCGCGGAACATTACTTCGGCATCCACGCCAAGCAACTGAACGTCGTGCAATCGGCGACGCTGGCCGGGATCGTGAACGCGCCCAGCGCGTATGACCCCAAGTTGCACCCGAAGGCCGCGCTGGCCCGGCGAAACGTCGTGATCGACCAGATGGTCGTCGCCAAGGACATGGACAAGAAGACGGCGACCTTCGCCAAGAGCTTCCCGCTCGGGCTGAGCACCGCCTACAAGCCGACCACCGACGGCTGCGAGACCGCCGGCAGTGAAGCCTTCTTCTGCGACTACGTGCGCAGCACGCTGCTGAGCGATCCGAAGTTCGGTGCCACGTACGAGATCCGCCAGCGCCGCCTCTTCGAGGGCGGCCTGACCATCAAGACCTCGATCGACCCCAAGGTTCAGGCAGACGCGCAGAGCGCCGTCGACACGATCATCCCGCCGGGTGGCCGGGTCGCGACCGCCGCCGTCGTCATGCAACCCGGCACGGGCAACGTGCTGGCCATGGCCGTCAACCGGGTGTACGGCGACACGTCTGATCACTTGCCCGCTTACGGAGTGGTGAAAGGCAAGGTCGTCGAGAGCAAGGACCGGGTCCACACCAAGTTCAACTACGCGACGACTTATCCGGGATATCAGCCGGGTTCGAC
>DATAZK010000017.1:0-6398 GCA_036272075.1 Frankiaceae bacterium
CTTCCTGCGCGCGCACCGCGTGCTCAACCGGCTGCTGCGCACCGAGCCGGAGCTGATCCTGCCCTACCTGACGATCCGCGCCGGCCACGTCGTCGCCGCGGCCCGGAGCTGGATCGCCCGGCACATCCGCGACGAGGTGGCCGCCGACCGGATCTGCGCAACCTCCCGCGCGTGACCACCCAGGTCGACATTGGCACCTTTCCGGCCGGGACCCACTGACCCGGCTGGTCGGCGCGATGTTGGCGGCGGGTGCGACGAACGGCACGGAGGTGGCCGCAGCATGCAACTACCCGCCTAGCCCGGCGACCGCATTGCCACTACCGAACTTGAGCTATCCATCGGCGAGCCGACCGGCGCAGCCGAAGCACTCTCTTCCAAGCCGAGGGTGCCATATCAAAAGGTCCCGGCCCGGCGCGCTTAGCAAATCAGACCGCGTTCATTTCGGAGATTAACCACGTACCACGTGTTTTCTCCATCGTGACTGTGGCCTGCGAAGTCTGGCGCGTCGGCTGAGGCTGAGATGCTTTCGTCGTTAATTGATCCACGAATACAAGTACAACAACCCGGTCTTGCTCCGCATCGACCACGCCGGCCCTCACGACTGTGGCCGTGGTCACTAGACCGTCCTGCCGTGCGCTGGGTGCGATGACCGATTGGGCGATCTGGTCGAATCGCTGGCCCAGACTTCCCGTGACCTGTTGCTTGGCCCGAGCCAGATCCGCGTCGAGTGTTGGTGCGCTATAGCTCAGAAGCGTTGAGGTGCGGGTCTTGGCCGCCTCAAGTGCGGCCATAGTGTCGTGCTCGGCGGATCCCTCTGAGTAACTGCGCCATGCCAACGTCGCAGTGAATATTGTGATCAGCAGGACCGCTAAGGCGAGCCCATTGCGAACAAGGGTCCGAAGGCGGTCAGGTTCCGATACCCGCTCCTCATCGGTGGTGGTCGTCACTGGACGTATTCGACCTTCGAGACGAGCCACCGGTTGTCGTCGCGCTGAAGTTGCATAGCTAACCGGTAGTTCCGAAGTTGGCCCGTTGACACCTGCGAGTTCGTCACTGTCGCAGCCACAGTGACTAGAGCGTTCGCGCTGTCCGGGTCAATTCGCTCGATAGCGGCGGCGGTGACTTTGGCCTCGGAGCTCACGTTGCCTGCTTGCAGGACACCCTGAAAGATCCGGGCGTAGGCGCCAAGCTGGTTGCGGAATTCGCCGGTGGATTGATTCGTGAGACTGTCGATATGCTGAGCAGCATTACTTGCTCCGATCGTGCTGAGTCCAAGCGCGACCTGCTCCACGGCTGCGATCACCGCGTCGCGCTGGGCCAGCTTCTCCGCTGGCTGAGGGGATTTGAATAACATCACCGACACCGCGACCAACAGCGCGACGACCAACGCCATGCCGCCGACCTGCGCGGACCATCGTGACGGCCGACGACGCCACAGCGCCGATTTCGTGCCTGCCCGACGGGGTTGCTCCTCGCTCGACTCGGCGGCTACGGGGTCGGCCGTAGGAGGCGCATGGGAGGTCACGTCGGCATATTTGTAGCGCACGCGCCGTCGGCGGGTGGGCGCTCGATCACTTGGCGGTTTGGCTTCACTAGATTGCCGTAAATCGTCCTGAGGCCCGGCCTGGCTCGACTCCTCGTCCGTCTGGGGGACATCCTCGACCGACATCTCTTGCTCCCGTCCGCGTTGATCCCGACGCCCCGACCACAGGTGGCTGTGCGTCAAGCGGCTTACGCGCCTGTCTATTCCTGGCGACCTCATTACATCTGCCCAAGTTCGTCGAGGTGGCAGCCCGTTTCGCTGGCCGAAACAAGTACTCTCACCCACGCTCGTCTGGATACGCTCAAGGCCTGAGAGCGAGAGATCGAGAGCGTGTAGTGGTGCCAGAGGCTGGGCGCGTTATGAGCGTTTGCCAGGCACCGCGCCACCTCGGGCGCGTGAGTCCGCTCGGCTAGCGGTTCGCTACACGATGCCGTCCAGCTGCATCTGCTCGGGCGCCTTCTCGAATTAGCGTTGCGAATGCTTCATCTATCACTTCGGTGAGCTCGCGTCCTGGATCGGCAAGCCATTGTGCGTAAGCGGCGAGCGCCACGCCGAGAGCGGCATGGGCGATCACGTGTGGCGTGAGCGAGTCCGGTTCGACTTCGAGGCGGGCCGCGACGAACTCGGCGACGACCACGCGCCACTGCGTGTAGCGCAGCGTGGCGTTGCCCTGCAGCGTTGGCACTCCGAGGATTAGCTCCATTCGCCGACGGTGCCAAGGTACTTCCTGCGGATCGAACCGGTTGAACTCGACCACCACTGTCCGGACCGCATCCAGCACCGGTGGGTCGGCAGAGCAGAGCGCGAACTGCTCGCGCATCCGCTCGAGATGATCGGTGAAACTTCCCCAGACAAGGTCGTTTTTGGACTCGAAGTACCGGAAGAAAGTACGACGGCCGATGCCCGCCGCGGCGGCGATGTCGTCCACCGTGGTCGCGTCGAAGCCGCGCCGCTCGAACAGTTCGAAGGCCAGTTTCTCCAGCTCATGGCGGCTCGTCGCGGCACGGCGGCCGCGTCTGCCAGTGCCGCCACCCGTCTGGCCAGTGGATTCCGCGCCCATACCCTTCCATTTGGCACTCGGTGCCGTTATTGTTACGGCCAACGCTCGTTACTCAAGGAGGAGTGGTCATCATGAGCACCCCGGGGAGACGGTACCCGCCGCCCCGGATCCCTCCGATGCGGGCAAGCTCGCCGATGACCTGCTCATCAAGAACGTGTCGACCGACAGGATGACGCGCTGGTCTACTGACACCAGCGCAGACGTTCGGCAGGGCAATCTCGCGGCGGCAGCAGAGCTTCCCGTCAGAGGCCGCTCGAGCGACCGCGGAGAATATTTGCGGCGAAGTCAGCAGAACTGACGAAGCACTATTCACACAAAATGGCATCCGGACGACGAATAAGGCTACTTCGCTATCTCGACCGCCATCGTGGTGCACGACACTACCGATGCCCGTCGGGTTATTTCGTCCAACCAAGGTCAAGGAGACTTTATGGCGAGCACGCGAGATTGGTTCGAGACCGTCGCCGAAGCGCAGGCGCGCGCGAAGAAGCAACTGCCCAAGTCCGTGTACTTGGCCCTGCTCGCAGGCTCCGAGTCCGGGATCACCCTAGCCGACAACACCGCTGCGTTTGCCGAGCTGGGGTTCCAGCCGCACATCGCCGACCTGCCCGCTCACCGAGATCTCTCCACCACCGTGCTCGGCCAACAGATCTCCCTGCCCGTGATTTGCTCTCCCACTGGCGTCCAGGCCGTGCACCCCGACGGCGAGATAGCCGTCGCTCGCGCCGCCGCCGCGTCGAGCACCGCCATCGGTCTGTCCTCCTTCGCCTCCAAGCCCATCGAGGACGTCATCGCGGCGAACCCCAACGTTCTATTCCAGATCTACTGGCAAGGCACACGCGACGACATGCTCGCCCGGCTCGACCGCGCCGCCCGAGCCGGCGCCAAAGGATTGATCGTCACCCTGGACTGGGTGTTCGCCACTGCGCGGGACTGGGGCAGCCCACCACTTCCCGAGAAGATTGACCTCAAGGTCGCCGCTCGCTTCGCCCCGCAGGTGCTCACCCGGCCCGGCTGGCTAGGCCGGTTCATCCGGGCCGGCAAGCTGCCCGACCTCACCGCGCCCAACCTCGGCCGACCCGGTGAGGTCGGGCCGACGTTCTTCAATGCCTACGGGCAATGGATGACCACCCCACCTCCGACCTGGGCCGACCTGGCCTGGCTGCGCGACCAGTGGCACGGTCCTTTCCTGGTTAAGGGCGTCAGCCGCCCCGACGACGCGCGGCGCGCCGCGGACATTGGCGCCACCGCAGTCTCGGTGTCCAACCACGGTGGGAACAACCTCGACTCCACGCCCGCCAGCATCCGTTGCCTCCCGGAGATCGCCGCCGCCGTGGGCGACCAGATCGAGGTACTACTCGACGGCGGAGTCCGCCGAGGCAGCGACGTAGTGAAAGCGCTTGCGCTCGGCGCCCGCGCCGTCATGATCGGCCGCGCGTACCTCTGGGGACTGGCCGCCAACGGCGAACGCGGCGTCCACAACGTGCTCGAAATCCTTCGCCAAGGCATCTCAAGCACCCTCTACGGCCTCGGACACGCCTCCGTCCGCGACCTCACTTCTGATGACGTCCTCGTGCCCGCCGGATTCTCCCGCGGCGTCGAGGACATCATCGGTCGGCCTCAGCAGGCAATCCCGGCGTCCGATGCCGCGGGCCGCCCTTGAGCCTGGACCTCCCGGCGCCTGGCACCCCCTGGTGCTGTCGGCCCTCCTCGCGCGTCCCGCGACAGAGCCTGCGCCAACCTCAGGACCGATTGTAGCCAGGGAGCCAGCACAGCCCTTCCAGGTTGGACAGCCACGGAGCTGATCGCGCCGTGGAATTCGCGGTCGGCCGGACCGTGGCACGCCGAACCAGGACCGATGCGCCGGCTGATCGGGCTGACGGGCGGCCCAGGCGATAGTCCCGGCCGCGGACAGTGTCGGTGATCCCGTGGCCGAGCTTGCGCCACAGGTAGTGCACGTGAGCATCGACCACGACCCGGTTGTCCGCTTCCGGGAAGACGATCGCGAGTAACTCGGTGCGGAGAAGACCCACCACGGCACGATCGGTAACGCGGCGAGGAACACCAGGTACTCGCGGTCGGGTGCGATTACCGCCACACAGCGCCGGCACAGCACCCTGAGCGGGCCGAGCGGGCCTTTCTGGCGTGGTGGACGGCTCTGCTCGTTGACGCCGATGAAGCGCGCGTAGTGCGGTGAGCCGCGGAACTTCTCGGCCCACTGCTCATCGGAGGATGTGTCCAGGCGCAGGAAGACGTCGGCGTAGTCGCGTTCGCCGAATCGATCCAGGGCTTCGGTTCGTTGGCGCGAAATAGCGAGCCATCCGTCCTTGGCCAGCAGCAGAAGCACGCCGCCGCTGCGCGAGGGTCATTGTCGGATGCGGCGCGGCTCTGCTCGCCGGCTGTTCGAACCGCACCGGGTTCAGCAGAGCCGCCACACATCCCGGTGCGGTTCAGTCCGGGGACAGCTTGTGACTCATCATCAGGAAACATCACTCGTAGCCCTGCTCGCTGGCCCAGCGCACGTGCCGCTCGGCGCAGTCCGCTTCGGTCGGCGCTGGGGGCGGCGGCCGGCGGATGCGGAATGCGTACTGGACATCGCACGGGATGGCTCCCGTCGGGCCTACGTAGTAGCCCGACCGGTTGGCCCACTCCCGGATGGCCCGAAACAGCGAGCGCCGCGCGGCGACCGAGGGCTTACGCACACGGCGCGCGGCCCGGGCGTACGAGGTCAGCACCGCGCGCAGCGCCTTGGCGCGCTCCCTTGAGAGTTCGATTTCGTAGTCGAGACCGTCGAGGGCAAACCGAACGGTGACGACCTCGCCGGCGGATTCATCGAAATCATCGGCCATGCTCGCGCTGATCTGCTGGCTCATGTGCAACACGCTAGGACCGCTCCGAACACCCGCGGGCCGGAACGCGGAAACAAACCGGTTCCGCTCCAGTGACGACAGCACGCGCGGAAGCCGGCCGCCCCACCGCGGGGCTACGGACGGGATGCCGCCGTCGTTCACCTGGCCCTGGTCGGCGTCGCCCGGGCGCGGTCGTAGCGGCGGGTGGTGCACGGCGTCGGCACGGGGTGGGGATGCCGGCGGCGTTTGTCGGAGACGTGCGCGACAATGCGCCGCATGACATCGCAGCCGGTCGGGCCGCTGCCGCAGGACCTCCTCACCGCCGCCGAGAAGGCACACGCGGCCGCCGAACGTGCCCAGGACGAGCTCATCCGGGTACGCCGGGCCTACTTGTCCGCCGAGAACGCGTTCATCGAGCGCGTTGCCGCGGCCCAAGAGGCGGGCGAGATCACCTGGCGCGAGGTGCTCACCGCCTACGACCAGGTCCGCGACTGGGCCACCACCTGCAATTACAGCGGTTTCTCCGAGCGCTGGCGGGAACACATCCCGCTCGACCGGCAGATGATCCGCCGCTACGCCGACGCCCTGCCACGCGGCGAGGACGGGTCCTGGAGCGGCCACACCGGGTGGGAGGAGATGACCGACTCCAGCACCTACCCACCTCGCGGGGTGCACGTCGCATTCGTACTGTTCGGCGACGCCGGGCACCCTGTTACCTACGGCTACACCAAGCACTTCCGGGAGCGCACCAAACGGATGTGGAATGGCGAGGGCCTGCGCTGGAGGTCCTGGACGGCGCTACTCGCGCGCGACCCCGAGGACGCTCGCGCCAAGCGCGTGGAGCTGCAAGCACGCCACGGCCAACCCAACGTCGCCACTGCGGGCCTCTCCGCCGCGCTTCCCATCACGCAGGCCACGCCAGCCGCTCACGGGGACTCGGACTCCG
>DATAZK010000018.1:0-9329 GCA_036272075.1 Frankiaceae bacterium
CGCCGGCCTCCGCCGTTTCCTGGTAGCCCGCGACGGCGGCTGCGTCTGGCCCGGCTGTGATCGGCCACCGTCCTGGACAGAAGCCCACCACCGCCAGCACTGGCTGGAACATCAAGGCGAAACCGAACCCGAAAACCTTGACCTGCTCTGCCTGCACCACCACCACAAAGTCCACGAGGGCGGCTGGGTAATCACCATCGGCCACGACCCCGACCGCACCCCCAGATTCTGGCCACCCGACGGACGACCACCCATCCAAGGCCAACGCCGACCCCTCCTCCGCAAACCCGGCCAAACCCCCAGCCGCACGTGAGCGCCGCCGCGCAATCGACCTGATGCTCGCCGCCGCACGGGCTGACAAGGCACCCAGCGTCCGTCTTACGTCCGATTTGACCGATCCGCCCGATTAACAGAGGATCCACAGCCAGAAGTCCGATTAGTGACATTTTTGTCGTGTGATGCAGCGTGCTGGGAGGAAATACGTGAGCAGGCGGAAGATTTTCGCGGGGGCAACGGGCGTGGCGGTCGTACTCAGTGGAGCCGTCGCGCTGACGCCGGCAGCTGCGTCAGCCGCGTCGAGCAGCCCTGCGACGTCGACCTCCGCGGCGACATCCACTCCCACCGCGGCATCGACCTCAGCTGCGGTGCCCACGCCGCCGCCGATCGTCTGGTCGGCCTGTACGAGCATCGCCGGCGCGCAGTGCGGCTTCCTGACAGTCCCGCTCGACTACAGCAAGCCGAAGGGCACCAAGATCAAACTGGCCGTCTCCCGGGTATCCCACACGGTGGCTGCCAACCAGTACCAGGGCGTCATGCTCGTCAATCCCGGTGGACCCGGCGGCTCCGGGCTCGGTCTCGCCACCCTGGGGAAGTTCGTGCCCAACCACGTCGGTGACGCCTACGACTGGATCGGCTTCGACCCGCGTGGTGTCGGCTCCAGCGTGCCGGCTCTCACCTGCGACCCCAACTACTTCCGCCCCGACCGGCCCAATTACATTCCGACGTCGCAGTCGCTGGTCAACACCTGGCTGTCGATCACCAAGAAGTACGCGACCCAGTGCGGAAAGGCGCAGCCGGCGCTCCTTCAGCACGTCAAGACGATCGACAGTGCCAAGGACATGGAGAGCATCCGCTTGGCACTAGGCGCCTCGAAGATCAACTACTACGGATTCTCGTACGGCACGTATCTCGGCCAGGTGTACAGCACCCTCTACCCGACCCACGTGCGCCGGATGGTGCTGGACTCCAACGTCGATCCGCGGCGGGTCTGGTACGCCGCCAACCTCGACCAGGACGTGGCGTTCGACCGCAATATCAACATCTGGTTCGGCTGGCTGGCGAAGTACGACAACGTCTACCACCTGGGCAAGACGCAGAAAGCCGTCCACGATCTCTGGTACTCCCAGCTCGCGGCGCTCACGAAGAAGCCGGCCGGCGGGATCATCGGGCCGGACGAGTGGACCGATGCGTTCCTGTTCGCTGGTTACTACCAGGTCACCTGGACCGATCTGGGGAGCACGTTCGCCGCGTGGATCCACAACCACGACCTGAACGCCGTCAAGGCGGCGTATGAGGACGCTGACGGCCCCGGCGACGACAACGGGTACGCGATGTACGACGCCGTCCAGTGCAGTGACGTCCAGTGGCCGCAGAGCTGGGCGAAGTGGCAGAAGGACAACTCGGCGATCTACCAGAAGGCGCCGTTCGAGACCTGGGCGAATGCCTGGTACAACGCTCCCTGCCTGAACTGGCAGGCCAAGCCCGGCACCCCAGTGAAGATCAACGGCAGCAAGGTCAGCGGTGCTCTGCTGATCGACGAGACGCTGGACGCGGCCACCCCATACACCGGGAGTCTCGAGGTGCGGCGGCTCTTCCCCAACTCCTCGCTGCTCGCGCTCCCGGGAGGCACCTCGCACGCCAACTCGTTGGACGGCGACGCCTGCGAGGACAACACCATCGCGCGCTACCTCGCCAACGGCACCTTGCCGCCGCGTCGGGCGGGCAACAACACAGCCGACGCGTTCTGCGCGCCGCTGCCCCAGCCCGTACCGACCACCAGTAGCACGGCCGAGGCGCCCCTGCAGAAGACGACCGGTTCTGCGATTCCGCAGCGTCAGCCGGTGTTGTTGCATCCCTGATCCGTCGGCTCGCCGGCTGACGTCGAGCGCCCGATCGCTGCGTCGGGGCGGCTACCCACGACTGCCCACCTACTACTGAGAGGAAATGGGTAGTTCTGCCGATGCCGTGAACTGGCCATTTCCCGAGCATTGCCCCAAGCCCGCCGACCGGGGGGCGACCGGTGGATCCGAAGTGATCCAGACGAGATGGGGACTGACATGATCCTGGCCACGACAAAGGTGGAAGACGTCGAACGCTTCCTCGACGTGTTCAGCACCAAGGGCGCCGAGAAGCGTGGGGTGCACGGCTCCAAGGGCGCGACCGTGTTCCAAGACCCCTCGGACGAGACCCGCATGTGGGTGCTCTTCGACTGGGACGCGCAGGGCTGGGCCGCCTTCGTCTCCGACCCCGAGGTGCCGCCGATCCTGAAGGCAGCCGGCCACGTCACCAAGCCCGAGTCGGCAGCCCTTCTCGGCCAGTACCAGGCGTAGGGCGGCCACGATGAGCAGCATCGATCGGCCGGCTCGCGTCGGCCTCATCACTGACCAGACGGGGGCGCTGTCCTTCATGGGCATCGCCAACGTCAACGTCGCTCGGATGGTCATCGATGACATCAACTCCAAGGGTGGCCTGCTCGGCCGTCCCATCGAGTTGTTCATCGAGGACAGCGCCACCGATGACGACGTGGCTAAGGCTGCGGCGGCTCGGCTTGTCGAGGCGGACGTCGACGTCGTCGTCGGTGGCATCTACAGCTCGACCCGGCAGGCCATCAAGGGTCCGGTGGTCGACGAGGCCGGGAAGCTCTACCTGTATCCCGAGCAGTACGAGGGCCAGGAGTGCCACCCGCTCATCTTCTGTACCGGCCCGGTGCCGGCCCAGCAGATCGAGCCATTCTTCCCGTGGCTGATGCAGGAGACGGGCGCCAAGACGTTCTACCTGCCTTCCGCCGACTACATCTGGCCGCACACGCTGAACAAGAAGGTCCGGGAGGTCGTGACGGAGCGAGGCGGCGAGATCGTCGGCGAGCAGTACTTCCCGCTCGATCACGTCGACTACAAGGCGGTCGTCGCCGACATCATGGCGACGGGAGCCGAGGTCGTCTTCAACACGATCGTGCCGCCGGGGCTCACGCCGTTCCTCGAGCAGCTGTACGACGCCGGGTTCATGGCACGCGGCGGACGCGTGGTGTGCACCTACTTCGACGAGAACTTCCTGAATCTCGTCCCCGTCGAGCAGGTGGAGGGGCTGTTCGGCTGCCTCGACTACTACCGGGACGTGCAGGACCCGTTCAGCATCGACCTGCTGAACCGGTACGAAGCCCGCTACCCGGGCAGCGCGATGTTCACGGCCGGTTCGGCCTGCACCGGCACCTATCGGGCCTTGAAGATGTGGGAGTCCGCGGTCAACGAGGCCGGCTCGCTCAAGCAGCACGACGTCGTCGCCGCTCTCGACCACGCCCGTATCCAGCAGGGTCCCGGCGGGCCGGCCGAGATGGTGCCCGGCCAGCATCACGTGCGGATGAACATGTACATCGCCCGCTCGGAGAACGGCATCTTCAAGGTCGTGGAGAACCTCGGCCATATCGACCCCAAGGAATGCGAGGTCCCGCTACGCTGACGCCGCCGTGGACGCGGCACGGTAGCGCTCGCTGCCGAGCCGCGTCCTACAGCGGTATCCCTCAGGAGGTCAAAATGGACCAGCTGGAAAGCCTCGCATTCGCACTCGGAGAGCTGCGCCGGGAGGTGGCCGCCCTGCAGGACTCGGAGCTGGACACCATCACCAATTGCGAGCCATGGACCGTTCGCCGGCTGGCCAGTCACGCTCTGAACAACCAGCTCTTCTGGGGAGCGCTGGTGTCGGGAGTGGCGACGACAGTGACCGTCGAGGACACGATGGGCGCCGTCGCCTACGACGGTGATCTCGCCGCATACGCCGAGGAGGTAGCCGACCGGAGCCGGGCCATGTGGGCGACCCCTGACGTGCTCACCGCCGTCCACTCCACCCCGCTCGGGGAGCTACCCGGTTCGGTGGTCATCAACTTTGCGACCGTCGACGCGCTCTGCCACGCCTGGGATCTTTCGGCCAGCCTGGGCCGCGCTCTGGAGTTCCCTTCGGAGACGATCCCAGAGGTGACGGCCGTGGTGACGGCGACCTGCACCGACGGCGCCCGCGCGCACGGCCTGATCAAAGCCGTCGTGCAGGTAGGGCCAGACGCCGGCGACACCGATCGTCTGATGGCACAGGCCGGCCGTTCCCGGCCGACCACCGTCTAGGTTCGTGGGACCTCGTCTGATATCCCATCCACATGAACTATCTGCCGAGTGACGAGGTTGCGCAGATCCGCTCGAAGATCGACCATCCGGTCATCGACAGCGACGGCCATCTGATCGAATACATCCCGGTGGTGCGGGATTTCATCGCCGAGGACTTCGGCAAGGACATGGCCGCGCAGTTCGATCGGTTGACGCATTCGGCTGCTGGGCGGGTCGCCTTTCCCGACCCGAAAGATCGCCGGCACAATGGCGTCTTCAGCAGCGCGGTCTGGGGGATTCCCACCGAGAACACGCTGGATCGGGCGACGGGAATGCTGCCCGACCTCATGTATCAGCGTCTGGACGAGTTCGGCATCGACTTCGCTGTGCTCTACCCGACGTACGGGCTCACCGTGACGGCGCTGCCGAACGATGAGCTGCGCCGCGCCCTCGCTCGTGGCCTGAACCGCTATTACGCCGAGGCTTATGCGGGTTACCGGGACCGCCTCGAGCCCGTCGCCGCCATCCCAACCTTCACCCCCGAGGAAGCCATTGCCGAGCTGGACTACGCGGTGGGCGAGCTCGGGCTGAAGGCCGTCATGATGAGCGGCGCCGTTCCGCGGCCACTCGGTGGTCCCGGCACGCCGGGCGGTGCCAAGTGGGTCGACACCCTGGCGCACGACTCGATCTATGACTACGACCCGGTCTGGCGCCGGTGCGTGGAGCTCGGCGTCGTGCCCACCTTCCACGCCGGTGCGCAAGGCTGGGGCAGCCGCATGTCCACGACCAACAACTCCTACAACCAGGTAGGCAATTTCGCGACGGCTGACGAGGCGATAGCCCGATCGCTCATCTTCGGCGGCGTCCCCAAGCGCTTCCCCGACCTGACGTTCGCCTTCCAGGAAGGCGGCGTGGCGTGGGCCACCGAGCTGCTCGGAAACCTGCTCGGCCATTGGGAGAAGCGCAACCTCGCCGCGATCCAGCACAACGACCCGGCAAAGTTGGACAGGTCGCTGCTCGAGGAGCTGTTCGCCAAGCACGCCAAGGGCCTTTCGGCCACCCGTCGCGACCAACTCTTCAACGATCTCGCCATGCTGTCGGACCCCGACGAGCTCCCCGGCGACATCGACATGTTCGGGGAGTCGGGATTCACCAGCAAGCAGGAAATCATCGACGTTTTCAGCGAGCGCTACTTCTTCGGCTGCGAGGCCGACGACCCCATGAACGTTCTGGCCTTCTCCCGAAGCCTCAACCCCGGAGGGGTCACGCTGCCCGCGATCTTCGCCTCCGACGTCGGTCATTGGGATGTGCGCGACATGCGCGAGGTGCTGCCCGAGGCGTTTGAGCTCGTCGAGCACGGCCAGCTCACCGAGGACGATTTCGCGCACTTCGTCTTCCGCAACCCGGTCGATTTGTGGACCTCCATGAATCCCAGCTTCTTCGCGGGGACTAGCGTCGAGGCGGCGGTGGACAAGCTCCCGGCATGAGGAGGGCACCTGATGCACGACCTGGTGATTCGCGCGGGAACGGTCGTCGACGGGACCGGAGGCACGCCGTCGGTCGCTGACGTTGCCGTGCAGGACGGGCGCATCGTCGCCGTGGGCAGCGACGTCGGAGCCGGACACCGGGAGGTGGATGCCGACGGCCTTCTGGTGACGCCCGGGTGGGTCGACATCCACAGTCACTACGACGGTCAGGCTCTCTGGGACCCGATCCTCGAGACGTCTGCGGCGCATGGCGTGACGACCGTCGTCATGGGCAATTGCGGTGTTGGTTTCGCGCCGGTCCGCCGTGATCAGCAGGCCTGGACGATCGCGCTGATGGAAGGGGTCGAGGACATCCCCGCGTCGGTGCTCGAGGAGGGGCTCGGCTGGCAGTGGGAGTCCTTCCCGCAGTACCTGGACGCGCTGGACGCGGCTCCTCACGTCATCGACATCGCGGCCCAGGTGCCCCACGCGCCGCTACGGGTTTTCGCGATGGGGGAGCGCGGGATCGATCACGAGGAGCAGCCCACCGCGGATGAGATCACGCTCATGGGCCGCATTGCTGCCCAGGCGATCGAGGCCGGCGCCGTGGGATTCAGCACCTCGCGCTCGCAGAACCACAAGGCCTCCGACGGCCGCATCACGCCGTCCTACTCGGCGGGTGAGGCCGAGCTGCTGGGCATCGCGGAGGCGATCGGGCGCACCGGCAAGGGCGTCTTCGAGCTGAATGTCGAGAACTGGGACGTCGACGCGGAGCTTGCCCTGATGCGCCGGATGTGCGAGGTCAGCGGGCGCCCCCTGTCGGCCGCGCTCCTGCAACGCGGCGGGCAACCGACCGACAACTACCGGCGGGTGCTCGAGGGGCTCAGCAAGGCCGCGGCCGACGGTCTGGACATGTGGGCACAGGTGGCTCCGCGACCGACCGGGCTGCTGATGTCCTTACGTGGCAGGGTGAATCCGCTCGCCGCGTCGCCCACGTATCAGGAGCTGGCCCGCCAGGGCATCGACGGTCTGCCCGCGCGGCTGGCCGACCCCGAGACCCGATCGCGCATTCTCTCCGAGCTTGCCGGCGCCGGCGATGCGAACGTGCTCACCCGCATGCGGGTGGCCTTCGAACTGGAAAACCCCGGGCGCTATGACCTTTCCCTCGAGGCGACGCTCGAGGCGCGGGCGAAGGCTGCCGGAGTGAGCGTCAACGAGCTTGCGTACGACGTGCTTGCCGCCGGACGGTTCATCTACGTGCCGGTGTCGAACTATGGCGAGGGCAACCTTCATGCCGTACGCGAGATGCTCCTGCACGAGCGCACAGTGCCCGGACTGTCCGACGGCGGCGCGCACTGCACGATGATCGCCGACTTCGACTATCCGACGTTCCTGCTGGGCTACTGGGCGCGTGACGTGGCCGGCGATCAGCGGCTGCCGGTCGAGCTCGTCATCAAGCAGCAATGCGCCGATACCGCTGCGCTGCTGGGGTTTTCCGATCGCGGCGTGCTCGCGCCCGGCAGGCGCGCCGATATCAATCTGATCGACCTGTCCGCCATCGGCTCCACGTATCCCAGCATTCGCGCCGATCTGCCCAGCGGCGGCTCGCGTCTCGTGGGCCAGGGAACGGGATACGTGGCGACCCTCGTGGCGGGTCAGGTGACCTACGAGGGTGGCCAGTACACGGGCACGACGCCGGGACGGCTGGTTCGCAGCACGGCCGCATGAGCGCGCGCACCCTCGTCGACAAGATCTGGGACGAGCACGTCATCACCGCGCTCGACGGCGGTTTCGACCTGCTGCATGTCGACCGTCACCTGGTGCACGACGTCACGTCACCGCAGGCCTTCACGACGCTTGCCGACCGCGGAATCGAGGTGTTCTCGCCCGAGCTGACCTTCGGCTCTCCCGAGCACAGTGTGACGATCCTCGCCGGCCGCAGCGAGGACAGCAATCCGCTGAGCCGGCAGTTCGTACCGCTGATGCGCAAGAACTTCGCCGGCCGCGGCATGACCCTGTTCGACATCGACTCACCTGACCACGGCATCGTCCATGTCATCGGTCCGGAGCTGGGGCTGACGCTGCCCGGAACCACCGTCGTCTGCGGGGACAGTCACACCTGCACCAACGGCGGCCTTGGCGCGCTCGGCTTCGGCGTGGGGACGAGCGAGGTCGCGCACGTGCTCGCGACCCAGAGCTTGGTGCAACGCCGGCCCGCGATGATGCGCATCAGCTTCACCGGCGAGCTGGCGCCCTACGTTTCGCCGAAAGACCTGATACTGCAGACGATTGCGAAGCTGGGCTCCGATGCCGGTACGGGCTGCGCCATCGAATTCGCGGGCCCGCTGATCGAGCGGCTTGGCGTCGAGGAGCGCATGACCATCTGCAATCTCTCCGTCGAGATCGGCGCCAAGATCGGACTGGTCGCGCCCGATGACGCGACCTTCGAGTACGTGGCTTCCCGGCGCTACGCTCCCCGTGGGGCTGCCCTCGATAAGGCTGTGGAGTACTGGCGCGGTCTGGCCAGCGATGGCGACGCGGCCTTCGATCGCGAGGCAACCGTCGACGCCGCGGCCGTCGGTCCGCAGATCTCGTGGGGGACGAGTCCGGCCCACACCGTTGCCGTCGACGGTCGGGTCCCGGAGCTGGCCGAGGCGCCTGACGAAGCCGCGAAACATCAATGGGCGCAGGCGATGGACTACATGGGCGTGCATGCGGGGCAGCAACTTGAAGGGTTGCCGATCCAGTGGTGCTTCATCGGATCCTGCACGAACGGCCGGCTCTCTGACCTTCGCGCGGCCGCAGCGGTGATCGATGGCGGCAAGGTCGCGTCGCATGTGCGGGCGCTGGTCGTCCCGGGCTCGGCGGCGGTGCGCCGGGCCGCTGAGGCCGAGGGGCTCGATCGCGTGTTCACTGCCGCGGGCTTCGAATGGGGTGAGGCGGGGTGCGGACTGTGCCCCGGGCTCGGCGGAGTCCAACTGGCATCCGGCGACCGCTGCGTCTCGACCTCCAACCGCAACTTCATGGGTCGCCAGGGCGCCGGGGTGCGCACACATCTGGCTGGTCCGGCGGTGGCCGCGTACGCGGCGATCCACGGCTGCATCGCCGACGTACGCAGGGCTTCGTGATGGAGGCGTTCACCGTCGTACGTGGCCCGGCTGCGGCGCTCCTGCTTGCTGATATCAACACCGACGTCATCTCTCCTGCCCACGGTGGCAAGGGCAGCATGACGGCCAACGCCTTCGCTGCGCTGCGCTACCTCGCCGACGGTGCCGACAATCCCGATTTCATCCTGAATCAAGGGCTTTTCCGTGGCGCGCCGATCCTGCTGACGGGCCACAACTTCGGATGCGGAAGCTCGCGGGAGTCGGCCGTGTGGTCGCTGCTCGCGCTCGGAATCCGGTGCGTGATCGCCGAGAGCTTCGGCGACATCTTCTTCGGCAACTGCTTCCAGAACGGCCTCCTTCCGATCGTGCTGGAGCCGGACGTCCTT
>DATAZK010000019.1:0-1872 GCA_036272075.1 Frankiaceae bacterium
CGCACCCACCACAGCCGCGACCAGTCGTCGCGGTCCCAGTGCTCGGCCAGCAGCGTGGCCCGCGGATCCGCCTCCAGGTTCCGCTCCCGCTGCAGCCGCAGTGACGCCTTCGGCTTCACCCGGTCGACGGGCACGCCCACATAGCCGTCGGCGTCCACGGCGTATGCCACGGGGACGGCGTCGACACCCCGTTCGGCGTGCACGGTGCACAGGACCGCGTGGTCGTGCGACCCGAGCCTGGCCCGCGCCTCGTGATCCGTGAGCCTCATCGCAATGATGATAGTTCTGGCCGGCTGGAACAAGGTGCCCGCAGAGTGTCGTAAACTCGCGAGGCACCCGCGCTCGTAGCTCAACGGATAGAGCATCTGACTACGGATCAGAAGGTTGGGGGTTCGAGTCCCTCCGAGCGCGCCCAGCTCACAAGCCCGCTGCCCGCCCGGCAGCGGGCTTTCTTGTCGCTCTGGGAGCCACGCCGGGAGCCACGGACACACGTCAGCCGCCGAACAGGGCACGGGGTCTCGGCTCAGCCGCCGCCCACTTGTCGCCTTCAAGCAGGTGCCCGTACACGTTTTTGGTGATGGCGATGCTGGCATGCCCGAGTGCTTTTCTGCTGTCCGGGAGCCTCGTTTCACCTCGGATAGGTGGCGAGGGTTCAATGCCAGCCGGGTGCATGGCAGACTAGGGGTGGCCGCAGGTGCAGGTTGCACGCTCGCGGCGCCTGCTAGTCACAAGAGAAGACAGTCTGGGTAGTGCCCGATGGCGACCTTCAGAACATACGCGGACGTTCTTCGACCTGACCATCCGCTGACGAAGATCCACCAGGCTGCGACCATGTGGCGCCCGAGCAGATACCGGCCCGCCGAAATCGAGCAGGCCCTGCGTACCGAACCAGGTGTTGTTCTCGGAGACGTACTCCGGCGGACCGGTGGCGCCTATGAAACGACGACCCGGCTGGTGCCGAAGTTCCGCGATGACATCCGCGAGATAGCGGCGCTGGCGTCGGACGATGAACTCCTCAGGATCGCGGAGCTTCCCGGAGTGCCGGTGTCACTGGAGCATCTTCGTCATATGGATCCCCGGACCCGCATTATCGTTGGCTACCGGCTCGATGTCACCGCGGCCGAGAGTCCGCGGCTGCGCGGCAGGCTAGCGCTTCCGCCGGATCCAGGGATCACGCTGCACTTTGACGAGGTTGTCATGCCAGGCACTTCAGACAGGTTCTGGGGCGCCATGAGCTTCGATACCAACGGGCACGACCGACCTGATTCCACAGCGGATAGTGCCGCTTAGCGAGATCAGGGCCGAGTCACGCTTGCTCCTGGTTCGCCGACCGGAGGTCGCGGTCCAGTTCGGTCAGCCGACTAGGAGCACGAGCTTTCCGCGTACGTGACCGTTCTCGCCGACCCGGTGCGCCTCCGCGACGTCGGCGAGCGGGAAGGTCTGCGCGACCGGGAGGGAGAAGCGCCCGGACTCGATCAGCGCGCCGATCTCGGCGAGTACGTGAAGCGCGCGGCCGGTGTCCCCGCGGCTGAACCGCACCCCGTACTCCTGCGCGCCGCTGAAGTCGGCGATGGTCACGACGTGCTCCGGGCCGCCCGCGAGCTCGACGAGCTCGGGCAGGACGCCGCTCCCGGCGACGTCGAGCGCCAGGTCGACGCCGCCCGGAGCGAGCGCCCGGACCCGCCCGGTCAGGCCCTCCCCGTAGGCGACGGGCTCGGCTCCCAGCGAGCGCAGGTACTCGTGGTTGGCCGGGCTGGCGGTGCCGATGACGCACGCCCCGCGTGCCACGGCGAGCTGGACCGCGGCGCTGCCGACGCTTCCGGAGGCGCCGTTGACGAGCAGCGTGCTGCCGCTGCCGACCCCAAGCTGGTC
>DATAZK010000020.1:0-18038 GCA_036272075.1 Frankiaceae bacterium
TGCGCGCGGTACGCGCTGCCGGAGCTCACCGCGCCGCCGGCCTCGCGCCCATCCACTTCGTGCACGTCTCCACCGCCTACGTCGCGGGGCTGCGCTCCGGGCTCGTCGCCGAAGCCGCCGTCCCCCACTCGGGCGATTGGAAGGCCGAGGAGGCCGCCGCCTCACGGGTACGCCAGAGCGCCGAAGACGCCTCGCGGGCGCCGGCTGCCCTCACCGAGTTCAACGAGAAGGCGGCCGCTGACGTCGGCCGGGCCGGCCTGCCCGCCGTCTCCGTCGAGGCGGAGCACCTGCGCCAGAAGTGGGTACGCGAGCAGCTCGTCGCCGCCGGTCGCGAGCGCGCCCGCAGCCTCGGCTGGACCGACTGCTACACGATGACCAAGGCGCTGGGCGAGCGTTACCTCGAGGAGCACTCGGGTGCGCTGGCGGTCAGCGTGGTGCGGCCCTCGATCATCGAAAGCGCCCTCGAGCGTCCGTTTCCGGGCTGGATCGAAGGCTTCAAGATGGCGGAGCCGATCATCCTCGCCTTCGGTCGCGGCGAGCTCCCCGACTTCCCGGCGGCGCCCGACGGGATCATCGACATCGTCCCGGTCGACATCGTCGTCAACGCGATCATCGCGGCCGTCGCCACGCCGCCGGCGCCCGGTGACCCGGCGTACTACCAGGTGTGCTCCGGCCGGCGAAACCCCTTGCTGTTCCGGGATCTTTACCGTCACGTGAAGGCGTACTTCGCGGACCGCCCGATGGAAAAGCGGGGCCGCGGCGGCATCTCGACCCCGGTGTGGAGTTTTGCGGGATCGGCGGCCATCGAGAGCCGGCTCTCGCGCGGGGAAAAGGCCGTATCTGCCGCCACGAAGGTGCTCGAGGCGCTGCCGACGACCGGGCGGGTGCGCCGCCTCGCGTCCGACGTCGATCAGGCTGACGCCAAACTGCGCTTCCTGCGGCGCTACACCGACCTCTACCGGCCCTACACGCAAGCCGAACTGCTCTACGACGAC
Source organism: Frankiaceae bacterium (assembly GCA_036272075.1). Taxonomy (GTDB): domain Bacteria; phylum Actinomycetota; class Actinomycetes; order Frankiales; family Frankiaceae; genus DATAZK01. Next base: position 996 of record DATAZK010000020.1, read on the forward strand.
ACGAATACCGCGGCGCTGCACGACTCGCTCGACGAGCCGGACCGGCAGCGCTTCGGCTTCGACCCGGCGAGCTATGAGTGGGAGGCCTACCTGCGCCGCCATTGCGACTCGATCACCGAATCGATGCGGGCGATGTCGGCATCAGGCGGGCGGCGGGCGCCCCGGATGCGCGCCGATCTCACCGGCGGACGTGAGGTGCTGGCGGTCTTCGACCTCGACGGCACGTTGGTGTCCAGCACCGTCGTCGAGTCCTATCTCTGGCTGCGACTCGCAGGCTCACCCCGCAGCCGGGTCCCGCGCGAATTGGCGAGCCTGGCCCGGCACGCTCCGGGTTGGCTGCGCGCCGAGCGCAGCGATCGCGGGCGGCTGATCCGTGAGGTCTACACGCGTTACGCGGGTGCCGATCCCGAGGAGCTCGCCCGCCTCGTCGACACCGAGGTCGGCGACCAGCTGCTCACCCGGATCAGCAGCGCGGGGCTACGCCGATTGCGTGCCCATCGCGCCGCCGGTCACCGCACGGTGCTGCTGACGGGCGCGGTCGACTTGCTGGTACGGCCTTTGCTGCCGCTGTTCGATGAGGTCGTGGCCGCGCAACTCGCCGTCGACGACAGCGGGCGCTGCACCGGGCGGCTCGCGTCACCCCCGCTCGTCGGCGAGGCCCGGGCGGCGTGGCTGCGCTTCACCGCGCCCCGGCTCGAGGCCAACCTGCGGGCGTCTCACGGATACGCCGACAGCCTCTCGGACCTGCCGATGCTGCAGTGCGTCGGGCAGCCCGTCGCGGTCAATCCCGATCTGCCGCTCGGGCGCTATGCCGCCCGCCATCGCTGGCCGGTCGTCAATTGGGCAATGACTGCAGGCGAATCGCGGATGGCGCTGACCCGATGACCGAGATCATGCCGGCCACGAAGGCCGAGCCCGCTCATCCCCGGGCCCACGCCCGGATCAGCGCGGTCCAGCTGTATCGCTCGGTGCCGCGCTACGTCGCGGCCCGCACGCTGTCGTCGTCGCTGCCCCGCCCCTTGCGACCACTCGCGTCAGCACTCAGCAGCACCGCGACGGCAGCGGCGCCGCTGCGGCTGCACGAGGGAGCACCCCCGGCGCTGCCGTCGGGCGAAGGCTGGGCTCGCGTCCGGCCGCGGCTGTCGGGCATCTGCGGTTCCGACCTTGCGACCGTGACCGGTCGGTCGTCCTTCTACTTCGGCTCACTGATCTCGCTGCCGTTCACCCCTGGCCACGAGGTCGTAGGCGAGCTGATCGACGCGTGCGCTGGTGACGGCGGCGAGCTGCCCGCCGGCACCCGCGTCGTGATCGCTCCGGTCCTCGGTTGCGACGCGCGTGGCCTGCCCCGCTGCGACGCCTGCGCGAGCGGCAGGCGCAGCCGCTGCGAGCGCATCACGTCAGGGCATCTCGCGCCGGGGCTGCAGACCGGCTACTGCGCCGACACCGGCGGCGGTTGGAGCGGCCAGCTGGTTGCCCACCGGTCGCAGCTCTTTGCCGTGCCGGACGAACTGCCGGACGAGCGCGCCGTCCTGATCGAACCGCTCGCGTGTGCCATCCACGCCGTGCGCCGGGCCGCCGTCGAGCCGGGCGAGCGCGTGCTGGTCGTCGGGGCGGGCGCCATCGGATTGCTGACGTTGCTTGCCCTGCGCGCGTTCACGTCCGCCGGCGAGATCCTCGTGGCGGCGAAACATCCGAAGCAGCAGGCACTTGCCGCCGCCTACGGCGCGACCCAGGTCATCGCGCCGACCGACCTCGTCGGCGGGGTCCGGCGCGCCACGCGGGCCTTGCGTCTGGACCCCGAGCACGGCTCCCCGTACCTGCTCGGCGGCGTCGACGTCACGCTCGAATGCTCCGGATCAGGCCTGGACGGCGCACTTCGGGTGACCCGGGCAGGCGGGCGCGTCATCCTCAGCGGCCTGCCGACCAGCTCCCCCGACCTGACGGCACTGTGGTTTCGCGAGCTGTCGCTCACCGGTGCATACGCGGCTGACCCCGCTGACATGACCGCGGCTCTCGAGCTCGCGGCGGTCAGCCCGGCGCTGGACGGCCTCGTCGGAGGCCGCTACCCGCTCGAGCGTTGGCGCGACGCCCTCGACCACGCTCTCTCGGCGGGCCGGCTCGGCACCGGGCGCGTTGTCTTTGAACTACCCGGCACCACCGGAAGGATCCGCTCGTGACCCGTCCCGGCTTCGTCCTCGAGGTCGACGAACGCACCCCGCCGCTGCTCGTGCACTCCGGCGAGACGCTGCGTCTCGAACGGTTCCCGCTCGGCACTCGCGTCATCTATCCGCCGGAGATCCTGCCCGGCCTCGACGATGAAGCAGCCGCCATCGAGGCCGCGCTCGATGCCCCCATCGATTCCCCGCCGCTGCGCGAGCTGCTCCGTCCGGGGATGAAGCTCACCATCGCGTTCGACGACATCAGCCTGCCGCTGCCCCCGATGCGGCTGCCCGACATCCGCCAGCGCGTCATCGAGGCCGTCCTGACGCGAGCCGCCGAAGCCGGTGTCGACGACGTCGAGCTGATCGTCGCCAATGCGCTGCACCGCCGGATGACCGCGGCGGAGATCCGGCGCGCCGTCGGCGAGCGGGTGTTCCTTTCCTTCTGGCCCGACCGGCTCACCAACCACGACGCCGAGGACCCCGAGAACCTGCTGCACGTCGGGCTGACGGAGGCCGGCGAGGACGTCGAGATCAACAAGCGGGCGGCCGAGAGCGACCTGCTGGTCTACGTGAACGTGAACCTGGTCGCGATGGACGGCGGCCACAAGTCGGTGCCGATCGGGCTCGCGTCCTACAAGTCGCTGCGCCACCACCACAACAGCCACACGATGGTCCACTCGCGTTCCTTCATGGACCCGGAGAAGTCGGCGCTGCACTCGTCGGCCTGGCGCATGGGCCGGCTCCTGAGTCAGTCGCTGAAGATCTTCCAGATCGAGACAACCCTGAACAACCAGGCGTTCCCGGCGTCGATGAGCTTCCTGACCAAGCGCGAGTGGGAATGGTCGGCGCGCGATCAGGCAACGGCGTTCGCAGCCGTGCGGGGGCTGGACCGGGTGCCCGCCCGGCTACGCCGACGCTCCTTCCAGCGCATGGAAGCCGACTACGGGCTCACCAGCGTGCAGGCCGGCGAGGTCGAGGCGGTCCACAAGCGCACGCTGGAATCGGTGCACCGCCAGCAGCTCGTCGAGGTCAACGGGCAGTCCGACGTCCTGGTGCTGGGCCTGCCCTTCGTCGGTCCGTACAACGTGAACTCGGTGATGAACCCGATCCTCGCGATGTGTCTGGGACTGGGCTACTTCTTCAACATGTACCGCGGGATGCCGCTCGTGCGTCCCGGCGGCGCGCTGATCATTCATCACCCGGTGCCCTACGAATTCAGCCAGCTGCACCACCCGAGCTACGTCGACTTCTTCGAGGAGGTCCTCGTCGAGTCGACTGATCCGGCGACGATCGAAGCGAAGTTCGAGAAGGCGTACGCCACCGATCCCTGGTACGTCCACCTGTACCGCACGTCCCACGCCTACCACGGAGTCCACCCGTTCTACATGTGGTACTGGGGAGCTCACGCGCTCGATCATCTCGGCGACTCCCGCAACGTCGTCTGGGTCGGAGCAGACCGAAAAGCCGTGGAACGTATGGGCTTTCGGGCTGCGACGACGATGGCCGACGCACTGGAGATGGTGCACGGAGCGGTGGGTTCGAGCCCGACGATCAGCTACCTGCATGCACCGCCGCACACCCTTGCTGACGTGCGCTGATGGCAGCCGGTCAGGCGCGCCTGCGTGATGTGGCCCGCGGCTGGCGCTGGGGCGGCCGCCCGCTGGTGCCCGCCTCCGCGGAGGCTCACCGGCCGCCGCCCGAGCCGGCGTCGGAGTTCTCGACCGCCTGGGCCCGAACCCCGCTCGCCGTCGGCGTCCGTGCTGCGGTGCAAGCTGCGGGGCTGAAACCCCTTGTCTGGTCGGAGGTTTCGCCACAGGTACGCGGGCTCGACAATCTCGTGGGCCTCGACGGGCCAGTGATCTTCACCGCCAACCACAGCTCCCATCTCGACGCTCCCCTGATCCTGTGCTCGCTGCCGCCGGCCTGGCGGCGTCGCACGCTGGTCACCGCCGCGGCCGACTACTTCTTCGACGCGTGGTGGCGTGCCACCGGGACGGCCCTGGCGTTCGGCACAGTCCCGCTCGACCGGCGCGCCACCACCGCGTCGTCCTCCTCGACCCCGCGCGAACTGCTCGACACCGGCTGGAACCTGCTGATCTTCCCCGAGGGCACCCGCTCCCCAGATGGTCAACTCGGCTCGTTCAAGAGCGGGACCGCGCGGCTCGCGATGACAGCCGGCGTGCCCGTCGTCCCGATCGGCCTGCGCGGCGCCTACTCGGCGATGCCCCGGGGCCGCGGCTGGCCGGTGCCCGGACGGCGCCCGGTGAGCGTCCGCTTCGGAGCCCCACTGAAGCTGCGCCCCGACGAGAACGCCAAGCAGCTCACCGACCGCATCCGGCTCTCGGTCAGCCGGCTGTGCGCCGAGGATTCCAGCACCTGGTGGGAATCCATCAGCACCCCGCCGGCAGCGGCATCCGAGGACATCGCGCGCTGGCGACGCGTCTGGGCTGCGGGCGCGCCCGTGGAGCACGAAGCGCCACTCGCCACCGACCCCTGGGCCTCCGAACGCTGACGCGCGCCCTCCCGAGCCCCGGTTGGGCTGCTTCGGCACGTACGTGCCCATCTGCACCGCATCGCGCTGGTGCCGTCCAAGGCCGGGGTGCAGGCCGTCGATCTTGGAAAGCGCGTCGCGTACCCGGGCGGTGACGGTCTTCCGGGCCCGCTCGCTCTGGTCGCCAAGACGCCTGCTGCACCCGCCCGCCACGTCCCTGGCGCCACCACCACAGCGCGCCAGAACACCCGGATCTGGTGGCGCCGGGCCATACCCGCCCGCCACGTCCCTGGCGCCACCACCACAGCGCGTCAGAACACCCGGATTTGCTGGCGCCAGGGACTAGCGGAACCACAGCCGAACGCCGACGCATGTGCAAAACCTGGGGACCCACCTGGGGACAAGCGCCCGTCGTCTGTGGGACTCGCCCGATCCCCGTCGGCGGCCCGGATTCAAGTCTTGTTCGCGGGCCCGGGCCGACCGACCCTGACAGACATGAGCCTGCTGACGCTTCCGTCCAGAGTCCGCCGGCACCGCTGCAGCTGCCCCCCGCAGGAAGGCCCGCTCCCGATCTCAGTGCGCCGGGTAGTGCAGCTCTCCGCCGATCTGGTCGCGGCGTTGCTGGAGGTCGAGGGACGGGGCCGGGCGACGCTCGACGATCTGGAGTGGGCTGACGCCGTCGCCGCTCGGATGCTGCGACGCGAGTCGGACCGCGGCCGCGCTCAGGCGTCTTGCGCGTCGACGGCGACCACCCCGCGCCGCAGTCCCTCGACGGCACGACGGGCGCAGGAGCGCACCGGATCCTCGGCGACGTCAGCCACCTGACCGAGCAGGTCGACGAGCTGACGGGTCCAGCGCACGAAGTCGCCGGCGGCGATCTCACGGCCCTGGTCGCTGCCGCGCGTGGAACCGGCGCTGGGCCCGGAGAGCACCCGTTCGAGCTGGGCGCCGGAGGCGTAGTGGAACGCGGCCCAGGCGAAGCCCGCATCGAGGCCGGGAAGCTGATCGAGGCGGTGCGCGGCCTCGACCTCCTTCAGTTCCCGGCGCAGCGCGATGGTCGCGTCGAGCGCCGCTCTCACTTCGGGACCGCCCGGCAGCACCGGATCGCGGTGCTCGTCGGTACGGGACTCGTACACGATGGAAGACGCGACCGCCGCGAGCGCCGGTGGACCCAGCTCGTCCCACACGCCCTGGCTCAAGCATTCGGCGACGAGCAGGTCCGATTCCGCGTACAACCGGGCCAGCCGCCTACCCGCCGGGGTGACCTCCGGGGCGTCGACGTCAGCGGTGAGATAGCCGGTCTCCTCCAGCAGCCGGCACACCCGGTCGAAGGTGCGCGCGATGGTGTTGGTGCGGCCCTCGACGCGCTGCTTGAGCCCCGAGCTCTCGCGCCGGAGCCGGTCGGCACGCTCGGCCCAGCGCATGTGTTGCTCGCGGTCGGGGCAGCCGTGCACCGGGTGCTCGCGCAGTTCCTGACGCAAGCGGGCGATCTCGTCGTCCGGTCCGGCCGGATCCTCCCCGCCGCGCCGCCGGCTCGGATCTGCCAGCCGCTCGTTGCCCAGCCCGAGCTCACGCAGCGACGCTGCGAGGTCACGACGCGATTGGGGGGAGCGCGGGTTGAAGCTGCGCCCGACGCGCACCTTGGCCAGCGCCTCGACCGGCGTCGGGAAGTCGACGGCGGACAGCCGCTTGACCTGGCGGTCGGAGGTGAGGACCACGAGGCGGCCCGTATCGGCCACGGCTGCGCCGTCCGACAGCACGATCGCCAGCCCGGCACGCCGGCCCGCCGGGACGCGTATGACGTCTCCGGTGCGCAGCTTGCGCAAGGACTCGTCGGCCCGCACGCGGCGCTGCGACGAGCGCTCCCGGGCCAGCTCGGTCTCCCGGCGCGAAAGCCGGCGACGCAGTGCGGCGTACTCCTGCGCCGAGCCGAGGTCGCACTCCATCGCTTCCTCGTAGCCGGCGATGGCCTCGTCGTGGCGGTGCACCTGGCGGGCCAGCCCGACGACCGCCCGGTCGGCCTGGAACTGGGCGAAGGACGATTCCAGCAGCACCCGGGCAGAGGACCGGCCCATCGACGCCACCAGGTTCACCGCCATGTTGTAGGACGGCCGGAACGACGATCGCAGCGGATACGTGCGGGTCGACGCGAGCCCGGCCACCTGTTCGGGGTCGAAACCGGTCGTCCACAGCACGACCGCGTGCCCCTCGACGTCGATCCCGCGTCGCCCGGCACGTCCGGTCAGCTGGGTGTACTCCCCGGCGCTGAGCTCGACGTGGGTCTCGCCGTTGTACTTGACCAGCCTTTCCAGGACCACCGACCGCGCGGGCATGTTGATACCCAGCGCGAGCGTCTCCGTCGCGAAGACGGCCTTGACCAGACCCCCGGCGAACAGCTCCTCGGTGATCTCCTTGAACCGCGGCAGCAGTCCGGCATGGTGGGCGGCGATCCCGCGCTCGAGCCCGTCGAGCCACTCCCAGTAGCCGAGAACGCGCAGGTCGGCATCGGACAGGTCGGACGTGCGCTCCCGGGCGTGTTCCCGGATGCGGGTGCGCTCGTCGGGAGTGGCGAGCCGCAGACCGGCCGAAAGGCACTGGGCGACAGCCGCGTCGCACCCGGCCCGGCTGAAGATGAACGTGATGGCGGGCAGCAGCCCCTCGCGATCGAGGATCTCGATGACGTCGGCGCGCGACGGGACCCAGATCCGCCGCGGGCGCGGCGCGTCGAGCCGGCGGGTGCCGCGTGGCCCGCTGCTGCGACTCGTCCTCGCCCGCGGACCGGGCCCGCCCCGGGAGTGATCGGCACGCGACTGCTCAGCGCGCAGGCGCACCAGTTCGCGGTTCACCTCGCTGCCACTCGAGCTGCCACCGGCACCCGACTCCTCAGCATCGGCGAACAGGTCATACATCCGCCGGCCCACCAGCACCGACTGCCACAAGGGCACCGGACGGTGCTCCTCGACGATCACCGCAGTGTCGCCGCGGACGGTCTCCAGCCACTCGCCGAACTCCTCGGCATTGCTGACCGTCGCTGACAGCGACACCAGCCGTACCGGCTCGGGTAGCGCGAGGATGACCTCTTCCCAGACCCCGCCCCGGAAGCGGTCGGCGAGGTAGTGCACCTCGTCCATGACGACATGGCTCAGTCCCCGAAGGGCATGCGAGCCGGCATAAAGCATGTTGCGCAGCACCTCGGTCGTCATGACGACGATCGGGGCGTCACCGTTGCGGGCGGTGTCGCCGGTCAGCAATCCCACCTTGTCAGCGCCGTAGCGGGCGGAAAGCTCGGTGTACTTCTGGTTCGACAGCGCCTTGATGGGCGTGGTGTAGAAGCACTTGCTTCCGCTGCGAAGGGCGCGGTCGGCGGCGAACTCGCCGACCACCGTCTTTCCGGCCCCGGTCGGTGCAGCGACCAGCACGCTGCGACCCTCGGCCAGCGCGAGGCAGGCCTTCTTCTGGAACGGGTCGAGCCCGAACGGGTAGGTGCGGATGAACGCCGCCACCTCGGCTGCGACAGATTCCGCAGCGCTCACCAGGTCAGGTTATGTCCCAGGTTCGGTTGCTCGCTCAGGTGATGTCGTCCTCGCCCCAGCCGGCGCTGACCGAGGCCCGCGGCGGTTCGACCGGCCGGGGCATCTCGATCGGTTCGAGCACCGGCTCGGGTGAGGCCTCGGTGTCGGCGAGATCGGCGAACTCCGACATCTCGTCGCGGCGGGCGCGCCGGCGATCGTTCCACTTCGCGAACAGGATCGCCGCCTCGTAGAACAGGCAGAGCACGACGGCGAGGGCGGGCATCGTGAACGGATCGCCGGAAGGAGTGACGAAGCCGGCGAAGACGAAGACCAGGAAGATCTCGATCCGGCGGTATTTCGCGAGCCGCTTCGCCGACAGCACGCCCGCCAGGTTCAGCAGGATGATCACCAGCGGGAACAGGAACGACGCGCCGAAGACGATGAGCAGGTGGGTGACGAAGCTCAGGTAGTCGGTGACCGTCAGCAGCGACTTGATGCCGCTGCCGCCGAAGCCGAGCAGGAAGTTCAGGGCGGTCCGCAGGAAGAGGTACGCCATCGTGGCGCCCGCGGCGAAAAGGACCGTTGCCGACGCGAGGAAGGCGAGGGTCCAACGTCGCTCGTTACGGTGCAGCCCGGGTGTGATGAACGCCCAGAGCTCATACAGCCAGATCGGGGCCGAAAACAGCACACCCGAGATCAGCGAGACCCGCAGCCGGACGAAGAAGGCGTCGGTCGGGTGGGTGAAGATCAGGTCGCAGTTCTTGCCACCGGCCCGCCGTACAGGGGGCAGCTCGCAGTACGGGTGGCGCAGGAAGTTGAAGATGGGGTGGTAGGCCCACACCGCGATCACGATCGTCACGATCATGATGCCCAGCAGCGCGATGAACAGCCGTCTACGCAGCTCTTTGATGTGGTCGATCAGCGTCATCCGGCTGTCCTCGACGGTACGAGCCCGCCGGGTCACGCCGAAGAGTCTGCGGCCGATCCGTGTTGTCGCTGTGCCGGCCGCCTTGAGCCGGGAGTCGAGCCTGCTCAGCGGTGGTCTGCGTCAGACGTCGGGGTGGTGGGGGTACCGGCCGGGACGGGCGGCACCGTCGGCGCGCTGGCCTCGGGGACAGCGGCGCGCGGAGCCTCGACGGCGCGGGGAGCCACGGCCTGCTGCTCGGCGGCCTCTGGCTCGTCGTCGTGCAGGCTCTTGACCTCGGTCTTCAGGATGCGCAGCGAGCGCCCGAGCGATCGGGTGGCGTCGGGAAGCTTCTTGTAACCGAACAGGACAAAGACCACGACCACCAGAACGATGATGTGCCAGGGGCGAAGCTCACCCATGTCAGTGACCTCCTGCTAAGTAAGGCTTGCCGGCCAGCTCGGCCTTCTTTTCTCGATCGTACGCGGGAAGCTCATTTCGCTCAGTCATCCGCGCCCAAATGCTGCGGCTTCGCGACGCTCTCACTGAGTAACGCTGCAGCATCCGAGAGGGATCCCACGCGGCGGGAGAACCGGCCGCCGGCACGCTTCATCTTCCCGAACCTTCGCCAGGAAGACAGTGCGGTCAGCACCAGCAGGACGAGCCCGAGCCCGACTATGGAGAGCGAGATGGCGAGCCACACGCCCTCAGACTAGCGGGCGGTCAGCGGGTGATCTGTCCGCCGATGCGCGCCGCGAGCAGGTCGTCGTCGGCCAGCTGCAGGGCGAAGTCGAGCAGGTCGTCATAGTCCAGGACCGGACCGACCTTGGGCTCGAGCGCCTCGGCCGGGAGCTCCCAGACCGTGGCGCGAACGCCGCCGGACATGAGCAGGGAGATGACGTGGTCATCGGCCGGCTTGCGGATCTCTTCCCGGCACGACGGGCACGAGAACGCGTAGTACGAAAGCGGCGGGTGGCTGCAGACCATCAGCGAGACGTCCTTCGAGGTCATCTCCACCTCTCCACACGAAGGGCACGACGCCTTGATCGTGGTCACTAACGCCACCCCTTCCCGTAGGTCGTCCGCCTTGTTGGCGACACATTTCCCTTCGGCGGATTGACGCTTCGTCCGTATAGTCCGTTAGGACTAGTCGTGAACCGACATTTGGCCTTGACCAGGTAGGGCATTTGGCCCGACTCGCGTCTTCCGCACAACTCCTGTCGGCAGCCCGGCAGGAAATGCGAGGCAGATCCCGAAGCGGTCTGCTTACTCGCCGAGGGCGGTCAGCGCCGCCTGGGCCTGCTCGCGCACCGCGGCCACCACCGAAGGCGGCGAGACCACGCGTCCCCGTCCGCCCAGCCGCAGCGCGAGCCGCACCACCCAGGCCGGGTCAGGGGTACGCAATTCCACCCGTAACGCCCCCGGCCCGTCACCGCCCGACGCATCGTCCTGCGCCGTTCCGAGCTCGGTCGCCTGCTCGACCGGGTAGTAGTCGGCCACCCAGCGAGCTGCAGGTTCGAGCTCCAGCACGACGGTGAGGTCCTCCGCGCGTGGCCGGAACAGCCCTTCCGCCAGGTCACGCGGGACGGCCTCCGACGGCAGCGGCTCGGCCGCGGCGCCCAGGCTCGCGTCGACCATCCGGTCGAGGCGGAACAGGCGCACCGCCTCCGCGACGTGACACCAGCCTTCCAGGTACCAGCGGCCGTCGACGCTGACCAGCCGCATCGGGTCGACCGTGCGATCGGTCACCTCATCACGCGAGGCGACCAGATAGCTCAGCTCGACCTGTCGACGCTCGTCCAGCGCCTGGCGCACCGTGGCCAGCGCCTCGGTCTCCGGCTCGAGGGCCACCTGCATCGGAGGCGCGGACGCGGCGGCCGACTCCGGCAGCGCACCGCTGGCGAAGGCGAGCTTGGCCTGGGCGCTGTCGAGGGCGTCCCGCTCGGCCAGGCCGGGGACATCGGCCAGCGCCCGGGCGGCCACCCGCAACGCGAGGGCCTCGTCGGCGGTCAGCTTCAGCGGCCGGTCGAGGGTCTGCGCCTCGACCAGAGTCACGGTGTCGCCCTCGAAGGAGAAGTCGATCAGATCGCCCGGCCCGCCGCCGGGGAGCCCGCACACCCAGAGCAGGTTCAGATCGTCGTTGAGCTGGCGGACGTCGACGCCGAACACCGCGGCGACCTCGGCGAGATCGGCACCCGGGTGGGTACGCAAGTAGGGCACCAGTGCCAGCAGTCGCGGAAGCCGGTCGGCCGCGCCGGTCATGCAGCACCTTCCGTCGCGTGTACGGCGAGCGCGCCTTGCAGCCGGCGGCGAACCTCCGCAGACAGCTCCGGAGAGTCAACGGGCTGGGCGTCGGCGCCGAACTCGACCACCCGATCCGCCAGCCGGCCGACGTCGCGATCGGTCAGCAGGATGGTGTCCGGCTGCGGGCCGGGCGACGAGCCCTGCCGCAGCGCGAGAGCCGCTCCGGGGCGCACCCGCACGACAGCTTGGAAAGCCGGCTCCCCCGGCTCGGCGGCTTCGACCGCGGCCCGCATGTCGAGCCCGGGCGGCACCGTGACGACGCCACCGGATCCCACGGCGCGCACTCCCGGCTCCATGCGCGACAGCCGAAAGACCCTGCTCTCGCCGCGATCGAGGTCATGCCCGACGAGATACCAGCGACCCCGCCAGGACACGACTCCCCACGGATGCACCCGGCGATCGGCCGACTGCGGCTGCCCCGGCCGGCGGTAGCCGAACCTGAGCTCCCGGCCCTCGCGTACCGCCGCCAGGCAAGGGCCGAAAGCGGCCTCGGTCGCCTCCACCCGAGGTTCGAGTCCGGCGGGCGGCGGCAGCGGATCCATCCCGGCGGCGCGCAGCTTGCGCATCGCGCTGGCGCTCGGTTCGGCCAGCGCAGCACTGCGCCAGAGGCGGGCGGCGAGCCCCAGAGCCGCCGCCTCCTCCGCCGTCAGATGCAGATCGGGAAGGGCGTAGTCACTGCGCTCGATGCGATAGCCGATCTCGTCGTCCCAGCCGGTGACCCCGCCCGTCTCCACCGGGATCCCGAGCTCACGCAGCTCGGCCTTGTCGCGTTCGAACATGCGTCGAAAGGCGGTCTCGCCGTCAGGCGTGCCGTCGCGGACATATCCGGGCACGAGATCGGCGATCTCGTCGACGGACAGATGCCGCGTGGTGGCCATCAGGCAGATCGCGAGGTTCAGCTGGCGTTCGAGCTTCTTGCGCGACATGGCCGCCTCACGGTATCGACCCGCCGCGCTCGCGACGCCGATCGGCGCGCACGAGGAATCCGTTTTGCACTGGGAAGGCGGCTTCAACTGAGACAATGCGATCGTGGCCCTCACTGCCCTGCGCCCCGACGACCCGCAGCAGCTTGCCGGCTACCGGCTGCTCGGACGTCTCGGGGCCGGCGGCATGGGTGTCGTGTACCTCGGTGAGAGGGCGAACCAGCCGGGCGGGCAGCCGCAGCAGCAGGTCGCCGTCAAGGTGGTACGCGGCGAGCTCGCTGATGACGAAGGCTTTCGGGCCCGCTTCCGCCGCGAGGTGACCGCCGCCCGACGCGTCTCGGGAGCCTGTGTCGTCGAGGTGCTCGACGCCGACCCGGAGGCCGACCCTCCGTACATGGTGAGCGAGTACGTCCGCGGGCCTGATCTGTCCAGCCTCGTCGCGAAGTACGGGCCGCTGGACGGCCGGCGTCAGCACGCGTTTGCGGCCGGGCTCGCCGAAGCGCTGCTGTCCATCCACTCCGTGGGGCTGGTGCACCGTGACCTGAAGCCGGCCAATGTGCTGTGCGCGCCGCGGGGCTTGAAGGTCATCGACTTCGGCATCGCCTCGGCTGCCGACGGTGCGTCGCTCACCCGGACCGGGCTGGTGGTCGGCACGACTGGCTGGATGGCTCCCGAGCAGGTCAACGGCGAGAAGGTGCTGCCGCTGACCGACATCTTCTGCTGGGCCTCGGTGGTGTACTTCGCTGCCACCGGGCTGGCGCCGTTCGGTGAGGGCTCCCCCGCCGCCGTCCTGTACCGGGTCGTCGTCAATGACCCTGACCTGTCGAACCCGCTGATCGAGCCGCGGCTTCGCCCGCTGCTGGCAGCGGCGTTCCGCAAGGATCCGCGCAGCCGCCCGGCCGCCCCCGACCTGCTCGATTACCTGCTGCCCCACCGCAACGCCAGGCTCCCCGAAGCGCCCGAGTTCCATCACCAGGCGCTCGGCGCGACCCCGGCTCCCCCGGTTGAGCCGGTGCCCCCGCCCACGCCGGTGTGGCAGCCGCGGTCGGCCCCGCCGAGCGGTCCGCCCTCACAGCCGCCGTACCCGTTGCCGCCGCACCCGTCAGGCCCGCAGCCGGCCCCGGTCTTCAGCCCGCGCTACCCGCAGGCCCCGTCAACACCGCCGCCGCCCGGCTATCAGCCGCCGCCCGGTTATCCGCAGCCGGGCCAGCCCTACCCGTGGGCGCCGCCCACCCCGCCGCGATCGAAACCGGGCAGGTTCGGCAGGCGCCGGAAGGGTCAGTAAGCCTGATCCATGATCCGCGACGTGAAGCCGCCGACGATCCCGGCCACCATGACGACGCCGGTCGCGATCCAGAGCGGCACCGAGTCCAGGATCAGGGCAAACGTCCCGAGGGTGAACGCGATCACGATCAGCGTGACGGAGAGCCAGGCACCCGGCGAAGCCTTGACGTGCCCGCCGTCGGAGCTTGCCACGGTTGCCCTCCAAGGTTGTCGGTAATTCCGGTCTGAGACTACCGCCCGAGTCAGCGCTCGGAGGGTGAAGCAAGCCCGTGCAGTGTGCCGTCGAGTACGCCGAGATCGCTGAGCTGAGCCTGCAGCCACGCTCCGACGTCGTGGCCGCGGACCTGGTCCGCCGCGCCTTGCAGCAGTCGGGCCCGCAGCGCTTGCGGCATGGTCAGCGCCTCGTAGAGCGCGTCTGCCATCTGCTGTACGTCGAACGGGTAGAGCGGCACGGCGAATTCGCCGAGTTCCTCGAAGGCACCGGCATTTTCCGACAGCGCGAGGACCCCGTTGCGCCGGTTGACCACGGCCACCTCTTTGGCCACCAGGTTCATCCCGTCGGCCAACGCGTTGACCATGATCACGTCGCAGATGGAGTACGCGCCGACGGCGAGCGGGAAGTCCTCCACCAGACGCAGATCGATGGGCTGACGCCCTGATGCGGTGTGGCGCGCGTTGACCTCGGCCACCACGGCGCCGATGGTCGAGATGTAATCGCCGTACTCGGCCACGTCGGTGCGGCTGGGCTGAAGCAGGGCCAGAAAGCTCACCTCGCCGACCAGCTCCGGATGCTGGTCGAGGAGCAGCCCGAACGCGAGGAAGCCCCGCACCACGTTCTTGCTCGGGTCGGTGCGGTCGACCCGCAGGATGAGCTTGCGCTCCGGCCGATCAGTGAGATCCGCATCATCGGCGAAGGAGCTGGGCAGCGGGGCGAGGAACGCTTCGGTGAGCGCGGCAGCGTGAGCCTGCACCTCATCGGTGGCGAGCACGTCGTCGAGGGCTTTCGGATCCACCGAGATCGGATAGTGCCGGGCCAGCACCTGCCGGCCGTCGACCTCGATGGTCAGCGCCTCCCGGTCGACCTTCAGCCCGAGCAGTTCCTCGCAGCAGGTGACGAAGTTGCGCGCGTAACGCTCGGTGTGGAAGGCCACGACGTCGCTGCCGAGCAGCCCGCGAAGCAGGCGCTCGCGCATGTCGGGCGGAAGGATGCGCCACGCGTCAGGGCCGGGCCAGGGAATGTGGATGAAATGGCTGAGCAGGGCGTCAGGGCAGCGTTCCCGGACCCGCTCGGCGACGAGGTAGAAGTGGTAGTCCTGGATCATCACCAGCGCTCGGCCGCCGCGCGCCTGAACCTCATCGGCTACGGCATCGGCGAAGATCAGGTTCACCGCCACGTAGCCCTCGTCGAAGGCCACGCGCTCGGCCTGGGTGAGCACCGGCGAGAAGGTCAGCCCGTACAGGCCGTGCTGGATGAACCAGAGGATCGGGTTGGAGACGACCGCGTAGAAGCGCTCGTGCGCGATCGGGTCGACCTCGATCATGCGGACCGTGATGACCGGACCTTCGGGGTCCTGGGACTGGCTCTCGGCCTCGCTCAGCGGGGTTCCGTTGGCGCGGTCGCCGGCCAGATGCGGGACCGGCGAGGTGACGACGTCGACGTCTCCGTCGTCTGCTTCCCGGGAGACGGCGGCGTCCTCGTCGCTGGCTGCTGCGCACACCCAGACGGCGTCGGAGAGGTGCTCGGCGAGCCCGAGCAGCGCCGTGACCAAGCCACCGCTGCCCTTGCTCGTGGTGCGCCGATCCCCTTCGCGCCCGAACGTCACGGGGCCACGGTGCGAGAGCAGGACCAGCGGCAAATCGATGGCTTCGCCGACCCTCTCGCGCTCGTCCATAGGAAGGTCACCGTACCGTTTGCAGATGTCCGACATTGCGCCCGAGGTGGTGACCGGCACCCCTTCCGCAGGCGAGCAGCGACCGGTCGCGGTCATCGACGTCGATGGTGTGGTGGCCGACGTCCGTCATCGGGTGCCTCACCTCGAGCGCCGCCCGCGCGACTGGGACGCGTTCTTCGCAGCAGCGGGGGACGACACCCCGCTTGCCGTGGGCGTCTCACGCGTCCAGGCGCTCGCCGCCGACCACGACATCGTCTGGCTCACCGGCCGGCCCGAACATCTGCGCACGACGACGCTGGACTGGTTCGCCCGCCACGATCTGCCGAGCGGGCGGCTGATCATGCGCCGCGGCAACGATCGCCGGCCCGCCAAGATCGTCAAACGGGCGGAACTGCGACGGCTGGCGGCGGGCCGAAAGGTCGACATCGTCATCGATGACGACCCCGCGGTGGTCAGCGCCCTCGCGGCCGATGGTTGGCCGGTGGAACTGGCCGACTGGATCCCGTACGCACCCGAAATGGGGACCGCGCAGGAGGAATCCGGACGTACCTGACGCTTATCTGTGAGGCCGCTTGACGTCCAGGCCTACGGAATACGTGCCCGAACAAATCCAATGCAACGATTCGGCAACGCCGCGCGTTTTGAATGTGCGATTTGCGCCGATAGGGCCCGGCCCTGATGCACCATTGGTTCAGGACGCGAACCAACTACCCACTGTCAAGCAGGAAGCACGCCGATGTGCCCGCACTCGCCGAACTGCCCCGCCGCGCAAGAGCCCGACCGTGAAGCGGCCCGGGTGGTCTCCGGTCACCCGGAGCAGGGCTGGAGCTTGCTGTGCAACGGCCTCATCGTCTTTGAGGACACCGGCGGATTGCTCCCGGACTGCTCCGTAGTAGCTCCGCACCGCGCCAAAGACGGCTGCACGCCCGGCGCGACGAAATCTGCCTGCATGCCTGAGCAGCGCGCGCGCAAGGATATTCACGCGGCCTGATCGACGCGCGCTGAACTCGGCTAGGAGCCGACGGCCCGCTTGCGGCGACGACGCGCCAGCTCATCGTTCTCTTCGACAATCCGCTCGGACGGCAGGGTAGCCAGCTGGCCCCGCGTCTCGGAAGCGACCTTGCCCACCGCGATCGCGAAGACACCCTGGCCTCCGGCGAGCAGATCCACCAGCTCATCCGTCGAGGTGATCTCATACACCGATGCGCCATCACTGATCAGCGTGACGCTAGCCAGATCTTCGACGCCCATCTCGCGGAGATGGTTGATCGCGGCTTTCACGTTTTGCAGCGAGATCCCCAGGTCGAGCAGCCGCTTGACCATCTTCAGCACCAGGATGTCGCGGAAGCTGTACAGGCGCTGCGAGCCCGAGCCCTTGGCCGGCCGGACACTCGGAACGACAAGGCCGGTACGCGCCCAGTAATCGAGCTGCCGGTAGGTGATCTCGGCAGCTTCCATCGCCGTCTTGCCGAGATAGCCGACGTCATCCGCCGCAGCGGGATCGTCAGTGGCGAACAGCCCAGGCTGCTCGCTCAGCGGGACCTGACGCGTCATCGCGCAGCGCCCAGACG
>DATAZK010000021.1:0-6737 GCA_036272075.1 Frankiaceae bacterium
CTCCGGACGCTCCGGCTTCAGCTACGTGGTCTCCCGCGGCGCCTGCCTGGTCACGCGCGACAAGTTCAGCGCGACGAGCGTGTGGGACGACGTGCGCCGCTTCGGCTGCGTCGCGCTCGCTCTGGTGGGGCCGCTGACCGCCCTGCTGTACTCGGCGCCGCCCCGCGACGATGATGCCGAAAACCCCGTGCGGAGTGTGATTCTGGGGCCGATGATCCCGCAGATGGCCGACTTCGAGCGGCGCTTCGGTGTGCAGGTCGCCATCTGTTACGGGCAAACCGAGATCGGCGCGCCCGTCGTCTCAGGCTGGGACCACGGCCCGTGGGAGGCCTGCGGCCAGCGCCGAATGAGCTGGCCGTTCCACGAGGTCCGGATCGTCGACGAGAACGACGAGGCGCTCCCGCCGGGCCAGGTGGGCGAGATGGTCGTGCGCAGCGACGAACCAGGCGCGTTGAACCTGGGCTACTACGCCATGCCCGAACGCACCGCAGAAGCGTGGCGGGGCGGCTGGTTTCATACCGGCGACGCCTTCCGGATCGATGACGATGGCAACTACTACTTCGTCGATCGGATGAACGACGCGATCCGCCGCCGCGGCGAGAACATCTCCTCCTTCGAGGTCGAGGCGGCCGTCGCGCAGCACCCGGCGGTACGCGAATGCGCGGCGATCGGGGTGCGCACCGAGTTCGGTGACGACGAGGTGATGGCCGTCGTCATCGTGAGTGATCCGGCCTTCGCGCCCAGCGAGCTGCTCGCGTTCCTCGATGGCCGGCTGCCGAAATTCATGCTGCCCCGCTACGTGAACGTCGTTGCGGAGCTGCCGCGCAACGCCACCACCGGGCGCGTCCGCAAGAGTGAGCTACGCGCCGCTGGAGTCACGCTGCAGACCTGGGACGCAGCCGCCAATCCGGCGAACTGACGCGCTAGCGTCTCCAGGCATGTACGTCTGCATCTGTCTGGCCGTCACCGCGGCCGAGATAGAGAGCGTCATCGAGTCCGGCGCGAAGTCGACCAAGAAGGTCGGCGCGCGGTGCGGGGCCGGCACGTCGTGCGGCAAGTGCAAGACCAGCATCCGTCGCATCCTCGACGCCAAGCACGAGGCGGGAGAACGCCGGTGAGTCAACAGCCTGTGGTCCTGGCGAGCGTGCTACGCGTACCGGATTACGACCGCTGGGAGTCGATGCTCGAAGCCGCGACTGACCGGATGCGCGAGCTCGGTGTCATGCGGCGCTGGGCCTACCGGTCGCTCACCGATCCGTCCGAGGTGTTCTCCGGCGTGCTGGTGAGCAGCGCCGAGCAGGCGATGGGCATGATGCGCAGCCTGCAGATGACCGACTGGATGGTGCGCACCGGTGTCGAGGAGCTGCCGCCCTTCTTCGTCGGCTCGCGGGTCGCGTCGTTCGACCTCACCGCGGGAGAGCGCGTCGACGGCCAGTTCATCGTCGCGTCGATCCATACTGTGCGCGATTTCGATCGCTGGATGACGATGGTCGACACCGATCGGCCCTGGATGGTCGAGGGCGGCACGCGTCACGTCTGGCTGTATCGCGCCATCGACGATCCGGGCGAGGTGATGGGGATGATGTCGCTGCGTTCGGAGGCGGCGGCACGCTCGCTGCTGCGCGGCGGCCTCACCCGCGAGTCCTGGTTCGACGAGTCCGGCATCGACGTGCATCCTCCCGCGTTCGTGGGCCGGCGAACGCAGATCGTGGACTACGACGAGGGCCTGGCCAAGGTCGACTGACGAGGGCCGGATCCGCAGTCTTCCGCCTTCGCGCGTTAGGTTGATGGCTTCCGGGGAGAGGACTCCTTCATGGCACAGAGCAAGGTCGTCACCGCGCTCAACGGATTGCTCATGACCGAGCTGACGGCCATCAACCAGTACTTCCTGCACTACATGATGTGCAAGAGCTGGAGCCTTGACCGCCTCGCGCAGAGCTTCAAAGACGCGTCGTATGAGGAGATGCGCGACGCCGAGAAGCTCGCCGAACGCATCCTCGATCTGGGCGGCCTGCCCAACTTCCAGCGCCTCGGATCCTTCGGCGTGGGGGAGACGGCTTTCGAGCAGCTGCGCCTGGCCCTGGAGCTGGAGGAGGGCGCCGTGAAGCAGCTGACCGAGGCCATCGTGACCACCGAAGGCGAGAGCGATCTTGCGACGGCGACGCTGCTGCGCGAGCTGATCGTCGAGGAGGCCAAGCAGGTGGCGTGGCTACAGGCGCAGCTGGAGCTGGTCGAGAAGGTCGGCGAGCAGAACTACCTGACGCTGCAGGCGCACGCCTAACGAATGGCCGACGCGAGCTCACGGATCGCGCCGGGGATGGCGGATTCGTTGATGGCGGCGTACCCGAACACCAGCCCGCCCGGCCCGCCGGGAGTGAGGCGGTAGGGCGCCAGCGCGTCGAGACGGATGCCGGCCGCGGCAGCGCGGGCGATGAGCACTTCCTCCGACAGCTCGTCCGGGAGCCAGGTCAGCAAGTGCATTCCGGCGGAGATGCCGGACGGTCGCAGCTCGGGCAGGTGGGTGCGCAGCGACGCGAGCAGCACGTCACGCCGCCGCCGGTAGACCGGGCGCATGCGTCGCAGGTGACGGTCGATCTCGCCGCGGCGGATCAGGTCGGCTAGCGCCAGCTGTTCGAGGGCAGGGGAACCCCGATCGGCGGAGATCTTGGCGTCGGCGAGCGCTTTTGAGAGGTGCGGCGGCGCGATGAGCCAGCCCAGCCGGATGCCCGGCGCCAGCGTCTTACTGGCCGAACCCCCGTACACGACGCGATCGGGTGCGAGACCCTGCATCGCCCCGACCGGGGAACCGTCGTAGCGGTACTCGGCGTCGTAGTCGTCCTCGATGATGACGGCATCACGTTCGACCGCCCAGGCGATGATTGCCGCGCGCTTGGCCGCCGAAAGCACTGCGCCCGTGGGCCATTGGTGCGCGGGAGTCAGGATCACGGCATCGGCATTGCTGGCGCGTAACGCGTCGACGCTGATGCCGTCCTCCTCGACGGGGATCCCGATGACCTCGAGCCCCGCGGCCCGCGCGATCGGCACGGCGTCGTCTCCGGAGGACGGATCCTCGACGGCCAGCCGTGCCGCCCCGGCGGCGGCGAGGGTCTGGATCACGAGGCCGACTCCCTGGGCGTAGCCGGTGCAGACGATGACGTTGCCCGCCTCGGCCGAGGTGCCGCGTACCCGGTTGAGGTATTCGGCCAGCGCTCCCCGCAAGTGCGGCATTCCGGGGCCGGCCGGATAGCCGAAGGCGTCATTGGGGGCGTTGGTGAGCGCCGACCGCAGGGCGCGCATCCACGCGGCGCGGGGGAAGTGCGCGACGTCGGCGCGTCCGTAGCTCAGGTCGTAGCGCAGGGGCGCCTTAGCCGGCGGAGCGGTGGGCAGGACCGCCGGCGCGGCGGCGACCCCGGCGGAGACTCCGCCTACCACCTGGGTACTGCCGCCGACCCGCCCGAGGAGGTAACCCTCGGCGCCCAGCTGCTCGTAGGCCTCGACGACGACCCCCCGGGACACGCCCAGGTCAGCCGCGAGCACGCGACTCGGCGGGATGGTCGAGCCGGCGGTAAGGCGCCCTGCGCGGATCGCCTCGCGCACGCTCACCTCGATCTGGCGGTGCAGCGGAACGCCACAGGCCCGGTCCAGGGTCATGAGCAAGGCTGGATTGGTACTCACTCTTGGCACAAAACTGGACCTTACCGGGAGTACCAACCGGTGTGAAGCTTGAGCTACCAACAGAGCAACCAGGGAGAGCATCATGCGACGACTGATCAATTCGACCTACGTCAGCCTCGACGGCGTCATCGAGAACCCGCAGGACTGGCCGTCATTGGGCAGCTTCACCGGCGAGGGAAACCAGATCCAGAACGAGCTGCTGCAGTCCTGCGACGGCGTCGTCATGGGCCGCCACACCTATGACGGCTTCGCGCCCGTGTGGTCGACCATGTCCGGCGATCCGTACAGCGACCGCATCAATGCCATGCCGAAATACGTCGCCTCCACGACCCTGGCGGACCCGTCCTGGAACAACACGACGGTCTTTGCCGAGGACGCGGTCGGTGCGATCGCCGCGCTGAAGGACCAGGAGGGCGGCGATCTGGTCCAGTACGGCTTCGGCTCACTGTCCTACGCGCTGATGAACGCCGGCCTGCTCGACGAACTCCGGCTCTGGATCCACCCGTTCTTCGTCGGCACTGCCACCGCGAGCGACCTGCTCTTCCGGCCGGGTGGCCCCGCAGCCTTCGACTTCGCCGAGGCGACCCCGATGGCCTCCGGCGTCGTCATCCTGCGCTACCTCGCGCGTCGTTAGGAGTCAGCCGTGGGCATCATGCTCGGGCTCGCCGCAGCCCTGCTCTATGGCGGCGGCGACTTTGCCGGCGGGCTCCTCTCGCGCCGTCATGGCGCTCTTGCGGTATCGCTGGTCGGCGACGTCTTCTCCACCGCCGTCGTCTGGCTGGCGATCCTCATCTGCTGGACGCCGGTGCCCGCCTGGCCGGCTCTCGCTTGGGGACTGGGCAGTGGCGTCGGCGGCGGCGCCGGGACCCTTTGGCTCTACCGCGGGCTGGTGCGCGGACGGATCAGCGTGGTCGGACCGCTTTCCGCGGTGGGAGCGGCGATCGTTCCGATCCTGCTCAGCGTCGCCAGCGGGGGACCGCTACCCGGATGGCTGCCGGCGGCGGGGATCGTGCTCGGCGTCCCGGCGATCGCCCTCGTCGCGTCGAGCCAGGACGGTGAGACGGCCAAGACCAGTGGAGTCGCCGACGGCCTGCTGGCGGGCGCCGCTTTCGGCGGGATGTTCTTCGGCCTCTCGCGGGTGTCCGGGCACGCCGGGCTCTGGCCGATCGCCGGGGAGCAGACGGGTTCGCTGGTGCTCTTCGCGATCGCCGCGCTCGTCACCCGGCAACCGCTGGCCCGCACCTTCCGCCACTCCGGCGGGGCAGCGCTTGTCGGACTGTCGGGCATGGCGGCGACCTTGCTGTACTACGTCGCCACGCGCTCGGGCGGCGGGCTGGCCGGCGTCGTGGTCGTCACCTCGTTGTATCCCGGGGTGACCGTCATCCTCGCCAGGCTGATCACCGACGAACGCTTCTCCCGTGCTCAGCGCGCCGGATTGGCCTTGTCAGCGTTGACGATTGTGGCCGTCGCGCTGCACTGAGCCCTGGGTCAGGCGCCGCCGGTGACCCGCAGCATCGCGTTGCGCTCGACGGCACCTTCGGTCAGCGGCGCCTGGGCCGGCGCCTCCGGCTGCTCGGTGATCTGCTCGTCGAGCGGGACATGCGCCGACGCCTCGAGATCGGCCAGCGACGCCGAGTACTTGCCGTCCTCATGGTGCTCGACGCGCTTGGCCTTGGCGAGATGAACCCGAGCCTCGTGCTTCATGCTGTCCTCCAGCTCAGGTGATCTCGATGTCGTCCCATTCAACGTAAGTGCACATGCGGTGAAATTCCGGCCCGTACCAGGGGGCGTTCATCTGCAGCCGGCCGAACTCGTTGATGTAGTAGTTCTTCTCGGGCGCGCCCTCTTCCTGAAGCAGGAGCAGCGGAGCGGCCTCGGCGTCGAGCGCCACGTTGTAGCGATCGTGCGCCTCTTCCTTGACCTCGATGGCCGACTGGCCGCCCTCGATCATCTTCACCATCAGCTGCGCGATGTAGCCGGACCAGACCTGATACCAGATCGGCAAGCCGGTGCCGCCTGACAGCGGCTGCGAGTTGGGCCCGTAGAGCATGAACATGTTGGGGAAGTTCGGCACCATCAGGCTCAGGTAGGCGCGGGGGCCGTCCTTGGACCAGTAGTCGTGGATGCTCATCCCGCCCTTGCCGAGGTAGTCGGCAGGCCACAGGTACTTGACGATCTCGAAGCCGGTGGCCGTGACGATCGCGTCGACCTCGCGCACCGTGCCGTCTTCGGTCTCGACGCCCTTGGACGTGAGGCGCGCGATGGGATCGGTGACGAGCTCGACGTTGTCGCGGGTCAGCGACTTGTACCAGCCGTTGTCGACGACGGGGCGCCGCGAGAAGGGCGCGTAGTCGGGGACCAGCTTGTCGATCAGGTCCTGCCGGCCGTCGGTCTGGGCCTTGATGTAGAGCGTGAGGTCATCACGCATCTTGTCGTTGAGCGGGTTGACGTGGCCGCCCTGGGCCTTCCACTCCTCATCGAGCGTGAGGAAGCGATGGGTCTGGAAGAGCGCCGCGATGGCCATGTAACGCCACCAGTTCCAGTAGCCCGGGAAGTTGTCGAGCAGCCAGCGGATCTCGGGCTCGACGGGGTCGCCGTACTTGGGGCGCGGGCTGATCCACTGCGGGGTGCGCTGGAAGACGAAGACCTGCTCGGCGTCGGCAGCGATCGGTGCGAGCAGCTGCACACCGGTGGAACCGTTACCCACGACGGCGATGCGCTTGCCCGTGGCGTCGAAGTCGTGGGGCCAGCGGGCCGGGTGCAGCATCGGTCCCTCGAAGGCCTCTTCGCCGTCGAAGTGCGGGTAGTTCGGGTTGGTGAAGGCGCCCACGGCGTTGACGAGGATGTTGGCCTCGTAGGTCTCGATCCCGTCCGGGGACTCGGCCTCGATCACCCAGATGCTGCGGCTCTCGTCGAAGGTCGCCCTGGTGAGATTGCGCTGGTACTTGATCTTCTCGTGGGGCCCGTACTTCTGCGCGATGTGGTTGAGGTACTTGCGCACCTCGGCTCCGCGGCCGAAGTACTCGCTCCACGGGTAGTTCTTCTCGAAGGCGAACTCATAC
>DATAZK010000022.1:0-21820 GCA_036272075.1 Frankiaceae bacterium
ACGAAGTAGTAGCCGTTGATCGGCGGATCCGTCTCGGTCGCGACACCCGGGATCACATGGCGAATTGCAGTCGAGTGGAAATAAACGGCAGTTCGGGCGAACGCGGGTCCATAAGCGCCATAGACCCACTTGAGGATCTCCAAGGCAGCCCCCGTTATTCGACCACCCTGGGAATAGACGCCCGCAATTCGAGCCTCCGCACGGACGCAGATGCAACTGGCTTCCCGGTAGGGCGCCAGCCTCGCGACGTCCCCCGTCGCGTACGCCCGATCCAACTCGGCGAAGTAGGCGACCACGAAGGCGTGCGCACCGGTTTCGTCGGCCGACGAAACGAAGGGCGTGGCGGACGCCGTCGGGGTTGGGCTGGGCGTCGGGCTGGGCGTCGGTGATGGGCTGACCGACGCTCGTACGGAAGCACTCGGAGGCGCCGCGGCGGCGGGGGTTGGGGTGGAGGCGCAGCCGGCCAGCGTCCCGCCGACTACGGCGAGCAATGACACAGCCGTCAAACACCGTCTCCACATCCCCCGACGGTAACTACGAGTAACCGTCTGGAACGTTATCCACAGCCTCTGTTTCCGTCGACTGCGTCACAACCGTCGCTACAAATGCCGCATCATGCGCGTATTGCCGAGCGTGTTGGGCTTCACCCGCTCGAGATCAAGGAACTCGGCGACGCCTTCGTCGTAGGAGCGCAGGAGTTCGGCATAGATCTCGGGGGTCACTCCCGCGTCCTCGCCGAGGGGCTCGAAGCCCGCTTCGGCGAAGAAGTCGACGGCGAACGTGAGGCAGAAGAGCCGTTGCACGCCAAGATCACGACCGCGCCGGATCACCTCATCGAGCAGCATTCGGCCGATCCCGAGCCGGCGGGCGTCAGGGGAGACGGCGACCGTCCGCACCTCCGCGAGGTCTTCCCACAGGACGTGAATCGCCGCACAACCCACCACGGCGCCGGCCTCCGATTCCGCGACCACGAACTCGGTCACGTCCTCGAAAAGGGTGACCGTGGCCTTGGACAGCAGGATGCGATCGTCGGAGTAGTAGTCGACGAAGGAGCGGATGGCCCAGACGTCGGACGTCCGGGCGGGACGGATCGTGACCGGCGCGCTCATCCTTCGATCTTGCCTGCCGCGCGAGAAGCAGGGCGTGAATTCATCGGGGGGGTCAGCAGGATCAAGCACGTCCGACGCGGCGCCGACTCCTGCAGGGCGCGGGCCTGACGGGCCTCGGGCTCGCCGGCAGCCGGCTCCCCGACCCGGACCACTCCTCAGAACACCAGGATTCACAGACACTTTCTCGATCGGCGTTCAACATAGACGGGCTGCTCGTCGTCACGTTCGACGAGTCCGACGGCCCGCAGTCCGATGCGACCGCGAGCTGAGCGCGACACGCCAGCCACGCCCGTAAAGCTTGACTTCAAGATCATCTTCGTGATAGTTTTTGTACCTCATGTGCTACGACATGAGTGCTTCACCTCCCGCCCCTGCCGGCTCCACTGATTTCCCTGCGAGCGGCCGGCACCCCATCGGTGTGGTCGTCCTTCCTGACATCCGCGGCGTCGCCCCGTTCTATGAAGAACTCTGCGGGCGGCTCGCCGAACACGGCCACTTCGCTGCCGTCGTTGACTGGTACAGCCACGACGCTCCGCTCAGCCGCGCCCAGATGCAGGACGACGTGATGGCCGCGGTACACGGCCTGCGCGAGGGCGGCTGCGAGGCCGTCGTCGCGCTCGGATTCTGCATGGGCGGCCGGGTCGCGTTCCTCATGTCGGCGGAGCGTTTCGGCCTCGCGGGCGTCATCGGCTTCTACGGCGCGCCCGGAGCGGTCGGGCCCTATGACAGCGGGCCCACCGGGCTGGCCCAGGACTTGTCCGCGCCGATCCTGGCGCTCTTCGGCGAGGCCGACGAGGGCATCACCCCGCAAGCCCGTGACGCCTTCGATGAGGCGCTCACGCACGCGGGGGTGCCTCACGAGATCGTCACCTATCCCGGCGCCCCGCACGGGTTCTTCGACGCCGACCAGGAGGGTCAGGAAGCGGCCTGCACAGATGCCTGGAGACGCGTGCTTACCTTCCTGAATCGGTAGACCCTGAATCGCTAAACCCTGAATCGGTAAAGGCTCGGCGGTAGGACGTGGGTGTGGTGGCAGCGCCGCGTGCCAGATGCGCCCGCAGGTTCGCCGCCGAGCCGAGCCCCGAACGCGCCGCGACCTCGTCGATCGACAGGCGGGTGGTTTCGAGCAGTCGACGCGCCTGATGAATCCGTTGCGCGTTCAGCCAGCGCAGCGGGGTCGTGCCGATCTCGGCCGCGAAGCGGCGGCGAAACGTGCGTTCAGACAGGGCCGCCTGGCGCGCCATCGCGGGCACGGTGAGTTCGTCGGCGAGATGATCCAGCACCCAGCCGCAAGTGTCGGCGAGCTCGGTCTGGCCGCCGGCAGTGATGGGGCGGTCGATGAACTGCGCCTGCCCGCCGTCGCGATGCGGCGCGACGACCATGCGCCGCGCGATACGCGTCGCCGCCTCGGCGCCGTGATCGGAACGCACGACATGCAGGCATAGATCGATGCCGGCAGCGACGCCCGCGCTCGTGAGCACCTGGCCGTCATCCACGTAGAGCACGTCGGGACGGACCTCCACCGCCGGGAATTCGCGCGCGAGGGCCTCCGCATCCCGCCAGTGCGTAGTCGCTGGACGGCCGTCCAGTAGCCCGGCATTCGCCAGAGCGAACGCGCCGGTACAGATCGAAATCATCCGGGCGCCGCGCCGGGCCGCCGCCCGCAGCCCGGAACCAAGTGCAGGCGGAAGGGCGTCACGCGTCACGAATCCGGGGACGATGACGGTGTCGGCCCGCCGCAACGCTGCCAGCGACGCGGAGGCATTGACTGAGAACCCCGCGGTCGTCGTCGGGACAACACCTGCGCGCAGGGAGCACACCTCGAAGCGATAGCGCTCACGCTCGTCGTAGTGACCGAAAACCTGCCCCGCGATCGCCAGGTCGAACGCGACCACCTCCGGCACGGCGACGGCCACCACCCGATGCCTACTCACGCGACGCAGTATGGCCGATATCCGAGGTACATGGGCAGACCTGCCACTCGACACCGGCGCCCCGCCCCCCGCACAATCGCCTCATGCGCATCGAAATCGTGGTCTTCGACGGGTTCGACGAGTTGGACGCGGTCCTTCCGTTCGAGGTGTTCCGCAACGCCGCCCAGGCGTCCGACTGGGATGTCGCACTGGTCGGCCCCGCTGGAGCCGGCGAGATCGTCGCGTCACATGGCATGCGCCTGCAGGTGGACGCCGGGCTCGGGCGCCCCGACGCGATCGTCGTTCCGGGCGGCGGTTGGGGCGATCGGGCCCCCAAGGGAACGAGGCAGCAGGTGGCCGAGGGGCACCTGCCCGATCGGATACGCGAGCTGGCGCCGGGCTGCGCGTGGGTCAGCTCCGTGTGCACCGGCGCGATGGTGCTCGCTGCCGCGGGCCTCACGAAGGGCCGGCCGGCCACCACCCATCACGTCGCCCTCGAGGAGTTACGCGAGAGCGGGGCTCACCTCGTCGACGCCCGCGTCGTGGATGACGGTGACCTCATCACCTGCGGCGGCGTCACCTCCGGGCTCGACATGGCGCTGTGGATGGTCGAGCGCGAACTCGGCCCCGAACTGGCGACCAGGATCGCGCGAGAGATGGAATGCGAACGTTCTCAGCAGATCTGGAAGGGCGAGCTCATTGCGGCGGACGTTCCCCGAACGCGATGACGGATAGGAAACGG
The DNA here is from genome assembly GCA_036272075.1 of Frankiaceae bacterium. GTDB lineage: Bacteria > Actinomycetota > Actinomycetes > Frankiales > Frankiaceae > DATAZK01. The sequence continues at coordinate 3,765 of DATAZK010000022.1, forward strand.
ATCGGCAGCGTCACCAGCGCGGCCGGCCCGTGCGAGCCCTCTCCGTCGAGCTGAAGCGCATCACCGGGCCGCATCGTGTAGCGGGCGTCGCCATGCCCGTAGACCATTTCCCCTTCCAGCATGTAGAGCAACTCCGTCCCCGCATGCTGAAAGAGCGGGAAGACCTCGCTCGACTCGGTCAACGTGACGAGCACCGCCTCGAGCCGTTTGTGGGCTCCCCGAAGCGCCCCGAGCAGCGAGTAGTGGTGCCCCACCCGGGTGCCCCGCCGCACGATTTCTGCGCCGTGCCCGGCGGGGATGAAGACGGCCTCGCGAGCATCGTCGAGCCCCCGAAAGAGCGCGGTCACCGGCACGTCCAAACCGGCCGCGAGCCTGCTGAGAGTCGTGAGGCTGCAGGAGGTCTGGGCATTCTCGATCTTCGAGAGCATCGCCTTGGAAATGCCGACCCGGTCCGCCATGTCGGCGACGGTGACCCCACTCGCCCGTCGGTATTCACGCGACCGGGCGGCGATGACCTTCTCCAACTCCCGTGAGGTACCCATCAGCGCATCTGTCCCGCACCGGCATACGCGTGCGCGCTGGCGAGCAATCGTCCTTCAGCGAACCGGCCCAGCGCGAAATCCGCCTCCGGCACCAGGGGATCGCGGCTGACCCCGTGGGCGACCAGGTCGGCCATCAGTTCCCCAACAGCAGGTGAGATCTTGAAGCCGTGCCCGCTGAAACCGGCGCACACGAAGAGCCCGGGAATGGTCGCCGCGGACATGACCGGGTTGTAGTCGGGGGTCACGTCGTAGCAGCCGGCATACGAGCTCGCCAGCCGCGCATCACCGAGACCGGGGAAGCGGTGCGCGACCTTCGGCAGCGCCGCCGCCAGGAACCCGTCCGAGGCGCGGTTGGAGTAGTCGTCCGGATCGGCCCATTCGGGGTCGCTGTGATCGCTGTTGCCCACGAGCAATTGACCGGAGCGTTCGGGGCGCACGTACTGCAGATCCGCCAGATCGGAGAACACCGGCAAGTCTCGTACGCGCTCAGGCGAAGGACCGTCCGCTCCGGCTTCGATCAGCAATATCGCTTCACGTTGGGCCCGCACCGGCAGGTCAATCCCCAATGGTGCCAGCAGATTCCGTGACCAGAAGCCGGCGGCGACCACCACCGCGCCCGACGTGATCCGCTCACCCGAAGCGAGCTCCACCCCAGGTCCCCCACACACCCGCCGCACGGCGGCGCCCTGCCGTATCCGCGCGCCGCCGCGTCGCGCTGCCGCGGCAAAGGCGAGGGCGGTGCGCGCGCCATCGCCGTAGCCACCCCGCGGTTCATAGGCGAATCCGATCAGGTCCGACAGGTCCGCGTACGGCCAGAGCGCCGCGACCTCTGACGCGCCCACCACCCGGCTGTCGATCCCCAGCGAACGGTGCATCGCCACGTTGGCCTCGAGCGACTCCAGATTGCCTTCGCCGACACCTACGACGTAGCCGATCTGCTCGAAGCCGATCTCCGTCCCGAGCACGTCGAGCGCATTCTCGAACAGTTGCAGGCCTTTCCACGCCATGGCCGCCAGCGACGCCACCCCGTAGTGGCAGCGCACGATGCCACTCGACTTGCCCGTCCCCCCGGAGGCGAGCGTCGCGCGTTCGAGCACCAGCACGTCGCTGATCCCCGCCTGCGTCAGCGCGTACGCCGTCGACAGCCCCTCGATCCCGCCGCCGACAATGACGACGTCGGCCGTCTCAGGCACCCGGAATCCAGCTGGTCCCAGCGAGCGGAACCCGCGCCATAGCCGCAGATTCGACGGTCAGCGCGACCAGATCCTCAGGCTCCAGATGGTGGACGTCCGACTTCCCGCAGGCGCGCGCCAGCATCGTCGTCTCCATCGCGAGGGCGCGCAAGTAGTTGGCCACCCACTGCGCCCCGACCTCCGGGTCGAGCCGCCGCGAAAGCACTTCGTCCTGCGTCGTGATGCCCACCGGGCAGCCGCCGGTATGGCAAGCAGTGCACGCCCCCGGGGAAGTCCCCAGCGCCAGGTAGTCGGAGCGGGCGTCGTGACGCTCGCCCTGCGGGTCTGCCCACGACTCGTCATTGCACCCGAGGGCAATCAGCGCGCCCACCCCGATGGACACCGCGTCAGCACCCAGCGCGAGAGCCTTCGCGACATCAGCCCCGCTGCGAATACCCCCGGAAACAATGAGCTTGACGTCCTCGTGCACGCCGAGGTCATCGAGCGCGTCGGCCGCCATGCGCACGGCCGCGAGCGTAGGGATGCCGGTGTGTTCGATGAAGATGTCCTGGGTCGCGGCGGTGCCGCCCTGCATCCCGTCGACCACCACCACATCAGCGCCGGCTGCCACCGCGAGCCGCACATCGTGGTCGACCCGGGTGGCGCCGATCTTGACGTAGACGGGGATTTGCCAGTCGGTCGCCTCGCGCAGTTCCTCGATCTTGATCCGCAGATCATCCGGCCCGGTCCAGTCCGGGTGACGGCTCGCAGAGCGCTGATCGATCCCCTCCGGAAGCGTGCGCATCTCGGCGACCCGCGGCCCGACCTTCTGCCCCAGCAGCAGGCCGCCGCCGCCCGGCTTGGCTCCCTGCCCGAGCACCACCTCGACCGCGTCGGCCGACCGCAGCGCGTCGGGATCGAACCCGTAGCGCGACGGAAGGCACTGATACACCAGGGTTTTTGAGCTCCTACGCTCCTCGGGGGTCATCCCGCCGTCGCCTGTCGTCGTGGACGTGCCCACTTCGGACGCGGCCCGTCCGAGCGCCTCCTTCGCGTTCGCCGAGAGCGACCCGAACGACATCCCGGCGATCGTGATCGGGATGTCGAGCACCACCGGCTTCGCGGCGCGGTGAGCGCCCAGCACGGTGCGCGTCTCACACCTTTCGCGGTATCCCTCCAAGGGATAACGAGACGCGCTTGCCGTCAGCAACAGGAGATCGTCGAACGTCGGCACCGCCCGGCGCGCGCCCCATCCCCGGATCGCGTACCGCCCCACCCGCGCGCGTTCGCGGATCTCGGCGATGACCTCGGGTGGGAAGGTGGCGCTCATCAGTAGCTTCCCGCGTGTTGGGTGTCGAAGTGATAGAGCCGGCGGGCCGATCCGATGCGCGTCACGTTTCCGGGGTCGATGTGCGAGAAGCCGGCCTCGTTGCACAGCAAAGTCACACGGGCGACGTCCGCCTCCGTGAGCTTCTCGACCTGCGCGTCGGTCCCGAGCGCGTCCACCCGCCCGGCCACGTAAATGACTGCCTCGTAAAGGGAATCGCCGAGGCCGGCCGAGGCGTCGCCGCCGATGAGAATGGTGCCGGCCTGTGCCAGGAACCCGCAGTACCGGCCGACGTCACCCGCGACCGCGAGCGTGCCGCCCTTGAGCGAGATCCCGGCCCGCAGCGAGGCGTCACCGTGCACGACGACGAGTCCCCCGTGGGCGGTGGCGGCGGCACTCTGGCTGGCGTTGCCGTGCACGACGACCGATCCCGACATGAGGTTCTCGCCCACTCCCCAGCCCGCGGCGCCGTGGACCGTGATCCGCGCCTGCTTGCCGAGCCCTCCGACGTAGTAGCCGGCCGGCCCTTCGATCTCGACCGAAATCTCGGCGTCGAGACCGACGGCCAGGTTGTGCTCCCCACGTGCCGACAGCAGCCGTACGGACGCTCCCGCGGGCAAGCCTTTCAGGGCGGCGTTGACCTCGCGGACGGTGAGCTCGGCCAGGTCGAAGTCGAGCACCCGCGGGCTCACCGTGACCACAGGTAGACCTCTTCCGGTGCCGGCTCGAAGACCCGGGCACCGGCGATGTCAGGAAGGCCAACCAGCGCCCGGTATTCCGAGGCCATCGCCACCCAACCGGGCGTTTCCGCGATCAGCGCCGGCTTGCACGCGATGGGATCGCGCACCACGGCCATGGCATCGGCGGTCGTCACCAGGAGCGTGTAGAAGCCGTCGAACCGCTCGGTCAGGCGGCGCAGCGCCTTGTCCAGATCGTCACCGGAATGCAGCTGGGCGGCGATGAACCGGGCGGCGACCTCCGAGTCGTTGTCAGTGTGGAACGTGATCCCGTCGGCAGTCAGCTCACGTCGTATCGAGGCGTAGTTGGAGAAGGAACCGTTGTGGACCAGGCAGAAATCGTCCGGCGCGGTAAACGGATGTCCATGGGCGACGGTCACCGCCGATTCCGTCGCCATTCGCGTATGGGCCAGCGCCTGCCATCCAGCCGCCGCAGCGAGCCCGGTGTCGGCCGCCAGCTGGGCAGCGCCGCCGACCCCCTTCACCACGGTCAGCGACCCGCCGAGCCGCTCGACCGTCAGGTCCGTCCGGCCGGAATCGGCTGGAACGAAAGGAGGATCGGCGTATACCCCGAAGCCGGCGGAGTCAGGTCCGCGCTCGGCGACGTGGCAGAGCATGTCGGTGAGCAACGCCCCAAGCTGCGGATGCAGCGACGGGTCCCGCAGCTGCAACCCCGCGATGCCGCACATCTAGAACGCCGTCAGGTAGCGGTCGATCTCCCAGGAGGAGACCTGCGAATGCCACTCCAGGAACTCCTCACGCTTCGCCTTGCCGTAGTAAGCAGCCACTCCTGGACCTGCCGCGTCGAGCGCCCCCGAAATCACCGGATCAGCGTCCAGCGCGTCGATCGCGTGTAGCAGCGTCGGTGGCAGCTCGCGGGCGCCCTCTCGCAGCCCGGGGGCGCCCGGGTCCAGCTCACGATCGAGCCCGTCGAGTCCGGCGGCGAGCACTGCCGCCATCGCCAGGTACGGATTCGCCGATCCGTCGCCGCTGCGCAATTCCACCCGGTGCGGATCCGGCACCCGGATCAGATGGGTGCGATCATTGCCGCCGTACGTCGCCTGCCGGGGCGACCATGTCGCACCAGAAGTGGTGGTGCGAGCACCGCTGCGCTTGTAGGAGTTGACGGTAGGGGCGAGCACGGCCGACAGGCTCGGCGCATGGTCGAGCAGCCCGCCCACGAAATGGCACGCGAGCGTCGACAGGCCCAGCACGCCGCCGTCCGTTCCCGGAAAGCGCGGCCCCGACGCATCCCACAGCGAGACGTGCAGGTGCAGCCCGCTGCCGGTGCGCGTGCCGAAGGGCTTGGGCATGAAGGTGGCGACCATGTCGCGCTGCTCGGCCAGCATCGAAATGAGATAGCGCCCGGTAATGACGCGATCGGCCGTCATCATCGCCTCGGCGAACTGGAAGTTCTGCTCGAACTGGCCGTTCGCGTCCTCGTGATCGTTGGCGTAATTGCCCCAGCCCAGACTGTTCATGGCCTCCGACGTCGCCGTCAGGTGCTCATACATCCGGGTGACGCTGCGCGCGTCATAGCAGGGCTGAGCTGCGACGTCGCCCGCGTCGGCCGGGTCGATCGTGCCGTCGGGGCGGCGGTGCACCAGGAAGTACTCGAGCTCCGCGCCCACCTTCAGCGACAGTCCCCGGTCGGCGGCCCGGGCCAGCATCGCTGCCAGGATCACCCGCGGCGCGTACGGCCAGAGCCGGCCCTCTACGTGCAGGTCGCAATGCACCAGCGCCAGGCCGGGCCGCACCGCAGGCAGCGGTGTGAAGGAAGCAAGGTCCGGGATGGCGATGACATCCGGATCGCAAGGCTGCTGGCCGAGCAGGCCCGCCGCGTAGCCGGCGAAACCGACCCCTTCGGCCTGGAACTCGTCGGCGGCTTCGGCGGGCACCAGCTTGGCGCACGGCTTGCCCGCCAGGTCGACGAACATCGCCAGGATGAAGCGGACGTCGTTCGCGGCGGCAAGCTCCCGCAGGCTGCCCGCGCTCATCCGGCCCCGATCTCATGTCCACTCGTGGTGTCCTTCGGCTTCCCCGAGTAGATCGGAGGCAGATTACGGAGCGGCGCCAACCGTGTGACAAGCCCGTCACGCCGCTCGACTTTCGCTATTGCGCGCAGCGGCCTACCGTGACGCAGGTCACCGCATCATCGGCAGTGAGGAACCGGATGGCAGGTGCGGCCGCCCGTACGGTCGCTGCCGCGCGCGAGTCCTTCCGCACGACACGCAAAGGAGCCCCCGTGCCCGTCTTCGCCCGACCTGGTCAGCCAGGTTCTGTCATGACGTATGCCAGCCGCTACGACAACATCATCGGCGGCGAGTACGTCGCGCCCGTCAAGGGTCAGTACTTCCAGAACCCCTCTCCCGTCACCGGTGAGATCTTCTGCGAGGTCGCCCGCTCGACGGCGGAAGACATCGAGCTCGCTCTCGACGCGGCGCACAAGGCGGCGCCGGGGTGGGGCAAGACGAGCGCAGCCGACCGGTCAGTGGTCCTGAACAAGATCGCCGACCGCATGGAAGAGAACCTCGAACTGCTCGCCGTCGCCGAGACGTGGGACAACGGCAAGCCGGTACGCGAGACGATGGCCGCCGACATCCCGCTGGCCATCGACCACTTCCGCTACTTCGCCGGCGCCATCCGCGCGCAGGAAGGGTCGCTGTCGGAGATCGACGAGGACACCGTCGCCTACCACTACCACGAGCCACTCGGCGTCGTCGGGCAGATCATCCCCTGGAACTTCCCGATCCTGATGGCCGTCTGGAAGCTCGCGCCCGCGCTCGCCGCCGGCAACGCGATCGTCCTCAAGCCCGCCGAGCAGACCCCGGCGTCCATCTGCATCTGGTACGACCTGGTCAAGGACCTGCTGCCGCCGGGCGTGCTGAACATCGTGCAGGGCTTCGGCGCCGAGGCGGGCAAGCCGCTCGCAAGCTCCGCCCGCATCTCCAAGATCGCCTTCACCGGGGAGACCACGACCGGCCGGCTGATCATGCAGTACGCGAGCCAGAACCTCATCCCGGTCACGCTGGAGCTCGGCGGCAAGAGCCCCAACATCTTCTTCAAAGACATCATGGACGCCAACGACGACTTCCAGGACAAGTGCCTCGAGGGCTTCACGATGTTCGCGCTGAACCAGGGCGAGGTCTGCACCTGCCCGAGCCGCTCGCTGATCGACCGCTCGATCTACGACGAGTTCCTGTCGGCGGCGGTCATCCGCACCAAGGCCGTCAAGCAGGGCGACCCGCTCGACACCGACACCATGATCGGCGCCCAGGCCAGCAACGACCAGCTCGAAAAGATCCTGTCCTACTTCGACATCGGCCGTAAGGAAGGCGCCAAGATCATCACCGGCGGTGAGCGTGCCGACCTCGGCGGCGACCTGTCCGGCGGCTATTACGTCCACCCGACGATCTTCGAAGGTCAGAACAGCATGCGGGTCTTCCAGGAGGAGATCTTCGGCCCGGTCGTCGCGGTCACCAGTTTCGACGGCTACGACGACGGCATCGCCAAGGCCAACGACACCCTCTACGGCCTCGGCGCCGGCGTCTGGAGTCGCGACGGCAGCACGGCCTACCGGGCCGGGCGCGACATCAAGGCCGGCCGGGTCTGGACGAACTGCTACCACCTCTACCCGGCACACGCCGCGTTCGGCGGGTACAAGCAGTCCGGCGTCGGCCGCGAGAACCACAAGATGATGCTCGATCACTACCAGCAGACCAAGAACCTTCTGGTCAGCTACTCGCCCAAGCCCATGGGCTTCTTCTAGAGCGCATCCAGTTCTAGAGTTCCGGCAAGCCAATAGAAGGAGGAGCAGTGGGTCGGGTCGTGGAACGGGTCTCCGCCACTCCGGCAGCCGTCGAGCTGCTGGCGAAGCTGACCGACATGCACGGCCCACTGCTCCTGCACCAATCCGGCGGCTGCTGCGACGGCTCCGCCCCCATGTGTTACGGCCGCGACGAGTTCATGATCGGCGACCGCGACGTCTTCCTCGGCCTGATCGGCACCGCCGAAGTACCGGTGCCGGTGTACATCGGCGGGCTGCAGTTCGAGTACTGGTCGCACACCCATCTGACGATCGACGTCGTCCCCGGCCGCGGCGCCGGGTTCAGCCTCGAGGCCCCGGAAGGCTTCCGGTTCCTCACCCGCTCGCGGCTGTTCAGTGACGAGGAGACCGACGCCCTCGAGGCGGCCGGCCCGGTACCGCGCGGAGAGTGGCAAGCAGCTTGAAGCTGGCACTACTCCTGCGCGGGATCAACGTCGGCGGCAACAACAAGGTCCCCATGAGCGACCTCAAAGTGATGCTCGCCGACCTCGGCTACGAGGACATCAAGACGATCCTCAACAGTGGCAACGCGGTCGTCGACACCTCCGACTCCCCTGCCGAGGCCGAGTCCGCCGTCTCCCAGGCAATCGCGTCGAGACTGGGCCTGAAGATCGACGTCATGGCGCGCACCCACAAGGAACTCGCCGCTGTCGTCAAGGCCGATCCGCTCGGCTCCCTCGCCACCAACCCGTCGCATTACGCGGTCGCCTTCCTGCGCTCGGAGCCGCCCAAGAACGCGCTCGAAGCCGTCGACCCCGAGACCTACGCCCCCGAGTGCTGGAAGCTCATCGGCCGCGAGCTGTTCATCTGGTACGCGAACGGCCAAGCCAAGACCAAACTCGTCGGCGGCTTCTGGGAGAAGCAGCTGAAGATGGCCGCCACCGCGCGCAACTGGAACACCGTCGTGAAGCTGCGGGACCTCACCGCGGGCTAGAGGTACTTGAGCAGGAAGTCGCGCATGACCGACGCGACGTGCTCCTGCGCCGGGCCGGAGTAGGGCACGAAGTGATCGCCCTCGATCCGCTCGAGTTGCTTGGGTTCCCCGGCGAGTTCGTACGCGGTCAAAGCCATCTCGACGGGCGCGACGCGATCGCCGTCGGCGGCCACCATCAGCAGCGGCCGACCTGCCAGGAAGGGGACCGCGACGGCGGGCACGAATTCCTGCGGGCCGCCCATGCCCCGGAGCGTGAACGTGTTCTGCCATGCGGAGCCCGGTCCGCCGACGCTCTCGAACCACAGCGTGGATTCCGGCTGCGGCAGGAACACGCGCGCGTCAGGGTCGCCGCCGGTCGCGATGATGACGCCCATCGGGCCGATCGGCGCCTCGATGGAGTCGGCCGGGCCAGCGCCGCTCTCGTCCAGCAGCGCCGAGCGCATCGCCCCGAAACGGTCATCCAGCGGGGCAGCTGTGTCGTCGAGGAATCCCGCGAAAGGCACGTTGGCGATGACAACCTTGACCCGCGGGTCGACGGCGCCGACGACCATCACCTCGCCGCCGCTGAAGCTCGAACCCCAGATCCCCAGCCGCTCCGCATCGATGCCCGGCTGCTGCGCGAGCCAACCGAGGGCGTAGCGGTAGTCGCGCGACTGGGCCCAGGGATTGATCTCCTGCCGGGGCTCACCGTCGCTGTCACCGAGGCAGCGGTGGTCGTAGACCAGCACCGCGAAGCCGGCCGCACTGAAAACCTCAGCAAACGCAGCCAATCCCATGTGCCGGGTGGCCGAGAACCCGTGCGCCATCACCAATGCCGGCGCCGGCCCGGCGACGCCTTCCGGCTGGTAGAGCCACCCGCGCAGGCTGACGCCGCCGAAGCCAGGAAATTCCACGTCGATGCGCATGACTGCAGCATCCCCTGCTTTGACTATTTGGCGCGCAAGTGGTCCCAGGCCGCGAGCGCCGCACCCCGAGCGCCGGCCATGTCGAGGTCGGGAACCTCGGCGAAGCTCGCTACCCGGCGCTGCTCCTCGCGCAGGTTGGTGTGCTCGGTCGTCAGATCCACGAACCACTTGCGCAGCTCCGGCGTCGTCTCCACCACGCCGCCGCCGATGAAGTACGCGTCGGGATCGGTCACGTTGGACACGATGGTGAACAGCCGCCCGATGGCCATGGCCTGCTGGGCAAAGATGGCCCGTCCGAGCGCATCGCCTTTTTCGGCATGACCGCGCACCAGCTTCGCGGCGGTCGTCGGATCGAGGCCGGCCAACTCGTGCTCGGGATAGCGGGTCAGCCAGTACGGCAGCAGGTGGCGCTCGATCGCTGACAGCGAAGCGATGCTCTCGGCGTCGCCCTCGTTCCCGCAGTTGCAATCGGGTACCGGCTGCCCGGCGTCGAGAATTCCCTCCATCGGGATGGTGACGTGACCGAGTTCGCCGGCCATCCCCGCAGCGCCGCGCACCACATGTCCGGACTCCACCAGCCCGCCGCCGAGACCGGTGCCGACGACGACGGAGACCGAGGACCGATGGGGGGCGTCAGCACCGAAATGGACGTGGTGGGCATACAGCGCCGCCGCGTTGCCGTCATTGCTGTAGACGACGGGAAGGCCCAGCCGCGCTTCCAACGCCCCACGAATGTCAAAGCCGCGCCAGGCCGGCATCGAGAAGTTCGTCGAGCCCTTCGAGGAGATGACCCCGTCGGCACTTGCCGGCCCGGGTGTATCGAGCCCGACCCCGCGCACCGCCGAGAGCGGAACACCGGTCAGGGCCAGGACGCTGGCGAACGCCTCGGCAAGAGCCTCGACCGCGACGCCCGGACCCTTCAGCACCAGGCTCGGCATTTCCACGAGCTCATCGACCAGAAAACGACCGTTTGCGTCGAGCACCGTGGGCTTGTTGGCATTGCCGCCGTTGTCGAGTCCGACCACAACGTCCATGCGGCCAGGATGCACCTTTATCGCGTACGGAGCTCAGACAGGCTCGGGTACGCGATCTCCCGCCGCCTCGTCACGCTTGGCTGCCGCGACTTCCGGGCGCACCCGGGGCAGCATCAACGCCGGGAAGATGCAGAGCACCGAAAGCCCGACAGCCCACCAGAACGAGTACCCGAACGCCGAAGCGACGTGCGCATTAGCGGCGGCCGGAATCGCCGCCGTACCGCCCAGCAACCCACCGGCGTGACCGCCCGATCCGAGCGAGGAGATGATCTGGCGCTGCAGGATGACGGCGAGCACGGCCGTGCCGAGCGACGCGCCGACCTGGCGCACGATGTTGATGGTGGTGGTCGCCCGCGGCACCTCTGCCGTCGACAACGTCTGGTAGCCCGCACTCATCGACGGCATCATCGACATGCCCAGCCCCAGCCCGCGGATGAACAGCGAACCGGCGAGCAGCACTTCCGACGTGCCTGGAGTCACCTGCGTATAGGCGATCGTGCCGATCACGACCACGGCCACGCCGAACGGCACGATGCGGTACGCCCCGACCCGGTCGGTGATACGCCCCGAAATCGGCATCGCGAGCATGGCGCCGATGCCCTGCGGAGCCATCAGCAAGCCGGCCGAGAGCGCGCTCTGCCCGCGCACCACCTGGTAGTACAGCGGCAGCAGGAACATGGCTCCGAAGACGGTCCCGCTGAGCAGGAAACCGGTGATGCTGGCTGACGCAAAACCGCGATTCTTGAACAGCCGCAGATCAATCAGGGGTGCCTTGGCCCGCAGCGCATGCCACACGAACGCGCCCAGCAGGCTGAAGCCCGCGACCATCCCCACGATGACGGGCGTGCCGCTGAAGCCTCCGCTGCTGCCGGCCTCGGACAGTCCGTAGACGATCAGCGCGAGCGCGGGCGAGAGCAGCGACAGGCCGAGAATGTCGAGCTTGCCGGCCGTTCCCGTCGCGTCGGACTTCAAGGTGCGGGCGCTGAGCAACAGGGCGAGCAGCCCGATCGGGACATTGACGTAGAAGATCCAGCGCCAGTCGAAGTTGTCGATGATGATGCCGCCGATGGCGGGACCGAGCACCGGACCGAGGAGCATCGGGATACCCACGATGCTCATCACGCGGCCCATCCGCTGCGGGCCGGCCGCGCGGGCGAGGATGGTCTGCCCGATCGGCAGGATCATGCCGCCGCCGAGGCCCTGCAGCGCCCGGAACGCGATCAGACTTCCCGACGACCAGGCCAGCCCGCACAGCGCGGAACCGGCGATGAACAGGGTCAGCGAGATGAGGTACATCCGCTTGGCGCCGAAGCGTTCGATCGACCATCCGGAGAGGGGAATGACGATGGCCAGTGCCAGCAGGTACGCCGTGCTGACCCATTGAATCGTGGACAGCGGCGCGTGGAAGGTGCGGCCGAGGGTGTCGATAGCGACGTTGACGATCGTGGTGTCGAAGATCGACATGATCGTGCCGAGCACGACCACGATCGCGAGCGCGCGCAGCTCCGCATCGACGACGACCTCGCGATTCGGGTTACGCGAGCGTCCACGGGACAACGGACTACCGAGCGCCACGCTTGTGCCTCCCCAAAGATCAGTAGGCCCTATGGTGCGAAACTTCTTCACAAGAGTCAAGGATTTATTTGAGTCAAGTTCATAGTGTTGTTTTCACCACTATCCGGTTACCATTGCCCTGTGACCGTCACCGCTGCCGACAGCGCGCTCCGCGAGGAACTCGGGCTCGATGCCCGGCGGGCGTGGCGTGCCGTGCAGGAGATCCAGCTTCACGGTGAGGGTCAGAATCGCCTGGCTCACGTCTGTGAGCAGCACGATCTCGCCCCGTCCAGCGTGAAGGCGCTGCTGCGGCTCTCCGGCAGCCGTCCCACGGCGATGCGTGAGCTCGCCGCCGCCTTCGCGTGCGACGCGTCCTACATCACGGCCGTGGTCGACGCTCTCGAGGAGCGTGGACTGGCCCGCCGGGAGCCGCACCCCACGGATCGCCGGGTGCGCACCGTCGTGCTCACCGACACCGGGCTGCAGGTAGCAGCCAGCGTGGTCGAGCTGCTCAGCGAGCCGCCGCGGGCGATCGCTGTCCTGAGCGCCGATGAGCAGCGTCAGCTCGCCGATCTGCTTGATCGCGTCGCAGCCGCCGACGAGAAGCTCGCCGAGCGCCGTTCCACCGGATAACTCCGGTTCGTCACGCAGTGTGACCGAAAATGTGCGACGATCTTTTCGTCCGTATTGGGAAGATTCACTGGTAGTGGTCAGTTGACGTTGACGGTTCGGCAATGTTCTCGTGATCCACATACCGGCGTGTCCGGGAAATTCGCAGACGTGTCGAGCCCGGTGCAGCTACTTTCCTTGCAGCTTCACAGCACTTCAACGGGGAGGTGGAGATGAGAGGCTCGCCGGGCCGTTTGAGCGCGCTGCTTCACCGCGCCCACGGTCCCGATCTCTCGGCGCCCGCTGCACCTTCCGTCCCCGGCCGCACCTTGGAACGCACGATGGCGGTCCGTGCTCTCACCATCCTGGCCTTCGTGGTCGCGGTTTACGGCTGGCGCCACAATCACCATCTCGGCCTCGCCGTGGGCCTGCTCATTGCCGCCCGCGCGGTCTGGCTCGGCCGTCCACTGACGATCGGGCGCTTCCTGGCGTCGGGATGCCTGCTGTTCATCGGGTTCGCGGCGGCCTACAACGGTCACCAGTCGATCACCGCAGAAGCGGAGATCGCCGCCGGCGCCGTCGTCGGCCTCCCCCGCCGGGCGCCTGGGTCGGCCAGTGACAGCGAGCGCATGCGGGTGCGCGCCATGGTGGATGCCACCTCCGGCGACACGCTGGCCCCCTTCGCCCTGCGCACCGACAAGGCCTACGTCTTCTCACCCGACCGCACCGCAGCCCTGGCGTACAAGGTGCGCTTCGGTACGGCCGTTGCCTCCGGCGATCCGGTCGGCTCGCCCGAGGCGCGCGAAGCCGCCATCGATGCGTTCCTCGCCGAGAGCGAGCGCAACGGCTGGCGCACCACGGTTCTCGGTGCCTCCGAAGACCTGACCGACCTCTGGCGCGAGCGCGGCATGCGAGGCCTGTGCATCGGCCGCGAGGTGGTGCTCGACGTCGCGACCTTCAGCATGAAGGGCCGCGACTTCCGCAACGTCCGCCAGGCCGTCGCCCGTGCCACCAACGCCGGCGTCACCACCGCGATCGTCTCCGAGCGCGGCCTCGATGCGGCGACCCGGGCCGAGCTGGTGGCGGTGGCCCGCGGCGCCCACAAGGGCGGCGGCTCCGAGCGCGGCTTCTCGATGATCCTCGACCACCTGCTCGACGGCACCCACGCCAACACCATGATCGCTTACGCCCGTGACGGCGAGCGGCGCATCGTCGGCTTCCAGCGCTACGCGACGGCAGACCAGGGTCGCGAGCTTTCCCTCGACGTGCCCTACCGAGTACCTGACGCACCGAACGGCGTCGACGAGAGGCTCATCGCTGACGTGATGACCTGGGCCAAGGAGCGGGGCGCCATCCGGGTATCGCTGGCCTTCGCCGCGTTCCCCGAGCTCTACGCCGCCAAGAAGCGCAACTTCGGGCAGAAGCTGGGCTTTCGCGCCGTGCACGAGCTCGACCGCTGGATCCGGCTCGAGTCGCTCTACCGGTTCCTGCGCAAGTTCAACGCGTTCGGCAAGGGCCGTTACGTGATGCTGCGACCCACCCAGGTCGCCTTCGTGCTGCTGTCAGCGCTCACGCTGGAGTTCGCGACGCGCTCCCCCGGCTCGCCGCGCAACGATGAGCTCGACCCGGTGTGCGAGCCCGAAGCCGCGCCGCATCAGGCGCACTAGCTCCTAGCGCGCTCCCCGCACCAGCCGGCCCGGACGAGCTCCGGTGTCGATCCCGTTGCGACGCGTCACTGCTCCGCTGACCATCGTGGCGACGTAGCCCGACGCGTCCTGCACGAGCCGCCGCCCGCCCGCGGGAAGGTCGTAGGCCATCCGCGGGGTGTGCAGGGTGAGGCCCTCGAAGTCGATGACGTTGATGTCGGCCTTCTTGCCGGCGGCCAGCACACCTCGGTCGTTCAGCCCGAAAAGCGCTGCGGTGTCAGCGGTTTGCTTCTTCACGACGTACTCCAGCGGGAGGCCCTTACCGCGGTAGCGGTCGCGCGCCCAGTGGGTGAGCAGGAAGGTCGGGTACGACGCGTCGCAGATCATCCCGCAGTGCGCACCACCGTCGGACAGGCCAGAAACACCCGCGGGATGCAGGAACATCTCGCGGATCGCGTCGTGGTTGGCCTCGGCGTAGTTGAAGAACGGCAGCATCAGCATGGCCGTCGCGGGACCGGCGCCGGACGCGCTCTCGACCATCAGGTCATACATCGCCTCGAGCGGGGTGACACCGCGGTCTTCGGCGATGGCCGCCACGGTGCGCTCGCGCGTCGGCTCGTAGTCCGGCGGGTCGCCCAGGTAATAGATCCGGTCGGTCGCCATCTGGTAGAGGTCCTTCATCCCGTCGAACTGCTTGTTCGGATCGACCGCGACGTCGGTCTCGGCCAGGATGGCGGCGCGCACGGCCGGCTTCACGAGCTCCTGCGCGCGCTCGTCGGGCGACAGGTGGGCCAGCGCCCGGTACGTCGGGCGGTGGGTGAAGGCGTGGTTGCCGGCGAAACCGGTGAGCATCCCGAACGGACGCGCGGCCACCTGCGGGTAGAGCCGGGCGCCGGCCTCGAAGGCGGCCGCGGAACTGTCCATCAGCTCGCGCCACAGGTGCGGCGCCGCGTCGACCTGGATCAGCGCGAACGACACCGCCCGGTCGATCTCGGCCGACAGCCGGCTCATCCATTCCAGCTCGCGTGCCGGAGCCACCAGGTCCTCACCCGCCGAGCCGGCCGGAGCCAGCTCGAAGACGGCCTGACCGCCGCGGGCCATTGCCCGCCCGAGGCCGAAGAGCTCGTCCTCGGCGGCGAAGGTGCCAGGCACCGGCTCGCCGTTCATGGCCCGGTGGCCCAGCGTGCGCGAGGTCGAGAAGCCGAGCGCGCCGGCCTCGATCGCCTCCTGCACGATGCGCGACATCGCCTCGATGTCTTCGGGGGTCGCGGGCTCGTTGCGGGCGCCGCGCTCGCCCATCGCGTACGTACGCACGGAGCCGTGGGCCACCTGCACGCCGAAGTCGATCGCCAGCTCGCGGCGTCCGACCACGTCCAAGTACTCCGGGAAGGACTCCCAGCCCCAGGTCATGCCCTCGGTGAGGGCGGAGCCCGGGATGTCCTCGACACCCTCCATCAGCGCGATGAGCTCGGCCTCGCTGCCCGGGCGCACCGGCGCGAAGCCGACACCGCAATTGCCGGCCACGATGGTGGTGACGCCGTGCAGGCTCGAGGGCTCGAGCAGCGGGTCCCAGGTGACCTGGCCGTCGTAGTGGGTGTGGATGTCGACGAAGCCGGGGGTGACGATGCGGCCGGTGGCGTCGAGCGACTCCACCGCCTCGCTCGCGATGCCGGAGCGGCTGACCTCGACGATCTGGCCGTCCTTGATGCCGACATCAGCGCGATAGGGCTCCGCACCGGTCCCGTCGACGACAAGTCCTCCGACAATCTTCGCGTCGAGCACCGGGCCTCCCCATTTCTTGCAAACTGGCAGCGACTGCCACTTACCCTGTTGATTGGACCACGGCAGCCAGCGCTGGTCACGCTCGACTTACGAACCGGCAGGTCGTAGCTTCGAGTGATTCGTGAGGCATACAGCCAGGAGGACATCCCAGCATGGTGAGCACCCGAGCAGCGCTGCTCTACGGTCCCAATCAGGACTACAAGATCGAGACCATTGAGATCGACCCGCCGGCCGCCGGTGAGGTGCTGATCCAGATGAAGGCCACCGGGCTGTGCCACTCCGACGAGCACGCCCGCACCGGCGACATGCCGATGCCGCACTACCCGATCATCTGCGGCCACGAGGGCGCCGGTGAGGTCCTCGAGGTCGGTCCTGGCGTGACGAGCGTGGCGCCCGGCGACCACGTGGCCATGTCGTTCGTCCCGTCGTGCGGTCAGTGCAAGTCCTGCCGCCGCAACAAGGCCTACCTCTGCGACCTCGGCGCCACCCTGTTCAACATCGGCATGCCCGACGGGCGCATCGCCCACCGCAAGGACGGCGAGACGGTCGCCCGCTACGCCCAGCTCGGCGCGTTCAGCGAGATCCAGCTGCTGTCGGAGGCGTCGGTCGTCAAGGTCGACTCCGACATCCCGTGGCCGGCTGTGGCCCTCACCTCCTGCGGCGTCGCGACCGGCTTCGGCTCGGCCGTGAACCGGGCAAACGTGCGCCCCGGCGACACCGTCGCGGTGCTCGGCGTCGGCGGCATCGGCATCAACGCGATCCAGGGCGCCCGCGTCGCCGGAGCGCGCCGGATCATCGCCGTCGACCCGGTGGAGTTCAAGCGCGAGCAGGCCAAGCGCTTCGGAGCCACCCACACGTTCGCCTCGATCGATGAAGCGCTTGCCGGCGTCGGTGAGCTCACCTGGGGCGAGATGTGCGACTCGGTGATCTGCACGTTCGGCGTCATGCGCGGCGAGCTGCTGGAGCCGGCGCTGAACCTCACCGCCAAGGGCGGCAATTGCGTCGTGACGTCCGTGGCACCGATGATGCAGGGCCAGGCCGACCTGAACCTGTTCATGCTCGCGATGATGAACAAGCAGGTCAGCGGCAGTCTCTACGGCTCGGCCAACCCGCGCGTCGCGATCCCGCAGCTGCTGGACATGTACCGCGACGGCATCATCAAGATCGACGAGCTGATCACCAAGACGTACACGCTCGATCAGGTCAACGAGGGCTACGCCGACGTCGCGGCCGGCAAGATCCTGCGCGGCGCGATCATCTTCTAGGCGCTCAGTTCTAGCTCAGGCACCCTGCCGGGCGGCCCACCTTGGCCAGCCCGGCAAGGTCGCCGGCGCTGTAGTAGTTCGGCCCGCCGTCCGACACCGACGGGTACATGACCTCGCTCGTCAGGATCGCGTGGTTGAGGCCGACGGCGTGGCCGAGTTCATGCAGCAGCGCCGCCGTGCGCACGTGGGCGTCAGCGCGGTTGTAGCCGTCGACGTCGACCACCGCGTAGCCCTCGATGATCTTGTACGTGGTGATCCTGCCGCCCAGGCTCGAGTACTGCGACTGGAATCCGCCCTCGCCGAGCTGGCTGCCGCCTGCGAGGTAGTCGGTGCCGCCGGCCAGCCCGTTGTGATGGGCCAGCGCGATGACCAGCGGCGCGGGCTGGTTCCAGGCGCCCGAGTGCGGGATGAACGTCGTGCCGCCGTCGTAAATGAACGTGATGCCGGTGCCCTTCGACAGCGCGGCGACGGCAGCCTGCACCGCCGGTAGCGCCGCCGGGTCCTGCGCGACGTTGACCCGGTAGTGCACCGGCGCGCACGGGTTCCAGCGCTGCACCCAGCCGCTGGTGACGTTGATCCGGAAGTCCGCGGCGTTGCCCGGCACGACCGGCGCCGCCTCCTGGCAGGCGGTCGCGACGCCCAGCACGAGGGCGGTCAGAACGAGGGGTCGGCGGAGCAGGGCCGGAAAGCGCATTCCTTCCGGATCGACGCGATCGGGGCCGG
>DATAZK010000023.1:0-95821 GCA_036272075.1 Frankiaceae bacterium
GTGGAGGTGTGCGCCGTCGTCGGATTTCCCCTCGGTGCGATGCGTCTGGGGTCACTGCTGCGCGAAACGGCTGACGCCATCGAAGGCGGCGCCGCCGAGATCGACATGGTGATCCCGCTGGGATTCGTCAAGGACGGCGACTGGACGCAGGCCCGCTCCTACGTCGAGGCGGTGCGATCGACGATGCCCGCGGCTGCGACTTTGAAGGTGATCCTCGAGGCGGCCTTGCTGTCCGACGCTGAGCTTGTCGACGCATGCAAGGTCGCGGTGGCTGCCGGCGCCGAATTCGTGAAGACGTCCACCGGTTTCAACGCTGCAGGCGGCGCGACCGTCCACGCCGTGCGGCTGATGCGTCAGACCGTCGGACCCGATGTCGGCGTCAAGGCGGCAGGCGGCATCAGGACTCTTGGCGATGCGCTGGCGATGGTGGACGCCGGGGCGAATCGGCTCGGGATGAGCGCCACCCGAGCCGTCGCGTCTGAACTCGGGCTGCAGGCCTAGCCGACGCCGATGCCCGCGGCCTCGTTGCGCCTGCGCCATTCCTCACGGGACATGCGGGTGGTGTCGACGGTCTCGATCCCGCGCAGCGCACCGACACTGGCCTTGTCCTTGGGGGTGTGCTTGAAGGGGTCCCAGTCAAAGAACCGGCAGGAGTTCTCCCAGGTGATCTTGTGGATCTCGCTCTCGGTGCACCCGGAGTCCTGGAACTCCTTCCAGGAGTACTCCGGGGACTCGGGCCAGGTGGTGTCGGTGTGCGGGTAGTCGCACTCCCAGGCGATGATGTCCATCCCGATCCGCTCTCGCAGCAGCAGGCCTGACGGGTCGGTGATGTAGCAGGCGAGGATGTGCTCGCGGAACACCTCCGACGGCAGCTTGCCTCCGAAGTCGCCGCCGTCGTGCAGCCACGCCTGGTTGGTGAAGTGGCGGTCGATGCGGTCGAAGTAGAAGGGGATCCAGCCGATGCCGCCTTCGGACAGGGCAACCTTAAGATCGGGAAAACGCCGCAGGGTCGGGCCGAAGAGCAGGTCCTGCGCCGTGATCGCACTGATCTGACAGGCGAGCACCATGAGGTGATCGACCGGTGCTTCCACCGGCTTGTTGATGACGTCGAAACCGGCGCCGATGTGCAGTGACAGCACCATGTTGGTGTCGCAGAGTGCCTTGAACATCGGGTCCCAGTAGCCGGACAGGAAGCTCGGAAATCCCTGCACGTGAGGGGTTTCGAGGAAGCTGATCGACCGGCAGCCTTTCGCGGCGACGCGATGAACTTCCTCGACCGCGAGCGCGACGTCCCACATCGGGACGATCGCCAGCGGGATGAAGCGACCGGGGTAGGCGGCGCACCACTCGTCGATCGCCCAGTCGTTGTAGGCGCGCAGCATGACGAGCGCGATTTCCTTGTCGCCGGACTCGGTGAACGTGCGCGCGTTGAAGCCGGCCATCGTCGGGAAATTCATCGACGCGAGCACGCCATTGGCGTTCATGTCGCGAACCCGCTCATGCACGTCGAAGCACCCCGGACGCAGCTCGGAGAAAGCCCCCGGATTGAAGCCCCACTGCTCGCGCGGCCAGCCGACGGTCGCCGCCATGCCGAAGGGGGTGGAGGTCGCCTCGCCCTGGAAGACCCACTGATCGACGCCGTCGGAGTTGCGCACCACCTTGGGAGCCTTGTCGAGCCACTTGGCGGGGACATGGTTCTGGTACATGTCGGGTGGTTCGATCATGTGGTCGTCGATGCTGACCAGAATCATGTCTTCCATCTGCATAGCGGTCTCCTCCTGCTTGCCGGCGGCGCTGCTCACGGCTCAGCCTGCCCAGCAGATCACCCGTGCGACGCCCCCGTCCAGCGCGACCCGGACATTGCGCCACCCGTGGTCATATCTGGCGGTTCGGGACGAATGACGGTTCGGAAGCGTTATCGCACGCCTACCCTGGGTTCATGCGGCCGAGGCGAAGGGGCTTGGCCCGTTTCGCGGCCGTGCTGTCGTGCGCGGGCCTGGTCGCGGGATGCGGCAGTTCAGGGGCTTCGCATCAGGCCCAGCCGACCGCTCCGGTGCCCACGTCCTCGAGCGTCAGCGCCAGCCCGACCACCAGCCCGCCGAAGGTCAAGACCAAAGTTTCACCCGACGCCCTCGGTGCGCGCCGGGTGATCCCGGTGCCCAAGTCGGTGGCGCAGCTACAGCTCCACAAACTCCTCGCGGTGGACGGTCAGGCCACCCTGCTCGACGCGGGCTCCGGGCCCAAATTGCGGCCGCTCCTTCTCGTGCTTCACGGCTTGGGTGAGGACGCCGTCGAGATGCGTCACCAGACCGGGTTCACCGCCCTCGCCGCGCTGACCGGGTTCGACGTCGCGTACCCCAATGCACCGCAGGATCCGGGTAGCTCGGCGACCACCGGAACCCTCACCCGGGCCCTGGTCCAGGTGCCGGCCGGAAACGTCACCGCCACACCTTCGCCCTCCACCTCGCCTTCAGCGACGCCGACCCCGACCCCCACTCCGACCCACACTCCCTCGCCGTCACCGTCCAAGGCGTCACCGACGCCGACCCGACGGGTGACGCCGACCCCGAGCCGGATCGTCACGACCCCGCCGACCCACAAGCCGTCCCCGAGCCCTTCGAAGAAGACGCCGCGCCCCACTCCGGCCCCGAAGAAGCGGCCATCGCCGCTCGTGGCAGGGACCCGGGCCTGGAACGCCGGCATCTGCTGCGCTTTGGCGCTGCGCAACGACGTCGGCTACCTGGTCGACGTCGTGCACGCCGTGGCAGCGTCGGTGCCGGTCGACCTCACCCGGGTCTACATCGTCGGCTTCTCCAACGGCGGCATGATGGCGCTGCGGGCCATCTGCTCTGCACCGGAGACTTTCGCCGCGGCCGGCTCTGTGTCTGGACCCTTCCTGGGCAGCTCCTGTCAGAAGGCCGTCTGGCGTCATATCGCTGCTGCTCCCGACCCGATCGTGCCCGCCGACGGCGGCGTATCGCCGGGCGCTCCGACGCTGGGCGTGGTCCGCGATTGGTGCGGCTGCACCTGGCCGTCCACCGCGACGGAGCGTGCCCGCTTCGGCCCGTTCGCCAGCGTCTACATCTCCCCGACGGGCGGTCACAGCTGGCCCACTCCCGACAGCAGCAACTGGTCGTTCGACCCCGAACGCGATCTGTGGAGCTACGTCAGCCGGTTCCATTTGTGACCGCCGGGTATATCCCCGGCATGTTGACGTTCTTCCTCATAGCGCTGGTGCTCTACATCATCCTGGGCATCATCGGGTTCGTGGTCCATGGACTCATCTGGCTCTTCGTCATTGCCGCGGTGCTGTTCGTCGCCCACCTGGTCTTCGCCGGGTATCACCGAGGGCGGGGCAGGGCCCACGTCTGAGCCCTGCGGCGGCCGCTGGTGACATCAGTCCTCGCTGAAAGGCTTGGGCCCGGAATGGGGGAAGCGGGCGTTGCTGCCGCCGTCGACGATCAGGTTCTGGCCGGTGATGAACGCGGCCAGGTCCGACAGCAGGAAGACGAGGGGTCCGGCGATCTCTTCCGGCCGTCCCCACCGTCCGAGCAGGGCCTCCTCGGCCACGATCGCGTTCATGTCGCCCACCCCGCGGTCCTCGAAGCCGGCGACGACCCGTGGCGTGGCGATGACGTCTGGGGCCACCGAGTTCACCCGGATCCCGTACGGCGCCCACTCGTTGGCCATCGAGCGGGCCAGGTTGGTGGCGCCGGCTTTCGCCGCCCCGTACGCGGAGTGATTCGGCGCGCCGTAAATGCCGCTGATCGACGTGACAAGGGCCAGCGCACCCTTCACGCCGTCATCGATCATGTGGCGGGCGACGGCCCGTCCGACGAGCAGGTGCTGGGTCAGGTTGATCCGCAGATCGCCCTCCCAGGTGGCGAGGTCGACCGTCATGATGTCGGCCCACGCTGCGAGACCGACGATGTTGGCCATGACGTGCAGGCCGCCGAGGGCTTGATGGGCTTCGTCGACGACACGCTGCGCCTCGTCGGGGTCGGTGACGTCTCCGGCGATCGCTACACCGTCGACCTCCTTGGCGACGGCCGCTGCCCGGTCGCCGTCAAGGTCGGCGACGGCAACCTGCGCGCCTGCCGAGGCGAGCAGAAGCGCTGTGGCACGGCCGATTCCGGATCCGCCTCCCACCACGAGAGCCGGCTTGCCGTCGAGTCCGAACACGTCGCTCATTGCGGGTACACCCGTTCCGTTGCAGGTTTGGTGAAGGTTGCCGCGAGGCGCCATCCTCGCCGCCAGCATTGATAGCACGATCCGATTCCGGGTCGGCGACGCAGGCCGTCCGCCGGCTCCCCTCAGGAAGGGAGATTCCGGACCATGCAGCAGACCTGGTTCATCACCGGCTCCTCGCGCGGGTTCGGCCGCTCGCTCGTTCAGGCAGCACTTGCCGCCGGCGATCAGGTGGTGGCCACCGCACGAAACCCTGAGCAGGTCGACGATCTCGTCGAGGCGCAGCCCGACCGCGCGATCGCTGTTGCGCTCGACGTCACCGACCCCGTTGCCGTACAGACGGCTCTGGAGTCGGGCGTGCGCCGCTTCGGCCACCTTGACGTGGTCGTGAACAACGCGGGCTATGCGAACGTCGCCCCGATCGAAACGGGTGATGAAGGCGATTTCCGGCGGCAGTTCGAGACCAATTTCTGGGGCGTCTACAACGTGTCGCGGGCGGCTATACCCATCCTGCGCGGGCAGGGCGGCGGGATCATCGTGCAGTTCTCGTCAGTGGGTGGGCGGGTCGGCGGCTCGCCGGGTATCGCCAGCTATCAGGCCGCGAAGTTCGCGGTCGACGGTTTCACCCGGGTCCTGGCCGTCGAGACCGCGCCGTTCAACATCCGGACGATGGTCGTCGAACCGAGTGGTTTCGCGACGGATTGGGCGGGCTCCTCGATGACCGTTCATGACATTCCGGCGAACTATGAGGAGACCATCGGGCAGATGCAGCGCCGGGTGCGGGCGAATCCGTCAGGGCCGGCGGGGGATCCGGACCGGGGCGCCGAGATCATCGTCGCGGTCGCCAAACGCCAGGACGTGCCGTCGCATCTGCTCCTTGGTGTGAATGCCTCCGACATGGCGCTGTCCTACTCGAGCGGGCAACTCGAGCAGGCCGGGGCCTGGGCGGCGGTAAGCCGCTCGGCGGACTTCGTCGAGCCGTACCCGGCAGGCTTCCCCGCTGATGGGTGACGCCAGGCGCCGCCCGGCTAGCCGTTCGGGGATCCGCTCAGGACGCGTTCCACCCGGCGGTCGGGCACCAGCCACATGAGCGCGACGCCGATATACACGGCAATGCCGAGCCAGCGGTTCACGATCGTGAGGCCGATGCCCACGCAGTAGAACAGCGGCGAGAGCTTGCCCTTGAGGTCCCTGCCGATCGCGTCGGCGAGCATCGAACCGTCGGGGGCTGCGCGCAGCAGGGTCTGCTGCAGCACGTAATACGCCACGCCGGCGGCGAGCAGCACGAAGCCGTAGACCCCCACGGGGACGGGCGGGAAATGGTTCTCACTCATCCACGCGGTGACGAACGGGACGAGCGAAAGCCAGAACAGCAGGTGCTGATTCGCCCACAGCGAGGCGCCGGAGATCCGGTTCACGGCGGAGAGCATGTGGTGGTGGTTGTTCCAGTAGATGCCGATGAAGACGAAGCTCAGCACGTACGCCAGCAGCACCGGAAGCTCCTCGCGCAGAGCGTGCCAGTCCGTCCCTTTCGGCGTGTGCAATTCGAGCACCATGATGGTGATCAGGATGGCGATGACGCCGTCGCTGAAGGCCTGCAGCCGGTCCTTGGACATGCCAGCAGGCTAAGCGGTTGAAGGCTGACGTTAGGTTCAATTCATGACGACGAACACGTCACCGAAGATCGAGGGCGTCGAAGCCACGTTCCGAAACGTCGCCGACATCGAGTGGACCGAGGTCCAGCGCCAGCGCAACGCCGACGGCACGGTGTCAGTGGTCCGCGAGAAGTGGCCGATCTTCCGTCCGGACTTCCTTTCCGCTTACGTGCACTACGAGCCGGGCATGGTGGTACGCCGGCACGGCCATCGCAGCAACCACATCGTCTTCGTGCTCGACGGCGGTGCCTGGATCGGCGGCGTCTGGTCGGGCGCCGGAATGCACGTGCACGTGCCGCTCGGTGCCTCGTTCGGCCCGATCGTTGCCGGGCCGGAGGGCGTCACCTGCTGGGAGCTGAGCTTCGGCGAGTTCGGCGGCTGGGGTGATCAGCCTGAGCTGTACGCCCGCGAGATCGAGGCGCGCGGCATCACCCCGTTGCCGGATCCGCCGCTGAAGCTCGCGGACTGGTTCGTCGATCCGCGCGGCGACGTCGGCACCGAGCGGCCGACCCCGAAGATCGAGGGTCTGGCGGAAACCCTGAAGGCGATGGACGACATCGAGTGGACCGAGGTGAAGCGTCAGCGCAACGCCGATGGTGCCATCGCCGTGGTTCGCGAGAAGTGGCCGATCGCCGACCCCGATTTCATGTCCGCCTACATCGAGTACCTGCCCGGGATGATCACTCGCCGCCATGGCCACTTCGGTCATCATCTGGTGTTCGTGATCGCCGGCGGGGCGTGGTTCGGTGATCGCTGGTGCCCGGCCGGTACCCACATCGAACTGCCGTTCGGAGCCGCCTTCGGTCCGATCCGGGCCGGCGAGGAGGGCACCTTCTTCCTCGAGCTCACCAACGGAGATTTTCGCTCGTGGGGTGATCAGCCCGAGTTGTATGAGCAGGCGATCGCGACCCATGGGGTCACGCCCCTGCCCGACCCGGAAATCCAGCTCGGTGAGTGGTTCGAGGACGCGCGCGGCTACTGGGCACCCAAGGACGAGGCGGCCGCGGCCGACTAGACCTTGGGTGCGTAGGCGAGATGCACCACGCCGTTGGCGTAGGTCTCGGACTCGAGCAGCACGAGCGTGTGGCCCGGCGTGCCGTCGGTGAAGAGCCGGAGCCCGCTGCCCAGCGTCACCGGGTACACGAACAGGTGCAGCTCGTCGACCAGACCGTCTTGGAGCATCCCGCGCACGAGGGCGGCACTGCCGCTCACATAGATCGTGCCGGCCACGTCAGCCTTCACCTGCTGGATCGCTGCCGGATCGTAGGCCCCGAGCATGACGGAGTTGGCCCACTCCACGCTCGGCGTCGCACCGCCCACCACGTACTTCGTGCTGTCGTTGAAGAACGGTGCGCCCGGGTCCTCTTCGGCCGTCCGGGTGGACCACGCGGGTGCGAACATCTCGAAGGTCGTACGGCCGAGCAGGATGGCGTTGTCGTCGCCGCCCATCAGGCCGGCGATGGCCTCGCCCATCTTCGGGTCGAAGCCGAATTCCATGGTCCACGCCGGGTTCTCGACCACGCCGTCGAGCGTCATGAACTCGTGAACCTTGATCTTGCCCATGGTGTCTCCTCTGTCGGACCGATCCGCTCGGGTCGTGCTGGTCCGGTAGACGGTGCGTCGAGCCCGAAATCATCGGACGCTAGTCGAACAGTGCGCTGAGGCTGGGAATGGCGACGCGCGGCAGCGATGCGGCGGGGCTGGCCGGGGCCTGGGGCCGCGGGGTCTCGACAATCTCCATTGTTTGCAGCGCTTCCGGGGTCAGGAAGCGGCTTTCGGGGGCGAAGCTGTGCCGGTCGTCGCGGGCCCGGCGATGGTGGGGCATGCGTAACGGCGTGTAGATCGAAAGCTCGTCGCGAGCTCGGGTGATCGCGACGTAGAACAGGCGCTGCTCTTCCGCGAGCCCGGAATTGTCGCTGAAATCGCCGAGGGCCATGTCGGACGGGAAGGCGCCGTCGACGGCATGCAGGAGATGCACGACCGGCCATTCCAGGCCTTTGGCGGAATGCACGGTCGACAGCGTCACGTAGTCCTCGTCCAGGTGCGGCGGCTTGGCGAAGTCGCCCGTGCTGGCCGGTGGATCCAGCGTCACCTGGGCGACGAAACCGGCGAGATCGACAGACCTTTCGGCGCCTGCCGCGAGGCGTTCGAGATCTCCGACCCGGGCGGGAGCGTCCGTGTAGCGGCGGTGCACCAGCGGCATGACGATCGACGTGCAGGCGGTGACCCGCGCCGGGATCGACGACTCGGCGCGGGCCGCGGTCAACTGGCGCAAGGTCGCGTCCAAGCCGGTGCGGGACGGCGCCGGGGCTGCTGCGACGACCTGATTGAGCCACGCATCCCGATCCTGCGCAGAATCCTCAACCTCCTCACCGCCGTCGCCGCCGAGCAGGAGCGGCAGCAGCCGGCCGGCGCGCGCCGGGCCGATGCCCTCGTGCAGGCGCAGCAGCCGATACCAGGCCACCTCGTCGCGCGGGTTGTCGGTGACCCGCAGAGTCGCGAGGAAATCCTTGACGTGAGCCGCCTCGAGGAACTTCAGCCCGCCGAACTTCACGAACGGGATGCGCCGCGCGGTCAGCTCGACCTCGAGCAGATCGCTGTGATGCCCGGTACGCATCAGCACCGCGTGATCCAGCAGCCGCTGGCCGTCCTCGGCACCGGCCAGCAATGCATCGGCGATCAGCCGTGCCTCCTCACCGGCGTCATAGCAGCGAACCAGCCGCGGACGCCGGGCCGGGCCCTCCCGGTCGGCTTGCAGCATGAGCCGGCCGTCCGCCGCCTCGCCGGGACCGTTTCCGGGCCGGATGACATTCGCCAGATCCAGCAGGGATTGGCGGGAGCGGAAGTTGCGTTCCAGCCGCACGATCGTCGCGTCAGGGAAGGTATCGGCGACGCTCAGCAGATGACCGCTGCTCGCCCCGCGGAAGCCGTAGACGGCCTGCGCGTCGTCACCGACCACCGTCAGCCCGCGGCCCGTGGGGCGCAGCTGATGGACGATGTCGACCTGGATCTGGTTGACGTCCTGGTACTCGTCGACCAGCACGTGATCCCAACGCCCGACCAGCTGCCGCTGGGTCGCCGGCTCGGCCAGCAGGGCCCGCCAGGTCAGCAGCAGATCATCGAAATCGAGCAGCCCGCGGGCGCGCTTGCGATCCACGAAGTCCTTGAGCAGCAGCATGATCCGGTCGGCATGAGGGTCGCACCAGGGGTACTGGGTCGTGATGATTTCCCGCGCCGAGCGGCCGGTGTTGACCGCGCGCGAGTAGATGTCGGCAATGGTGGCGGCGCGGGGGAGGCGTCCTTCATCGGCACGCTTGCGGTCTGGGTCTTTGGTCAGACCATGGTCATCGCGCAGGAGGTCGATCAGGTCGGCGACATCGGCGGGGTCGATGACCGAGACCTGCGACAGGCCCAGCTGTGACGCGTGCTCGGCGACCAGGCGATGCGCGACGGCGTGAAAGGTTCCGCCCCACACGCGGCGGGCCGCCTGCTGGTCGCTGCACAGCACGCTGGCTCGAGCCAGCATGTCTTCCGCTGCCCGGCGGGTGAACGTGAGCAGCAGGACGCGCTCGGGCGCCACTCCCCGCTCCAGGAGATGCGCGACGCGGCTGGTCAACGTGCGCGTCTTTCCCGTGCCCGCTCCGGCGACCACGATCAACGGTCCATGGCCGTGGGTGACGGCCGCCAGCTGCGCATCGTCCAGCCCGGCATCCCACCG
Organism: Frankiaceae bacterium; assembly: GCA_036272075.1. Taxonomy (GTDB): domain Bacteria; phylum Actinomycetota; class Actinomycetes; order Frankiales; family Frankiaceae; genus DATAZK01. The sequence goes on from DATAZK010000023.1 coordinate 9,562, forward strand.
TGATTCGAACATATGAACGACTGTAGACCGGCCCATCGGCCGCGGGCGCCAGGCGAGCTGCTGCCGGGCGGCGTGTCTAGCGCGTCAGGAGGCCGCGCTCTCGCGGGGAGATGACCATGCCGGCGGGTGCGGCGGGGGTCGAGCCGGCAGCAATCGCGCTGCCCCGGGCGGTCAGGAGCGGAGTGAGCTGCTCCGGGCCGGCGGGCCGGCTCAGGAAGTAGCCCTGGATGGCACCACATCCCATGATTCGCAGCTGATCGAGCGTCGCGCCGTCTTCGATGCCCTCGGCCACGACGCGCAGGTTCAGGCTCTCGGCGAGCCCGATGATCGCCGCGACCAGCGCCTCGCGACGGCGGTCACCGAGGAAGCCGGTGATGAACGATCGATCGATCTTGATCTCCTGGACCGGCAGGTTCTGCAAGTAGGACAGGCTCGAGAAGCCGGTGCCGAAGTCGTCCAGCGAGAGCTGGCAGCCCAGCTCGGCAAGTCTCACGAGGATCGGGATGGCGCGTTCCGGTTCGCTCACTACGCTGCCCTCGGTCACCTCGAGCGTCAGCACCGAGGCAGGCAGGCCGATCTCGTCGAGCAGGGCCTGCACGCGCTCCGGGAGACGGTCGTCATGCAGGCTGTGAGCCGACAGGTTCACCGCCATGCCGAGGTCCAGCCCTTGCTCACGCCAGGTCCGGCACTGGGTGAGGGAGCTGCGCAGGACGGTGTCGGTCAGCTGGTCGATCAGCCCCGCGGACTCGGCGAGCTGGATGAAGGCATCCGGCCCGAGCTGCCCGAGTTTGGGATGCTGCCACCGCACGAGGGCTTCGACCCCGATGATCCGGTCGGTCAGCAGATCGAGCTTGGGCTGGTAGACCATGACGAACTCGTCCCGGTCGATGCCGACCCGCATATCCGCCACCAACGCGAGCCGATCGGCCTGCCCGCGCTCGAGATCGGGGGAGTAGCTGCCCACCGCCCGGCCGGTGCCTTTGACGGCGTACATCGCCAGATCGGCTTGCCGCAGCAGCTCGCCCGGCGACGTCGTGCCCGGGGTGAAGACCGTGATGCCGATGCTGGCTTCAGCATTCAGCGCGATGTCGTCGACGATCACGGGTTGCTTGAGCGAGGCGATGGCGCGGTGGGCGAATTCTTCTGCGGCTTCTTCTGCGGCAGCGAAGCCCTGGCTGGTGTCGTCAGAGCCGTCGTCAGCCAGGCCGGTCAGCAGCACGGCGAACTCGTCGCCGCCGAGGCGGGCGACGACCCCGTCCGGCGCCAATGCCGTGAGGCGCTCGGCAACGACGCACAGCAACCGGTCACCCGCGACGTGCCCGAGCACGTCGTTGACCTCTTTGAACCGGTCCAGATCGAGCAGCAGAAGCGCCGCCCGCCCTGGGCGCTCGTCGGCGGTCGTCGCCGCAAGGGCCGGGTTCTGCAGGGCGTCACGCAAGAGCGCCCGGTTGGCGATGCCGGTGAGCGCGTCGTGGCTGGCGTCGTAGCGCAGGCGCTGCATCAGCGCTGCATTGCGTAGGGCAACGGTCATGTGCGCAGCCAGAGTCTGCGCGACGTGCAAGTGGTCGGCGTCGAAAGTGGCGGTCTCGCCTTGCCTGTCCGCGATCAGCATCGAGCCGATGTAGCCCTCGTTGTCGAAGACGGGGACGAGGAGCGCGTCCCGCAGCCCGCGGGCGGTCAGCCAGGCGCGCAATGTGGGGTCAGCGGTACCACGCGGCAGGACCACAGGCTCGCGAGAAGCGGGAAGCCGGTTGTAGAGCGCGTCGTCGATCTGCAGGCGGGCGGCGGGCCAGGTGGCGACCTCCCCGTCCTCGTTGACCAGGATGAGCCGGGGCTCACCTTCCCAGCCGTCGAGGAAGATGCTCGCGTGGCCGGCTCGCAGGCTGGTGCAGATGCGGCCGAGGAGATTGCCGACGATCTGGTCGACGCTCTGGTCGTCGGCCTGCTGCCCGCTGACGAAGTGATGCACGAGTTCGAGCGAGGCATGCCGCCGGTGCAGAGCCGCGTAGGCGCGGTGGATGACCCCGAAAACGCTCCCCATACCGAGCAGCACGAGGATGCCGACCAGCCCCTTGCCGCTCAGGATCACGAACGTCAGGCCGAGCAGTGAAGCGAGCACCGCGATGATCGCGCCGGAGGTGTAGACGCGCGTGCGTTCGCTGCGTTGCATAGGGCCCGAGTGCCACGTGATGACCTTCAGGAGCAAGGTCGTCATGAGCGCGTCCGCCGCGACGAGCAGGCCCGTGAGGGCACCTGCGACGGTCGTCCCGAGGGTGTGCCGTCCGCCGACGAGCATGTCCATCGCGGCGGCCAACATTGCTGCTTCGAAGGCGTACGAGGCGAGGTTGTAGATGACCTTGTTGCGATGCGGACGCTGGATCAGGAAGGCGATCGACGTCCCGACGAGCCGGGTCAGCACCACCACCAGCGGGCTGCAGACGAGTACCCCGACGGCCATCGGCACGCCGCTCAGCGAGAACGAGTACGCCTCGCGCCGAAACTCGATGTGCAGCAAGGCCATTTCGGCCGCGGCGAACATGGCGACGAGCACGAAGTCCCGCAGTGGCTCATGGTCTGCGTCGATCGGTGGGTGCCAGCGTCCGGAGCCGAGCAACGCCGCAACGGCAACCACCGCGAGCAGCGCAGCAAGGATGCTGCTGCGCTGACTCGCGGTGAGCTGTCGAAGGGGTCGCTGCATATGCGTTAGGCCTCTGCGCCCCACACGGCGTCCGACCAACGGGCACCCGACCAGCGGGCACCCGACCAGCGCGCCCCGGACCAGTCGGCGTCCGACCAGCGAGCGCCTGACCAGCGGGCACCCGACCAGCGCGCACCGGACCAGTCGGCGTCCGACCAGCGGGCGCCGGACCAGCGAGCGCCCGTCCAGGGTGCGTTGACCCAACTCTTGAGTCCGGCTGAGGTGGTCCAGCCGGTGCCCGACCAGACCGTGCCCAGCCACGCCCCGCCTTGCCATGCGCTGCCCTTGGCTGACGCGCTCGACCAGGCTGCGGCGTTCCAGGGCATGCCCTGCACGTCCTGCTCACCGGTGAGCGGGACGCCGCTGTCCGGGTCGAAGACGTAGGAGCCGCCGCGGGCCGCCTCGAGGGAACCCAGCCCGTTGGACACCGGGTAGGACTGCACGAGATTCTTGCCGGGAGTCGGCTGTGCCAGCAGGCCCCGCAGCAGCGGGGCAACGAGCCCGTCGAGGGAGTTGACGGTCGCCGCGATGTCGAGGTTGCCCGATCCCACGGCGAGGGTGCTGCCCTTGACCTTGTCGGCGTTGGCCATCAGCAGGCCCTTGACCTGGTCGGGGGTGAGCTCGGGGTGATCCTGCAGCAGCAGCGCGACCGAGCCGCTGACGACGGCGGCGGCCTGTGACGTACCGCTTCCGCGAAAGAGCCGGCCCGTGGTGTCGGTGAGGACCCGGCCCTCCGGGTGGTTGCTGTCGACGTAGGACCCGGTGTCCCGCAGGCTCGCAATGGACGTGCCGGGAGCCAGCAGATCGACGTGCCGGCCGGCGCTACCCACGCTGCTGAAATCGGCAGCCGCGAGCTGGGTGTTATCGGTGCGCTCCTGCGGATCTGACGCGCCGACGGCGATGACGTAAGGGTCGATCGCCGGGTCGGTGAGGCGCCCGACGGTGCCCTCGTTACCGCCGGACACCACGACGACGATCCCGTGGCGCCAGGCGTTTTCAGCGGCAGCGGCCAGCGGGTCGGTCTGGTAGCTCTGCAGCGAGTCGGTACCGAAGGAGAGGTTGACGACCCGGACCGGCTTGGCGGGATCGTCGTTGCGGTGCTGCACGACCCAGTCGAGGGCGGCGATGACCTGGCTGACGTCGGTGGCTCCGTCGGCCGTCGCCAGCTTGACCGGCATGATCGTCGCATCGGGAGCGACACCGAGCTGGGCTGCCGGGCTGGCGGCCGAGTTGACGGTGACGCCGGCGTCGTGGGCTCCGATGATGCCGGCGAGGTGGGTGCCGTGGCCGTAGTCGTCCTGGTCGGTCAGCGCGGGATCACTGGCTTCCAGAGAAAGGTCGGGACCGAAGACGAGCTTGCCGGCGCTGTCGAGCCCGGTGACCGGCTGCGCGCCGCTGTCCAGCAGGGCGACGGTGACGCCTTGGCCGGTGATGTGGCGGCCGTGGGAGTCGAGGTCGTTCCAGACGGCCCGGGCACCGATCGACTTGGTGACGGTGTAGAGCGAACCCGGGTCGCGCGTCGCGTCGTAGCCGCCTGTGGAGCCGTTGAAGGACAGCAGGTCGGCGAGCACGTCACCCCAGGTGCCCGTCTGCCATCCGTTGCCGGCATCGCTGGAGTTGTGCAGCCCGGCTGCGGCCGAAGCCACTGCCGGGGTCGCTGCCGGGGTCGCTGCCGGGGCGGCGGCGAGCGCCTGCCCGGTGAGTCCAAGAGGCGCGACGACCGCGAAGACGGCGACCGTGGCCATCCGCGGCCCCGTCCACACCACTCCGCGGCGCTTGGCGCCAGACCGTACGTCCCCCACTGCTGTCCCCTCGTCCAGTCGGTCATCTGACCGGCAAGAAGAAGTTCGACGGGATCCCGGAAATCTGTGGAGGCCGAACGGCGTAACTTTCTTGCCGGACGGCGCAGCTCAGACGCGTCCGGCGGGTCGCAAAGCGGGCATATCGCGCATTAGGGCGGACTGGACGGGCTGGCTGGTAGCCGCGGCTCGGATCATTCTTCAGCCGGGTCGCTCAGCAAACCGGGACTACTGTCGATGGGCGGACGCCACTCGGGTTACCGTTTCCCCAGTTCGGAGTTGGGATTTGTCCCCCACCGCACCTCGACCGCGCTCCGCGCCGGACGTGCGTCATGTGTCCGACGCAGCTGGTCACGGGGAGGCAGTCGAACGAATTCTGGATTTTGCGCGCTTGCATTTGGACATGGAAGTCGCGTGGATGTCGGAATTCACGGGACGCCAGCAGGTTTTTCAAAGAGTGAGCGCCGAAAACAATACGAAGGCTCCGAAGGCCGGCAGCTCGACGACTTTGGCCGGCTCGTACTGCGTGCGCGTCCTGGACGGTCGCCTGCGGTCGCTCATTCCCAATGCCCGAAGTGACCTGGTGAGCCGAGATCTCCCGATCACCGAGGAACTCGACATCGGGGCCTACATGGGAGTGCCGATCTACCGCTCCGGGGGAGTGCTGCACGGCATGCTCTGTTGCATCTCTCACCGGCCGCGCGTGGATCTGGCGGAGCGCGAGTTGGCCATCATGGAACTGCTGGCGCAGATGCTGGGCGACCTTGCCGAGAGGTCATCGTTGTTCGGCGTCAGCGCTCATGACAAACGCGATCGGATCGCGAATGCCATCTCCGGGCGCGGGAGGCATCTCGCCCTGCAACCGATCGTCGACATCCGTCGCGGAGCGGCAATTGCTGTCGAGGCACTGAGCCGGTTCGACTCGCCTCCGGCACCCGATGGATGGTTCGCCGACGCCGCGTCCGTGAAACTGGGAATCGACCTCGAACTTGCCTGCGCGCAAAGCGCCCTGCTCGTCATGGGCCGTCCCGACCTGCCGCCGCTGTTCAGCGTGAACCTGTCCCCCGACGCGCTGCTTTCGCCGCTGTGCGGCCCGCTGCTCGAACAGGTGGACCGCTCCCGGCTGATCATCGAAATCACCGAGCACGCGCCCGTCGAGGACTATGCGGCGCTCACCAGGGCGCTCGCACCGCACCGTGACGCCGGTGCACACGTAGCCATCGATGACGCGGGCGCCGGGTACGCGAGTTTCCGCCACATCCTGCGACTCACCCCGACCTTCATCAAGGTCGACATCGGACTCATTCGTGACATCGACACCGATCCGGTGAGGCGGGCGTTGCTGACGGCGTTGTCGACGGTGGCCGACACCGCCGGGGCGCGTTTGATTGCCGAAGGCATCGAAACCCAGTCCGAACTCGACACCCTTCTGGAACTCGGGGTCACGCTGGCCCAGGGTTACCTGCTCTGCCGTCCCACCGCAGAGCCGTTGCCGACCAGCTATCGCAAGGCGGCGCGCTATGCCCAAGACGTGTCTCGTTAGGCGATACGGGACCTACTGCTCGTCGCGCGCCACGTCTCGATCGACGCCGGATTCCAGCCGGTCCACGGCGGCGTCGAACCGATCGCCCACGGCCTCGGCGCGGGTCGCCGCCTCATCCTTCTTGCCGTCCGCCATCGCTGCCCGATCTCCCGCGGAAGCCTCGCGATCACGCTCGGAGTGAATCCGGTCGGCAGCGGATCCGATGCGTTCGGCCGACGTCGGCGAGTCATGATCGCCGTCGCGCCGGTCAGCTACGGCATCCCGCTGTTCGGCAACGCGATCGCGTAGCTCGGCGGCCTCGTCGCGCACCTGCGCAGCGTCAAGCATCTCGACGATCTTTCCGTCCCTGCGGTCCGCGGCCGCGTCTCGCCTGGTGGCCTCGGTGTCGCGAGCGTCTGCGAGACGGTCTCTCTCGTCTGCCTCGAGGTCGCGATTTCCACCCGGGATACCAGGACCTTCGGGGGCGGAAGTCGGCGCAGGAGTGCGCGCGAGGCGCCTCGCCAGCCGAGCCAACAAACCGCGGTTTTCCCTCACAAGATCACCAACCCCTTTCGAGCGACGCTACGCCAGCGCCGCGCAATACCCGGGCATCCTCTTGCCGTCTTCAGCGTTGGCCGGCGGTACCGTGCTGCCAATGTTCGCCAAGGAGTGGCCCATGGCCCTGCGGTCACGCTTTCTCAGGCCCGTGCACGCGTTGCTGTTGACCGCGGCGATCGCCGGGGTCGCGGTCAGCACCGCCTGCACGCCGCCCGCGCCGCCGCCGCTTCGGGTCGAGGTCTGGGGCGATTCCATCGCCGGTCAGGCCAGCCCTTACATCAGCTTCTACGTGGGGCTGTCCGGTAAGGCGACGACCCGGCTGCACACCTTCCCCGGGACGGCACTCTGCGACTGGTTTCCGGACATGCGCACCGAACTGGCGAGTCCTGCGGGGTATCACCCGCAGGCCGTCGTCATCCAGTTCAACGGTGACGCGTTCACACCCTGCATGAAGCAGGCCAACGGGGTGCCCTACAGCGGGCAGGCTCTGATCAACAAGTACGCAGCGGACGCCGCTTATGCCGTCGCCCTGTTCACCCGGGCTCACATCCCGGTCTACTTCGTGAGTACGCCGCTCTCGCGCGCCCAAGGGGCGCAGGGCTACGTCGGCAATTCCCCGCTGGGCGTCATGTTCTCCCAGCAGCCGGCCCGTTTCCCGGCCGGCGGTCTGGTCCGGTTCATCGATGGCGCCGCCGCGGTCGAGTGGCACGGTCACTACAGCGACACGTTGCCCTGCGCGCCCTGGGAAACCTGCACGGGCCATTGGCCTGATGGCACCCGAACGGTGGTCGTTCGAGAAGCCGACGGCACCCATTTCTGTCCCGTCAAAGAGGTGCCGGCCGGCGGCGGCTTCACTCAGTGCCCGGTCTACATGGGCGGTGCTGCCCGTTACGCGTTGGCGATCTCGGGGCGGGTGCTGAAGGACTTTCACCTGAGCTGACCGGCTCAGGCCAAGGCGTCAGAGCTGGATCAGACTCGGGGCCTGCACCGGCAGCAGAACTCCAGAATCGACGGCCTCTTTTGCCGCTGCGTTGAGGGCGTTGGTGTACGCCTCATGATCGGGGTAGAGCTCGCGCAGGGTGGCCGCATCGAAAGGCTCGGTGGAGCCAAAAAGCGAAAGGGTGCCGTCTGCAGCGAAGCCCGTGTGGCGTCCGGTGGGGACGGCGAGCGCAGGCATACGGATACCGCCGAGGGCGTTGCCGGACTCGTCGCGAATGACGCGCGGCGGGTCGCCCTCGATGCGGATGCGGTCCTGGACAGGGGGCGGGGTGGCGTCGTTCAGCCAGCGGAGCAGGTGATCGAGCGCGGCCGACCGTCCTGGCTCGAGGGAAAGCGCGTTGTAGCCGGCCGCCGGCGCCATGGGATGACTTGTCATCCCGAGGTCGCGCTCCCAGCTGGAACGTAACGCTTCCTTGCTCGGGACCGTGCCGTGCGCGTGGCCCGCAAACTCCCAGAAGCGGTAGCTGTCGGTGTCGGGCTGGCGCACCGGAAAGTGCGCGAGCGACTCGCTTTCGGAGTTGACCACGAACACCGGGACGCCGACATCGCGCAGCAGATGGCCACCGGGCGGCAGGCCGTGGGTACGGATCAGATCGGTGATCTGATCGACGTGCGTGACTCCCGGCCCCGCTGCTGCGCTGGTGTCCAAGGCGGTGCCGTTGCCGAAGTAGACGTCGAGCAGGAAGGCGTCGAAGGCCCGCTCGAGTGGTTGCACGGCGTTGAGGTAGGTGGCGAGGCGGCCCGCCGATTGCGAGGCGCCGAAGGCGATGACGTGGCGAACGTCGAGGCCTCCCATCGGATCGAGATCACCGTGCGGACGTTCGCGGCCGACGAGCCTGGCGGCCTGCGTGTAGATGTCGTAGGACGCGTCATCGGTCGGGATCGACAGCTCGCCGTAGCGCTCGGGATCCCACGCCCGCAGCCCGTGCTGGGGACCGTCGCGGTAGCCCTCGACGGCCGTGCGCTGGGCGGTGACGCCGACGAATGCGCAGCCGTCATACAGGCGTGAGGATTCTCCGGTGTAGATGTCGAAGCCGATGGAGACGTTGGCCCAGAAGACGACCACCGAGCCGTTGAACTTCGCTGGGTCGGTTGGCCGGCGCACCAGCAGCCGGCTCGCGAAGGGAACGCTGCGCGTGGGCTCGGCTTGCCATTGCCCGTCGAACGAACGACCCGTGCCCGGCGCATGGTCGTAACACGTCGCATCGCCGGAGAAGAACCATTCCTGCTCGCCATAACCGAGTGCGTCGAGGTCGAAGGCGGCAGCTCCGAAAGGCCAGCCGCGGCGGCCCTCGGTGATCGGGCCGCGCACTGTCACGTGGCCTTCAGACATGAGCGGAATCCACCGGGCTGCTCAGGCTGTCCAGCTCGATGTTCAACCGCACGATCGAGTCCACGTGCTCGCGCGGAACCTGGGTCACCAGTCCCGTCGCAATCGGCAAGTAGTGCTCGCGCGTCTCCGCACGCTTGCGGACGCGCTTGGCAGCCTCGCACGCATCGAGGGTGCGCAGATTGTGCAGCCGGTCTGCCATCTTGACGACCTTGGTCTGCCAGCTGCCGTAAGTGCGCAGCCGGTCGATGTACTCCAGGTGGGTGTCGCCCCCCTGCTTGGAAAGCAGTTGGATGCCGACGGCGACCTCGCGGCCGAAGTTGATTTCCATCCGGCGCCGGCTCAAGAGGTAGGTGTCTTCCAGGACGTCGTGCAGCAGTGCCATGGCGATCATGGACCAGTCGACGAACCTCAACTCATCGACGATGATCCAGGCGACCGCCTTCGGATGCTCGAAGTAGCGCACCCCGCTGGCGCGCTCCTGGCCGCGGTGCGCGTACTTGGAAAAGGCATACGCCGTCTCGATATTCTCGAATTCGCTTTCGGTGAGGACGGGACGCAGCCGACCCAGAAACTCCGTGCTGCCGATCGGCGGTGTCGGCAGTGTGCGCATGGTCGGTTCTCCTTCGATCGCTTGGCTCATCTCATCACTCCCGTGTCACCGGTCGCGGCCCGGGCGGCCGCAAGTCCTGCGATTGCCGCTGCCGTCCTCGCGTGGCCCGAGCCAAAAACCCTGGTGCAGTCGGCGATCAGCGTGCTGTAGAGCTCGCCGGCATCCGCGACGCGGGCCAGGCGCAGCAGCCAGTCGCCGATCTGTGCCTGGGTCGCGAGAGTGCCGGGATGGTCGCGGCCGAGGGCCCGGCGCCGGTCGGCAAGCAGGACCGTGTCCTGCTCGAGCGCTTCCTCCACGCGGCCAAGGGTGCCCAGACACCACGACAGCTCGGCGCGCGCGTCGAGCGTCCCCGGGTGATCGGCACCGAACACGGCGGTGCGCCGAGCCACGTTGGTGGTGAGCTCTTGCGCGGCTTCCGTCTCCCGGCCGAGGTGGACGAGGGCGCGGGCGCGAAGCCGGCGGGCGAACAGCGTGGTGGGATCGTCGGCGCCGAGGATGCGGGTCGAGGCGTCGATGAGTGCCGACAAGTCCTCGGCGGCCTCTGCCGGGTGACCCACCTGGATCACCCGCTCGGCGAGGTAAGCCCTGGCCGTGAGCGTCGTGCGGTGAGATTCCCCTGCAACGCGAGCATAAATGGTGACGGCATCAGCCAGTTCGCGGGCCGCCTCCGCGGCCCGCGACAGCTCTCCGAGAGCATCCGCGTGCAGTACCCGCGCGGTCAACGTCTGCCGATGCTCGGCTCCCAGCCGGCGAGTAAAAACCCCGACAAGGTCGGTCAGCTCGCGTAGCGCCTCCGCGTCGCTGCGACGCTCGAGCAGCGCCTGCGCCCGCGTCAGGCGGATCGCCAAGGTGGTGGACGACTGGGCGCCGAAGAGCCGGGTGCTGTCGGCGGCGAGTTGGGAGAAGGCCTCCACCGCCTCCTGGGAGCGCCCCATCCCGCGGAGCACGTCTGCGAGCGCCTGCCGCGCCGCGATGGTGTCAGGCTGATCGATACCCCACACCCGGGTGCGATCAGCGATCAGCGCGACGTATTCCTGGCGCGCTTGCTCGCTCTCGCCGAGTTTCACCAGAAGCGACGCGCGGTTGGCGCGGGCGGTGAAGGTGTGCGGATGATCCGCGTCGCAGATGCGGCTGTGGTCGGCGATCAGAAGCGTGTACTCGTCGACCGCTTCCTGGTAGCGCTGGATCTCTCCGAGCGCAAAAGCATGATTGTTGCGGGCGGTCAGCGTCTCCGCATGGTCAGGTCCGGAGACCCGGGTCCGATCGGCCAACAGCGCCGCATATTCCTCGTGCGCTTCCTCCCTCTTCTCCAGCCGGATCAGCACCAGCGCGCGGTTGTTGCGCACGATCAGGGTCTGAGGATGATCGGCGCCGAGGACCCGCACCAGGTCGGCCAGTATCCGGGTGTACTCGTCGAGCGATTCCGCGAACCTGCCTGCTCGATTGAGGTGGTACGCCAGCAAGGTCCGCGCCGTGAGCGTGTCCGGCTGGTCTGCTCCGGTGACCCGGCTGGCGTCGGCCACCAGTGGGGCCAGCAACGTCACCGCCTCGTCGTGATGACCCAGTTCGCCGATGGTGCGCGCGAACTGGAATCGGGCGGACAGCGTGTCGGCATGAACGGAACCGTTCTTGCGCGTGCGCTTGGTGATGAGCGGGCCGAACCGGGCACGTTCGAACGCCACCCGGAACTGCGCGATGGCCTCCCGGCTCCGGCTGTCATCGGGGAACCAGAGCGTCAGGACCGCCTCCCCGCTGGATTGCCGGAGCTCCAGCAGATGGCCTCCCAGCTGCTGGTAGCCGCCGGCGATGTCGATCACGGTTTCGCTGGCGAGGTTCGTCTCGAACGAACCGTCCAGGGTGTTGAGCCGGTGCCGTTGCACCGAAGAGCCCTGCGCGGCAAGGAGCAATTCATCGGTGAGGGCGATGGCGACGGGAGCGCCCGCTGCCGGCCCCTGCATGTCCCAGGATCTGCCTTCGAGAGTGCTTCGCGTGGACTGGCCTTGCGGGAGCCGAGCGGCGGGCGGCGACGGCGGCAGGATCAGTGCCCCGCGGACCACCGTCTCACGGGGGTCACCCATGCCGGCAGTAGCCGCGATCCCCACCTCGCCCCTAAGTGTCGACGCCGCAAGGGGAATTCGCGACGAGCCACCCACGAGGTGGACACCGCTCAAATCCGAAAGGCTCACGCCGGCGTTGATGACAGTCTGGGCAAACTCCTGTGCGGCCGCCCGCAGGTCGTCGCGGATGAGGTTCTCGAAATCAGGGCGATTGATCAGGACCGGAGCCAGGTGATCAAGCTCGGGAATGGCGCAGTGGGCGCTGGTGTGAGTGCTCAGCCGCTCCTTCGCGTATCGCGCCTCCTCCTGCAGCGATCGGGCTCGTCGCAGCCAGGTCTGATCCCGCGGGTTCATCAGATGTTCCCAGGCGGTGGGATCCTCGTCCTGGATTCGCGACTGCCCAATGAATGAAAGGAGTTTCTCGTCGAAGAAGACGCCGCCGAGCTCGCCGATGCCGCCATCGGCGAGCACCTCGAACTGCCCGCGCTCATCGCGCCGGACGACAGAGGTGTCGAACGTGCCGGCACCGAGGTCATAGACCGCCACCAGCGCCGGCCCCGGCCTCGGGGCCTCCTGCTCGAGGAGGTGGCGAGCGGCAGCGACCGGCTCCGCGAGGAAGGTGGGTGCCGGCGCGTCACATGCCGCTGACGAGCCCTGCGGGCCGGCATCGGCGAAGCGCCGCGGCAATGAGGCGACGGCCTTCCCGTACGCGTCGCGCAGAATCCTCAACCGCCCGCCGCGCCACCGTGCCGGATGGGTGATGATCACATCGGTGGGAGCGGCGGCGTCGTGCTGGCGGTAGGCCTCGAAAAGGACCACGCCGAGCACCTCCGCCACGACATCTGAGGGGGCGTAGTCGCGTCCGCCGAGGCGCACCACGCGCTCGCCGAGGCGCCGCTTGGGTGTCGGTTCGTACGCGTCGGCCAGCACCGCGGCGGAGCGTACGGCCGCGGTGCCCACCAGCCATGAGCCGTCGGGCTGCACGGCCACGGCAGACGCCATGGGACCGTCGCCGACGTTCGGGTCGACGTTGAGCAGGCGTACCGGACCGTCGTCGTCGACCACGGCAGCCGTGGTCGTGGAGGTGCCGAAATCGATCGCCAACCGCCAAGGCATTGCGTGTCCTCCTTCCGTTTGCCGGCTAGGCCGCATTCTCGGCCATGACGTGAGTGATGCTGCACAGCAGGGCGTCGATCCGTGCCAGCAGGCTCTCGACGTTGCGACGCGTCCAGCGCAGCTCCTCCAGCTCGCGGGCGCGGGTCTGCGCGTCACGCGCCAGCTCGGTCCGGCAGCGCTCGACATTGCTCTCATAGGCCTGCCGTTGCTGCTCTATCGCCTTGCCGAACTCGTCGATCATCAGCCGGTTGACGTCCTTGATCCGCTTCGCAAGCTGCTCCCGGATGGACTCGCGAGCATCTTCCAGTTGCATGGCGGCCCAGGCTCGCAGCTCGGCCTGTCCAGCGACCTTGGCGTGTTGCTTGCGGGCCTTGCCCGACCACCAGGCGGCGCCCGCGAGGGCAACGGGAAGCGCCCCCACGCTGATCCCGGACGCCACACTTGCCAACGCTGTGACGAGCGCCTTGGCCATGTTGAAACCCATGAATGTCGACTGGATGGTCAGCATGTCGTTGCGTTCGGCCGGCGTCGCCGTGTAGTCACCGAGTTCGAACCGGCGCATCGACGGTCCGGCGATCTCCTGCAGGCGCGTGTTCAGGACCTCGCCGGGCCCCGGTAGACGGCTCACCATCTCCGTCAGAGCACGGTCGAGTTGTAGCTGCAGTTGCGCGAGGAGATCCTCTTGCAGCGCCCCGACTCCGGCCGCGAGCGCGTCAAGCGTCTCCTGCGAATCCGCCTTCGGGCGGGCCCGCTGCTGGGAACCCACGTCGACGAGCAGCTGGCGGCAGCGGCGCCGCAGGAGTCCGGCCAGCTCGCTTCCGATGAGTTGCATCCGGTCGTCCAGCTCGTATCTCCACTGGTGGAAATCTCCCTCCAGCCAGGCTTTCAAGGCGTCCGCCTCGTGTTGGTAGGCGACCTGGAGGGCTTCGGTGTCGACCGACATGGCCTCACGCTCGAGGCAGAGCTGGAGCGCTGCCTCGGTGACCAGGCGGGCAGTACGGGCCCGATTTGCCTGGTGCAGCAAGCTTTGCGCGTCTCCGACTACGCGGATCTCGCGCCACAGCGCGGGGATGCCCGAGCTCTCGGCGAGGTCCGGGTCCTCGGCGCCGCCGGACCAGTGGGCGCAGGTGCCGATGAAAGGCGCGGTTTCGAATCGCGGCGCGTACCGAGCGAGCGCCTGCCGGGTCTCGATGACCCGCAGCTGCCAGTCCTCGCCCTCGTCCTCCTCGAAGTCAATCTTGGTCAGGACCAGGATGACGCGGTCGATCCGGCTGCTGGCCCGCTGCAGGAACTCGAGTTCCGACTGCGACATCGGCCTGCCTGCTTCGGTGAGGAAGAGCAGTGCCGAGGCTTCCTCGAGCGCGCGCAACGTCAGCTCGCCGTAGCGCTCGTTGAGCCCGCCGACGCCCGGGGTGTCGATCAGGACGACGCCCTCCAGTCGCGGGTCGGGCAGCTGGACCTCGACCCAGTCGGCGATCGTGGGCCCTTGCGCCGAGCTGTAGTCGTGGACCTGATCGAGCGTGAGGGCCTCGGTGCGGGTGTCGAAGTGCGCGGTGGCGCCCGCTTGCGGACCCGCGGTGAGCGTCACGTAGGTGGCGGTGGACACCTCGTTGGCGCTCGCCATGACCTGACGACCCAGCAGGGCATTGATCAATGAGCTCTTGCCGACGCTTGGTTCCCCGACGACGACGATGGCCGCCGGCCGGTCGAGCACGGGGGCGAAATCCCACTGTTTCATGAGGTTGCGGAGATTGTCGTCAGCAAGGTGGCGCAGTTGCACGTCGAGGCCGGCAAGTACGGCGTCGACCTCCGCTCGGGCGTCGGATTCGTTCTCGGCGGCAGACATCAGGCGACCCGGAATCGTAGGACGAGCACCTCGGGCGGACGGATCCGCCGGCCGTGGTCGTCATATCCGGGACGGTCGGTGCGGGCGATGATGCAGTCCTGTGCCGGGTCGGCCGTGGGGAGCTCGCCGACCGATTGGTGGCGGTGCGGGTCGAACCGCTGCCCCGTCGGGATGATCGGGACGACCCCGCCCTTCGCCAGCCCGTCGTCAGCGATCTCGCGGATGGCCGGATCCGATGACAGGCCGCGGATGCGGATGCACGCCAGCACCAGCGCAGCTCGCTCCGCTGACGGCGCCTCTCCTTGTGCTGGGGACTGATCCTGGTCCACCACTATCGCGGCGGGCTGGGTGCGGTTCGCCGCGCGGCGCCGTCCCCACACCCGACCCACCGCCGTCCCCACGGCGACGGCGATCAGGCAGAGGCCGGCGGTCACCAGCCAACCCGTGGCCGACAGGGCCGGTGCGCCGGTGCTGTGCACGGTCGTGGTGGCGCGCTCGGACAGCAGTGTGTGGCTCATTTCGTGACCCCCCGAAGACTCTCGCAGCCGGTGTCGTGCGCTGTCAGGCGTTCGGACAAGAGCTGTGCAGATCGGGCGAGCGCACGCGTTGTCCGGTAGGTCCGCTGTTGATGGGTGCATCCACTCGAGACGCTCGTCCAGTAGTCGGCCGCTTCCCCCGCGAGGCGGACCAACGTCTCCGGGTCGGCGTTCGGCGAACGAAGCCGACGCAGCGGTTCAGTTTCTGTCAGCAACCGCAGGCCGGCTGTGCGCTGGTCTGCCGTCAGGATCAGCTCCTGCGACTCGAGAGAGCCGAGGGCGCGTAGCTCCTCCAGACCATGCATCAGGGGGTCGTCCTCCAGGGCTTCGAGTTCGTCGAGCAGCAGGTTGCGCGAGGAGGCGCTCAAGCTCACCGCGAGGCTGCGCAGCTCGGTCAGGCTTCGAGCGGCCCGAAGGACGGCACGGCGGTTCTCGAACCGCCGCCGGATCTGCTCTTCGAGCCGGTCCAATCCCGAGCATTCAATGAGCTTTTGTCGCATGACGGTTGCCGGCGCGCCTTCGGCGGCCGCTTCCAGGAGCACGCTGAGCCCGTAGAGGCCGAGCCGTCGCAGTAGCGACGTTCTCACCGGCAGCGCCACGTCGCAGTCCGCGGCCAGGAACGCCGGACCCCGCGAGAGCATCTGCCGACGCACCTCGGCCGGGAGCGCCGCCAGCAGGTGCAGGCTTCGCTCGTCCTCCTGGCCGAAGAGGCCGGCGTTCGCTGTCTCGGCGAGCTGGCCGATGACCGGGATGACCGTCGCGATGTCGCTGCCGAGCTCACGGGCGTTGGCGGCGGCCAGCGCCTGCGCGGCCGGCCAGGGGTCCTCACCGCTCCTGGGCGCGAGCCGGTCGGCGCAGCTGAGCACGCCGACCGCATTCGTCGGCGCCGCGGCAGGTCCGCCCGATGCCAGCCGGTACTGCCGCAGGAATTCGCGGTCCCGGTCCATGGCGACGCCGGGGGAGACGAACAGCACGCCGTCCGCCTGCCGTGCCTGCATGAAGTCCAAGGTTTGCAGCACCTTGGCCTCGTCGGTGGAGTTGATCCCGGGCGTATCGACGATGGTGACCCGCTTGAGCGCCCCGATGCTGAGCGTCACATCGATGAGCTTGACCCGCTCATACGGGACACCGAGCTTCTCCGGGAAGAGCGACTCGGGGTCATAGGGCAGCTGCAGTGCGGTGCCGTCGTCCAGGATGGCGCGAGCGAGTTCGATCTCGCCGAAGCGGTACCGGGTGACCAGGCGCGTGCATTCGCCGCGGTCGGTGGCGGCCACCTTCCGGTTCACCAAAGCGTTGACAAGGGTGGACTTTCCGGCGTTCACGGCCCCGACGATCGCGATGCTCAGCGGCTCGTCGAGGGTGGCGGCGAGCTGCCTCAACCGGGGTGCGTGCTCGGGCGAGCCCTGCGCCAGAGTGGCGCAGAGCTCGCCCAAACGGTCGAGCATCGCCGGGGCGACGCTCATGCCGGGACCGGAAGGGTCGTGGCCCGGCGCGCAGCCCGGGTCTTGCGGCCAGGCCGGAGTGCGGCCGCTGCAGCTGCAGCAGCTCCGAAGGTGATGGGCAGCAGGATCGGTCCAGGAATGTGCGGGAATCCCTGGCCTGCGATGTGCGGCACGGTCGGCATCGTGGGTTGGGCGGGCGTGACGACCGCCGGCTGGATCGCCGGAGAGACGGGATCGGCAGCCGGCGGAGCGGGCGGTGTGTCGCCGCCGGACTGAAGGCTGGTCACGGCGTTCGCCGCCGTCGAGTGGTCGGGGCCGCCCGCCGCGTCGTCGGTGACGATCATCTTGAAATCGCTGGCGCTCCAGGCATCCTGGAAGGTGGCCCAGGAAACGTGCTCCTCGTTGCCGTCCGGGGTGCCGGGATCGCTCAACGTCACCTCACCCGTGTGCGGGTCGATGGCGCTGACGACCAGCGCGTGATCCTCGCCGCCGCTGGGATTGTCAAAGGTCTCCGATCCGTACCAGATCGGCGAGGCGTTGACCGCCAGGATCACGCTGTGGCCACTGGAGAGGTACTGCTCCAGCGTGGCCTGCTCGTTGCCGGCCGGAGCGTTCTCCAGGTGACACGGAACCCCCAGAGATTGCAGCGCTTCCTGGGATTGCTCCATCGTCAGGAAGGTCGCCGGGAAACCGAGCTCGGAAAGCTTGGACTCCACCACCTGGTTGTCGGGCAGGTGGACGCCCGCGTGCTCGGCGAGCACTTCGGTGATGGACGAAGGTGCGCACAGGCCATCGGCGCCCTGGAAGAACCACTCGTTGTGGTACTCGTCCGGGTTGCCCGCCATGCCGCTCGTGGCATCCGAACCCAGGTGAGACGAGGGGCTGTCGTGAGAAGTGCTCGCCGGGATGGTCCAGGGGTCTGCCGCGGTGTGCAGTGGCGCCAGGTCGGTGTCGTGCCCGAAGAGATCGTGCAGCGAGGAATGGTCGTGGACGTCAGAGCCGATCGGTCCCGCGTCGTGGATGTCGTACATGGTGAATTCCTTTCGTCGTCGGCGAGCGGTTCTCGCCTGAGTGGTTGTCGCCGAGCTCGATGGATTGACGAGTCGTCACCAGCTCTCCGCGAGCGAGGTGGCTGACATGCCTCGCCCGCTGGTGACCGCGTGCTGTTCCCCCGAGGTGAGCTGGCTGTCGGCCCAGCCCGAGGGACCTGGGTCCACCGGGGTGTTGGCGGCCGCCGGCACGGGGCCGGCAGCATCCTGGCGGGCCTTCAAGCACCAGAGGACGACGAGCGCGACCGGGAAGAGGAAGGCCAGCACTCCCCAGGCCTGGGGGCTGCGGCCGCGCTTCCTGGCGGCGGACTGCGCGAGAACGGAGGCCGAGGCGGCGATCCCGATGAGTGTTCCGATGGTCATGGCCGGTCCTTTCGAGCGGTGCTGAGCTGTCCGGCTAAGCCTGTTCGCCGCCGCTTCGCCGCGGCAGAGGCAGCACTACCCGACTTCTCCCCGGTGCGTTTGCCCATGGGGGTTGGGTAATTTCCCCCACGGCTGCCGGGCCCACGAGCACTCCTGCCCCGGCGAACAGCCGGCTCGTACGCTTGTGTCGTGCCGGCGCCGGATGAGGTCCATCGCCTCAGCGCCCTCGCTGATGCCGGGCGCACCTCTGGGCTGATTTTTGTGGCCAGCCGTGCCGGTCAGCTCGCGTTCTCGGCTCTGATGCTGGCCAGCGACAGGCGCCGCTTCAGCAATCCGCGCTCGCAGGTCGCGTTCTGGACCGCAGTCGCGGTCGAATCGAGCTGGCTGGTCCGCCGGATCGTGGCTCGCGGTCGGTATGAAGACCGGCTCGGGATGTGGGTCGACGCGGTCACCACTTCCGCGGCTCTCGTGGCCTCCCAGGCAGGACTCTCGGAGGGCGCGGCCCCGTGGGCGAAGAACATGGCGATCGGGGCCGCCATGGGCGCCAGTTCCAGCCCCCGCCGCCGCGAGGCCGGCGTGGTGGTTGCCACCGTGTGCTCAGCAGCCCTGTTGACCGGCATGCGCTCGCGGGGCCGAGACGCGCATGTGGCCGGACGCGCGCTTGCGGTGAACGATGCCGTCAGCTGGTCGGGTATGTCTGCGGCGTCCCGGGTCTACGTGCAGGCTCACTACCGGTACGCCGAGGAACGGGACCAGGCCGACGAGCTCGCCATCGAGCGTTCGGTTGCGGCCGCTGGGCAGGCTGAACGGTCCCGGCAGCATGAGGCGCTTCATCGGGTGACGATCGACATGCTGGGCCGCATCGCCCGCACGGGCGACGCCGCGCAGGCGCGCGCGATTGCCGCTGCGGAAGCCGCCCGTTTGCGCTACGCGCTCCGGGCGGAGGGCCGACTTCCGCAGGGTCTCGACGAGGCTCTGGAGGCCGCGTCACAAGAGGCGGGAGCCTTGGGCTTGCGGGTGGAGCTCGTGACGGCGGAGCTCGACGCGACGGCCGAACCTGCTGCGGTTGCTGCCGTCCGGACCTCGGTGTCGATGGCGTTGGTGGCCGCGCATGAGTTCGGTGCCGCCGCGCGTGCGGTCGTCCGGGCTCACAGCGCGCCCGGCGAGGTGCACATCATCGTGCGCGATCGGGGCAGCGGTTTCGACCCGGAGTCCGGTGGCCTCTACGCGGCCCGGATCGCTGAAGCGGCAGCGGTGGTGAAGCCGCTGGGCGGCTGGGCGACGGTCTGGTCGGAGCCCGGCTCCGGTGTCCGGTTGGAGCTGCACATCCCGTCAGTTGACGGCAGCTCCGACGAGGCGGCGGACGGCGTCCCACACGAGGGCGTCGGGCTCGGTGCGGCAGGTGATGAAAACACTGCTCTCGTCGATCACCACCTCGAGGTCGGCGGTGGTGGGACCCTCGCCCGCGCGAAGGACGATGTCGGCATCACCCGCGGTCGTGATGGCCGTGTGGGCGTCGTGCGCGATGCGCTCAAGGCCCGCCCGAAGGAGCGGGCGAGAGGCCGCGATGCTCACGGTCGGGGTGGTCGTCACCTCATGAGTTTGGCATCGCGTCGCTTCGGGCGCGTGGGTGTTTCTACCCAATTTCCCGACTTGCCCGCCGCCGACACCCGCCGGGCGGATGGCACCTTGCTCTCGGCGCTGCTGACGTGGAGGGCGAGCGGACTGGTCACGGGTGCGGCGGCGCTTCTGGCGGGTGCCGGTCGCTATCGCCACCGTTCGGTCGCCGTCACGCAACTAGCTGTCGCTGCAGGGGAATCGGCCTGGTTCGCCCGCCGCGCCAGGGGACGCGATCGCTGGGAGGATCCTCTCGGCAGCGTCGTCGACGCCGTCACTGCGGTGTGCGTACTCGGGGTCGGTCAGTGGAACCTGGCACCGGCGGATCGGGTGACCTGGCTGAACTGGGCTCCGTGGAGCTTCGGCGAAAACGTGATGTGCGGCCAGGCCATGGCCGCTCACCCGCCGGCGCTTCGGGCAGGCGCAGGCGGACTCGTCGCGGCCGCGCAACTGCTTCAAGGCCCGCGAGCCGGTGACCGGGTGGCCAATGGCGTCGCCCATGCCGCGTTCTTCGGTGTTGCCGCTGCCTTTGCCGGCCACA
This sequence comes from Frankiaceae bacterium, assembly GCA_036272075.1. GTDB lineage: Bacteria > Actinomycetota > Actinomycetes > Frankiales > Frankiaceae > DATAZK01. The sequence continues at coordinate 29,648 of DATAZK010000023.1, forward strand.
TCAGATCTGAGGCCGTCCGCCTCGCGGAGGCTCGCGGCGCTGCCGTTCGCGAGGGGGAGGTGCTCGGTGAGGAGCGGGAGCGGGCCGTCCAACTGCGCTTGCTCCACGACAGTGCGGTCCAGCTCCTGGAGGCCATCACCAGCGGCCGTCACCACGACCATGGGGCGCTCAAGGAGCGGGCTGCGCGGGAAGCCGCCGCGCTGCAGGAGGAACTCGCCCGGCCAAGGCTGGGGGTGCGCACCTTGAGCGATCTCGTGATGGCGGAGATCGACGATCGCGGGGACAGTGATCTGCACGTCGAGCTTTCGGTGGAGGCGACGCCGCGGCTTCCCTGGCCCGCCGCGCTGGCGATGGCGGGGGCGTGCGGAGAGGCCCTTACGAACGTGGCGAAACACGCTGGGGTCACCCGGGCTCGGGTGTACGTCAGGACCGAAGGGGAGCACGTCGTACTCGAGGTCCAAGATGATGGTGTCGGTTTCGACATGGCAGCGACCAGGCGGGGGTTCGGAACGGTGCATTCGATCGAACAACGCATGGCTGACGCCGGTGGCAGCGCCGAGATCGTGTCGGCCGCGGGGGCCGGTACCCGGGTCGTGACTCGGTGGCCGGCGTGATCTCCGTAGCCATCATCGACGACCATCCGCTGTATCGCCGCGGTGTTGCGCATGCCGTGGAGCAGTCGGCAGAGATGACGGTCGTCTGCCAGGCGCCGTCGATCGAGAAATTCGACGAGGCGGCCGTCACGGCTGAAGTCGTCCTGCTCGACTTGCACCTTCCCGGCATCGAAGGCGCTGCCGGTGTGAAACACGTGCACGAGAAGGGTTATCGGGTCATCGTCGTGTCGGCCGCCGGTGGGGCCGATGACGTCATCGATGCCGTCGCCGCGGGTGCGGTGGGATACCTGACCAAGGACGCCGACGACACCGACATCGAACGGGCTGTCCTGGCGGTCGCCAATGGTCAGACTTACGTCTCGCCGACCCTTGCCTCGTTTCTGATCACCGCCAACCGGCAGCGGGGCCTGGCGAAGTTTCAGCTGAGCCCGCGCGAGCTCGAGATCCTGGCGCTCGTCGCGTCCGGGGAGACCGATCGTGACATCGCCAAGCAGCTGCATATCGCCACGGCCACTGTCTATTCGCATCTCGATCGCATCCGGGACAAGACCGGTGCGCGTCGCCGGGCGCAACTGACGCGGCTCTACCTGGATCACGAAGCCAAGGGGTAAGGCTCCGCAGCCGAGATTGGGCATTTTTCCCGATGGGCACGCCGGCTCCCGCTGCCTAGCGTTGGCGTCACCGGCCAACGCCCACCCAGGAGCAGCCATGAACCGTCTCGCACCTCAGCCACGACGAAGGCGGCTGGTCTGCGTTGCCGTCGTGCTGATCGCGGCGGCGATCGGCCTGCTGCTTCGGCTCGGACTGCACCGAACCGTCCCGTGCGGAAGCGGGATGTCTCCGCTGGTGCCCTCGGCCTGCGCCGGGCCGCCGCCGCGATCCCCGGCCACGTGACTCAGGCCGGTCGCAGCCCCGCGAGAGCTTGCTGGAGCGTGGTGGCCGGACGCCCGATCAGCTTCTCGAGATCGCTGCCTTCCACGAACAGTTCTCCTTGGGCCAGGCCCCGGTCGGAGTCGGCGAGGATGTGCGCCATGGGCGCCGGGACTCCGGCTCCGAGCAGCACTTGCTCGTAGGCCTCGACGGGCAGGTCCGTGTAGGTCACGGTCGTCCCCGTGGCGACGCTGACGGCGGCCGCCAATTCCGGGAGCGTGAAGGCTTCGCCGCCGAGTTCGTAGGTCGCGCCCGCGTGGCCCTCTTCGGTGAGGACCGTCGCCGCCGCCTCGGCGAAGTCGAGCCGAGCGGCGGCGCTCACCTTGCCGTCACCGGCCGAACCGGCGATGCCGTGGGCGAGAAAGGCTTGCAGCTGCTCGGTGTAGTTCTCGAGGTACCAGCCGTTGCGCAAGAGCACGTGCGGTACGCCAGAGGCCGCCAGTTCGCGTTCGGTCGCGAGATGTTCGACGGCCAGCAACATGCTCGAGGTGTCGGCCTGCGGGATGCTGGTGTAGGCGATCAGTTGCACGCCAGCCGCTTTGGCCGCCGCGATCGCGTTGGCGTGCTGGCGGGGACGCTAGGCGCGACGTGCGCATGACGCCGAACGGCCTGCTTGACTTCAACTTGACTTGAGGTTGCACGCTGGCGGCTCCTGGACGAGAGGGGCGCGAGGCGCATGCAGGCAGTACAGGTCAAGGCATTCGGCGGACCCGAGGTGTTGCAGCCGGTCGAGGTGCCGGCCCCGTCGGCAAAGCCCGGGGAGGTCGTGATCGAGACAGCAGTCGCAAGTGTCTTGTGGGTGGAAACGATGATCCGGCGCACCGGCGGGCGCCCCTACTTCACCGTGGAGCCGCCCTACGTGCCCGGCAACGGCGTCGGCGGCATCGTGATCGCAGTCGGCGAGGGCGTGGACCCCGGCTGGATCGCTCGAGCGGTCGTGGCCCATACCAGCGGCACCGGTGGCTACGCACAGATGGTTGCGGTCCCGGCGGAAGGTGTGTCGGTCGTACCTTCAGGCCTTGACGTGGCTGATGCGGCGGCGCTCTTGCACGACGGCGTCACCGCGACGGCGATCTTTGACCGCTTGCGCGTGGCGGAGGGCGATCGCGTGCTGGTGCTCGGGGCCAGCGGCGGGCTCGGCATCGCGGCGATGCAGCTGGCTCGCTGTCGCGGAGCTCAGGTCATCGCGGCGGCCCGCGATGCGCGCAAGCTCGCTCGACTGCGCCGCCTCGGGACCATCGTCGACTCTGATGACGCCGATTGGCAGGACCGTGTCCGGGGCGCCATCGGCGAAGCCGACGTCATCATCGACAACCTGGGGGGAGCCCTGGGCGACGCGGCCTTCGGCCTCCTTGCCCGGGAAGGTCGTTTCTCGGCCCACGGCACGGCGAGCGGCCGCTTCGCGAACCTTGACCCGACGCTGGTGCGCGAGCGTCGCGCCGAGGTGATCGGCATCGGCGATGTGCAGCTGGATACCGGCACCCGTCGCACGCTGATGGACCGGATCCTGGTCGATGCCTCAGCAGGACGGATCCGCCCGCTGATCGGTCAGACCTGGCCGCTCGCGCGCGCGGCCGAGGCCCATGCGGCGATCGAGGCTCGCACTGTCATGGGGACAACCCAGCTGCTGGCCTAGCCATCCGCGCGGATTCGACTGGCAGCCCTTCGGCGGTCCACCCGGCCATTCCACCGGGCATCTCCTTGACGCGTCGTCCCAGCTCGGCGAGGCGCAGGGCGCCGCGGGTACTGGCGTTGCAGTGCGGCCCATTGCAATAGGTGACCAGCAGCCCGTCGGGCGGCAGGAGTTCGGCGACCGTCTCGGCGGTGATGCGGCGGTGTGGCATGTTCACGGCGCCGGGGATGTGCGACGCCTCATACAGCTCGGGAGCCCGGCAGTCCACGATGGCGAAGCCCGTGACGCCGGCGGCGATATCCGCGCCCACATCAGCACAATCCGCCTCGTAGGCCAGCCGGGCTGCGAAGTGCCGGGCCGCAGATACGGGCTCTGCCGCCGGCGTGCCAAGGACGTTGGATCGGATCCTCATGAGGTTCATGGTCGGGCACCGGCGCGCGAAAAGAGAGTGGCTTAAAAGACGCCTATCGCTAGTATTCGGCCATGCCGGCCACAAGAGCCCACCGCGTCGTCGCCCTGGCCTGTCCCGGTGTCGCCCTCTTCGAATTGAGCGCCGTCGTCGAAGTCTTCGGGCTGTCGCGTCCGGAATTGAACGTGCCCTGGTGGTACGCGATGGAGGTGTGCGCGATGGTGCCTGGGCCGCAAAAGACCAATGGTGGTATGGCCGTCACGGTCGATCGAGGCCTGGATGCCATGGCCGGTGCCGACACCGTGATCGTCCCTTGCTGGCCGGTGGACGACGACGTCCCAGCAGAGGTTAAGACAGCCTTGCGGTCGGCTCACGAAGGCGGCTCGCGCCTGGTGTCCATCTGTTCGGGGGCCTTCGCGCTTGCAGCCACCGGATTGCTCGACGGGCGCCGCGCCACGACGCATTGGCTGTACGCAGACAAGCTCGCCCAGCGCTATCCGCGCGTGATGGTGGACCCGGCGGTGCTCTACGTCGATGACGACCGGTTGCTCACTGCCGCCGGATCCGCCGCCGCCATCGATCTGTGCCTGCATCTGGTGCGCAAGGACCACGGCGCCGCGGTGGCCAATCAGGTCGCCCGACGCCTGGTGGTGCAGCCGCATCGCGACGGCGGCCAGGCGCAATACATGGATCAGCCCGTGGCCAGCGAAGACGATGCCCGCATCCATGAGGTCATCGGCTGGCTTGACTCCGACATCGCCCAGCCGGTCTCGGTCAGCGACCTTGCCGCAAGGGCTCATCTCTCGACTCGCCAGTTCAGTCGAAGGTTTCATGAGGTCACCGGCGAGAGTCCGATCGGGTGGCTCATCAGCCGCCGCGTCGCCGCCAGCTTGCCGTTGCTCGAGTCCGGCGACGACTCGATCGACAAGGTCTCCGGCCTGGTCGGGTTCGCGACGGTGATGACCTTCCGCCATCACTTCCGCGAACGGATGCGGACCTCGCCGATGGCCTACCGTCGTGCCTTCCGCCAGTGAGGAGTTATCGGTTAGTCACCAGTAACCTCAGGCCGTGGCCGAGCGCATGCGTGGACCGGAGAGGCGGGCACAGATTCTGGCGATCGCGGCCCGGGAGTTCGCGTCCCACGGCCTGCACGGGGCCTCGACGGAGACCGTCGCGCGTCAGGCCGGGATCACGCAGACCTACGTCTTCCGGCTGTTCGGCACCAAGAAGGCGCTGTTCCTCGAGGTTGTTTGCGAGGCCTTCGAACGCGTCAGCAACGCCATGCTGGAAGCGGCCGGCGAGGCCGTAGGGCTCGAGGCGCTCGCCCGGATGGGCGCGGAGTACTACGACCTGCTGGCGGACCGGACGGCATTGTTGTTGCAACTGCAGGGGTTTGCGGCCTGCGGCGACGAGGAGGTACGCGATGCCATCCGGGCGCAGATGGCCCGGATGTGGAGTGTCGTCGCGGACTCGACCGGTCTGGACCCGGTGACGGTCAAGGCGTTCCTCGCGTTCGGCATGCTGCTCAACAACGGTGCCGCGCTGGAGGTGACGAGCGTGGAGGAGGACTGGGCACGGGGGGTGCGTACGCGCATCCAGCCCGGGCTCTTCGAGCACCTCACCTCCAGCACCAACCGCTGAAATTTCTCACGGAAGCGGCGCCAGCCCGTCGGCTGTCAGCAGGTAGGCCGCCCCGATGGCGTCGGGTTCCCTGCCGGCGAGCTCGACTAGCGCCTTACCCGCCCGAGCGGGAGTCAAGGGCTCGCCCAGCTGCCTCACGTATTCCTCCTCGGAAAGGCCATAGCGCGCGGCGTAGGCGGTCACGGCAGGGCGGCCGAGATCGGTCATCGGCGTCAGACGCGGGAGTACGGCTGTGAAGCTGATGCCGAGCCCGGCGCGCGACGATTCCTCCTGCGCGTAGCCGGTGATGAACCGCTGCGTGGCCTTGGCGCCGGCGTAGCCACCGCTCAGCGGCGAACCGGCCAGCGCCGCCCCGCTGCTGATCACGATCACCTTGCTGCCCGGCCGAAGGGGCTTGAGCAGCGCCTCGCGTAGCCAGTGAAACGCGATGCGCACATCGCAGTTCCAGTTGGCCGAGAACGTCTCCCAGGTGTGGTGCTGGAGCGGACGCGACAGCGGGCTTGCACCGGCCACCAGGACAAGCGTCTGTGGTTCGACGCGATCGAGCAGAGCACCGGCCACTGACGGATCGCCGGCGTCAGCCAGGACGTATTCGATGGGTGCGTCGCCGCGTGGAAGCTCTGCCGGTGCAGTGCGCGCGACGGCAACAACCGGTTCGGCGGCGACAGCGAAGGCCTCCGTGATCCCGCGGCCCAGACCACGGCTGCCGCCCACGACGAGCGCGGTCACCGGTTGCTCCCGCTGTTCACGGAAGACAGCTCCGGGCTGGGAGAGGGGAGTGTCAGGACCGCGACGGACCCGTCTGGCAGGGACCGGCGGCTCGGCAGCGCAGCCGCGGCGAGGATGCCCAAGGCCGAGAAACCGGCACCCAGCCACACCGCGTTCCTGAAGTGGTCGATGAACGTCTGCGCGGAGCTGTAATCGCCAGGATGGGCAAAGACGCTCGCCAGGATGGCGATACCGAAGACGCCGCCGATCTCGCGCAACGAACTGTTGGTACCCGATGCGATGCCCATGTCCGACGGGGGAACCGACCCGACGACCGCGTTCGCCACAGTAGGGAAGCAGAGCGAGATGCCGACACCGGCGACGGCGAGGGCTGCGGCGAGCCAGCCGTAGCTCATGCCCGGCTTGGCGATAGCGGCGACCCAGCCGAGCCCGGCGGCTTGCAGGGCGAGGCCGGCGAGCATGAACGGCTTGTTGCCGAAGCGGTCGGCAAGGGTGCCGGCGATCGGGGCGACGATCATCGGCGCACCTGTCCAGGGCAGCGTGCGCAGCCCGGCACCGAGCGGGGAGTAGCCGAGGCCGGTCTGCAGGAACTGCATCATCAGGAACAGCACGCCGAACAGCGACGCGTACATGAAGAAGCTGACGCCGTTGGCGGCGTTGAAGGCGCGCGACCGGAACAGGGCTGCCGAGAGCATCGGTGCCTTACTGCGTCGCTCCCACTGAAGAAACGCCGCGAGCAGCAGGGCGCCGAGCACGAGAGCGGCGAGGGTCTCGGTGCTGGCCCACCCGATGCGGTTGGCTCGTACCAGTCCCCAGGTGATGCCGAACAGTCCCGCGCCGGCCAGCAGCAACCCGATGAGGTCGAGCTGTGATCGGGGACCGAAGCTCTCGGTCAGGCGGGATATCGACAGCGGGACGAGGGCGATGCCGATCGGGACGTTCAGCCAGAAGATCCAGTGCCAGCTGATCCCGCCCACGATCGCTCCGCCCACGACCGGCCCCAGCGCGACCGCCAGCCCGGTGATGCCGCCCCACAGGCCGATCGCTGCGCCCCGCTTCTCGGCCGGGAAGGCCTCACTGATCAGCGTCAGGGTCATGGGCATGACGGCCGCTGCCGCGGCTCCCTGGATGCCGCGGGCGGCGATGAGCGCCCCGACGCTTGGTGAGAGCGCCGCGGCTGCTGACGCCAGGGTGAATCCGCTCAAGCCGATCCAGTAGACGCGCTTGCGTCCGAACCGGTCGCCCAGCGCGGCTCCGGTCAGCAGCGCGACCGCGAACGCGAGGTTGTAGGCGTTCACGGTCCACTCCAGATCGCCGAGATTGGCGTGCAGGCTCTGCCGCAGGGCGGGCAAGGAGTTCGCCACCACAAGCGTGTCGAGCGCGGTCATGAAGACGCCGAGCGAGGCCAGGACGAGGGTCCAGGTCCGGTGCGTCGGCCGGGCGGTGGGTCGGGCTGAGCTGGAAGTTGACGTGGAAATTGACGTGGAAATTGACGTGGCATTTGACGTGGAATTTGACATGGTGTCTGGTCTCCGGGTGCCGGTTCTTGCGGTCACAGAGGCAGACCCGGGACCCGCCGGAAATTGGGCGCTGCGAGGGCGACCAGTTTCGCCCGCAGCCGGTGTCCATAGAGGGGGGAGGATCAGGCTGGAGGTGGCAGATGTCGATGGAACTGCTCGAGCGGGCCCGCGCAGGTGACCGCGACGCGTTCACCGCGCTCGTCGAGCCTTACCGAGGCGAATTGCAGGTGCACTGCTATCGCATGCTCGGATCGCTTCAGGACGCGGAAGATGCGCTGCAGGAGACGCTGCTCTCGGCGTGGCTCGGACTCGAAGGCTTTGAAGGGCGTGCCTCGGTGCGTACCTGGCTGTATCGCATCGCCACCAATCGCTGCCTGAACCTGCTGCGCTCTTCCGAGCGGCGGCCCGTGGCCGCCGCGCCGCTTCCCGTCCCGGCTCCGGAGCCGACCCAGCTCGGTGAGGCGGTCTGGCTGCAGCCCTACCCCGATGTGCTGCTGGACGGACTGCCCGATCAGGCGCCCGGTCCCGAAGCGCGCTACGAGTCACGCGAGGCGATATCTCTCGCCTTCATCACGGCGGTGCAGATGTTGCCGCCCAACCAGCGCGCCGTCCTGCTGCTGCGCGATGTGCTGGGCTATCGCGCCAGCGAGAGCGCCGAACTGCTCGGGCTCACTGAAGACGCGGTGACGAGCGCGCTCAAACGCGCACGCGCGACGATGGAACGGGTGCACTCGCCGGACTCGCCTCCGCCGGCCGCAAGCGCGCAGGAGCAAGTCCTCCTCGATCGGTTCGTGGAGGCTTTCACCGTGCTGGACGTCGACGCTCTCGTCGCGATGATGACCGACGACGTGTGGGTACGGATGCCTCCGCTTCCCTTCGAGTATCGGGGGACCGAGGCGGCGTACCGCTTCTTCACGGCGCTCAAGCCCCGATGGAGCGACACGGATCCGATGGTGCTCGTGCCGGTCCGCGCGAACGGTCAGCCGGCGTGGGGGGAGTACCTGCGCGATCCTGTGACTGGTGGCTTGCACCTCGCGGGCATCTTCGTGCTCGGCCTCGCCGGCGACCTCATCTGTGATCTCATCCGTTTCGAGACGGCGGTCGCCCCGCATTTCGGCCTGCCGCGCACGCTGGATTGACGCCTCAGCGGCTCGCGAGGAACTCCGCCAGCGTCGTCAGCACGTAGTCCAGGGTGGCGTCGTCGATCGCGTGGCTGAGCGGGAGGAGGACGCCGCGTTCCATGATGGCGTCGGCCCGCGGAAGGCCGTCGCCCGGCAGGACCAACGATCGGCCGCGCAGCATCGGCTGGCGCGAGACGTTGCCGGTCCAGATCGTCCGGGTGTCAATTCCGCGGCCATCGAGAAAGTGCTGCAGATCCGGCCGTTCGAAACCCGCCTCCTCGAGGATGACGAGCGGATAGCCGAGCCACGCCGTCTCGAGCTCCGGAGTCTGGCGCGGAAGCAGGAAACGGTCTCGATGGGCCCCGAAGAAGTCGGTGTAGGCGTCGAAGGTCCGGCGGCGGCGTGCCAGGTTATCCTCGAGTTTCTTCAGCTGTTCCAGGCCGAATGCCGCACCCAGCTCCGACGGTTCGAAGTTCCAGGCGAGCTCGTCGAAGATGAACTGGTTGTCATAACGGATGCCGTCGACGTCTTCCCAGAAGTCCCGCTCGCCCTTCTTGGTGCCGAAGAACTGCACCTCCGAGCGCCGTCCCCAGCGGCGCAGCATGAGCGCCCGGTCACGGGCCTGGTCGTCGTCGAGCAGCAGCATCCCGCCGTTGCCACCGGCCGTCAGGATGTGGGAATTGGCGAAGCTGGTGACGGTCATGGTGGAACGCTCGCCGGTCGGGCGTCCGCGCAAGAGCGGGCCGAGGGTGTCGCAGGAGTCTTCGATCGTGTGCAGGCTGTGCCGTTGGGCGATCTCACGCACCGCATCCCAGTCGGGCGCGTTGCCGATGAGGTTGGGGATCAGCAGGGCCCCGGTGCGGGGCGTGATCATCTCCTCGATCCGCGCGGTGTCGACGCAGAACGTGTCGATCTCGCAGTCGACGAGTACCGGCACGAGTCCGGCGCGCACGATCGGCGCGATGTCGGTGGAGAACGTCAGTCCACAGGTGACGATCTCGGCGCCGACCGGAAGGCCGAGCAGTTCGATCGCCAGGTACAGCGCCGAGGAGCCGGAATTGACCATGACGCCGGCCTTCTTGCCGAACAGGGCGGCCACCTGCCGCTCCATCGCGGCGACCCGGCGCCCGGGCCACAAGCCCTGTGGCCCGGAGCGAAGAACCTCAACGACCGCGGCGATTTCGCGCTCGTCATGGACGCTGCTGGAGTAGAAGACACGTTCCATCGGTCTACCTTCTCATCGCCCCCATGTGCCGCCGGAAGCCGGCTACGCCCACGAAGGTTGGTGACGACCGAGCGGGCCGGCCTCGACGTCGAGGGCTGCCGGGATGCCTTCGAGATCGCCCGGGACCGGCACGTGGCGAGCGAGGCCCCACGCGGTCCTGACCGGTTGGGTGTCCGCCGCACTCCACGTTGCTCCCTTCCCCTCGAGGCCGCCCGGGGTCGGGTACTCGCAGAGGAGATTGGCGGTGGCGATGAGCGAGCACCGAACGTCGGCGGAGGTCTGCACGGTCATTCGCTCGGTGAGACTTCGGCAGATCGCGGCGGCCAGCAGGTAGCCGGTGCCGTGATCGAGCGCTTGCGCCGGAAGAGGTTTGGGCCGGTCCTGCCCGGCGGCGGTCCTGCCCGCGTCAGCGATGCCGCTGCTCATCTGTACGAGGCTGTCGAAGCCGCGCCGAGCAGCCCACGGCCCTTCCCAGCCGTACGCGTCCAGGCTCGCGGTCACGACGTCCGGGTTGCAGCGTCGTAGTCCATCGGAGTCATAGCCCAGGCCGGTGAGCGCGCCTGCGCGAAGCCCCGTCACGACGACATCGGCGTCAGCAAGCAGTGCCTCGAAGACCCGACGATCCTGCGGGTCGCTGAGGTCGAGCCAGGCGCAGCGTTTGCCGGCTGTCGTTATCGGAAGGAGCGCCCCCACTTCCTGGAATCGCGGCGGATCGATCCTCAGCACGTCGGCTCCGTACGCGGCGAGGAACTGTGTAGCCACCGGTCCCGCGATGACCCGCGTCAGATCCAGCACGCGAATCCCCGAAAGCGGCCGGCCAGGCCTTGGACTGCCAAAGCCGGCGGGCTTGTCGAGCTGATGCGCGCGCCTGCTGACCACGGGCTGAGCCGCCGCGATTCTGCCCGGGACTGAGCGGAGCCACTCCTCGCGCGGGTGCATCGCCGCCGCGCATCCACCGGCCTCGACGACGGCGGTCTCCAGGTCCGCTGCGCGCCATTTCGCCACAGCAGCAGCCACTTCTGACCGCTCCGGCAGCTCGCCCAGCACCCGGCTCACGGCGCCGCGGTGGTAGCTGTAATTGGTATGGAGCCTGATCCAACCGTCCGCCGCCGGGTAATCGCCGGCGATGGGATCCCAGACCGGTGGCCGCGCCCAGCCGTCGGGCGCAAAGAGCATTTCGCCGACGAAGGAGGCGCTCGCGCGCCGGCGTGAAACCGTCACCTCGGGAATCGACGTTTCCCCGCGGGCCGCCGAGAACTCAGCGATGGCAAGCGATGCCGCGGCCACCGTCGCTGCGGCCAGGGCGTCAACGGCGAATACCGAGGGCAGGATGCATTCGGCCGGCGGTGCCTTCACCCGCTGCGTCAGTTCGTCGGCCCCGCCGAGCGCAGCCCAGAGCCGGGAGAGGAGTTCGGGGTACGCGTCTGCCACGCGGAGCACTGTCTCAGGTCTGGCGTTTGGCGAGCGCGACCAGGTACCGGCAGGAGCGGCGCGTGGCGTTGACGAACGTGCAGGCTGACGGGGCGCCGAGTTGCAGGCAGTCTCCGGCCTCGAGCGTGTGGGTCAGCTCGCCCTCGTGAAAGGTCAGGCGTCCCTCGAGCACCCAGATCTGCTGATGGATGAACGTGTACGTGTCGGCGGCGAACGCCACCTCGGCGCCCTTCGGGAGGTCGACCTCGATGAGCTCGAGCGGCCCGCCGCAGGGCGGTGAGATCACCCGGCGCCGGTACCCGGTCTCCGGATCGGTCCAGGCGCGTTGATCGCCGGCCCGCACCAGGCGGCGTTCCTCACCCTCCGCGCGCGCGATCAGCTCCGACAAGGTGAGTTCCAGGGCGCCCGACAGGCGTGCCAGGAGCGCAGCGGTGGGCTGCACCTCACCGCGCTCGATCTTGCCGATCATCGCCCGCGAGACGCCGGAATGCTCGGCAAGTTCGGTCACTGACAAGCGGCGATCCACTCGGGCGGCCTGCACGGTGGCGGCCAGCCGGAGGGTGAGATCGTCACTCATCGGTGACACTATAGACACGTTGCTGACTACTATATGAGTCATGCCCGCTGCGTTTGCCATCCGGACTTCCGACGTCACGGACGCCGCCGCCTGTGCCGAGATCTACGCCCCTTACGTGATCTCCACCGCCATCACCTTCGAGATCGAGGCGCCCACCGCGTCGCAAATGGCAGAGCGGATCGCGGCGGCGACGCGTCAGCACGCCTGGCTCGTGCTGGAGGACGACGGTGTCGTCGCCGGGTACGCGTACGCCCACGCTTTCGCCGCCCGGGCGGCTTACCGCTGGGCCTGCGAGACCAGCATCTATCTGGAAATGGGGCGCCGCCGGACCGGAGCCGGACGAGCCCTGTACGCAGAGCTCTTCGCGCGGCTGGCCGATCGGGGCTACCGGCGCGCCATCGCCGGCATGACCCTGCCTAACGACGCGAGCGTAGGCCTGCACACGGCGGTCGGCTTCGAACCCATGGGCGTTTACCGGCAGATCGGCTGGAAGAACAACGGCTGGCACGACGTCGCGTGGGTGCAGAAGACGATCTCCCACGCGCCCGATCCGCCGGCCGAGCCGCGTTGACGCCGGCTAGCGCGCCGCGTTCTTCACGAACTCCTCGATGCCCTCGTCGGAGACCTCGCCGGTGAACCAGCTGCCCCGCACGTGCCGGCGCATGGTGTCGTCGTCGGTGGCCCGAGCCGCTGAGTGCCAGAGGTAGGCATCGTGGAGCAGGACGTCGCCGCGCTCCAGATACACGGCGATCTCCCCGGGCACCTTGTCGAAGCCGAGCGGCATCGGCCACGGCGGGGGATCGTCGGTATAGCCGCCGGCTGACGCGGCGCCTTCCGGAACGCGTGCACCGTTCACGTTCTCGTAGGGAGCGGGGGTAGCCCAGCGGTGGCTGCCGGGAACGACCCGCAGGAACCCGTTGGCGGGGCTGGTGGCGTCGAGGTGCAACGTGAAGGCGGTGCTCGGCCACATCGGCTGCGCCGGAGCGCTCTGCCAATCGCTGTGCCATCCGATACGCGTGTAGCCCGACTCGCGACCGGGCCGGGCGTCCTGATACACCACTCCAGAACGGCGGTGCTCGAGCAGCCAGCAATCGAGGCCGAGCAGGCGCTTCATCGCGCCCACGATGGCGGGATTCAGGATGGCTTCGCGCGTGGCCGGTGAGACCTCGGTGATGAACTGGACGTAGTTGGCGAAGGTTTCAGCCTTGGCGGCGCCGTCCTGCTCCAGGAAACGCACCGTGCCGTATCGCTCGGGCAGACCCCCGTCGACGACGCCGGCCTGCGCCCGCGCGCACTCCCGTGCGGCGTCGGTGATCAGCTCTTCATCGAGTATCCCGCGTAGCGTCGCGAATCCGTATTCGCGGTAGAACGCATCGAACTCGGCGTCCTGATCGGCCGTGAAGACACCGATCTCGCCGGCAAGCGCTGCCGGATGGTTGACCACGGGTCGACGCTACGAGCCGGCCGCTACTCAGACGGCGTTCGAGCCGAAGGCGTTACACAAACTTCATGCCCGCGCGGGAAATCACCTTCGACTTATCGTTGGCACGGTGAACCGCGTCCAGGCCGGTGGCCTCAGCGTTGCCGATGTCGTGTACCGCTTCGTGATGGACGAGGCACTGCCCGGTAGCGGGGTCGAGCCCGACACCTTCTGGGCCGGCGCCGACGCATTGATCCATGATTTCGCGCCGCGTAATCGCGCGCTGCTCGCCCGGCGCGAGGAACTGCAGCGGGCGATCGATGACTACCACCGGCGCTTGCCGGGAAAGGTCGCCGACCCCGACGCGTACCGCCGCTTCCTGACCTCGATCGGTTACCTCGTCGATGAGCCGTCGTCGTTCGAGATCACGACAGCGGGCGTCGACCCTGAGGTCTCGGTGCTGGCCGGCCCGCAGCTGGTGGTCCCCCTACTGAACGCGCGGTTCGCCACTAACGCGGCCAACGCACGTTGGGGTTCGCTCTATGACGCGCTTTACGGCACGGACGTGATCGGCGAGGGCGGCGGACGCGCGCGCGGGGCGTCGTACAACCCGGTGCGGGGCGCGGCGGTCATCGCCCGGGCGCGGGAATTGCTGGACACACATCTGCCGCTCGAAGCCGGCTCGCACGCCGCTGCCACGGGCTACTTCGTGGATGAGAAGGGGCTCGCGGTCGAGGTCGACGGCGGGCGCTCCCGGCTGGCGGCCCCTTCGGCTTTCGTCGGCTACTGCGGGGAAATCGCCTCGCCGTCAGCGATACTCCTGGCCCATCACGGCCTGCACATCGAGATCCAGTTCGATCGCGCTGACCCCATCGGCGCGACCGATCCGGCCGGCATCAAGGACGTGATCCTCGAGGCGGCCGTCAGCACGATCATGGATCTGGAGGACTCCGTCGCGGCGGTCGATGCCGCCGACAAGGTTCTCGGCTATCGCCATTGGCTGCTGCTCATGCAGGGCACGTTGGCCGAAGAGGTCACGAAGGACGGAAAATCCTTCACCCGCACGCTGAATCCGGATCGCCACTACCTCGGGGTTGACGCAAGCCCGTTCACCCTGTCCGGACGCGCGCTGCTGTTCATCCGCCAGGTCGGCCTGCTCATCACGACCGACGCGGTGCTCGACCGTGATGGTGGGGAGGTCCCCGAAGGTTTGCTGGACGCCTTGATCTGCGGCCTGGGCAGCCTGCACGACCTGCGGGGAAATTCGCGTCTGCGCAATTCGCAAGCCGGGTCCACGTACGTCGTCAAGCCCAAGTTGCACGGCCCGCAGGAGGTGGCGTTTGCCTGCGATGTGTTCGAGCGCGTGGAACAGATTCTGGGCCTTCCCGCCTGCTCCATCAAGGTCGGCATCATGGACGAGGAGCGCCGGACCTCGGTGAACCTCAGGGCCTGCGTGTACGAAGCCCGCGACCGGGTGGCCTTCATCAACACGGGGTTTCTGGACCGCACCGGGGATGAGATCCACACCTCGATGCACGCCGGCCCGATGGTGCGCAAGCCGCAGATGCGTGTCCAGCCGTGGATCTCTGCGTACGAGGACAACAACGTCGATGTCGGACTGGCGTGTGGCTTGCGCGGCCGCGCCCAGATCGGCAAGGGGATGTGGGCCGCACCGGACAATCTCGCCGACATGCTCGAGCAGAAGATCGCGCACCCGAACGCCGGCGCCAGTTGCGCTTGGGTGCCGTCGCCTACCGCGGCGACCTTGCATGCCCTGCACTACCACGAGGTGGACGTCGCCCGGCGCCAGCAGGAACTAGCCGGGCGGAAGCGAGGGGCGCAGGCCGACCTGCTGACCATCCCGCTGGGTGATCCGTCGAGCCTGTCCGCTGCCGAGGTGCAGGCCGAACTGGACAACAACGTGCAGGGAGTGCTCGGCTACGTGGTGCGCTGGATCAACGACGGGATCGGCTGTTCCAAGGTGCCCGACATTCACGGCACCGCCTTGATGGAGGACCGGGCCACCTGCCGGATCTCCTCCCAGCACGTCGCGAACTGGCGGCACCACGCGGTGATCACGGGCGAGCAGCTCGAGTCGACGCTGCGGCGCATGGCGGCGGTCGTCGACGCGCAGAACGCGGGCGACCCGACCTATCAGCCGATGGCCCCCGGATTCGACGGTGAGGCGTACGCCGCGGCTCGAGCGCTCCTGTCAGAAGGACTCGATCAGCCGAGCGGCTACACCGAGCCGATCCTGCACAGCTACCGCCGGGCGGTCAAAGCCCGGCTGTGACGGTCTCGTTGCAAGCTTGTGAAGATCTCAGTCGCCTGATTTCCTCGCTGCTTTCGCTGAATATGGTCAGCCAGTGCAGCTGGCCCCCCGAGAGCAAGAGCGGCTGATGGTGCTCTGGGCCGCCGAGGTCGCCCAGCGCCGCCGGGCCCGAGGGCTGCGCTGGAATTACCCCGAGGCCGTGGCGGTGGTGTCGGCGTTCGTGCTGGAAGGGGCGCGCGACGGGCGCAGCGTCAGCGACCTGATGAGCGCCGGCCGCGAGGTGATCTCCAGCGACGACGTGATGGACGGCATCCCGCAGATGCTGGTCGAGGTCCAGGTGGAGGCCACCTTCCCGGATGGGACCAAGCTCGTCACCGTTCACAACCCGATTCCTTGACGACATGACGTCGCTCGCAGGAGGCATTCCCGGCGAAATCCGTTGCGGAACCGGGGATATCGAGCTCAATCCCGGGCGTGAGGTCGTGACGCTCCGGGTCGAAAACACGGGTGATCGTCCCGTCCAGATCGGATCTCATCTGCATTTCGCCGAGGCTAACGAAGCCCTCGCGTTTGATCGCGAGGCGGCGTGGGGGCACCGGCTCGGGGTACCCGCAGGGACGTCCGTCCGCTTCGAGCCCGGCCTGGCGCAGCAGGTGGAACTCGTGCCGCTGGCCGGCGCCCGCGTGGTGTTCGGCCTGCGCGGGCTCGCCGCGGGTTCGCTGGATTCCAAGGCGGGCCGGTGAGCCGGCTCGGCCGCGAGCGTTACGCCCAGTTGTACGGACCGACGGCCGGGGATCAGCTTCGGCTGGCAGATACCGACCTGTTCATCGAGATCGAACGCGACCTCTCGCGCGGCCCGGACGGCATCGCTACGGGCGACGAGGCGGTGTTCGGCGGGGGCAAGGTCATCCGGGAATCGATGGGTCAGTCGATCGCCACCCGGGCCGAAGGGACGCCCGATCTTGTCATCACCGGCGCTGTCGTGCTGGATCACTGGGGCGTGGTCAAGGCCGACATCGGCATCCGCGACGGGCGAATCGTGGCGCTCGGAAAGGCCGGCAATCCCGAGACGATGGCGGGCGTTCACCCTCGCCTCGTGATCGGACCGAGCACCGAAGTGATGAGCGGCAACGGCAAGATCTTGACGGCCGGCACCGTGGACTGCCACGTGCACCTCATCAGCCCCAACCAGTTGCCCGAGGCGCTCGCCGCCGGGACGACCACCATCATCGGCGGCGGGACGGGACCGGCCGAAGGAACGAAGGCGACGACGGTGACGCCGGGCGCGTGGAACCTCGCCCGGATGTTCGAGGCGCTGGACGCGTGGCCCGTCAACGTTCTGCTGCTGGGTAAGGGAAATACGGTCGGCCGCGATGCTCTCGTCGAGCAGTTGCAGGCCGGCGCCGGCGGCTTCAAGTTGCACGAGGACTGGGGCTCGACCCCGGCCGCGATCGATGCCTGCCTGCGCGTGGCCGATGACTTCGGGGTGCAGGTCGCCTTGCACACCGACACGCTCAACGAGGCGGGCTTCGTCGAGAGCACGCTCGCCGCCATTGCCGGACGATCGATTCACAGCTACCACACCGAGGGTGCGGGCGGTGGCCATGCTCCCGACATCATCACCGTCGCCGGAGCCGCCAACGTGCTCCCCAGCTCGACCAATCCGACCAGGCCCCACACCGTGAATACGTTGGCCGAGCACCTCGACATGTTGATGGTGTGCCATCACCTGAATCCGCGTATCCCGGAGGATCTGGCGTTCGCCGAGAGTCGTATCCGGCCTTCGACGATCGCGGCCGAGGATCTGCTTCACGACCTGGGCGCCATCTCCATGATCGGCAGCGATTCACAGGCGATGGGCCGCATCGGTGAGGTGGTGATCCGTACCTGGCAGACCGCCCATGTCAACCTGCTGCGACGGGGTCCGCTGCCGGGCGACCGGGGGGCGGCGGGTGGCGGCGACAACGTGCGGGCCCGGCGCTATATCGCGAAGTACACGATCTGCCCGGCGGTCGCTCATGGCATCGACGCTCACGTGGGTTCGGTGGAGGTGGGCAAGATGGCCGACCTGGTCCTGTGGGATCCGGCCTTCTTCGGCGTCAAGCCGATCCTGGTGCTCAAGGGCGGTTTCGTGGCCTACGCGGCCATGGGGGACGGCAACGCCTCGATCCCGACGCCGCAGCCGGTGCTGCCCAGGCCCATGTGGGGGTCCTACGGGCGGGTGCCGTCGGCGACCAGCGTTTTCTTCGTCGCCCCGGCCGCGTTGGACGCCGGCCTGTCCGAGCGCCTGGCGGTGAATCGCCCACTGGTCGCGGTCGACAACGTGCGTGGCCGGGGCAAGGCCGACCTCCCCGAAAACGATGCGCTGCCCCGTATCGAGGTCGAGTCCGACACCTTCACCGTGCGCGTCGACGGCGACGTCGTGGAGGGCGAGCCGGTGGCCGTCCTACCCATGACACAGCGCTATTTCATGGCCTGACGGATGAGCCTGACCACCGGACTGCTGCTGCTGGCCGACGGGCGCAGCCCCACTGGCGCCGGAGCCCATTCCAGCGGCGTCGAGGAGGCGGTACGCGCCGGTGTGGTGCGCGACGAGGCGTCACTTCTCGAACTGCTGACGATCCGGCTGCACACGTCTGGCGTAGTGAGCGCCGGGCTCGCCGCTGCTGCCTGCCGCTCGGCGGATGAGCCCGCGCAGCTTGCTCGACTGGACCTGGAGGCCGACGCTCGGATGCCATCGGTTGCTGCTCGGGGCGCCAGCAGGGGACAAGGTCGCGGGGTCCTGCGACTGGCCCGGGCCGGCTGGCCACACCCGTCCTACGCCAAGGGTGGTGTGCTCGGTGAACGGCCACACCACGCGCTCGTCCTCGGCGTCGCCGTCGCCGCCGCTGACGGCGCTCCCGCCGACGCGGCATCGATGGCGGCCCTGTCCTGCGTCACCGGTCCGGCATCGGCGGCGCTACGCCTGCTGGGGCTCGATCCCATTGCGGTCACAGCGATGCTGGCCCGGTTGGGAGGTCAGGTCGACGCGGTGGCACGTGAGGCGCTCTGCGTCCATGAGCTGCCGGCGGCCGGCCATCCGTTGTTCGAGGTCTTCGCTGAGCACCATGCCGCGCGTGACACGACGCTGTTCGCGTCCTAGCCCGAGACGAAGGAGAAGCCATGACCACGGATACCGCGCACTCTCACGCCCATGGGGCAGTGGCGCACGAGCCGAGCCTTGCGCAGGGGCGGGCGTTTCGGCTCGGGGTGGGCGGTCCCGTCGGCTCCGGCAAGACGGCCTTGGTCGCGGCGCTGTGCCGCACCATGCGCGATGAGGTCGACCTCGCCGTCGTGACGAACGACATCTACACGACCGAGGATGCCGACTTCCTGCGTCGCCACGCCGTACTTCCCGATGAGCGCATCTGCGCGGTCGCGACCGGCTGCTGCCCCCACACGGCGATTCGCGACGACATCTCCGCGAACCTGGACGCCGTGGAGGAGTTCGACGCGCGCTTCCCGGGACTGCAACTCGTGCTGGTGGAAAGCGGCGGTGACAACCTGACCGCCGTCTTCAGCAAGGGTTTGGTGGATGCGCAGATCTTCGTGATCGACGTGGCGGGCGGGGACAAGGTGCCGCGCAAGGGCGGCCCGGGCGTCACGACGGCCGATCTGCTCGTCATCAACAAGACCGACCTCGCCCCACTCGTGGGAGCCAGCCTCGAGGTGATGGCCCGCGACGCCGAGGCCGCCAGGGGATCACTTCCGACGCTCATGACGTGCCTGCGAAACGACGATGGAGCAAGCGCCATCGCCGATTGGGTACGCGGCCGGCTGGCCACCGCATCCATGCCGAGATGAAGACGCAGGCCCATGTCATCGCTGCGCGCTCGGCCGGCGGCACCACCCGGCTGACCCGGCTTTCCGGTGGAGGCCCGCTGACGCTCCGGCCGACCGGCAGTGGCCGGCAGGCTCGCGTCCATCTGGTCGCGGGAGTATTCGGGCCGCTGGGCGGGGACGAACTGACGCTGCGTGTCACGGTGGAAGCCGGGGCGCAGTTGGAGGTAGCGGCCGCCGCGGCCACGCTCGTGCTCCCGTCCCGTAGTGGACAGGCCTCGTCGATGCGGATCCTGATCGACGTCGCAGAGGCCGCGCGGCTGACCCTGGCGGCGCCGCCTACCGTCGTGTGCGCCGGCGCCTCTCACTGCATCGACGTCGACGCCGTCGTGGCTGGCGACGGTGAGCTGGTGCTGCGGGAGGAGACGGTCCGGGGCCGCACCGGCGAAGCGGGCGGCGACGTCACCTTGCGCAGCCGGGTCGACGTCTGCGGGATCCCGGTGCTGCGGCAGAACTTCGACCTGCGCGGCGCGGTCGGCGGGGCATGGGCGCCGCGCGCCGTCGGCAGCCTGCTGTCCGTCGGTCCGGAGCAAAAGCCGCCAACCATGGGGGTTTTTGAGGAGACCACCGTCAGGGCCGCCTGGCTCGCGCTCCCGCAAGAGGCGGGATATCAGCTCACCGCGCTAGGGGATGATGCGCTCGCCCTGAGCCAGCTGCTGGATGGCGAGCGGCGTCAGCTTCCGCGATACGTGGTGTAGCCGAACGGGCTCAGCAGCAAGGGGATATGCAGCCGGCCTGTCTCATGAATGATGAATTCAACAGTCGCCGCTGGAAAGAAGGCGTCCTCGCCGAGGTAGCTGAGAAGGTCGAAGGTGATGCGCCAGCGACCCGGATGCCAATCCTCGTCGGCGACGAGAACAGGGACCCGGCCATCGGCGTCGGTCGTCGCGGTCCCTACCGTGCGCCAGCCGCTGTCAAAGAGTTCGGCGCGCACGGCAATGCCTTCGGCGGGGTGCCCCGCCGCGACATCCAGGACGTGGGTGGAAAGGCTCACGCGCCGGCCGCCTCATCGAGCAGGGCCACCAGGCGCACACGCGTGATCTCCACCTGCTGTGCTGACGCCACTCGCAGCTCCGCTTCAGGATCGTTCTCCAGCCGCTCTCGCAGGATCAGCAGCATCTCGGCGGGGGAGCGTCCCGCGGCCCGCACCACATACGTCATGGCGAAGCGTTGCTCGTACGCAAGGTTGCCCTCGGCGATCGCCTCGCGAAGAGCCGGACCCGCGGTTTCCATCGCACTCTGCTCGCGTCCCTCCGTGCTGCCGGCGGCGGTACGGTCGCCGATCTTCGGGTGCGCGTTCAGCGCCTCGCGCCAATGGTCCGGGGACAGCGCCCACCATGCCTGCTCGGCCACGCCCAGCAACGCACCCAACGACGTGCACGCCGGCAAGCGTGCCGCGACGGCGCTGGCCCATTCCTTCGATGCGCAGCAGGTGAACAGCACAGCCTCAGCTTCCGTGAGAGGCATGGCTCGCAGCCGCGTCAATCCGGGTTCTTCATCCGCATCCGCGCTCACCAGGTCGTCCAGGCCGGCCCCGGAGGTGGTGCGCCTTCGCGGGTTACCGTTCCTTCGATCAGCCCGTACGGCCGGTCGCCGGCGTTGAAGACCAGGCCAGGATTGTCGCGTCCGAACCGGCTCAGATCCACCAGGTAGTGATGCTTGTTCGGCATGGAAAGGCGGATCTCGGCCACCTCCGGGCGCTCTGTCAGAATGCGGGTACCCATGGCATGAAGGGTCTGCTGCAGGGATTTGCTGTAGGTGGCGGCGAACGACTCGAGCAGCAGCCGCTGACACTCGGCGGCGCTCTTCTCCCAATCGAGGGGGCTGGCTCGCTGCTCGCCGTAGGCGAAATCGGCGTATCGCCAGAACGCTCGAACTTCGGTGGCGAGAATCCGGTCGTCGGTTTCCTCGAGGGTGGTGAAGGGATCTTTCAGGAACCCCTTGAACTCCGAGCCGGTGGCGTTCATGACGACGAGGTCCTGGACGCCGGCGACGACCCACGCCCGGCCCGCCTCGTACGTCACGTTGCTCACCAGAGTCGGACCGCCCGCGCGCATGAAAGAGTGCGGGGCCGGCGCACCGTCAACGCTCAATCGTGCCCAAGGATGGGTGAGGATCTCGACCTGCGCTCGCGATACGGACCCGACCGTCTCGACGAAATGCCGCGCCAGCCGGAGGCCGAAATCGGCGGCGGATTCGATGGGCGCGTCCCGCGCGAAGGCGTACATCGTGTTCTTCTGCGCATCGGTGGTCAGCACGCCGTCGTTGTCGCCGTCCACATGTACGGCGTCCAGTTCGCCGGACAGGTGGCTGGAGATGGTGAGGTCGACGGGCACGGCAAAGCGGGGATGCGACCGCTCGATGCGGACCAGCCGCACCTCGGCCTTCCCGAAGCGATTGCCGCCGAGAATGATCCCCGGTTGCGGTGCCTGCGCAGCCTGCTCGGGCTCGCCGATCACCGTGTGCCCGCACCTCCCGTCCTGAGGCGCACGGGCCTCTCACGCGAGGTTGGTCGTGATGAATGGCGGCTCGATGTCCGTCGCGTTAACGGTGCGTTCCGTTTCGCCGCAGGCGGCGTCCGGCAGCGCGCTTTCTGCCTACCTTCGGGGCGTGCGACGCATGTTCCTGAACGGGACCGCCATGAGCGGCCAGCCGGATCATCACGCGGTGACCGGCGCCCGCTTCCTGGGCGGGACGCGTACGGCGCCGCTGTATCGGTTCTACGCGGTTCGTGACGCGTTCCCCGGGCTCTATCCCATACCGCCGGGTTCGGGACTCGTGGGCGCGAGCATCGAGGGCGAGCTGTATGAGCTGCCCGAAGAAATGCTCTATGACTCGCTGATGCCGGAAGAACCGGCGGAGTTGGAGCTCGGCGTGATCGAGCTCGCGGACGGCACTGTGGTCAACGCGATGCACCTGCAGTTCGAACGTCTCGCGCCGCAGGACCATGTCGTCGACATCGCCGGGCTCGGAGGATGGAGGGCCTATCAGGACTTCCTCGCTGACCAGCAGCGGCTCGCCGCCGCCCTGCAGAGATGACGACCCCGGCGCCGCTCCCGCTGACGAGAATTGACAGCCGCCGACTCCTGGGCCGGTTGGAGGAGCTCGCGGCGATCGGCAGCGACCCCGCCGGCGGCGTGACCCGTTTGGCGTTCTCGGCGGAAGAGCTCGCCGCCAAGCAACTCTTGCTGGGCTGGTATGAGCAGGCGGGTCTGGCGCCGAGCATTGACACGGCCGGCAACGTCGTCGCGATCCTGCGCGGGGACGGCAGCGGCCAAGGCTTTCTGGCTACCGGCAGCCACCTCGATACGGTCGTGGCGGCGGGAAGCCTGGACGGCGCCTATGGCGCCGTCGCCGCAGTGGAGGTCGCCGGCGTGCTGGCCCGGATCGCTGCGCCGCTGCGCCGCGACATTGCCTTCGTCGCGTTCACCAACGAGGAGGGAGCGCGCGGCGCCCCGGGCTTCAGCGGTTCGCTGGCGGTGACGGGGCAGCTGTCCGAGCTCCTCCTGTCCTCGCGTGACGACGAGGGGATTGCACTGTCGGAGAGGGTGCGCGCCGGCGGCGGCGACCCGTCACGCATCGCTGAGGCCGCCTGGGCACCCGGGCAGCTGGCCGGCTTCGTCGAGTTGCACGTCGAACAGGGGCCGGTGCTCGACGCCTCAGGCGAGCGGCTGGGTGTGGTCAGCTCATGTCCCGGTCGCCTCATCGTCGACGTCGAATTGCGCGGCAGCGCCAATCACGCGGGCACGACCCCGATGGCCTTACGCGCCGACGCGCTGGCCGCCGCCGCGGAGGTGGTGCTCGCGGTCGAGCAGCTCGCCGTGTCGGGAGCCGTTCAGGTGGCGACGACCGGCCTGGCGCGCATCGAGCCTGCGGTGCGCAACGTCGTGCCGGGATTTGCTCAGCTGGGCATCGACATTCGGGACGGTGACGAAGGCCGGCTTGCGGCGGCGGGCGAGCTGCTCGCGTCAGCCATCGAAGGGATCGCTCGCCGGCGCGGGGTCGAGGCCGTCGTCAAGGCGAAGCAGGCCGTCGCGGCGGTGGCCTGCGACCGCACTATTCAGGCGGCGATCGCTCGTGCCGCGGACACGCTGGGCCATCCCGCACGCACCATGCCCAGCGGCGCCGGCCACGACGCCCAGATCATCGCCGCGCTCGGACCGGTGGGCATGATCTTCGTCCCGAGCGTCGACGGGCGCAGCCATTGCCCGCAGGAGACCACCGACCCCGCCGACCTCGTGTTAGGCGTGCAGATGCTGCTCGCCACGCTCGTCGAACTCGACGCGTCGCTGTCGCCTCGAGAACAGGAAGCATCGCCATGAACCGCACGCCGCCCCAGCCCGAAATCGTGGGGGAGAGCCTGGACATTTCCGCTGAGCTGCTCGCGGTCATAGGCACGCTGGCGCGCACGTACGAAGCGCAGCGGCTGCGCTTGCTGGAGCGGGCCGGTGAATGCGGTAGCGCACCATCTCCGTTGCGCCCGTTGAACATTCTGGAGCCTGCCGTACGGCTCGACGGGCGTGCGTTGAGCGCCTCCATCGTGGATGCCGTGACGATGGCGGGGGAGTTCGCCGGTCAATCCGTCGCGCTGCCGTTGCTGCTCGGATCCGAAGAACTGATGGCGGCAGAGGCGGGTTGGTGGGACGCGCTGCTGGGTGACATCGAACGACGGATCGGCCTGCCGCCGCGTGCCGTCAGCATCTCCTTGCCCGCCCACACGCCGGAAAGCGTGCGAGCCAACTTCGCCGAGCGCGTGACCAGGTGAGCGGCGCCGGGCCTCGGGATTTCCTTGGGTACGGGCCACATCCACCGCAGGCGCGCTGGCCCGGTGGCGCCCGAATCGCCGTCTCGTTCGTGCTCAACTACGAGGAGGGCGGCGAGCGCAGCGTCCTCGACGGCGACCCGCACGCCGAGACGTTCCTGTCGGAGATGCATGATCCGGCGCCCTTCCCCGCGCGGCACCTCAGCATGGAATCGCTCTACGAATACGGCTCCCGTGCCGGAGTCTGGCGGCTGCTGCGGCTGTTCGCCAGCCGGGAACTGCCCCTGACGGTCTTCGGGGTTGCCCGTGCCCTCGAGCGCAATCCGCTGGTGGCACAGGCATTCGCCGACGCCGGTCACGAGGTCGCCGGGCACGGCCTGCGGTGGCTGCCCTACCAGGAGGTGGCGCAGGAGATCGAGCGCGCGCATCTCGCCGAAGCTGTCGACATTTTCCGGCGGATCTACGGGCAGGCGCCGCTGGGCTGGTACACCGGGCGCGACTCGCCGAATACGCGCCGGCTCGTCGTGGAACACGGCGGCTTCCTCTACGACTCCGACTCCTACGCCGACGACCTTCCGTACTGGGTGAACGTCGATGACAAGCACCACCTTGTGGTGCCGTACGCGCTGGACACCAACGACATGCGCTTCGCCAACCCGTCCGGCTTCGGGTGGGGCGGCGCCTTCTTCGAATACCTGCGTGACGCGTTCGACACCCTCTACGCCGAGGGCGAGTATGAGCCGAAGATGCTTTCGGTAGGTCTGCATTGCCGGGTGGTCGGGCGGCCGGGTCGCGCAGCGGCACTGGCCCGCTTTCTCGATCACGTCCTGGCGCACGAGAAGGTGTGGGTGGCCACCCGCGTCGACATCGCCCGGCACTGGAGTGCCTCACACCCACCGGCGGATCCACTGGCGTAGCGAGACGGCAACGCGTCCGCAACACCTGCGTCCTAGCGTCGCCCAGGTGACGATCGCGCGCCCGAGGACGCTGGAGGAGGCGCTTCGTGTCCTGGGGCAGCTCGAGGCGACGATCGTCGCGGGCGGGACCGATGTGATGGTGGAGGCGAACCAGGGCCGCAGAGCGCTCGGCGATGTCGTGGCGGTGCGGCGAGTGGACGAGCTGCGAAGGATCAGCGCGGATTCACGGGAGATTCGGGTTGGCGCGGCAGTGCCCTATTCGCAGCTGACCGGCTCGGCCGGCCTCTCACGCCTCGCCGCCCCGGTGCTCTATACGGCTGCCCGGTTCATGGGATCGACCCAGATCCGATCCGCCGGAACCCTCGGGGGAAACATCGGGACAGCCAGCCCGGTCGGCGATGCCCTATGCGCCCTCATGGCTTTGGATGCGCGGGCGACCCTCGCCACGAGCGACACGATTCGCGATGTGCCAGTGGCCAAAGTGGTCAGCGAGGGTCTGTCCGCCCAGGAGTTGCTCGTCGATGTGCACTGGCCCGCTGCCAGCGGGCCGCAGCAGTTCCTGAAGGTCTGCCGGCGCGGGGCGGTCAGCCGCAGCGTGGTCTCCGTGAGCCTCGTCATGGATGACACCGGTGCTGTTCGCCTGGTGCTCGGCGGTTGCGCTGACCTTCCGATTCGGCTGACCCAGGCAGAGGGTCTCGCCGAGCAGTTGGCCCGCAGCGACGGCTCGTTCTCGCTCGAAGCTGCGGAGGCCGTCGCTGTTGCCGTCAGCGCCGCGCTCGACCCACCGTCGGATATAGGCGGTAGCTCGACGTATCGCCGTCACGTGGCCGGCGTCCTGGTGCGCCGCGCGCTGACCGGCCGGGTCCCTGACCGGGCGGCCGCGTGAGCGCAGTCGCGTCCGCACCGCCGTCCGAGGGTGTCGCGATGGTGGTGGACGGTGAGACGCGCGTCGTCGCTGAAGGATCCGTCGCCAAGGATCTGCTCACGGTGTTACGCGATGAGCTGGATTCGCTGGCTCCCAAAGAGGGCTGCGGCACAGGAGTCTGCGGGGCCTGCACGGTGCTGCTCGACGGCGAGCCGGTGGCTGCGTGCACCGTTCTGGCCGGTGACGCGGCCGGATGCGAGATCGCGACGGCGGCCACCGTCTCGACGGGGCAGGGCGCCGACGTGGCGGAGTGCTTGAGGCTCGCCGGAGGAATCCAGTGCGGCTTCTGCTCCCCGGGCTTCGTCGTGTCGATCACGGCTCTGCTGGAGCGCAGCCCTGCGGCGTCAGACACCGAGGCGCGCTGGGCCCTGGCCGGAAATCTCTGCCGCTGCACGGGATATGGCCGCATACTGGCGGCCGTGCGCATGGTCCAGGAGCGGCGCGGACAGGCGTCCTAGTGAACCCGAAATGAATCCGGCCAGGGCGTCGGCCCCGTTGTTCGACAGCGCGTTGCGGGGCGATGCACCCGCCAAGGCAGCAGGCGCGTTTCGATTTGCGGGGGATCTGAAAGCGCCGGACATGCTCGTCGGCAGCACCCTGCGAAGCCCTCACGCGCATGCTCTCATCCTGCGCCTCGACACCTCGGCGGCCGAGCGGATGCCCGGGGTCGCCGCTGTCATCACCGCCTCCGATGTTCCGGGGCTTGCGTACTACGGCCTGAGCCAGGCAGACCAGCCCGTTCTTGCGGCGGACGTCGTGCGGTATGCCGGCGAACCCGTGGCCGCCGTGGCGGCGGTCGACGCGACGACGGCTGCCCGGGCGCTGGCGGCGATTGTCGTTGACTACCAGCCCCTTCCGGCGGCAACCGATCCGGAACTGGCCTGGGAGATCGATCCGCTGGCCGAGGTGCATCTGCGAGCCGGGGATCCCGGCGCGCACGGGCCTGTGGTCGTCATCGGCAGCTATCGCGTCGGCATGCAGGACCAGGCTTTTCTGGCTCCCGAGGCGGGCCTGGCGATTCCGGATGGCCGCGGCGGGATCGACCTGACCGTCGCGACGCAATGGCTGCACAGCGATCGCGACCAGGTCGCTGCCAGCCTCGGTCTCCGCACCGAGCAGGTGCGCCTTCATCTCGGCGGAGTCGGGGGCGCGTTCGGCGGGCGGGAGGACGTCACGCTGCACATCCATGCGTGCCTGCTGGCCTTGCGAAGTGGGCAGCCCGTGCGGATGCGGTATTCGCGGGCCGAGTCCTTCCTCGGCCACCCGCATCGGCATCCGGCGAGACTGACCTACCGCCACGAGGCGCAGCGCAACGGCGAGCTGGTCCGCGTCGATGTCAGGTTGCTCTACGACGGCGGTCCTTACCAGTCCACGAGCCATGCCGTCGTCACGAATGCCGCGGCGTTCGCCGTCGGCCCTTATCGCGTGCCGAACGCCACCGTTGATGCCTACGCCGTCCGCACGAACAACCCGCTCTGCGGCGCGATGCGCGGGTTCGGGTCCCCGCAGATCGCCGTCGGGCACGAGGCGCAGATGGACAAGCTCGCCGTCCGGCTCGGAATGGATCCCGTCGAGCTGAGGCTGCGCAATGCGCTGCAAACCGGGGACGAGCTGGTGACCGGCCAGAAGCTGACCGGCGCCACTCCCGTCAGGGAAGTCATCGAAGCCGCCTGCAGCCTGCCGCTGCCGACGGCGCCTGTGGAGCCGGGGAACGTCCGCGGCGTCGGCGTCGGTGTGGGCTTCAAGAACGTGCTGTTCTCCGAAGGTTTCGACGAGTTCTCCGAAGCTGTAGTCGAGCTGACCCTGCGCGAGGGTGAGCCCGTGGCGATCGTGCGATGTGCGGCCGCCGAGGTGGGTCAGGGCTTCGTCACCATTGCCCGCCAGATCGCCGAACACGAGCTGGAGAGCTTGGGCACGGTCGCCGTCGTGCTTGCCCAAGCCACCACCGTCGGCCTCGCTTCGTCGGGCTCGTCGAGCGCCTCCCGGCAAACCTGGATGAGCGGCGGCGCGGTGCAGCGCGCGTGCCAACTCGTCGTCGAGAAGGTTCAGGTGCTCCGGGGTACGCGTTCGGCGGCGCTGCTGGCGGACCTGCTGTGCGACGGTCCGGTCGCGGCGCGCTACACGTTCCGGCCGCGCGACACCGTCCCGCTGGACGAGAACGGCCAGGGCGACGCGTTCGTCAGCTTCATCTACTCGGCGCACCGGGCGGTCGTCGATGTCGACCCCGAGCTCGGAACGGTCTGCGTCGTGGCGCTTTCCACCGGGCAGGATGCCGGCCGCGTCCTCAATCCCCTTGCTGTGCAGGGACAATTGGAGGGCGGGACGGCTCAGGGGGTGGGCCTGGCGATCTTCGAGGAGCTCGTCACCAAGGACGGGATACCGCTCAACACCGGCTTCGAGGACTACGTGATTCCCACGACCGTTGACATGCCGGTTGTGGACTGGGCTTGCGTGCAGCAGGCAGAGCCGGATGCTCCCTACGGCGCGAAGGGCATCGGGGAGGGGCCGACAATCTCCTCCACACCAGCCGTGCTCGCGGCCATCCGCGCGGCGACCGGTCGCGAGCTTTCGTCGGTGCCGGTGAAGCCCGAGGACATCGCGCTGGGCTGAGCCCGAGCTCAGGCGGTGAGCCACCCGTCGATGTCGGCAAGGCCTTGGCGTTTCACCGATTCCGCAGCGCCGGACGAGAGCAGCGAGGAGCGGGCGCACGTCGCCAGTTGCGCGTCCGACAGCCCGAGGTCGGTGCGGCACAACGTGTACTCCTCGAGCAATCCAGGACCGAACAGGAGAGGGTCATCGGCGTTGATGCTGCACCGCACGCCGGCGGCAAGCAGCGCCTGCAGCGGATGGGACTCGAGATCAGGCACCACCGAGAGCAGGAGATTCGAGGTGGGGCAGACGTCGAGGCACACTTGCTCCACCGCAAGACGTTCGACGAGGGCTGGGTCCTCCATCGCCCGCACGCCGTGCTGGATGCGGTTGGCGCCGAGCTTGTCGAGGGCACCGCGCACGCTCTCCGGTCCGGCAAGCTCGCCGGCGTGGGGCGTGCACAAGAGCCCCGCCTCACGGGCGATGCGGAACGCCTCTTCGAAGGGCTCCGGAGGCCACGGCGCCTCATCGTTGGCCAGCCCGAACGCCGCGACGCCTCGTCCGGCATAGCGCGCCGCGATTCTGGCCTGCTCGACCGCCGCCTCCGGTGGCCGGGTGCGGTCGCCGGCGAGCATGAAAGCAGCGGCCACGCCGGTACGTTTGCTCGCCGCGGCTAGGGCATCGAGGGCCATCTCCAGCACGTACTCATCCGGGCCGAGCCGCTCGTTGTGGTGGGGGATGAAGAAGGAGGGCTCGACATAAACGGCGCCGGCGGCGACGGCGTCATCCAGCGTCTCGTCGACGAGTCGTCGCAGATCGTCCTCGGCCTTGATGACCTCGCAGGCGGCGACATACATGTCGGCGAACGCCGGAAAGCTGCCGAAGCCACGGATGACGGGCACCTCGATGCCGTACTTTTCAGCGAGCTCAGCCAGTGTCTGGGGCCGCATGCCGCCTTCCATGTGCAAGTGCAGATGAGCTTTGGGCAGCAGCGCGAGGTCGCGTTCGGCGGGCATGAGGGCACGCTATTGAACAGATCGCGCGTCTTGCGTGTCAGTGGTGTGACGAATGCGTTCCGACCTGTCGCGCGAGCCCTCATCGGTACCCATTTGGGCCGGTGCGTGAATAACGTCGGATGGTGGCCACCGCACATCTGAGCTCGACCGAGGACGATTCGCCGCTTGTCGACAAAGCCGCTGCGACGATGGGGAGAACCCAGTACCACCTTCGGGTCGGCCCGGCGGATCTGCGGCCCGATCCGGCGCTTGCCCCGCCCGCCATGTTGCTGCCCGGCGATCCGGATCGGGTAGGTCGCATCGCGCGCGTGCTGGAAGATCCGCGGGAAGTGGCCTATCACCGTGAGTATCGGAGCATGGTCGGCAGTCGTGACGGCGTGCCCGTGGGGGCGTGCTCGACCGGTATCGGATGTCCGTCGGCGGCCATCGCGGCGGAGGAGCTCATCAATTGCGGGGTCTCTACGCTCATCCGGGTCGGTTCCACGGCGTCGTTGCAGCCGAACATTCCTACGGGTGACCTGATCGTCAGTACGGGCGCCATGAAGAACGAGGGAACGAGCCGGATGTACGTGCCGGACACGTTCCCGGCCGTACCCGATCTCGAGCTCACCGTGGCGCTGGTCGCTGCCGCCCGCGAGGTCGGTGCCGAGCGTGGGCTTGGTGTGCACGTGGGCATCGGGGCCAGCGACGACGCCTTCTACGCCGAGACACCGGAGCAGATCGCGAAGATGAGCGCGCTGGGATTGCTCAACGTGGAGATGGAAGCTTCGGCGCTGTACACGGTGGGCTATCTGCGCGGTGTACGCGCTGGGATGGTCTGCGCCGTCAGTGGAAACCTCGTCACCAACGATGTCGTGTACGAGGGTGTCAACGAGCGTCTCGTCACCGGCTGGGAAGCCGCCATCGAGGTGGCCATCCGTGCTGCAGTAGCCCTCGGTGGCTAGCGCCGAGGAGGGACACCCGGAACCCGTCGACCTGCTCGTGCGCGACGCCCGTTTGCTCGTCACGATGGACGCGCGTCGTACTGAGCTGGCCGGGGGATGGGTGGCCGTCACCGCGGGCCGTGTCTCCGGTGTGGGGGGCGCAGGGTCTGAGCCGGCGGCCCGTGAGGTGATCGCGGCGGAGGGATGCCTTGTCACGCCAGGGCTCATCAACACCCATCACCACATGTACCAGAACCTCACGCGCGCCTTCGCCCCGGCGACCAACACCAATCTGTTCGGCTGGCTCACGACCCTCTATCCCGTCTGGGCCGGGCTCGATGAGGAGGCGGTCTACCTCTCGGCGTGGGTGGGGCTCGCCGAGCTTGCTCTGGGCGGTTGCACCTCGACGATGGATCATCTGTACGTCCATCCCCGAGGGGGCGGCGATCTGCTCGGTGCCGAAATCGCCGCTGCTGCTGAGCTCGGGATGCGTTTTCATCCGACCCGAGGCTCGATGAGCCTGTCGCAGAAGGACGGCGGCCTGCCACCGGATTCCGTCGTCCAGGACGACGAGGAGATCCTCGCTGAGTGCCAGAGCCAGGTCGCTCGCCATCACGACCCGGCGGCCGACTCGATGCTGCGGATCGCGCTCGCGCCGTGCTCGCCGTTCTCGGTGACCCCGGCGCTCATGCGCAAGACGGCGGAGCTGGCCGAGCAGCTCGACGTCCGCTTGCATACGCACCTCGCGGAGGATGCCGATGAAGACCGGTACTGCTTGGAGGTTTTCGGCCGGCGACCCATCGACCAATTCCAGGACGTGGGCTGGGGCAGCGATCGGGCGTGGGTCGCGCACTGCATCTACCCGAACGAGGCAGAGATCGACAGGCTCGGCCAGTGGGGGGTGGGCGTCGCGCATTGCCCGAGCAGCAACCAGCTTCTCGGTGGGGGACTGGCTCCGGTCGCCGAGTTGCGGGCCGCCGGAGTGCCCGTCGGGATCGGCTGCGATGGTTCAGCGTCGACGGATTCAGCCTCCCTGTGGCTGGAGACCCGCGGCGCCCTGCTACTCGCCAGATTGCGTCACGGTGCGGCGGCCATGACGGCCCGCGATGCCTTGGAGATGGCGACGCTCGGCGGCGCGGCTTGCCTTGGCCGCCAGGGCGAGATCGGCGAACTCACCGTCGGTGCCGCGGGCGATCTCGTGGTCTGGCCACTCGAAGGATTTCAGTACGCCGGGGCGCTCTCCGATCCTGTGGAGGCGCTGCTGCGCTGCGGGCCGAACGCGCCAAGACACACGATCGTTGCGGGCATTCCTGTCGTACGCGATGGAGTGCTGACGAACTCCGGCGGCCAGGAAGTGCTGCGACGTCACCGCCGCGTCGCAGCACGACTTCAAGGCTTGGGCTAGCGGCTGTCGGCGCTTCAGCTCGAAGTGCTGGTCGACTGCCCGAGCAGGTTCAGGACCGCCGACTCGATCAGCGCAATGATCCCGTAGACAAGGATCGACACCACCGTGATGACGACGACCGCGGCCCACAAGGTGTCGTAGCGGGAAGTCGTGGTGCTGTTGAGCATCAACGCGCCGAGCCCCTTGCCGGTGGCGAGCCACTCCGCCAACACGGCGCCGAGCAGCGCCAGCGGCGCCGCGATTCGCGCCGACGCGAACAGCGAGGGCAGGGCGGCGAGCAGAGCGACCTTGCGGATGATCGTCCAGGAGTTGCCGCCATACGCGTGCACCACGTCAATCGATTGGCTCGGCGCGGAGCGCAGCCCCACGACGACATTCACCAGTGTCGGGAAGAACGTGACGATGCCGGCGATGACCGTGACCGACCACAGACCCCGCCCGAATATCAGCGCAATCAAGGGGGTCATGGCGACCAGCGGCACGGAGCGCAAGGCGATGGCGACGGGCATCAAGGTCCGTTCGACCACGCGCGACATCACCACCGACATGGCGACGATCACGGCGACTCCGGTACCGGCGAGGTAGCCAAAGGTCGCGTCGAGCGCCGTCGTGCCGAGGTTTCCCCAGATCTCATGGCGGTTCGCTGCTGCTTGGGTACCCGAGACGACCGTGCTGTCGACCGCGCCGCCGAACAGGTAGTGCCACACGTCGACGGGATTCTTCGCGACGAACGAGCTCACATTCGCGAACGTGATGAAGCCCCACCACAGCCCGATGACCAGCCCGAAGGAGACGACCATCAGGGCGATCGAACGGATCGCTCGCAGCCAGAGGTCAGGCGGCAGCAGGGAAATCCCGAGCCGGCGGCCCGAGGCGGCCGGGCTGGCGGCGGTCATCGGCGAAGGCTCGTTCCGGCGACTGTGGTCATGCGCGGGGCCCAGGGGGATGCCCAACGCGACACCAGTTCGGTGATGACGTAGCCGATCAGCGCCAGCAGCGTCACCAGCAGCGCGATGCCCCACGTCCGGTTGACATCGAGCGCCTGCTCGGAGTTGATCATCGCGATGCCCAGGCCCGTGTCGCCTCCGAGATACTCGCCGATGATGGCGCCGAGCAGCGCTGCCGGTGCGGCGATGCGCAGGCCGGCGAACGTGGCGGGTAGCGCGTAACGGACCTGAACTCGCGTGAAGCGCTTCCAGCGACCACCCCCGTACGCCTTGACGACCTCCATGCTGCCGCGGTCCGCCGAGCGCAGCCCGAGAAGCGCACCCACCAGCGTCGTGAAGAAGACCGACAAGGCTGCCAACGTCGCCTTCGGGGCGTCACCGTTCAGCACGATGTTCAGCACCGGCGCGATGGCCACGACAGGAAGGCAGTAGCTCGTGATGGCCACCCGCAGCAGGGTTTTTTCCAGGATCGGGACGAGGGCCACCAGAGCGGCGAGGACCAGCGCCAAGAGGTTGCCCCAGAGGTAGCCGAGCCCCGCCTCGCGAAGTGTCGTCGGCGCGTTCTCCCGGTAGAGGTCGCGGTCGTTCCACATCTGTCGGACGGTTCCTACCGGCGTGGGCACCGAATGTTTGCCGGCGAACACGGTGAGCGCGAGCACTTCCCAGAGGACCAGGAGCGCTACCGGCCCGACCAAGGCCAGCACCAGCCGCCGGGAATGCGTTCCGATCGAGGTCCGTTCCACCCCCGCAGGGTCGGCGCCGGCGAGCGCCTCGCTGCCTGGAATGACGGGCATCACCGTCATGAAACGCGCCCCACACCTGCCTCGCGAGCGTCCCCGAAAAGCAGCTCGGAGAGCTGATCGCAGAGCGCGTGAAACTTTGGTGTCCGTTGCATTTCCGGTGACCGGGGCCGCGGCAGGTCGATGTCCACGACCGCCAGCACGCGTCCGGGTCGAGGTGACATCACCGCGACCCGGTCGGAGAGAAAGACCGCCTCGCCGATCGAGTGCGTCACCAGCAACGTGGTCGTCGCTCGTTCGGTCCAGATGCGCTGCAATTCCAGGTTGAGCCGCTGGCGAGTCATCTCATCCAGCGCACCGAACGGTTCATCGAGCAGCAACATCGAAGGCTCGACGACCAAGGCACGGGCGATCGCCGCACGCTGCCGCATCCCGCCCGAGAGCTGATTCGGTCGAGCGCGCTCGAAGCCCTCGAGCCCGACGAGCTTGACCAGATCGTCGATGGCCGACCGGCTGACCTTCATCCCGCTGACTTCCAGCGGCAGCCTGATGTTGGAGGTCACGCTGCGCCACGGCAGCAGCGCTGAGTCCTGGAACGCGATCCCCAGCCGGTGCTCGCGACGGATCTGAGCCGGCGACTCTCCGTGCACGGTGACGCTTCCCTTGGTGGCCTGCTCCAGATCGGCGAGGATGCGCAGCACGGTCGACTTGCCGCAGCCGGAGGGTCCCAGCAAGGCGAGGAACTCACCCGGACGTCCCGTCAGGTTCACGTCATCGAGTGCCGTGACGGTGCCTTGGCTGGACCGGAACGTCTTGGACAGCCCGCTGATCTCGATCCCGGAACCGGGTGCCTCCTCAGCCGAACCGACATCCTTGACCAGCGAGAGTTCCTCCCGCGGGCTGCTCACCCTCACCGCCGACCCATGGCGTCGGACATGCTGCCCCCAAACGTTGGACGGTGACGTCGGATCGGGTTCAGGGATCGCGACGGACCGGTGCTAGACACGGTGGCAGTTAAGCAATCGAGGTCTTGCCCTGGTAGACCTCTTGAAGGATTTCCGTGGTGAACAGGTCTTTGCTGATCTTCCCCCCGCCCTTGCTGATGGTGGCGACGGTCTCGGCGATCTTCTCGTCCGTCATCCAGAACAGGCCATGCGCGACGGTGTCGGGACCCTGGATGAGCTTGTTGCCCGCGGTGTTTTCCAGCAACTGCTCCTTGGCGTCGAGCTTGAGGGCCTTGCCGTAGTTGTTCGCCGTCAGGTCGGCGCCCAGGGTCGGGTCCTTGATGTTGTCCTGCCATCCCTTGATGTCGGCGCGCAGGAACTTCACGACCGAGTCCCGCTTCGTCTTGTCGTTGAGGGTGGCGCTCGTGACGAAGTAGGTGTTGGTGATCGACGGGTAGTTGAAGTCGTTCAGCAGGAAGGTCGTCGTCTTGACACCCTTCACCGCGAGCAGGTTCGGTTCGTTGGTGATGAAGGAGAACCAGCCGTCGACCTGACCGTTGGCCAGCGGTGTCGGGTCGAACTGGGCGGGCACGGTGGTGATCTTCGAGGGGTCCAGGTTGTTGGCCTTCAGGAAGGCGGTCCAGATCGACTGGTTGGCCGCCTGCACGCCGATCTTCTTGCCGACCATCTCCGCCGGCGTAGTGATGGGCTTGGAGGCCAAAGACATGATCGCGAACGGGCTCTTCTGATACATCGTGGCAATGATTTTGAGGTCGGCCCCCTTGGCCACTGCCTGGGACGTCGAGTCGGGGCTGTTGATACCGATCAAAACCTTGCCGGAGACCACGTTCGGCTCGATGGTCGCGGTCGGGCCGCCCGACACCAGGTCGGCCTTGACGCCCTGGGCCACGTAGTAGCCCTTGTTGTCGGCGATGTAGGAGCCGGCGAATTCGACGTTCTTGATCCAGGAGAGCTGGGTGCTCACCGTGGTCAGGCCGCTCGAGGTGGACGCACCCTTGGACGATGAGCCGCACGCCGTGAGGAACTCGCCGATCGTCGTGGCTCCCGCGATTCCTCCGGCAGCGATGAGACCCCGGCCGAGAAAACCCCGGCGACTGTAGGTGGTGGACACGTATCCCCCGTCTTGTCGAATGTCTGTGGCGTGCAACCTGCGCGGGCTTCGCGACATTGCGGAAGTGCGTCCAGTACTTAGTAGTCACAGCAGTTGTCGGGAACGTTGACGCCATGTTTCGGGCAAGGTTCCAATTCGGACATGGACCTAACCTCGACGAAACGCGGACCTCTGCGGGCCTAAGGTCAGACCATGGACGCCCAGCCCGAAGCGGGTGTGAGCACGTTCGACCCGCGGCTGCTCGAGGGCGCGGTCGAGTTGGCGCGGCAGGCGCGAGAGGGCGGGAATCATCCGTTCGGGGCGCTCTTGGCCGCAGGGAACGGCGAGCTCCTGGCCGAGGCGATGAACACCGTCGAGACCCAACGCGATCCGACCGGACACGCCGAGCTGAACCTGGTACGCCTCACCGGCCACCTGGGCGCCGAGGTCCTTGCGGCGACGACGCTCTACACGAGCACCGAGCCGTGTGCCATGTGCGCGGGCGGCATCTACTGGGCCGGCATCGGCCGGGTGGTGTTCGCGCTGGCGGAAACCGACCTGCTGTCCATCACAGGCGTCGACCCGCGCAATCCCACGCTGGCGCTACCCAGCCGACAGGTGTTCGCCGCCGGCAGCCGGCCGGTCGACGTCATCGGTCCGGTCGACCTCGCCGGCGCGCGCGAGGTCCACGAAGGTTTCTGGAACTGACCCTGACGCGCTAGCTCTGGATGAAGGCCAGCAGGTCGGCGTTGATGGTCGCGGCTTCGGTGGTGGGCATGCCGTGGGGGAATCCGGCGTAGGTCTTCAGCGTCCCGTTCTGGACGAGGGCCGCGGACAGCGGTCCGGAGTCGGCGTAGGGAACGATTTGATCGTCGTCGCCGTGCATGACGAGGACGGGCACGCTGATCTTCTTCAGGTCCTCGGTGAAGTCGGTTTGGGAGAACGCGACGATGCCGTCGTAGTGCGCCTTCGCGCCGCCCATCATTCCCTGGCGCCACCAGTTCTGGATGATGGCTTCGGAGGCTTCGACCCCGGGCCGGTTGTAGCCATAGAACGGTCCGGACGGGAGGGCTCGGTAGAACTCCGAGCGATTGGCGGCGAGTTGGGCCTGCAGGTCATCGAAGACGCTCTTGGGCAGGCCACCCGGGTTGGCCTCGGTCTGCAGCATGAGCGGCGGCACCGAACTGATGAGCACCGCCTTCGCCACCCGGCTTTCGCCATGGCGGGCGATGTAGTGCACCACCTCGCCGCCGCCGGTGGAATGCCCGACGTGGACGGCGTTCTGGAGATCGAGATGGGCCGTGACCGCGGCCAGGTCGTCGGCGTAGTGATCCATGTCGTGGCCGTCGCTCGTCTGCGTCGAGCGGCCGTGCCCGCGACGATCGTGAGCGACGACGCGATAGCCGTGGCCGAGGAAGAAGAGCAGTTGGGTGTCCCAGTCATCGGCCGACAACGGCCAGCCGTGGCTGAAGACGATCGGCTGGCCCGAGCCCCAGTCCTTGTAGAAGATCTCGGTGCCGTCGCTGGTCGTGATCGCTCCCATGCGATCCCTCCTTGACTGTCTGGGGACGTCGGGCTGCACCTCTCGAGTGGAAATATCGCATCATTGAACCGCTTCGTCACCAGGCGCCGGGCGATACGTTCTTTGCCATGCCCGCGGTGCCTGCCCCCTACGAGATCAAGATCGATGACGTCGTCCTGGAAGATCTGCATCGCCGTCTTGACGCAGCCCGCCTCCCGGACCAGGCGCCCGGTGAGCCGTGGGAGCTCGGCATCCCGGTCGATGTGGTGCGGGAGGCGCTGGAGCATTGGCGCGATCGCTACGACTGGCGGGCTCGCGAGGCACGTATCAACGCCTGGCCCAACTTCCTCACCGAGGCGGCGGGGGAGCGGGTTCACTTCATCCACGCCCGCTCGCCGGAGCCCGACGCCACACCGATCGTGCTGACCCACGGCTGGCCCGGATCCTTCGTGGAATTCCTTGACGTGCTGGGCCCGTTGACAGACCCGGCAGCCCATGGGGGCGAGGCGTCTGACGCCTTCCATGTCGTGGTGCCCTCGATGCCCGGCTACGGCTTTTCCGGGCCCACCGTCCAGCCGGGCTTCGACGCTTATCGGGTCGCCGATGCGGTCGCCGAACTGATGGAGCAGCTGGGATACGACCGTTACGTCGCGCAGGGCGGCGACTGGGGTTCCATCGTCACGCGGCGCCTGGGCGAGGCCTACGCCGACCGCTTGCTGGGCGTGCATTTCAACATGCTCTTCGCCTTCCCGGCCGCCGATGACCCCGAGGCGATGACCGGAGTCACCGAGGCAGAATTGGAACGCTTCGCGGCGGCGGCTACCCGCATCGCCAACGGCACCGGCTACATGGCGATCCAGAGCACGAAACCTCAGACGCTGGCGTACGGGCTGACGGACTCACCCATCGGGCTGGCGGCGTGGATCCTGGAGAAGTTCCAGGTGTGGAGCGACCTCGACCCTGGCGGCCTGGCAGAGACGTTCGGCTGGGATCGCCTCCTGGACAACGTCATGGCGTACTGGTTGACGAACACTGCGGGTTCGGCGGCGCGGCTGTACGCGGAATCGACCCGCCAGGGCCACGCCGCCGATCAACCCTGGACAGGCCAGGTCGACGTGCCCACCGGCTACGCCAACCATCCTTATGAGCTTCTGCAGACCCCGCGCGCATGGGCGCAGAAGCGCTACCGGATCGTGCACTGGGTAGAGCAGGCCCGCGGCGGCCACTTCGCCGCGTTCGAGCGGCCGGAACAGTTCGTGGAAAATCTGCGGGCCTACCGAAGGGTGCTGATGGCAAGCGGCTGACTGCTGTGCCTACGCACGTGGCCGGGACCGCGGGTCAAGGTTCATCGTGATGTCTCTTCGCTGCCCAGCGGTGTCGACCGTGTCGAGCGTGATTGTCCCGGCGTTCTCGGTGGCGGCCAGTGTGAAGCGTCCGAACAGCTGCGCCAGCCGCGGTAGCCAGACGTCGCCCAGCCACGCGAAAGGCAGGGTGACGGAAAGCCCGTCGGCCATATCGATCGTCGGGGTGGTACCCGGGTCGATCATGTCGACCCGAATCTCGTCGAAAGGCAGCCCGGCCCATTCCGACAACGCCGCTTTTGCCCGCCCGGCCAGAGCTGCGCCCAGTGCGGGCAGCGAAGCCGCGGGCGCATCCCCGCGTGCGATGCGGGCGCTCCAGGTCGTGACGACCTCAAACACGAGTCGTTGCGCGAGCGCGGAGCTCAGTGCCAGCAGCTTGAGCAGTGGATCCACTTTGGCCGGTGTCGCACCCGCCATGGGGGCTCCGAAACCGACGGCCGGCACAGCCCGGCGCGTCCTTCCCCAGCCCCGACCAACCGGGACGGCGCCAAGGCCGGCGAGGTGAGGCATAAGGGCCTGCCTCCCGAAAGGGTGCGCAATCCCCATGCCCTGCGGACTAAATGACGCGAACAGCACCTCGGGGGGAGGTCGCTGAAGCCGGTCGGCGGCGCTGCGCTCGGTGAGGGTGAGCACTCGCAAATCAGCGGCTGCTGAGCACCAGGCGGTCACCAGCTCAGCACACGGCGTCGACTCCCCACCCAGCGCCATGAGCGTCATCTCGCCCTCCACGTCGGCATGGTCAGGAGCCAGCAGCCGGCCTTCTTCATAGCGAAGGTGATGGGTTTCGCCGCGGCAGGGCACGGCAACCGTGAGCGGGGAGGTCGCGTGGAGCGCACTCACGATGTCGGCTCCCACGCAAGCGCCACCTCGATGACGGCACGGGTGCGACGAAGCGTCGGGTAGAGCGTGAGCGTGTGGGCACGCGGATCGATCGCCGGGTAGTACGTCACGTCGCCGCGCCTGCCCTTTTCGTCATCGACGTTGATCATCTGCCATTGACCGAGATACCAGCCGCCGCAGTCATCCTGTGCCCACCAGGCGAAGGCCGGCTGCGGGTTCACCTCTTGCATCTCGGAGCGCGGATGACGCGGAGCGCCGTACTCGATGGTGTCGATGCGGAATCGGTCGGTCTCAGAAGTGAGGGCGATCAACACGGCCGCGGTGCCTTCCATCATCGGCGTGGCCACGCCGAGCGGTACGACCGCCTCGTGCCCCTTCCAGGTCGCAGCGCGCTTCAGCGAGGCCCACTCCGGCGGCAAGAGGTCCGGCTCGACCGGTCCCTCCACCGTCCCGGAAGCCTGCAAGGTGACGGACATCGTATTCCGGGTGCCGAACATCGTTCGCGCCATCCCTTGCGAATTGCTCGCGTGTGGACCGAACCGCAGCACGTTCGCCATCGCCTCGAGTTCCGCGAGCGTGGGCTCGGGATCGGCTAGAGCACCGGTCTCGATAAGGGCGAGGACAACCGCGTCGTTCACGAGCGGCGGTTGGTTCATCACGTCGATGGAAGCCGAACGGTGACGCAGGAAATCGACTGCCGGTGAAGCCGCTGGAAGGGATTCGAGCCGGACCGCCGGCACCGGCATCGGTACTTCCAGATCCACCCGAACCCCACCGAGTTCGAGCCACTGCGTCTGCTGGGAAAGCGGGGTGTCGGAGGCGAAGCGCCCGATCCAGGTAAACCGTCCGTCGTTGCCGCCCTGCAGCATCGCACTGACGACGCGGCCGGTGTCGTCTTCCAGTTGCAAAGACTGCGGAAACCCTTGCGGCTTCGGGAATCTCGTCGCCACGACATCCCAATTCGCCGGACCGCTGTACACGGTGGCGATCTCGGTGGAGGAGTCTGCGAGCACCGCGTACGGCCAGGTGTCGTCCGGACCGTCATCGCCCCGCCGACACAGGCGCACGACTGGCGCGACCGGTGCCGACACCCGCGAGTCGGCGAGAGGGGCCTCGTGCGGATACATCCCGAAACCGGGTTCGCGAAGCTGCGACGCCAGTGCGTAGTCCGCGACGACCCCGGCGGCGAGATCGCGGTCGAGCAAGCCCACCGCGACCAGTGCCGACCCGATCGGACCCAGCCCGAAAAATCCGGAAGTCCCCGTGACGAGTTGGCTTTCTCCGCGCATGCGCAAGTAGAGCTCGGGGTCGATCGCCGGCATCGACGCGATATTCACCGGTGCAGCCTGACATGAGAGAGCAGGATCAGGCCATGAGTAATCAGCGGCCGGTCATCGACGCGGTCGGTCTCGCCGTCGCCGCCCGGGTCCCGGTGCTGCTGTGGGGAGCGCCGGGCACGGGGAAGACGAGCATGATCCATGCGCTGGCGGCCGCGGCGCAGCTGCCGTGCGAGACGGTCATCGCCTCCATCCGGGAGCCCGCCGATTTCGCCGGACTCCCCGTCGTGAAGACCACCGCAGATGGACGTAGCCGGGTGGAGCTGGCCCCACCGCGATGGGCCGAGCGGCTGGAGACCGCCGGACGCGGAATCCTGTTCTTCGACGAGGTGTCGACGGCTCCGCCGGCCGTACAGGCGGCGCTGCTTCGGGTGGTACTCGAACGCACCGTCGGCGACCTTCAACTGCCCCCAGGCATTGCCGTTGTGGCCGCGGCGAATCCGCCTGAACAGGCCGCCGACGGCTGGGATCTGACTGCTCCACTGGCCAATCGTTTCTGTCACCTCGATTGGCCGGCGGAAGCTCGTGACATCGCCGACGGCTTCGCCGGCGGATGGCCGACACCGCATATGGCGGATCCCGGCGGGGGATGGCAAGACAGCACCCCGATCGTGCGCAGCTGGATCGCGGGGTTCCTGCGGGCCCGTCCGGCACTCGCGCTCGACGTACCGACTGATGCCGCCGGTGCCGGTCGCGCGTGGCCGAGTCCCCGCACGTGGGACATGGCGGCGGTGCTGCTGGCGGCCGGCCGGTCGGCAGGCACCGATGACGCCGTGCTGTCGCTGCTGATCCGGGGTGCGGTCGGTCAAGGGCCCGGCGTGGAGTTCTTGACGTGGCTGGTGGAAGCGGACCTGCCCGATCCGGAGATGCTCCTTGCCGACCCGAGCAGTTTCGTCCTGCCGGAGCGGGGTGACCGGGCCTATGCGGCGTTGGCGTCCGTCGCCGCGGCCGTCGCCAGCCAGGCGACGCCTGAGCGCTGGGCCGCTGCCTGGCAGATCTTCGGCCAATGCGGCGAGAGGGCACCCGACGTGGCAGCAACCGCCGCCCGGGCGCTGGTGCGCGTGCGTCCGCCGGGCGCGCCTGTGCCCAAGGAAGTCCACGCCTTCGCGCCACTGCTGCGTGACGCCGGACTGCTGTGACGAGCGGGGCGCTCGATCGGCACAAGGTCGCCGCAGCCCGCGTCTGGGCCGCCCAGAAAATGCCCTACCTCGCCAGTGCGCTGTTCGCCGCGCAGATAAAGCCTGCTGCCGACAGCGGCACGATCGGGATCGACCGGTACTGGAACGTGCACGCCGACCCGGTCATCGTCGACGAGCAATCGGCCCCCGAACTCGGACGGCTGTTCCTGCACCTGATCGCTCATCTGCTACGTGATCATGCCGGGCGCGCCGACGATGTCAGGCCGGCGAGCAGCGAGCAGTGGAATCGTTGTGCTGACGCCGAAGTCAACGACGATCTACCGGAAGTTCCCCGGTCAGCATCGACCCTCCCGGCAGATCTCGGTTGCCCGGCGGGGCGCCTGGTCGAGGAGTACTACCGCGACGGGCGTCCGGGCGCGCGAAGCTGGGACTGCGGGTCCGGAGCCGACGCGGTCCCGCGTCCCGGCGACGGCACGCAGGGTCTGCAGCCGGCCGCTGCTGATCTGCTGCGCCTGGCTGTCGCCACCGAAACCGCCCGTGCCGCAAAGGAATTCGGCAATGTGCCCGCCGGTTGGGCGCGCTGGGCTGAGCGGCTTGCTCCGAGCCAGGTCGACTGGCGCCGTCAGCTCGCCGCGGAGATCCGGCGCGCGATCGCGTTCGTCGCCGGACGAGTGGACTACAGCTACCGGCGTCCGTCGCGGCGAGCGGCCGCCGCCGCACCGGCGATCCTGCCCACCCTCGTCCAGCCCGTTCCCGACGTCGCCGTCGTCTGCGACACCTCCGGATCCATGTCTGAAGATCTCCTTGCCCGCGCCCTGGCCGAGGTCGAGAGCATGCTGACGCGAGGCGGCCTTGCCGCGGCGAACCTGCGCGTGCTTGCTGTCGACACGACGGTGCACGCCGTCCGACGCGTGAGCCGTGCCTCCCAGGTCGTCCTTGCCGGCGGTGGCGGGACCGACATGGGGTCGGGCATCGCTGCTGCCGCGGCGCTGCGGCCACGGCCGTCCATCGTCATCGTCCTCACCGACGGGTACACGCCCTGGCCCGCCGGGCGGCCGCGCGGCGTTCGCGTGATCGTGGGGCTACTGGCTCAACCCGGCATGCCCATCCCTTACGTGCCGTCGTGGGCGCGCACCGTTGTCATCGAGCCTGATGCGCAGGCGGCCGTCGTATAGATCATTGACGCGGGCGAAGGCGACTTCCTATCATGCGCGAAAAGGGAGGTGCCGGGGCCTGTGGCCACACGGTTCGACGCGTACGCGCGCCCTCCCTGATTTCCTCCTGAGCACATTTCGCAGACAGAGTCGTCAGTGAAATAGCGAGAGGAATGCGCCATCGTGCGTCCGGCAACGCGTAGGTCACGGGTAGTGCTGGCAATCGCCGTCGTCGCGGTCACCGCGGCAGCATGCGGGAGCTCCGGCACGTCCGCCTCCGGTCCGTCCGGCGGGGCGAGCGGGTC
Source organism: Frankiaceae bacterium (assembly GCA_036272075.1). GTDB lineage: Bacteria > Actinomycetota > Actinomycetes > Frankiales > Frankiaceae > DATAZK01. Next base: position 72,986 of record DATAZK010000023.1, read on the forward strand.
GAGTTCGGCGGCGGCGAAGGCGTCCAAGACGTACACCGTCGGACTGATCGTTGACGACACAGGCATCGCCGCATCCGGCCAGAAGCATGTCGAGGACGGCATGAAAGCGGCGATAGCGATCGCCGCGAAGCAGGGCTACAACATCAAGTACGTCGTCGCCGACACCGAATCGTCGCCGGCCGGCGCCCTGTCCGCCGCTCAGAACCTGGTTCAGCGGCAGCACGTCTTCGCGGTCATCGCCCACTCGGCCTTGTTTTTCTCCGCAGCCGCGTACCTGACGAGGCAGCACATCCCCGTCATCGGGGCGCCGCAGGACGGCCCGGAGTGGATCACCTCGAAGAACATGTTCGCGACCTATGGCGCCATCCACACCGAGAAGGTGGCCACCACCGGTGGGCTGTTCTTGAAGCAGCAGGGCGCGACGAACCTGGGGTCAGTCGGATACAGCATCTCGCCGAGTTCGGCGGAGGCCTCGAAGGCGTCGGCGTTGTCGGCCAAGGCCGTGGGGCTCAAGGCGGACTACGTCAATTCCAAGTTCCCGTTCGGGAGCACCGACGTGCAGCCGATCGCCCTCGCGATGAAGGACGCGGGCATCGACGCCGTGACCCCGGAGGTTGACCCCAACACGTCGTTCGCGCTGATCACCGCGTTGCGAAATGCAGGCGTCGACCTGAAGGTGGCGCTGCTGCCGATCGGTTACGGCGTCGATCTGCTGCAAGCCGGTCCGGGCACGCTGAAGGCCGCCCAGAACGTCTACTTCTCGCTGCAGTACGAGCCGGTCGAGTTGCACACCAAGGCGACCGAAGCGTTCGTGGCGGCGCTGAAAGCGACCGGGGGCACCACAGCTCCGGGCCTGCCGACCTACGACGGTTACGCGTCGATCCTGATGCTCGTCCAGGGTTTGCAGGGTGCCGGCGCCAACCCGACGCAGGCGTCGCTGATCGCGTCGCTGTCAAAGATCCATGACTTCAATCCGGGTGGCCTGTACGGAGCCCACCCCCTCGACATCAACGACCGGGTCAACATCGTGGCCGGGGCCGACGGGTGCGAGTACTACATCAAGCTCACCGGATCCACGTTCGAGCCGGTCAAGAACGCCGACCCGCTCTGCGGCACGATCGTGGCTGGTGAGACCGTAACGCCGTAGCCGCTGCCGGCACAGGTGTGCAGGGGCCCTGGGGGACCCCGGCTTGCAGTGTCGGCCGTGGTGCAAGAGCATCGAACGTGTGGTCATCGTCGCAGGCAGCCGTCACGTAGCGCTGATCACCACCTGAACGCACTGGCCCCTACGTCCCCGGAAGGAATCCCGTGTCTGAGCACCACCACCACCACGACGCCGTGGTTGGAGACATGCAATCGCAAGAGAGCGAAGCCGCGTGCCCGGTCATCTCCGGCCCCCGCAACCATCCGACCGAGGGCGCCGGCAACCGTGACTGGTGGCCCAACCAGCTGAACCTGAAGATCCTGCGCAAGCACCCTCCCGTGTCCAACCCCATGGGCGCGGGCTTCGACTATTCAGCGGCCTTCAAGAGCCTCGATCTCGACGCGCTGACCAGTGACGTCGACGCCGTCATGACCGACTCCCAGGACTGGTGGCCCGCCGACTTCGGCCACTACGGCGGCTTCTTCGTCCGGATGGCCTGGCACGCGGCAGGCACCTACCGGATCAGCGACGGTCGCGGCGGAGCCGGCACCGGCATGCAGCGTTTCGCACCGCTCAACAGCTGGCCCGACAACGGCAACCTCGACAAGGCCCGCCGGCTGCTCTGGCCGGTCAAGAAGAAGTACGGCAGCAAGATCTCCTGGGCCGACCTCCTGGTCTTCACCGGCAACCGGGCGCTGGAGACCATGGGCTTTGCGACCTTCGGTTTCGGTGGCGGTCGTGCCGACGTCTGGGAGCCTGACGAGGACGTCTACTGGGGCCCGGAGACCACCTGGCTGGGCGACGAACGTTACACCGGAGACCGCGAGCTCGAGCGCCCGCTCGGCGCCGTCCAGATGGGTCTGATCTACGTCAACCCGGAGGGCCCGAACGGGGTCCCGGACCCGCTGGCGGCGGCCCGTGACATCCGCGAGACGTTCGCGCGCATGGCGATGAACGACGAGGAAACCGTCGCGCTCATCGCCGGAGGTCACACGTTCGGCAAGGCCCATGGCGCGGCCGATCCCGACCAGTACGTGAGCGCCGAGCCCGAGGGTGCGCCCCTGGAGGAGCAGGGCTTCGGCTGGCGTAACAGCTTCGGCAGCGGCAAGGGTCGCGACGCGATCACCAGCGGTCTCGAGGTGACCTGGACCGCCACGCCCACGCAGTGGAGCAACTCCTATTTCGAGAACCTGTTCGGGTATGAGTGGGAGCTGACGAAGAGCCCGGCCGGTGCCAACCAGTGGCAGCCCAAGGGCGGCGCGGGAGCCAACACCGTCCCCGATCCCGAGACCGGTGACCTCAGCCGCCCGCCGACAATGCTGACGACCGACCTGTCGATGCGGTTCGACCCGATCTACGAGCCGATCTCGCGTCGCTTCCTGGAGCACCCGGATCAGTTCGCCGACGCGTTCGCGCGGGCCTGGTTCAAGCTGACTCACAGGGACATGGGCCCGATCCAGCGCTACCTCGGCGCGCTGGTGCCGCAGGAGACGCTGATCTGGCAGGACCCGGTGCCCGCGGTCGACCATCCGCTGGTCGACGCGGCAGATGTCGCTGCGCTCAAGTCACAGGTGCTCGCGACTGGCCTGTCGGCGTCGCAGTTGGTGGGCGCCGCATGGGCATCGGCATCGACGTTTCGCGGCAGCGACAAGCGGGGCGGCGCGAACGGCGGCCGGATCCGCCTCGAACCGCAGAGCGGGTGGGAGGTCAACAACCCTGACGCTCTCGCGGTCGTGCTGCGCGCGCTCGAAGGCGTGCAGCAGGCCTTCAACGGCGCGGCGGGCGGCGGGAAGAAGATCTCGATGGCCGACCTGATCGTGCTCGGCGGCTGCGCCGGGGTCGAGCAGGCCGCCAAGGCGGGCGGTCAGAATGTGACCGTGCCGTTCACGCCGGGACGCACCGACGCCACGGCGGAGCAGACCGACGTGGAATCCTTTGCCCCGCTCGAGCCGACGGCCGACGGTTTCCGCAATTACCTCGGCAAGGGCCACGAGCTTCGGGCCGAAAACCTGCTCGTCGACCGGGCCAACCTGCTCAACCTGAGTGCCCCCGAGATGACCGTGCTGGTCGGTGGTCTGCGCGTGCTGGGTGCCAACCAGGGGGCGTCGTCGCTCGGGGTTCTCACCTCACGCGTCGGGACGCTGAGCAACGACTTCTTCGTGAACCTGCTTGACATGGGGATCACCTGGAAGCCGAGTGCCGACGACGCGCAGACGTATGAGGGGAGCAACGCTGCCGGCCAGGTCGTGTGGACCGGCAGCCGTGTCGACCTCGTGTTCGGCTCGAATTCCGAGCTGCGCGCGCTCGCCGAGGTCTACGCCAGTGACGATGCGCAGGCGAAGTTCGTCGGCGACTTCGTGGCCGCCTGGGACAAGGTGATGAACCTCGACCGCTTCGACCTCAGCTAGGTGTGGATGTCCAGGCCGGCCATGATGGCCGGTCTGGACACCTGCCATGATCCTGGCCGTGGACACTGCTTCTGTTCAGGCAACCGCGTGGGTCGCCGCCCGGCTCGCCGCACCGCCCGAGGCCCTCGAGATCCAGACCGTGGACATCCCGCCGCCGGGTCCGAACCAGGTGCGGATCGCGGTCAAGGCGTTCTGCCTCGACTTCAACGACATCGACACCATCTACGGTCGCTACTTCCTGCTGCCCTTCCAGCCGCCCTTCGTGCCCGGGATGGCGGCCGCGGGTGTGGTCGAGGCGGCCGGTCCGGGCGCTGAAGCTTTCCTGGGCAAGCGGGTCGTCGGTACCACCGTTGACGCCAAGGGTTCGTACGCGTCCGCCGCGTTGCTCGGAGCCTCGAGCGTGCAGCTGCTGCCGAGCTGGCTGAGCTTCACCGACGGGGCGGCGATGTACTTTCCGTACTTGCTGGGCTGGCTGGCTATTCGCACCCGGGCTCGCGTGCAGGCCGGTGATGTCGTGCTCGTGCATGCCGCGGCCGGCGGGATCGGATCCGGCGTCGTGCAGCTGGCCAAGGCTTTCGGCGCGACCGTCATCGCCACCGCGGGCAGCGACGAGAAGGTGAAGTTCTGCTACGAGCTGGGAGCGGATTACGCCGTCAACTATTCGACGGAGAGCTTCCTGGACTACGTCAATGACGTCACCAACGGGCGCGGGGTCAACATCGCCTTCGACACCATCGGCGGGCAGGTCACGCAGGACACGTTCAAGAGCATGGCGTTCAATGGGCGTCATTTGATCGTGGGTTTCTCAGCCGACATCGGCGTCGAGGAACACCCGATCAGCCTGCAGCCCGGCATCTACGGCAACTTCGACGTCTGCGGCGTGTGCTTCGCCTTCGTCGACTCGCCCCGCGGTCCGCGGCTGTTCGGGATGAATTTCATGTCGACGGCTGAAGGAGTCGCGATGTGGGCCGACATCCTGCAGCTTGCCCAGCAAGGCAAGATCCGGCCCGTCATCGGCCGCCGGGTCGCCTTCGACGACGTCCCTGAAGCGTTGACAGCATTGGAGAATCGGCAGACGACGGGCCGCAGCGTCATCACGCTTTCCTGACCTGTCAGATCACCAGCGCGGCCAGCTCGCGCATGGCTTCCCGCCAGTCGGCAAGGTCACGTCGCCAGGGTGCGGAGATGACGTGCTGGATCCCTGCCCCGGCGAAGGCAGCGTGCTCCTCGCGGATCTGCGCAGGGTCCATCCCGAGCGGATCCCAGCCGGTCCGTAGCGAGATGGTGAAGTCGGCCTCGGGGCGATCGGCCCGCAGCCGTGCGACGACCGGTGCAGCCTGCTCGGGCGTGACCCCGATCAGCTGGAAACCATCACCCTTGCTCACTCCCCGCCGGTACGCGGCCTCAGATCCGCCGCCGATCCAGACCGGGATCGTCCCCACCGGTTTGGGCAGCAGCCGGATGTCGGTGATGGTGCGGAAGGGTCCCTCGAAGGACGCCGGATCATCGCGCCATAGCACGCGGAAGAGGTCAAGGGCCTCATCCAGCCGGCGGCCCCGCGAATGGAAGTCAGCGTCCAGGGCCTCGTATTCGGCCTCTGACCACCCGACGCCGACGGCGAGTGTGAGCCGACCTTTCGAGAGCGCGTCGAGGCTCGCCAGCTGATTGGCCAAGGCCACGGGCTCGTGCATGGGCACGACCAGGACGCTGGTCCCCAAGCCGATGTGTTCGGTGGCCGCCGCTGCCCAGGCGAGGGTCAGCAGCGGGTCGAACAGGTGGGGCGAAGGGTAGTTCTGCGCCGCCGGATGCACGACGTGGTCGCTCACCCAGACGTCGGCGAAGCCGAGCTCTTCGGCGTCACGGGCGGCGGTCGTGATCGCGTCGGGCCCGGACACGCGTCCGTACTGGGGGAGGTGGATCCCGATCTTCATGACTGACGCGGCAGCAGGTACTCAACCAGCGCGTTGTTGAACAGGTCGGCACGCTCCCATTGCAGGAAGTGGCCGGCGCGCGGGATGACGAACGGGCCCGTCAGCTTGCTGAACGCGAGCTCGCACTGGCGCACGAACAGGTCGGGAACGACGTGGTCTTCGGCCCCGTAGAGCACCATCGTCGGGACGTCGACAACCTTGAAGAGCAAGGGAAGCTCCGACATCGGCTTGCCATAGGCGAGTTCGTACGGGCCCCACGAGGCCCGCAGCTTGGCGGCGTCCGCGAAGGGTTCGGTATGGAAGTCGATCTCGTCTGAAGTGAACGAACCGGCCGCGGCCCACAAGCGCGGTCCGTACATCCCGGCGATCCACAGCCGTCGCAGCTCCGGCGTCGACAGTTCAGCGGCGAGGACGTCACCGTCGCGGCCCTGCCTGATGCGGTAGTCGGCGCTCGGATGGGTGTCATCGAGCAGGCTGCCGGCCAGCCCGGCCTCCTCGTAGACGGGACCGAGCGAGGGCGGGACGCTGTTGAAGAAGCACTGCCGGCGCACGTATCCGGGATGGCGTACGGCCATGTCGAGCATGACCACGCCGCCGACGTCGCCGGCGGCCATCATCACCGAGGGGAAGCCGAGCACGTCGTGCGCCAGCTCATAGGTGTCGCGGGAGTAGGCAGCGGGGTCGTAGAAACCATCGGGGGCCAGCCCCGAATCGCCGTAGCCGCGAAGGTCTGGGACGACGACCTCAAACCCTGCCGCCGCCAGCGGGGCGATGTTGCGCCACCAGATCCGCTTGGTTTCCGGGTATCCGTGCAAGAGCAGCAGTGGTATGCCGCCCACGCCTTCGCGTACGTACGCGATCCGCACGCCGGTGGACAGGTCGGCGTGGTGGATGGTGAAGGCGTCGGCGTCGCAGTCCATGCGAGCAAGCTAGCGGACGACCTTCGAGGCGCTGTCTGCGAGGATGTGGCGCATGCCTGCGGAAGGGACCCAGCCACCAGCGGCGAGCACCAGCATCACGTTCGACCAGCTGGAGTCTCGGCCCGGCTTCTTCACGACCAAGGCGGCCACCTCCGGGCGCCCTTCGAAGGTGACGTTCCTGCCCGAGCCCGAGCGCCGTCCCCGGTGGTGCACCCTCATCTCTGTCGATGACCACCTCGTCGAGCCGCCGCACCTTTTCCAGGGCCGGATGCCGGTGAAGTACGCAGCCGCGGCACCGAAAGTCGAGCTCGATGAGGAGGGCATGGAGTACTGGAGCTATGACGGCAAGCGGCATTACAAGGTCGGCCTGAACGCCGTCGTCGGGCGGCCGCAGGACGAGCTCAGCTTCGAGCCGACCCGGTTCGAGGAGATGCGCCGGGGGGCCTGGGACATCGACGCCCGGGTGGCCGACATGGACCTCAACGGCGTCTACGCGTCGCTCAATTTTCCTTCCTCGCTGGCCGGTTTCGCCGGGCAGCGTTACCAGCTCGGGGTCAGCGACCCCGACCTCGCGCTCGCCGTCGTGCGCGCCGCGAACGACTGGCATCTGGAGGAGTGGGCGGGCACGTATCCGGGACGGATCATCCCGTGCCAGCTGCCCTGGTTGCTGGACCCGGCGCTGGCCGCCGACGAAGTGCGTCGCAACGCCGCCCGCGGCTTCTCCGCGATGACCTTCCCGGAGCTGCCGGAGCGGCTCGGACTGCCATCGCTGCACACGGGCTACTGGGACCCGCTGATGCAGGCGTGCGCCGAGACCGGCACCGTGGTGTGCCTGCACGTCGGCAGCTCGTCGACGGCGCCCACCACCTCCTCCGACGCCCCCGGCGACACCATCGGGGTGCTCTTCTTCGGCTGGGCCATGTTCGCCGCGGTCGACTGGCTGTACTCCCGGCTGCCGGTGCGTTTCCCGGAGCTCAAGATCTGCCTGTCCGAAGGCGGCCTCGGCTGGGTCGCCGGGCTCATGGACCGGCTCGATCACGTCGGCCGCTACCAGCAGATGTACGGCACGTGGACGGGCATCGACCTCACTCCCCGGGAGGTACTGGCGCGCAACTTCTGGTTCTGCGCCATCGACGATCCGTCAGGGCTCGACCAGCGTCACCGGGTCGGCATCGACCACATCCTGCTCGAGTCGGACTACCCCCACCAGGACGGCACCTGGCCCGACACCCAGCAGATCCTGCACGATCAGATCGGCCACTTTCCGGCTTCGGATCAGCGCAAGCTCACCTGGGAGAACGCCTCGCGCCTGTTCCGCCATCCGGTGCCGTCCGCCATCCAGGGCGATCCGAACGCCTTCTAACGGGCTCGAGCAAGGAGGATGCGCGTGGACAGCATCATGACTGCGGATGACGTCCGCTTCCGCATCGCGGCAGCGCGGCGGATCCTTCATCGCGAAGGCTGCGACTCCAACGTGGGCGGCCATGTCAGCGTCCGCGGCTCGGTGTCGGGAGGGGGCGAGGACACCTTCTGGGTCACCGGCTTCGAATACTTCGACCAGACGACGCCGGACGGGATCTGCCTGATGGGCTATGACCTTCAGCCCAGGATCGGTGAGCTGAAGATGTCGCCGGCGGTGAACTTCCACGCCCGCATCTATCAGGAGCGCGCTGACGTCAACGCGATAGTTCACCTTCACTCACACTTCATCTCCGTGCTCTCCTCCACCGGCCGCACCGTGGGCATGTACAACGTCTCCTCGGTCCTGTTCCACGAGGAGCAGGCGACGTATTTCGACGACGGGTTCAAGCCACATCTGGCGGTGGTCGACGCGCTCGGCGACAAGCGCGTCGTGCTGATGAAGAACCATGGTGCAATCGTCGCGTCCGATTCCCTGGAGAACGCCACGATCGAAGCGCTGACCCTCGAGTCGTGCGCGCGCTATCACCTCGAATGCGAGGCCGCGGGCGGAAGCGAGATCCTCGAGGCCGAGGTGCGGGCCGGAAAAGCCATGTACCGCAAGCACTTTCTGCCGCAGATGTGGGAAGCAAATTTCGAGCGCCTCCGGCGCAGCGATCCGGACTTGTTCGCTTACCTGTCGCCCAGGGAGCCCGTCACTGCCCAGTACCGGCCGGCGTGAGGAGGAACTTCTCACCGGTCGCCTGCTTCGCGTAGGCCAGGAAAGCCTCTGGTTGAAGGGCCTCGGGGAGTGAGATTTGCTTCGTGTAGGTGCTCGCGAAGGTCGAGTCCAACTCGTCGGCGACGCGCTTGCGCAGCGCCAGGAAGGTCTCCAGACCGATGCGTTCGAGGAAGGGCGTGAGGAGCCAACCCCCCATTCCCCATGCCATGCCGAAGTTCCGGTTGAACACAGTGGGTGCGTGGTCCAGACCACCGTAGATGTAGACCTGCTTGTGGGTGCTCGAGCCATACCTGTTGTATTCGCCGGTGGAGGCGGCCACCTCCATGGCGGTCAGGATCTGCCCGGCGAGCTTTCCGCCGCCGACGGCATCGAAGGCCAGCGTCGCCTTGGTGGTGCGCAGGGCTTCGATGAGATCGTCCATGAAGGTCGGCGCGGTCGAGTTGACCACGTGGACAGCGCCGATGTCGCGCAGGAGGGCTTCCTGCTCGGCCTTTCGCACGACATTGACGAGCGGCACGCTGTCTTCGAGGCAGAGTTTGTTCAGCATCTGCCCGAGATTGGAGGCGGCCGCAGTGTGGACGAGAGCTGTGTGACCCTCCCGGCGCATCGTTTCCACCATGCCCAGCGCGGTCAGCGGGTTGACGAACGAGGAAGCCCCCGCGGTCGCGGGCGTGCCTTCGGGTAGCACCAGGCAGAGAAAGGAGTCGACGCATCGATACTGCGTGTACATCGCGCCGCCGGCGACGGCGACCGTCCGGCCGAGGAGTGCCTGGGCGCCTTCGGAAGGTCCGGCCGCTATGACGGTGCCGGCCCCTTCGTTGCCGACCGGAAGCGACGCGCCGATCCGTCCAGCCAGCCCCCGCATCGCCAATGCGGGCAGGGGTGCGGTGACTACGGGGCGTTGTGCAGTGCCGGTCACCACTGCCTCGCCCAGGTCCGCCCCCGCCAGCAGCAACCCGAGATCAGACGGGTTGAGCGGCGCCGCTTCCATGCGGATGAGGACTTCGGTTCCTTGCGGAACGGGGACCGGTACGTCGGCGAGGGAGAGTTCGAGTGTGGCGTCGGCGGTGACGAGCGAGCGCAACTCTTGCCCGGTATCGGGACGGGGATGGTTCACGGCACAAGCTTGCGCGCAGCAGGGGTGTCGTGTCGAACCGTGTTGAATCCTGCCATGACCGAACTGCAGGCCGGACCACCGAGCGCCACCTACGACAACGTCACAAGAGAGCGCATCTCGCTCACCGGACGGGACGGGGTGGCGTTCGACGCGCTGAGCTTTCAGCCCGATGGAGCCGGGCCCTTCCCGGCGATCGTCATCGGTGCCGAGGGCACCGGAGTGAACCGGTTCATCGAACGCGTCGGTGCCGGCCTGGCGCACGAGGGGGTCGTGGCCGTCGTCATCGACCCGTACCGGTTCGACGGCCCGCCCGACCCCGAGGACTACACGGACTTCGACGCGCTGATGGCGTACATCAACGACCTCGATTTCGTACGCGCCACCCACGACATGCTGGCCGGCGTGGAGCATGCTCGCGCGTTGCCCACCGTCGATCCTGACCGGGTAGGCGTGTGGGGTTACTGCACCGGTGCCACGCTCGCTCTCCTGGCCGCCTGCATCGACCAGCGACTCGGCGCGGCGATCCTGTTCTATCCGAGCCAGCCTGTCTTCGACCAGCTCGGCGACCGGACTCCGGCACATCCGATGGACCTGCTCTGGGGTCTGGGCGCGCGCACGCTCCTGCTCTACGGCGACGATGATGTCGTCATGCCCGCCGAACGGCTCGCTGAGCTACGCCGCCGCCTGGCGGTCTGGCATGTCAGCCACGAACTCGCCCTCTACCCGGGTGCCGGTCATGCGTTCTGCTCCGAGGCGCGGCCCCTTTTCCACTCGCAGGCGGCCGAGGACGGGTGGCACCGCGGGGTCGCGTTCGCCCTCGATGCCCTCGGCTGACAGCTACTCGGCTAGCCGTCGACAGGCCGAAACTTCAGCAGGGTCACGTCTTCGCGATGCTCGAAGACGCCCGTCACCGCCATCCCGATCGACAGCCGCTGCAGATCGGCGTCGACAATGGCCGTGCTGAGCCGCACACCATTCGCGAGTTCCACGACGGCGATCACTTGCGGCGGGTCAGCGGGAAACCACGGCGCCGTCGGATGGTGGGCGACGCTGAACGTGTAGAGGATGCCGCCGGCGGGCACCTCGTGCCAGCGCAGCTGGTCGGAAAGGCAAGTATGGCAACGGATTCGCGGGTAGTGCACCCAGCTGCCACACGCGTCGCAGCGCTGCATGACCAGCTTCTCGAGCGCCAGCGCGTCCCAGTAGGGGCGGGCGATGGGTGTCGGCAGCACCGGGGGAGGGTTCACGCGCCCTCCAGCAGGACGGCCGTCTGCTCGCTCATGACGCCGCCCGTCCCCGAGACGTACGCCGTGTCGTGCCGGCTCAGCTGGCGATCGCCCGCGCGGCCCTGAATCTGAGCGACCGCCTCGACGATGTGCGACATGCCACCGGCCAGCCCCGGCTGGCCGAACCCGAGCTGGCCGCCGTGGGTGTTGCAGGGAAAGTCGCCGGCGTAGGACAGATCGTGGTTCAGCACGAAGTCGAGGCCTTCGCCCTTGCCGCAGAACCCGGAGTCCTCGATCGTCAGCAGCACGGTGATCGTGTAACAGTCATACAGCTGAACCATGTCGACCTCGGCCGGCCGCTTTCCGGCCATGGTGAAAGTCGAGCGCGCCGCCATCTGGATCGGGGTGACGTCGAGGCTCGGCGCGTAGGTCGGCGTCTTGTGCGTGAGGTGCTCACCGAATCCGGTGATCGCCACCGGTCGGCGCTGCAGCCGCCGCGCCCGGTCCAGGCTCGTGATGACGAGCGCTGCACCGCCGGTCACCGGCATCACGATTTCCAGCAGCCGCAGCGGTTGCGCGATGAGCCGTGATGCCAGCACGTCATCCGGGGTGAGCGGTTGACCGAAGAAGACCGCCTCCGGATTGACGCACGCGCTCGCTCGTTGATCGGAGGCGATCTTGGCGCGGCCGCGCTCGTTCCAGCCGAACGCGTCGTGGTAGCGCTGTGCGTACATGGCGAAGCCGGTGTTCTGCCCGATGTGCCCGTACGGGACTTCGAACTCTGCCTGCGGTGATCCCCAGACGTTGCTCGAGGCGCCGAAAAGGATCCGGTCGTCGGCCGGCGGCGGGATGGGCGGATCGGGACGGGGCGAGGACGCCGTCGCGCAGACGACGACCTCGCAGATTCCCAGTTCGATGGCGGCCGCGGCCCGCCAGAGCATCCCGACCGACGAGGCGCCGCCGAGGTCGAGTCGCTCGGCGAAGTTGACCGACCAGCCGCAGTATTCCGCGACCGTCGCGGGGGCGAACAAGCCCGCCTCACCGATGTCACCGCCGACGCAGACCCCATCGACCTCGCGTGGATCGATTCCCGCGTCAGCAAGCGCGTCGGCGGCCAATTCGGCCCATTGCTCGAGCGAGAACCGGGGCACGCCATCAAAGCGCCGCTTCGGTGTCCGCTGCGCGAATCCCACGATGGCGGCCTCACCGCGAAGCCCCATGAGTCCCGTCCTTCGGATGAATCGCTACGGCCGCGAAGCCCTACCCTTTCACCCGTCAGTCCGGTGCCGCGGACGAGGGTCTCAACCGGCCAGCTTGGCCAGGTAGGACGAGGCGAGATAACCCGCGGGGCAGCCGTCGACGATGACCGCTCCGCCCTCGCTGTTGTTCAGCCGGAAGGACAGGATCGCCTGGTATCCCGGCGAGTTGTACCAGCCGTGGGCGCTCGTCAGATCGGGGAATCCGATGACGACGACGAAGCCGGGGAAGTCGCCGTCGATGACTTCCGGCGTCGTGCCGTGCACGAGGAATTCGCCGCCGTACGGCGCGAGCGTGTCGTCGATACGCATCAGGTACTCGGCGATCTCCGCGTTCTGATCGACGGTGCGCAACTGGGCGATGGCGTAGGCACTCATGGGCCCTCCTTGTCGTTGGTAGGACCATGCTGCGGGCGCTCCTGCGCGCCGTCGATGACCTCTCAGGTCATGCCGCCGCCAAGGTCTCGCTCACCTGGCCGGAGGACGCCGAACGCGCTGTCCTATCGTCGGCCTCGGACTTTCGGGTGCACACGAGGTGAGGAACAGACGTGAGTCGATTCGACGGCAAGGTGGCCATCGTGACCGGGGCCGGCGGCGGTATCGGACGGGAGCATGCGCTGCTGCTTGCCCGCGAAGGAGCCAAGGTCGTCGTCAACGACACCGGTCTTCGTACCGGCGCTGACGCGGCGTCTGTGGTGAAGGAGATCGAGGCGGAGGGCGGAACGGCCGCTGCCAATACGGATTCGGCGACCTGGGACGGCGCCGAGGACATCGTGGCGGCGACCCTGCAGACCTATGGCCGCATCGACATCCTCGTGAACAATGCCACCGCCGGCGCCACCAACGACCTCTGGAAGTTCACCGAGAAGCAGTGGGACCGCACGGTCGGGGTCAATCTCAAGGGCTATTTCGCGATGATCCGAACGGTCGCACCGCACATGTGCCGTCAGGGTTCTGGCGTGATCGTGAATACCAGCTCCGGCTCGGGTTTCGGTCATCCCGCGATGATTGCGTACGCCACCGCGAAGGAGGGCGTCGTCGGGCTGACGCGAACGGTCGCCAAGGAGCTCGGCAGGTTCGGCGTGCGATGCAACGCGATCCGTCCTTTCGCCACCGGCGTTTCTACCTCGGAGTACGCGCAGAACACCGGTCCGTGGATGCGCGTCATGGGCCTGACGATGGGGGCGGAGCCGGGCGTCGAGCGGCAGCCGAAGTTTGACCCTTCAGAGTTTCCGCCCAGCAAGATCTCGCCGTTCGTCGCGTGGCTTTGCACTGACGCTGCGGCAAACGTCAATGGTCGGACCTTTCACGTTTCCGGAGACAACGTGGGCCTGCTCTCGGAGCCTGAGCCCGAGCGCGTCATTCATCAGTCGGGGGGCTGGGATCTGGACGGCCTCGATGCGGCCGCCCCCGCTGCGCTGACGCTCGGGCTCACGAATCCCTTCACCCTGGACGCCTTCCCGGAGTTGAAGGTCTTCGACGACTGAACCCGCCATCGCGATTCCTATGACGGTTGCATGACGGAAATCGTCACGAAACCGTCATTGGTTCGGCTGCGCGCGGTCCTGTCCGGAGCCCAGCATGGCTTTCGTGGACTTTGTGACGCTTCCCCGGCAGTGCCGTGGCCATGACGGGACGGGCAGACCAGCGGCCGGCCGCCGCCGTCCGAGAGTGGCGCGTGCGGCTGTCGGGCTCCTGCTAGCGACGGTGACTGCCCTCGTGGGGTTGCCGGCGGTGTCGGCCTCTGCGGCGAGTCCGGGCGTCAATGACGCCGGTGTGATCGCTAACGCCGTACCGGCTACGTTCACGCCCAACATCGCTGACGGGGCGGTCGAATCGCTGGTGCAGGTGGGCAGCCGGATGGTGGTGGGGGGCACCTTCACGACGGTGACGCCGACCGCTGGTCCAGGTGCAGGCGCCTCGGTCGCCCGCCACTTCCTGTTCGCCTTCAACGCTGCGACGGGTGCGCTGGACACCGGTTTCGTCCCGCTGGTCAACGGTGAGGTCGACGCGATCGTCCCCACCGCCGATGGCACCGGTGTCTATGTGGGGGGAACGTTCACTACCGCAGGCGGCATCTCGACCCGGCTGGCGGAGTTCAACCTGACGACCGGGGCGCGGGTCGCCGCGTTCAACCCGTCGCTCAACGGTCAGATCAATGACATGGCGCTGGCGGGTGGCCGGCTGCTCGTCGCAGGCACGTTCACCTCGGTCAAGAGCGTCGTTCATGACGGTCTGGTGTCCATCAATCCCACCAACGGGGCGCTCGATCCGTACCTCACCGTGAACCTGACCGGCCACCACAACTACGGCCGGGTCGCGGGAGCCACCAGCGCCCGGGTGGGCGCGACCAGTATCGCCGTGTCGCCAGACGGTTCGCGGATGATCGTCGACGGCAACTTCACGAACGCGGCCGATCCGGTCAAGCCGGCCGGCTACGCGCGTGACCAGATCGCCAACATCGTCCTCGGCCCGACGTCGGCCACGGTCGACCCCAACTGGAACACCAACGCCTACACACCCACCTGCTTCGCCAACGCCTACGACTCGTATGTACGCAGCATCGGCTGGGCTCCGGACGGCTCGTACTTCGTCGTCGCCGCAACCGGCGGCTACTACGGCGGTTCGTTCCAGGACTGCGATACCGCCAGCCGGTTCAACGCCGCCTCCACGGGGCTGACCGTCACCCCATCGTGGATCAACTACACCGGGACGGACTCCATCTACTCCGTCGCCGTGACCTCTGACGCGGTCTACATCGGTGGCCATTACCGTTGGCTGAACAATCCGCTGGGTCAGGACAAGGCGGCTGCCGGAGCGGTGCCTCGTCCGGGACTTGCCGCGCTCGACCCCGCCAACGGCGTGCCGCTTGCCTGGAACCCGGGTCGCCACCCGCGTGGCCACGGCGCGGAGGTCGTGTATGCCACTTCGGCCGGGATTTGGGTCGGCAGTGATACGGACTTCATCGGCAACTATCAGTACAAGCACCAGAAGCTGGACTTCTTCCCCTTCGCCGGAGGGGCCGCGGCAACCGGCGACAACACCGGTGACGCGCGCACCGTCTTCCTCGCTGGGGCAAGCGGCAATTCCCTCACCGCCAATACGTTCGACCCCTCGACCGGTGCCGGGTCACCGGTGGCGAGCCAGCCCAGCAATGGCGGCGGGATCAGCTGGAGTTCGACCCAGGGCGCCTTCGTCCTCAACGGCCGGATCTGGTACGGCAGCGGCGGGCAGTTCTACTACCGCAGCTGGGACGGGGCCAACGCGTTCGGCCCAGCCCAGCTCGTCGACCCCTACAACGACCCGTACTGGTCGGTCGTGGTCAACGGCTCGCCCCCGAGCGGCACGACCTACCGCGGAGTCGCAACCAACTTCTACGCGGAGTTCTCCAAAGTGACCGGCATGTTCTATGCCAACCGCTCGATCTATTACACGCTGGCCGGCAGCAAGAACCTCTACAGCCGCGCATTCTCACCGGATACCACGGCCTCCTCGGTCGCCAACCAGGTGACCGGCGGCGTGATCAGCCCGGTCGAGAACACCGTTGTCTCAGGCGGGAATCCGGTCGACTTCTCCGGCGCCAGCGGCATGTTCGTGGCAGGCGGTTACCTGTGGTACGCCACCAAGGCGGACGGCAAGCTGCACAAAGCGCCATGGAACGGGACCACCGTCACGGGCGCCGGCAGCATCGACACTCTGGCCACCGGCAATTGGGCCGCACCCGGAGTGTTCGTCTCGCCGACCGCACCGGTACTCCCGCCGACAGCGAGCTTCACGCCGTTCTGCACTGACGCCACGTGTTCCTTCAACGCCTCCGCCTCCACCGCGCCCGGCTCGACAATTACCTCCTACGCCTGGGACTTCGGTGACGGCACCGCCGGCACCGGCGTGACTCCGAGCCACACCTACGGGGCCGGGGGCACCTATCAGGTCAAGCTCACCGTCACGAACGCCAAGGGAGCGCAGGCGAGCGTCACCAATCCGGCCTCGGTGACATCGGTGACCGCTGCGGCCGTCGCCTTCGT
The DNA here is from genome assembly GCA_036272075.1 of Frankiaceae bacterium. Classification (GTDB taxonomy): domain Bacteria; phylum Actinomycetota; class Actinomycetes; order Frankiales; family Frankiaceae; genus DATAZK01. The sequence goes on from DATAZK010000023.1 coordinate 89,153, forward strand.
GGCCGCGGCGAATACCGACGGCAACGCCACGACGGAGACCCTCACGGTGCCGGGCAACGTCGTGGCCGGCGACGCAATGGTCCTTATCGCCAGCGGCGCCACCGGCGGTCCACTGTCCGCGCCCTCCGGCTGGACGCCGCTCGGCACCTCATCGGCCAGTACTGCGATCACCACCACCGCGTGGCAAAAAGCGGCCGCTGCTGGCGACCCCGGCTCCCCGGTGACGGTCACGTTCCCCGCGGTGGTGCACGGCACCGTGCAACTGCTTGCCTACTCGGGAGCCACGACCCCGGCGGTCGCGTCGGTCGCGAGCTCGACCCGGGCGGCCGGTACGACCTATGCCACGCCGGCAAGCACGGTGCCGGGCAATGGGGACCTGGTCATCTCCTACTGGACCGCGAAGAGCTCGGCCGTGACCGGCTGGAGCACACCTGCGGCTCAAAGCGTGAGATCCACCGCCAACGGATCAGGCACCGGGCGTATCAACTCGGTGGCTACTGACGCCGGCGCGGCGCCCGCCGGACCCGCCGGCGGTCTTTCCGCCACGACCGCCGGATCTGCGGGCGCGTTCGCCGCCTGGACCATCGTGCTCGACGGCTCCGGCACCGGGCCGCCCCCGCCGCCTCCGCCGCCCGCCGCTGACTACAGCTTCATCTGCACCCTGCTGGCTTGCCACTTCGACGCCTCCACGTCCAGCGCCCCCGGCGGGACGCTTACGGGCTACTCGTGGGACTTCGGTGACGGCACCCCGGCCGGAATCGGTGCAACGGTCGACCACACGTTCGCCGCGGCGAACACGTATCAGGTCAAGCTGACCGTGACCGACAGCAACAGCAACAACAACAGCAAGTCCCAGCCGGTGACCGTGACAAGTACCGTGCCGCCGCCGCCCGCCGTTGCGTTTGTGGGCTCAGCCGCCACCAACGGCAACGGGACGACGGAGACCGTCAGCGTGCCGGCGAACGTCGCCGAGGGCGACGGGCTGCTCTTGGTGGCGACGGGTGCCACGGGTGGGCCGTTGACTGCCCCGGCAGGCTGGATTCTGGTGGACACCCTCAGCTCGGGAACAGCGGCGACGACAAGCCTCTGGCAGCGCGTGGCGACGGACACCGATCACGGCTCTTCCGTCATGGTGGGCTTCCCTGGAGTCGTGCACGGGACGGTGCAGCTGGTGGCGTACTCGGGCACCAGCACCGCTGATCCCGTCATCACCGCGGCGAACAGGATCACTGCGGGGAGTGCCACGTCCTACGCGACGCCCGCCGCTGCCGTCCCGTCCTCGGGTGATGTGGTCGTCTCTGTCTGGGCGGTCAAGTCCTCTACGGTCGGCGCCTGGACGGCTCCTGCGGGCCAGACAGTGCGCACCGCGGAGAACGGATCGGGCGGCGGGCGCATCAATTCCCTGGTATCGGACGGGGGCTCGGCGAGCGCGGGACCCGCTGGAGGGCTCACGGCGACGACCGACAAGGCCGGCAGCGTCTTCGCCGCCTGGACCGTTGTCATCGGATGATCGCGAGTCGGGTCAGTCGGGCAGGATTGTTGCCGTTTCCAGCAGCAGGGCGTGCACGAACGCTTGTGGGAGGTTGCCCCTCAGCTGCCTTTGCCTGACGTCGAACTCCTCGGCGAGCAGGCCGGGTGTCCCGGACGCGCTGCGGTTGCGCTCGAAAAGCCGGAAGGCAGCGGACATGTTGCCTTGCTGCGCCTCGGCGAGGGCGGCGACAAATCCGCACAGCAGGAACGCACCCTCTGCATCCGCGAGGGAGTTGGCACCCTGCGGAGCGTGCTCGTCCCGCCCGTCGGAGTGATCGAAGCGGTAGACGTAGCCATCGACGATCAACTTCTCCCGGACGGCCTTCAGCGTCGCCTCGCCGGTTCAGCCGCAGGGGCGCGCAGCCGGGTCAGGACCGCGCCCGGGGCGACCAGCGCTGCCGCTCCGACGCTCGCTTGGACAAACCCGAGCACCCATCGCATCGTGACCCGCTTCACCGGGCCCCGCGCAACCTCGCAATGGCGCCCGCGGTAAGGATCGCACCGGCGGCAGCGAGCCAGCCGTGATGCCGGGAAGCCCACAGCTGCGGATCGTGCTCGTGGGAACGCGCATCGAATCGACCATGCGCTCCGAAGTCGTGACCCGATGGCCCGTCAGCCGGTTCCCAGAGGTTGACCGGCTCGCGCGGGTCCCGCCGATTCGAGGTCTGCTGTGACGCGAAGCCCGTCCTTGCGAGATAGCGGTCCAGTAGCCCAGGAGCGAGGGCGTTTGCGGCGAGCGTGCCCGCTGTCGACGAGCCCACCCAGTACTCCCTGCGGCGTGGATGCGCTGCCGCGTGCAGTACCGCCCCGGCCGCCACCTCTGGCTGATAGATCGGGGGAACCGGTTGGGCCTGATACGCAAGCTTGTTCAAAAGCCAGGAGAACTGCGGCGTGTTCACCGCCGGCATCTGGACCATGGTCACATTGATGCCGCTCCGCTCGTGCAGGAGTTCGCATCGCAGCGCCTCGTGAAAGCCCTGGATGGCGTGCTTGGCCCCGCAGTAGGCGGTCTGCAGCGGGATTCCCCGGTAGGCCAAGGCCGAACCGACCTGCACGATCGTGCCTTGATCGCGCTGCTGCATGCGTCGAAGTGCTGCCAGCGTCCCGTAGACGTAGCCCAAGTAGGAGACGTCTGTGGCCCTCTTGTACTCGGCTGGGTCGATATCCGTGAACTTGGCGAACACCGAAGAGAAAGCGACGTTGACCCAGACGGAGAGCGGCCCGAGTTCGGCCTCGATCCGGTCTGCTGCAGAGGCAACGCCGTCCGCGTCGGCGACGTCGACAGGAATGGTCAGGGCCTCGCCACCGGCGGTTTCGACGTCGGCCGCAGCTGACTTCAGTCCGGCTTCCCCGCGGGCCAGCAGCGCCACGCGGGCACCCTGTTTGGCGAACTCGATCGCGGTCGCTCTCCCGATGCCGCCGCTTGCGCCTGTGACCGCTACGACCTGGCCGCGAAAGGATGCGTTGTGCCGCAAAGGGTCTCCCTCCTTCACCGGAACCCCGGTACTTGCTCAGTCTTAACGTTGCACTAAGCAAAGGTCCCCGTTTGGAAGGTGCGCAATCCGGAATCGGCGGATGATTCTTGCCCGCCCTAGTGTCAGGGGGTGGGCTAGCCGCGACGCTCATGCTCCACGTCGAAGACGTGGTCGAGGTGGGTCACCGAGAGCAGTCGTTTCACGGCCCGGCTCGGCCGGCGCAGGGCGAATCCGGTTCCTCCGGCTGCGCAACGTCGCCGCACAGCGATCAGGGTTCGTAGCCCGACGGTGTCGACGAAGCTGACCTCGGCCATGTCGATCACGATGCGATGAGGAGACTGCGCCGCCGCCGAGAACAGTGATTCCCGCATCCGCGCGACCAGCACCTTGTCGAGGTCTCCACGGACCTCCAGCAGCACCGTCGGAGGCTGACCTGTGGGTGCGGCTGCCACAATCTTCGAGCACCGCAGATGGGCGGGCTTCGCCTCGGTTTCGTACTCCACGGGAACTTTCGCGTAGCGGGGCAAGACGTCACTTGCGCCTACCGTCATCGGGAAGGACCTCCGTCGCATGGGGAGCTGAGCCGTAGCCTCAGGGTCGCTGACTGGCATGACGGTTCATCCGCCGAAACTGTGACGGTTCGGTGCAGTTTTGTGTCACGGAACTGTCATGAAGTCGCAAAGGTCTTGGCCGTACTCGGCTGGCATGTTTCAGGGATGGCTACTCGATCCGTACAACTTCGTGATCGCGACCCTGGGCTTCTGGTGGAGCCGGAGGCAGGCAGTGACGGGGCCTCACGCATCTCCCTCCGGGGCTGCCTCGACGAAGGCATCGGCCGTTCCCTCTTGGCGGCGGTCGACGCCGTCGCCAGCGGTGGCGGCACCCACATTCGCGTGGATCTGCGCGAGATCACGGGATACACCTCCGATGGCGTGACAGTCGCCTCCGACTGCTGCCGTTTGGCATCAGGGCTGCCGTGCGGGGTGAGTTTCCTCGTGTCTGCAGGTGCGAGCCGAACCGCGCTCTTGGAAATTTTCGCCCGAAGCTGATGGCGGCGATGCGGCATGATGGGTCATCGTGGGCGTTGCAGTCTTGATAGTTGAAGACGATGAGGGGATCCGCGCGGCCCTGAGCTTGGCGCTCGAAGACGAGGGCTATCTCGTCTCGACCGCAGCCACCGGCGAGGAAGGGCTCGGGATGGTGGCGGTCTCCGAGCCCGAGCTGGTGCTGCTCGACTTGATGCTGCCCGGGATGGACGGCTTCGAGTGCTGCCGTCGGATGCGACGCCTCAGCGATGTCCCGATCGTGGTGGTGAGCGCCCGCAACGATACGAGCGATGTGGTGGCGGGCCTGGAGGCCGGTGCCGACGACTACGTCACCAAACCGTTTGCCATGCCGGAGCTCACCGCTCGCCTTCGCGCTCTGCGCCGTCGAGGTCGGGTGGCGTCGGATGTGGACACGCTCGTCATCGGTTCACTCTCCATCTACGCCGCCGGGGGTGCGGTGAGCCGCAACGGTCGCCCCGTCCATCTGACCAAGACCGAATTCCGTCTGCTCTGCGAGCTGGCATCGGCACCGGGCCGGATCTTCAGCCGCGAGCTTCTGCTCGAGAGGGTCTGGGGCTACGACTACTTGGGTGACGGGCGGATCGTCGACGTTCATGTACGTCGACTGCGAACGAAGGTCGAAGACGACCCGGCGCATCCGGTCCACGTCCTCACCGTTCGCGGACTCGGATACAAGCTGCAGACGTGAGATCTCCCCTGCGCCGGGTCGGACTGCGGGTCAGACTGGTGGCTACCTTCGCGCTGGGCGCCTTGATCCTCTGCCTGGTGCTCGCCGCTGCCAGCTTCACGGTGACCCGCGGCTATCTGCTCAGTCAGCGTGAGCGCACGGCAGAACATGTTGCGCAGGCTCATGCGGATGCCGTCGATGACGGTCTGCTGACCCGCGGAACCGCGGTGGCTCCCGTACTGGCCGCCGTCCGGCTGAGCGACGGCACTCAATCCCTGCTGCACTACCGCGGCCAGTGGTACACGTCGGCAGTCGGAATCGGTCCCGACGACATTCCCAGCGAACTGCGGGCTCTGGTGACGGCCGGAAAGGGCCAACATCAGCGAATCGCACTCGGCGGGGGACCGGTCGTGGTCATCGGCCTGTCGTTGACGCGAGCAAACGCGCAGTACTACGAGGTCGCCGCGCTCAATGAGTTGAACTCGACGTTGCACACCCTCAGCGGCGTCCTGCTCATCGTGTCAGGCATCGTCACGCTCTGCGGGGCGGCCGCCGGGCTCTGGACCAGCAGCAGGCTCCTGCGACCGCTCACGCGGCTGGCCGATACGAGCCGCGAGATCGCCGGTGGTCGCCTGGACGCCCGGATGGGACCGACGCCGGACACTCAGTTGGCCGTCCTGTCTTCGGCGTTCAACGACATGGCCGACGCCCTTCAACAACGCATTGATCGTGAGGTCCGTTTCACAGCTGACGTCAGCCACGAGTTGCGTTCGCCGCTGACCACGGTTTCCACCAGCCTCGCGGTTTTGGAGGGTCGCCGGGACGAGCTGTCAGAGCGGGGTCGTTCGGCGCTGACCCTCCTGTCGAACGAGGTCCGCCGATTCGGTCAACTCGTCGAAGACCTGCTCGAGATCAGCCGCATCGACGCCGGAGCTGCCGCGGACCTGGAGCCGGTGTTCGTCGCGCAGATCGTCTTGCGGGCAGAACGGCTGACAGCGATTACGCCGCCCGTGCAGATCGAAGTCGACGCCAATGCCAACAACGCCTGCGTGCTCGGGGACAAGCGACGTCTCGAGCGCATGGTGGTCAATTTGCTGGACAACGCCGGCCGTTACGCCACATCCGCGGTCTGCATAGGACTGGGTCGCACGGCCGGGCCGGATGGGCCGACCCTGCGGTTGTGGGTCGAGGACGATGGACCAGGGATCCCGGTACCCGAAAGGGAGCGCGTCTTTGACCGCTTCTACCGCGCGAGTGCGGGCGGTCGACGCGGCGAGGGCGGAGGCGCCGGCCTGGGCCTGGCTCTGGTCCGGGAGACCGTCCGGCTGCATTCCGGACACATTCGCGTGGAGCAGGCCACCATCGGTGGGGCGAGGTTCGTCGTCGACTTTCCCGAGCACGACTCCCGCCACCAGCCACCCGCCGAGCAACGGCCCGCGTTCACGACCGGAAACACCCGCCCATGACGGCTGTTCCTCACCGGCGAGGCCTGCTGGTGTGCGCGGCGAGCGTGGTGTTGACCGCCGGATGCGGCGTCACGGTGCAGTCGCACTCTCACGAGTTGGCCACCGCTGCGACTCCTCGGGCCACATCGCTGGTTGGTCCCGTGACGCGGCTGACGGACATCTATCTCGTTCGGGGCGAGAGGGTACTGGTGACCCATCAGGCGGTTCCCGATCCCGTGACCCTTCAGCGGACCGTTCAGGCCGTCCTCGCGGGTCCCTCTCAAGCCGAAGCGGGTCACGGCCTTCGCTCAGCCCTCCCAGGTGCGCTGAGGCTGAACCGGGTCACACTGGACGATGACACTGCGATTGTCGATCTGACGAGCGGGTTGAGCGCCGTCTCCAGCCAGGAGCAGGCCCTCGCCCTCGCCCAACTCGTCTACACCGTCACTGCACGTCCCGGTGTTCACTCGTTGCGAGTGCTCGTC
>DATAZK010000024.1:0-13700 GCA_036272075.1 Frankiaceae bacterium
CCTTTCATCCCGCTCGCCACCAGGTTGCCCACTACTACCGTTTTCAACAGTTGCGCTCAGGGCGCTGCTACCGCCGGGGCGACACTCCGCTTTCGGGGCCAACCGGCGACGCGATCCGTATCGACCTGGACGGCGTGTACCCCATGCGACCGAATCCCCACACCGGTGACCACGCCCCCGGCAGTGCGATTTTCCTGGCCCAGAACGAGTTCAACAAGAGCTACAGCGACCTGCTGCGCTTGCTGGACAGATCCTTCAATGGCAGTCCAGACCTGCTTGACGAGGCGATCGGCAGCATGTTCACGCTACGTTCGCAGGCTCAGAAGCTCATGCAGATGCCCAGCGGAGACGGACGAAGCACCGCCGGTCCGACGTTCGAATACGTCCCCGCCGACGCTGATCCAATGGGCGATCCCGGAGCCGCTCACGAGCTCGTGACGACCCAGCTGAAGACGTCACTCACCGAGCCGTCCTTGCTCGTGACCTGAACCGGAAGGGCGTAGCTGCCCTTGGCGCTGGTGATCGTGTACTTGAAGGTCACCTTGGAGCTGCTCGAGATGGTGACCGACGAGACCCCGCTCGTCGAGCCGTTGACGGTCACTGTCGCAGTGCCGAAGCCGGAGGTCACGAAGCCCGTGCCGGTGATCGTCACCGTCGCCGACTTGCCGTGCTTGATCGACGTCGGTGACACGCCTGTGATGTGACCGCCGGTGACCGTGAAGGTCCCGGTGTCAGACCCGCCGTCGGGGTTGATGACGGTGAAGGTGTGGCTTCCGGAAGACGGGTAGCCCGAAAGTGTCACGGACATAAGGGTCGACGAGGTGCGGGTGGAGGTCACCAGCGCGTCATCGAGCTCCACCGCGGCGCCGGACAGGAAGCCGGAACCGCTGATGGTGAAGGCCTTTGTGCTGCCGCTCTGCGCCACGCTAGGGGACACCGACGTGACGTTGATCGGGTTCTTCGTGACGATGAACGTCCTGCTGGCGTTGCCGCCGTCGGGATTTGTCAGGGTGAAGGTGTGCGTAGCCGCCGACGGATCGGCGGTGAGCGCCACCGTCATCGAGGTCGAAGAAACCCACGACTCGTTGACGTTCAGGCCGTCCAGCGTCACGCGCGCCCCGTTGTTGAAGCCGGTGCCGGTGAGGGTGAAGTTGCGGGTACTGCCCCACACCAGGGTCGAAGGGCTGACCGACGTGAGGGCGAGAGTCGCCTGATGAATGGTGAAGTTGGCGGAATCGCTGTTGCCATCGGGATTGGTGACCGTCGCCGGCCAGGTCCCGATCGCCGACGCCCCACTGGCTGCAGCGAAGGTCAGGGTGACCGAGTTGGCCGTGGCGAACGGGGTACCGACGATCGCCCCAGCGGTGATGGGAATGCTGACGACTGATCCGGTCTGGAATCCCGAGCCGGCAATCGTCATGGTGACAGTGGACCCGGCCGTGAGGGGTGTCGGGCTGACGCTGGTGACGTTGATCGCCGACGTGGTGATGCTCATGGTGCCGTAAGCGAACTTGCCGTTCGGGTTCGTCAGCTTGACGGTCCGGGTGCCCACTGCTGATGGGGTGTCGTCGCTCGCCAGCGTGAAGGTCAGCGTCGTGGCGTTGACGACGTTCACATTGCTGACGCTGCCGCCGGTGTCGAGCGAAACGGCGGCACCCGCGTCGAAATTGTTGCCGGTCAGCGTGATGCTGGTCGAGGAGCCGGTCGTCACGGTGTTAGGGCTGATCGAGGCGATGGTGGGCTGCGAAATGGAGCAGCCCGCGAAGGAGACGTTCACGTTGAAGCACGGATCGTTTCCGGGGTCGCGCAGGGTGCTCGCCACGTAGTAGCAGGGCTTGTTGTTCGCGCAGCCGCGGCCGCCGCCGAGCTGGTAGGTCACGTCGGCGGTGATGCGATAGATCCAGCCTTCGCCGGAGTCGGTCGTCGTGCAGGTCTGGTTAGCCGCGGTGCTGACGTAGCACTGGTCGACGAAGGTCGTGATGGTGTACTTCGTCCCGGCGACGGTGGAGGTCATGCTGAGTGGGATGTGCTGGCTGTCCGCCGGCGGGTTGGCGGTGTCGTAGTTGCCGCCGGAAGTGAGGTCCTGGCTCAGGTCGACGCCAACCGGCGGACTGGCGATGGCCGCCGCGACCACCGGCTGGAGCCGTCCAGCGAGCAGCGAGGAACTGGGGACGCTACGCGTGTAGTCCAGCTGCTGGCTGGCGAGAACTGCGGCTTCCTGCGCCTGCGTCTGCCCGTTGCTCTGCTTCAGCGACGTGACGAAGAAGCCCGCGGTGGTAGCCATCACCATCACGACGAGGCCGAGGGCAACGATGACCTCGATCAGAGAGAAGCCGCCCTCTTCGCAGCCCTCCCGACGCAGACGCGAGGCCGTGCCCCGAAGCCAACCGCCAAGCGCCGGCGCAAGCTCCCGCCGTGTAGGTGCCTTAGCGATCACTCCCGACCATCGTCAGATCCGGGCAGCTCGGGCATCACCCGAACCGGTGATAGTTGCGCGATGCTGACTATTGCGAAACGCAATGGACTGCGTCACGCAATAGAAACGCTCGGGTGCTCGCCCCGCGGGCTGACGGATATCTCCCCGGACGCGAGGGCGAATTCGTCCAGAGCCACGGCGATCAGGTGGCGGCGCGAGACGTCGATCCGTTCCAGCACCACCTCGATGTCACGCCGACGCGCGGTCGTGACCTTCTCCACCAGGCGCTCACCTTTGCGGCTCAACGACAGCGACAGGTAGCGGCGGTCGGTGGGGTGCTCGCGTCGTAGCAGCAATTCAGAGGTCACCAATTGATCAACCAGACGGGTGGCCGTCGACGGGTGAACTCCCAGCGCCGACGCGACCGCTCCGAGCGTGCCCTGCGGCTGCGCGGAGACCACCACGAGGACACGCCACTGCATGAGCGTGACGACTCCTTCGACAGGAGCCAAGGATCGCGCGGCAAGCGCGACGAACGCGCGAGACGCGGCCATGACAGCATCGACATCCGACGCGTCAGGCTGCTCGGCCGCGACGTTCGAGGTAGCTCGGCTTTTCGCCATCCGTGCAGGTTACGGGACCGTTCATTGGAAAACCGCCTGACGGCACGGGCCACCGGAAGGCAACCCGTCGGTGAAGTCTCGGTGAACTCCGACGGGGTGGTCGCATCTGGTCGAAATCCGGTCAATAGGCTCCGCTGGGTGCCACGGGTCGGTGCCGCCATCCTCGCTGCGGCAGCTCTCGTCCCGATTGCCGGCTGCGGCGGATCCACCCACTCCACAAAAGCGGCGCCCGGGGACGCCAGGGTCAGCGTGTCGGTCGACCAGTGCGGCAAAGGCTGGACCGGCGCGAGTGCCGGACCACAGCACTTCACCCTTGCGAACGTGGACGTCCGCGCCGGCGAGGTCTCCCTCACGGACGCGAAATCCGGCGCGGTCTACGACTCGATCGAACCCATCGGCCCCGGCACGACCACCCACCTGAGCATCACGCTCGGCGCGGGCTCCTACCGCTTCGTCTGCGCCATGGAGGACACCGACCTCATCAGCGGGCCTGTCGTCACGTTGCACGGCTCCACGAGCGATGCGGCTGTCCCGGTGCAGCCCGTCACGCAGGCGGACCTCATCACCGCCACCAAGGGCTACGAGACCTACGTCAAAGGCCAGTTGCCGACGCTCGACACCGAGACGCAGGCCCTGGCCGCTGCGATCGATACGGGTGACCGCTCCGGCGCCGAGACGGCCTGGCTGACCGCCCACGCGGAGTACGAACGCCTCGGCGCCGCCTACGGGGCGTTCGGTGATCTGGACGCGGCGATCAACGGCCTGCCGAACGGCCTGCCCCAAGGCATCCACGACCCCGGCTGGAAGGGATTCCACAAGGTCGAGTACGGGCTCTGGCACGGCGAGCCACTGCCGGCCCTGCGCCCGGCCACCGCCGCCCTGCTCACCTCGGTGAGGGCCCTGCAGAAGACGCTGGCGGACACCCAGATCGATCCGGCACAACTGTCGATCCGAGCGCATGAGATCACCGAGAACGCGCTGCAATTCGAGCTCACCGGTCAGACAGATTTCGGCAGCCACTGCGCCCTGGCCACCATCCGCGCGAACCTCGATGGCACCCAAACCGTGCTCGCCCTCGTGCGTCCGCTCCTGGCCCCGCGCTACACCGGTCTGGCGGCGCTCGACACCGCTCTGGCCAAGGCCAAGCTGCAGATCGACGCGTTGAAGAAGGGCGCGAGGTGGCCCCCGCTGACCGCGCTGGCGACCTCCGAGCGCGAGCGTCTCGATGCGACCATCAGCGACCTCAGCGAACGCCTCGCACCTGTCGCGTCGATCCTCGAACCGAGGCGGGCGTCATGAAGCTCGAGCGTCGAAACTTCCTGCGGGCGGGGGCGGCCGCCGTCGGGGTGGCAGCCGTCGGTGGTTCCGCCACCGGGATCGCCGCCGCCGCGCAGAGCAACGGCGAACCTGCTGACCGCACCATCGCGTTTCACGGCAAGTACCAGGCCGGCATCGCGAGCGAACGCCAACAGCAGGCGGCGTTCGTGGCGTTCGATCTGACCGCCGAGAGGGTCAGCGATCTGACCGACCTCATGCGTTCGCTCACCGATCGCGCGCGCTTTCTCACCGGCGGCGGGACTCCCCCCGATCTCGGGATCTCCGCGCCCCCGGCCGACTCGGGCCTGCTCGGACCGACGGTCGTGCCGGGCGGGCTGACCGTCACGGTCGGGATCGGCTCCTCGGTGTTCGACGGGAGGTTCGGCCTGCGCAGCAGCAAGCCGCGACTGCTGCGCCCGATGGACACGTTCGTCAACGACAACCTCGATCCCGCCCGCTGCGACGGCGACGTGCTGCTGCAGATCTGCGCCGATAGCCGCGACACCGTCATCCATGCGCTACGCGACCTGACGCGCCACACCCGCGGCGCCATGCAGCCTCGCTGGCGGATCGACGGCTTCACGACCCAGCCTCGTCCGGACGGCGCCCCGCGAAACCTGCTGGGATTCAAGGACGGCACGGCCAATCCCGACGTCACCAACCCGAAAGTCACCGACCGGCTCATCTGGGTCCAGCCCGAGTCAGGGGAGCCAGGCTGGAGCGCCGGCGGCAGCTATCAGGTCGTGCGAGTGATCCGCATGCTGACGGAGTTCTGGGATCGCGTCACGCTCTCGGAGCAGGAACGCATGATCGGCCGACGGCGCGACACCGGAGCCCCGCTCTCGGGCTCCCGCGAGACCGACATCCCGTCGTATGCGAACGATCCCAACGGTTCGACGATCCCCTTGGACGCACACATCCGGCTCGCGAACCCGCGCACTGCTCAGAGCGATTCCAGCCGCATCCTGCGCCGCGGCTACAACTACGACGCGGGCCTGGACAGCAACGGCAACCTCGACATGGGCCTGGTCTTCGCCTGCTACCAGCAGGATCTCGAGCGCCAATTCGTCGCGGTGCAAAAGCGCCTGGCTGATGAGCCTTTGGTCGATTACATCTCCCCCGTGGGCGGCGGCTACTTCTTCGCGTTGCCCGGCGTCCGCGACCGTTCCGATTGGTACGCCCGAGCGCTGCTCGCCTGAGATTTGCGTCCGATTTGACGCGATTGCCAGGAAGCCTCCCAACATTCACCCAGCCTTAACGGCCACGCCCGATTCTCGTCGGTTGCTTTGAAGAGGCTCAAAAAGCAGCCAAAGCCACTCACGTGACGCAGAGGGAGAGCACCAGTGCAGATCCGGGGACACCGAGGACGCCTCACCGCGGCGGCAGGCATCGCCGCTGTGGCAGCCGTCGGTCTCGTCAGCGCCAACACGGTCTTCGCTTCGGCCGGGACGAAGAACGTGCCCGATCGCTCCAGCCAGACCGCCAGCCCGATCAAGCATCTCGTCGTGATCTTCGACGAGAACGTCTCCTACGACCACTACTTCGCCACCTACCCGAAGGCGAAGAACACCGACGGCACCACGTTCGTCGCCGCGACCAGCACGCCGAAGAACAACAACCTGGTGACCTCAGGCTTGCTGACGAGCAACCCGAACCTGTACCCGCCGAGCCGGCTGACGCCGAGCCAGGTGATGACCTGCGACCAGAACCACGGCTATCTGCCCGAGCAAAAGGCCTTCGACAGCGGGAAGATGGACGCCTTCGTCCAGAACGTCAGCGTCGACACCTGTAGCGGCGGGCTGTTCGGCTCACCGGGTCTGTCCATGGACTACTACGACGGCAACACGGTGACGGGCCTGTGGAACTACGCGCAGCAGTTCTCGATGTCGGACAACTCCTTCGACAGCGTTTTCGGACCGTCGTCGCCGGGCGCGCTCAACCTGATCTCAGGCCAGACCCATGGCTTCCGCGCGGTCACGTCGGTGACGCACCAGCCCACGACGGACGCGTTCGCCGTCGCCGCGCCGGACGGCAACGGCGTCGGAACGGTCATCAACGACCCCGACCCGGCCTACGACGATTGCTCGGACAACGGCCACACCTCGACCAACAACCTCGCCGCCGCGACCGGCACGAACGTCGGCGATCTGCTCAATGACCGCGGGGTTACCTGGGGCTGGTTCCAGGGCGGTTTCGCACCCACAACGAAGGCCAACGCCAACCATCCTTTCGCTACCTGCGGCGCGACGCACACCAACGTCGGCGGGGCCTCCGTCGTCGACTACAGCCCGCACCACAACCCGTTCTCCTACTACGCCTCGACGTCCAACCCGCACCACCTGCCGCCCTCGTCCATCAGCAAGGTCGGCAAGACAGACCAGGCCAATCACCAGTACGACCTCAGCGTCTTCAACTCGGCATTGAACAAGGGCGTCCTCCCGGCCGTCAGCTTCCTGAAGGCGCCGGAGTACCAGGACGGTCACGCGGGCTACTCCGACCCGGCGGATGAGCAGAACTTCCTGGTGAAGGAGATCAACGCGATCCAGAACTCCCCGTTCTGGAAGAACACGGCCGTGGTCGTCGCCTATGACGACTCGGACGGCTGGTATGACCACGTGGCGTCGCCCATCAAGAACTCCGCGCACGACGCGACGAACAACGCGGCGATCTGCACCACCTCGACGGCCAAGGTTGCGGGCGGCTTCGAGGACCGCTGCGGCCCCGGTCCGCGGCTGCCGCTGCTGGTCATCTCACCCTGGTCGAAGACGAACTACGTCGACCACCACCCGACGGAGCAGACCTCGATCACGAAGTTCGTCGAAGACAACTGGTTCACCGGACGCATCGGCGATGCCTCGTTCGACCAGCGCGCCGGGAGCTTGGACAACCTGTTCAACTTCACCGCCTCGAACAACAAGCGCGTCCTGTTGAAGTCGAACGGCGCGGTCAAGTCCATCACCCCCATCAAGAAGCACTAGCTGCATCCGAAGAGGCCCCGGGGAGAGCATCCCCGGGGCCTTTTCGCGTGGCGGCGCGCGTTCTTGGGGATCACTCAGCCCAGGTGCAGGACCTTCAACGTCTGCGCCGCCAGCTGCGATTCACCGAGCGGGTTCGGGTGCACGATCACCGGGTTGGTACCGAACAGCACCGGCTCGATCCAGCGCACCCCGATGGCCTTGCAGGCGTCGTGCCCGTTGGAGACCTTGCTCATGTCGACGTACGTGGCGCCAGTGGCTGCGGCCGCTCGCCGGACGGCGTCGTTCAGGGTCGCCTGCTCATCGCGCAGGTACGGCACGTCGCCCGTCGCCACCGGCATCTGCGGGAAGCAGCCGACCGTCGCCGGCAGGATCCACGGGTAACCCAGGATGGCCACCCGGGCGTGCGGCGACTTCGCCCGCACGGCCTTCAGCGCCGCCACGATCGCGGGGTAGGTCGTGCTCCGGATGGTGTTGTCGAACGACGAGCCGTACTTGTCCTTGCACGGGCTGCCCTGGCCGAGCGTCGACAGGCCGGCGACGCCGCATTCGAGGATCGAATTGATGAAGACGCTGCTGTCGTTGCCGCCGATCGTCATCGTGACCAGTTGGGTGTTCGGCGCCAGCGCATTCAGCTGCGGCGCGACGCCCGGGTACTGCCCGGTGGCGTAGTCGCTGGTATCCGCTCCGCCGCAGGTCACGTCGGTGAGCGAGGCGCCGAGCTTGGCCGCGATGAGGTGGGGATAGTTGACCGTCGAGCGCAGGCACTGGGGCGCTGCGGTCGGGTCCGGCGGGATGTTGCCCGACGCGGCACTGTAGGAGTCCCCCATCGCCACGTATCGAAGAGGTGCCGTCGCCGCCCCGGAGGGTGAAGCGAAGGCGAGACCGCCCGCAGAAGCGAGCACGGCGACAAGAGCTGCAATTCGGCGCATGAAACGGTAACGAGCCCGCGACGATCAGGTTGCGCCGAATTGACGGCCGGCACCCGCGTGCTTTAGTCAGAGGTCGACCGGCGATCTCCAGGCTGTTGATCTGATGGCTGGGTTTCCGGTCCCGGCGCGGGAGCGAGGCAGGCTTGAGCGACCCCGTCGACCCCGTCACGAGCGAGGACCATCCGCGTCCCGCATGGGGATGGGTCACCACTCAGACGTGGTCGCGCCGGATCGTGCGGGTCTTCAGCATTCTCAGCGTCGGCCTGCTGCTGCTCGGGGTGGCCGGCTGGTGGCTGACGACCCGGATCCTCAGCGACGAAGGCTTTGCCGACGTCATGGCCAAGACAGTGCGGCAGCCGGCGGTCAGCCGCTACATCGCCGAGCAGGTGACCCTCAAGCTGGCGCCGACGAGCAAGGTGATCACAGCCGCCCGGCCGGTCGCCACGACGGTCGTCGCGGAGGCGCTGGGTACGCAGGCAGTCGGCAACACCGTGCGCAAGGTCGTCGCCGGGGTGCACCGGCACTTCTTCGCCCTGGGCAACAACCAGTCGCAGGTCGGGCTGTCCGCCGAGAACGCGGCCGCTACCTTGCGCGCGACCCTGGAAGCGATCGATCCGAACCTCGCCAGACGCGTACCCAATGGTGTGCTCACGATCGCCACGAACATCACCCAGAACAAGTCCATCGACCTGGCGGCGCGCGCGGGTCGGCTGATCCGGTGGCTCTACGTTCCCGTGGGCCTGCTCGGCGCCCTGCTGATGTTCCTGACGTTCACGAAAGCCCGGGATCCCGTTCACTCATTACGTTTCGGGGGCTTCTCGCTGGCGATCGGCGGCGGGCTGTTCATCGGGCTCGGGCTGGCCACCCCGCTGTTCGCGGCACTCGCCGGGGACAAGGAATCCGGACGCGGCAAGGCCGTCGCTGCGTTCGTGCATGTACTGCTCGGCCGTCTCGAAGGGGCGGGATGGGCGCTCGCCCTGCTCGGGCTGCTGCTCGCCTTCGCCCCTGGGCGGGATGGATCCGGAGTCGCGGTGCGCTTCGGTCGCGCGCAGGCCGGCATCGTTCAGTGGTGGCGGCTGCGGCGCGCCAAGCTGACCGTCGGCCTCGTCATCATCTTCGTCGGGATCGGCCTGCTGACCGTCCCCAAGAAACTCCTGGTGTACATCGGCTTTCTGGCGGCGTTGCTCGTTGTCTACTGCGGCTTGCTGCTCGTACTGCGCGGCACCGGCATCATCGAAACGTCAGCCGGCACAGCCCGTTTGCGCCGGCGCCAGCTCGGAGCGGTCGCCGCGGGCATCGTCGTCAGCATCGCGCTGACGACGACGGCGACCGCCGCGGTGGTCCACGTCGTCAAGCCGAGCACCAAGGCCGATCCCCGCCAGGACGGCTGCAACGGGTTCATCGAACTGTGCTTCCAGCCGCTGAACCAGATCCTGTGGCCCGGCAGCCACAACGCCATGTCGTCGGCGGCCTACAACTTCTTCACCGCCGAACACATCGGCAGCATCACCGAGCAGCTGGACGATGGCGCCCAAGCGCTGCTGATCGACGCCTACAACGGCTACCAGGACCACGGGCTCGTGCGTACCAACTTCACGGGCAAGGTCAATCGGCAGCAGATCACCGACGAGCTCGGCGGCGATGCGTTGCGCCAGCTCGACCGCGTCGGCGCCCTCACCGGCGCTGCCGACACCTCTGGCAAGAAGAACGACGTCTACCTCTGCCACCTCTACTGCGAGGTCGGAGCGGTGAAGGCGACGAAGGTCTTCTCCGAAGTCAACAGCTACCTCAACACCCATCTGACGGACGTGGTGATCCTCGACGTCGAGGACTATGTGACCCCGGCAGATCTGGAAAAGGCCTTGAAACAGGGGCATTTGTGGGACCGCCTCTACCACCTCGATCTCTCCAAGCCGATGCCGACCCTGCTCGATCTGGTGAACCCGCCGCCGGGCCAGGATCAGGAGCAACGCCGGGTCATCGTGACGTCGGAGAATCAGGCCAACAAGGCGCCGTGGCTCGTCGGAAGCTACGACTGGATGCAAGAGACCCCGTTCACCTTCGACAGCACCGCGCAGTTCAACTGCAATCCCAACCGCGGCGCGGCAACCAACCCAATGCTCCTGGTCAATCATTGGCTACGCGCTCCCGGGCCCCCCGATCCCGTCGAGGCTGCCGCCACCAACGCGCAGGACGAGCTCACGAGCCGGCTGGAACAGTGCGTCAACAAGCGTCGCCGGCTGCCGAACATCCTCGCGGTCGACTTCTTCGGTATCGGTGACACGAATACCGTCTGTGACACGTTCAACGCCGCGGTGGCCACCCTCACGGGAGTGGCCGGTACGGAAACCAGCGCCATAGAACGGTTCCGCCAGGACCCGGCGACCACGGATGCGGCGCTGGAACAGCTCGACAATCTCCCGAAGCTGCCGGAAATCAGCGTGGCTCAGGCGCAGAAAATGCTGGGTCCCATCGTGAGGACCCTCGAACGCCCGGCCACCACGCTGGAGATCTCCGAGCTCAAGGGCGACAACGTCACTGCCGGACGGTTCTCCCGTCTCCACGTCCAGATCCTGCCGAGCCCGAGTCCGAGTCCGACTTCGGGCTGAGCGCCGGACGCATCGCAGCGGCAAACACCTGGTTTCGGCCGGCCCTTTTGGCGGCGTAGAGGGCCTGATCTGCGTCGCGCAAGAGCGTGTCGGGAACGACAGCGCCTCCCCGCGCCGCCGCGACGCCTGCCGACACGGTGATGCCAAAAGCCCCTACGGAACCTGCAGAAACGCTGCGCCGAAGGCGATTGGCCAGCTGCACCGCGTCCTCGAGTTCGAGGCCGGGCAGCAGCACGACGAACTCGTCCCCGCCGATCCGGTAAACGGAGTCGAACGCGCGTAGCTCACGTTGCATGGCCGCCGCCGCGGTACGCAGCACGCCATCCCCGTCGCCGTGCCCGCGGGTGTCGTTGATCTCCTTGAAATTGTCGAGGTCGCACATCACGACACTGGTCCAGGCGTTCATCACGGTCGCCTGAGCCGCGGCCTGCTCGAAGCGATTGATCATCGCCAGCCGATTCCCCAGCCCCGTCAAGGGATCCGTGACCGCGTCACCCCTCGATTTCAACTCTGCCGAGAGCAGGGCGCCGGTGGCGGCGACGAGACTGAGCAGCAGAGCCACCCAGCACGCGACGGCCAACCCCCAGGGCGCCTCCCGAGCCGGCGGGAGCCGGTTTGCCACGGCCCCGGCAGTCAGCGTGCAGGCCGTTGCCACGACGACCCCGACCGCGACGATCCGCCAGGGGAAGCGTGACGCGAGCATGACGATCGGAATCGCCAGCCAGCTGAGCATCGGACTGTGGACGCCGCCGGTGCCCCCGGCGGCAACCGCGAGGATCAGCTCGAGCGTCGCCAGCGAGGCGACGCTCACCACCTCGGGGCGCCGGGTGACTTGGTACGCACGCTCCAGCCCGAGCAGCACCCCTACCCCGAGCGCGACAAGGCCGAGCAGCCACCAGCCGAGAAATGCGCTCGCCGCCAGCGAGACGCATCCGACGCAGACCCCCTGCACGCGCCGGGCGACAGCCACCCGAGCATGCATGTCCACCAGACGCTCACGGTCGAGCGCCGACGGGCACAGCCAGTTGCCCCGCGCTTCATCGGACATGGCCTCAAGATCGACACCCCGAGGCTCTCCGCTTAGGTCCAGTCAGCCGTAGACAATGCGATCTGCGTCTCAGGTTGTGCCGGGATCTTCGGACCGCAGGTTTCCTTACAGGCTCTGCTTTTCCAGCCACGTCAGGCAGGTGTCAGCCACCTCGCGCCAGCCCGCATCGATGGACAGCGAGTGCCCCCGGTCTTCGAACTCGATGAGGTCGGTGACCGCAGAGGAGTGGCGGTACTGCTTGAGCGTCGACTTCGTGATCGCCTCGGGCACGGTGTGGTCCTTGCCGCCCATGATGAGCAGCAGCGGTCCGCGTGCCTCGTTGCCGGTCTCCACCTTGAGGGGCGAGTGGATCGAGAAGTTCGCCGCCGCGGCTTCGAAAAGCGGCCGGCCCGGTGCGGCGATCGCCCACTTCTCGAAGAGCGCGTTGGACTCGTCCTCGCTGACGGCATTGCCGAAGCTGTAGCGGAACTGCTCGGCGGTGAGCGAGACGGCCTTGTGCTTGTTCGTCGGGTTCTTGAACACCGGCAAGGTCGAATGCAGCGCCGAAAGCGGCAGCGGGAGAACGCCCTTGATCTGCGCGGCATCGATGCCGATCGCGCCAATGGCGTAGTCCTCACCGAGTAACTTCTGCGCGACCATCCCGCCGAAGGAGTGGCCGATCACGATCGGCTTGCTGTCCATCCCGTCGATCACCTCGCGGTAATGCGCGGTGATCTCTTCAACCCCGAAGTTCGCGACGCCGTCGGGATTGGCGCGCGTGGCTTCCACGGTGTCGCCGTCACCGGGCCAGCCGGGCGCCTGGCAGGCGTAGCCCTTCTCGGTGAAGTAGTCGATCCACGGGCTCCAGGACGAAGCGTGCAGCCACAAACCATGAATGAATACGACTGGGGTGCCGGCAGCGGTCATGACGGTCTCCATCTCGGGGAGTCGAAATCGGGGCAGCGAAGACTTCAGGGACATCGTGGCCTACCGTCCAGGCATACGTACAGGAGGGTCACATGGAACTCGGGCTGGACGACAAGGTCGCGATCGTGACGGGCGCGAGCCGGGGTATCGGCTTGGCGATCACGAGCGGTCTCGTGGCTGCCGGAGCGCGGGTGATCGCGGGAGCGCGTGAGATATCCGACGAGCTGAAGGCGCTCGAAGCGGCAGGGTCGGTCACAGGCGTCAAGGTCGATCTCGCGCTGCCGACCGGACCGGCGGACCTGATCGCCGCCGCCGGCGAGCGCGTCGACATCGTCGTGAACAACGTCGGTGGAGCGCCGCCGAGACTCGACGGATTCCTCGCGATCACCGACGACATGTGGCAGCAGACGCTCAACCTCGACCTGATGGCCGCCGTACGCACGATGCGCTCCGCCATCCCGGTGATGCTTGCCGGCGGCGGAGGCGTCATCGTCAACATCGGCTCACTCAACGCCCGGCTCCCCGACCCCGCAGTTCTTGACTATTCGGCCGCCAAGGCCGCCCTCGTCAACGTCGCCAAATCGCTGTCGAAGGAATTCGGTCCGCGTGGCATTCGCGTCAACACGGTCGATCCGGGTCCGGTGGCCACCGACCTCTGGCTCGGCGAGGACGGGGTCGCCGCGCGCATCGGGAAGAAGAGCGGCCAGCGGCCGGAGGACGTGGCCGCCGCTGCCGCGTCAGGGATGGTGACGGGCCGCTTCACGCGTCCGGACGAGGTCGCCGATCTCGTGCTCTTCCTGGCAGGAGCGCGGGCGGAGAACATCACCGGCGCCGATTTCGTCATCGACGGCGGCATGGTCACGACGATCTGACC
>DATAZK010000025.1:0-30609 GCA_036272075.1 Frankiaceae bacterium
TGACGCACGGCCTGGAAACCGGCGATGGGGCGGCCGAACTGGACACGTTGCAAGGCGTGCTCGCGGGCCAGCCGCAGCATCGTGCGGCACCCGCCGATCAGTTCGTACGCGATCGCCACCCTTCCGGCCGCGACCGCCGCCGTCCAGCCGGCCGGCGCCGGGGAGAGCGCGCCGCGTTCCAGGTCGCCCGTGACCTCGGACAAGGCGAGCGCGGGATCCATGCCCTGGATCCGGCGAACCTCGAGGGCCTCCGCGGGAACGACGGCGATCAGCGTCTCGCCCTCACCCCAGGCCACCGCCAGGCCGTCATCCAGCGCGCCGAGGGCGACGCCTCGCACCGCAATGCGTTCGCCTGCTGCCACCCCGGGAGGGCGCGATTTCCCCAATGGCGGCAGGGCAATTGCCGGTCCCGCCGCCACCCCGAGACTTCCCGCGAGCACCGCGTTCAACGCCGAGGAAGTGGCGTTCGCCGCGCCCTGCAGTTCGAAGAGCAGCGTGACGGCATCGCGCGCGTCGTCGAGCAGCGCATCGTGCCAGCCGAGATCATCCAGCGCGCTGTCGAGCACGGCTGCGGTGTGCAGTTCGGTCGCCTGACGCAGGCTGTCAGCGAAGAGCTTGCGGTCGCTCGCCTCCATCAGCGATCCGCCCCGAGATCGAGCAGCCGGCGAGCAATGACGTTGCGCTGGATCTCACCGGTCCCGCCGTAGATGGTCGCCGCCCGGGAGTACAGGTACTCGGCGCGCCAGCCCAGGCTTGCCGGGTCGTCACCGATCAGCACGCGCTCCGCAAGGCCTTCGGCGGAAAGGTCGAACACCGACTGCTCGGCCGTCGCCAGCAGCACCTTGTCGATCGACGTCTCGGCGCCGAGGGCGTCCCCGGCCGCCATGCGGTATTGGGTCTGGCGCGAGCGCGCCCGAAAGGCGTACAGCTGGGCGAAGGCCGCCCCCACGGATTGCGCGCTCAGCCGGTCATCCTCGACATCCGTGAGCAGTGCACGCAATCGTTCGTGCAAAAAGGCGCCGCGATGCCAGAGCGCGGTGCTGCGCTCGTACGGCAGCAACCCCATGGCGATAGCCCAGCCCTGGTCGACCTCGCCCAGCGTGCGCTCCACCGGCACGGCGACATCGTCGAAGAAGACCTCGGAGAACTCCGGGACGCCGTTCATGGTCTGCAGCGGGCGGACGGTGATGCCGGGGGAGTTCATGTCGATGAACAGGGCGGTGATGCCGCGGTGGGCGGAGTCGGGGGCGCCGGTGCGGGTGAGCAGGATGCAGCGGTCGGCGTGCTGCGCGAAGCTCGTCCAGACCTTCTGCCCGCTGACGCGCCACCCCGCGTCGGTCAGGGTGGCGCGGCATTGCAGCGCCGAGAGGTTGCTTCCGGTCCCGGGCTCGGAGAAGCCCTGACACCACGTTTCATCGCCGCGCAGCAGGCGGGGCACCATCGTCGCCGCGAGGTCGGCCGGCGCGTAGTCGATCATTGTCGGCGCGAGTACTTCGGTCATGCAGTAGACGCCCGGCTCGACGAGCCCGCGGCCGGTCAGCGCCTCGCCCAGATAGGCCCGCAGGATGCTCGATCCACCGAGGCCGCCGACCCGCTCGGGCCATCCCCAGCGCATGAAACCCGCGTCGTACGCGAGTCTTTTCACCTTGGCGAGCTGGGCCAGGTGCCCGTCGAGTGAGGTCGGATCCGGGTGGGTCGGGGCCAGCTCGTCGGCGTGCGTATCGAGCCAGCCGTCCAATGCCTGACGGAAAGCGGCGAGCTCCATGAAGGTCAGTTTCCCGCTGACGGGGTCTGGGGGATCGGCCGGCGCGGGTCGTGTTCCTTGCCGGCGTCACGCGCGCCGCTGCGCCGAAGGAAAGTCATCGAGCGGGTGCGCAGCCGCCATCCCTGCTCGGTGCGCCGGTAGGTGTCGGTGTAGTAGCCGATGCGCATGTCGTGGTTGCTCTGGTCGACGAAGCACAAGGTCTGCATGCCGGCGCCCTCATCCGGATTGCCGCCGGTGCCGAGGTCGAGCGCCGGTGTCCCCGTCATGAACAGGCCCTTCGGGGCCGCCTCGACGAGCGCCGGGAACTCCGCGAGCGTGTACGCCGAACCGAACGCACTGTAGGTGCCGTCGGGAGTGAAGACGTCGATGACCGCCGCGACGTCGCCCCGCGTCATCCCCACGCCGTAGCGCGCGAGCAATTGCTCGACCTCGAGGATGTCGGCGAGCGGGGTGCTGTCGACCAATGCCCGTGCGTCTTTCATGTCATGCCCTCTCTCAGCTCAGTCGTCATACCCGTAGCGCACGCGTACCGAGGGCGGATCCGGCACCGCCTGGCAGGTGAGAATCCAGCCCTCGCTGACTTCTTCCTCGGACAGTGCATTGTTGGCCCGCATCTTCACCGTTCCTTCCAGGAGTCGCCCCATGCAGGTGGCGCAGTCTCCCGCCTCGCAGGAGGACGGAGGGGTCAGGCCCACCTGGCGGGCGGTCTGCAGAATGGTCATGCCGGGCCGGTGGGTGGTTGATTGCGTCTTGCCGTCGAGCTCGATCTGCACCTGCGTGAGTTCAGGGGCCGAGGCGATGGGCGCGATGGGCTCCGGTTCCGGCACCACCTCGGCCGGCGTGAACCGTTCGATGTGGATACGCGACGGCCCGATGCCCTGGGCGTGAAGCGTGCTCTCGACCAGATCCATGAACGGTCCCGGCCCGCAGATGAAGACCTCGCCGGCCGGTGCACCGCCCGCGTGCCCGCGGATCGCCTCCGCCTCGAGGAAGCCGCCGATGGTGTCGAAGTGGTGCACGACCTCCAGGCGGCCGGGATAGCGCTCGGCCAGGGCGTCGAGTTCGGCGGCAAAGATGGTGCTTTCCCGGTCGCGGTTGGCATAGAGCAGGCGCACCCGGCGCTGCGTCGCCGTCAGCGCGGTCTTCAGCAGCGAGTAGACCGGCGTGATGCCGCTGCCGCCCGCGTACGCCAGGACATCTCCGCCGCCGGCTGTCAGGCAGAAGACCCCGGCCGGACGGGTGGATTCGAGCGTGTCGCCGGCGCGAAGCCTGTCGACGATCCAATTCGACACGATCCCGCCGGCGACCCGTTTGACCGTGACGGCGAGTTCGCGGTCGATCTCGGGAGAGGAGGACATCGAATACGAGCGCAGGTGCGCAGCGCCGTCGATGGTCAAGCGAAAGGTCAGGAACTGTCCGGCCGCGTAACGAAACGCGTCCTGCAGTTCCGCCGGGATAGCAAGGACGAGCGAGACCGCTTCGGGGGTCTCGGAGACGACGCGACGCACGCGCAAAGCGTGGAAGCCATGATCCCGGCTGCCGCTGCGGGGCTCCGAGCGAGTGGAGACGCCCATAATCGGAAAAGGATAATAGGGTTCTCGCCCCGTGGCAACGAGGGTACGCTGGTTGCATGCCCAAAAACGACTCGGTGGCGGTCGATCGGCCCTCCGCCGGCGCTTCCCGGCGCGAGCTCGCCGTCGCCCGCGTGCTCGATCCAGCCCGAGCCCGCGCCGAGACGCGGATCCAGCGTTTCCTCGACGCCGCCCTCGAGCTCATGACGGCCAGCCCCGATCGTGAGTTCACGGTTGCGGAGGTGGTGGAGCGTTCCGGGCAGTCGCTACGCAGCTTTTACCAGTATTTCGAGGGCAAGTACGAGCTGCTCGTCGCGCTCTTCGAGGATTCCGTGCGCTCCACGGCGGAAACGCTGCGCGAGGTCGTGTACGAGCAGGAGGATCCGCTCGGCCGGCTGCACCTGTTCGCGATCGAGTACTACCGGCTGTGCCGCCCGGCGCCGAAGGGCCGCACCGCCAAGAAAGGCCCCACCGCCTTGGCCCAGTTCGCCCAGCAGCTGCTCACCGATCACCCCCAGGAGGCCTCGCGGGCGTTCGTGCCCCTGCTGAGCCTGCTGGAGGAGCTGCTCGACGATGCCGCCCAGACCGGTGCGATCCGTTCGGGACTGCGCCATGACCGGGTGGCCGGCGTCATCCTTCAGGCGATCATGTTCAACGCGTTCACCACGACGATCAGTGCGAGTTCGGGCCGCCCCAGCCGCGGGGATGCCGCCGAGGAGCTCTGGGATTTCCTGCTGCACGGCGTCAGCGCTTGAGATACGCGTCCAGGTAGGCATCCACGTCGGCGCCGTGCTCGCGTAGCTCATCCGCCACCTCGGGCGCGGTGAGGATGAGGAAGCGATCGGCCGCGACCCCTTCGGCCACCAGCTCGCCCACCGCGTCAGCGGTGAGGATCGGGAACGACGGCCCGCGCGGCGCCGCGGGTTCGCCGTAGAACGTGATCTGCTCGACGATGTTCGTCGCGACGCCCGCCGGGCACAGGCAGGAGACGCCGATCCCGCGCGGCCGCAGGTAGAGCGAGAGCGCTTCCGACAGCCCGACGAGGGCGTGCTTGGTGGTCGTGTACGGCAGCCGGTCGAACCCGTACGGCAGCAAGCCGGCGGTCGAGGCGGTGTTGACCACGTGGCCGGATCCCTGCGCCAGCAGGAGCGGCAGGAACACCAGATTGCTGCGCACGACGCCGAGCAGGTTGATGTCGATGATGCGCTGCCAGGCCTCCAGCGGGATCTCCTCGACGGGGCCGACGGCGAGCACCCCGACGTTGTTCATGACGAGATCGAGATGTCCGTAGCGCTCCAGCGTCAGGTCGCGGACCGCTTCCAGATCCTCGATGCGCGTCACATCGCACCGTGCCGCGATGCCTTGTTCCCCGAGTTCGTCCGCGACTGCTGCAGCGCGATCGCCGTCGATGTCGGTGACGACGATGCGGACCCCGCGGGCCGCGAAGGCGTGGGCCGCTGCCCGCCCGATCCCGCTTCCGGCGCCGGTGATGACGGCGACGGCGGTCTTGAGGTCGATGCTCAACTCACTCTCACAGGGCGAACGAGTAGCCCCCGTTGACGGGGATGGTCTGCCCGGTCATCCATGACCCGCGCGGGCTGACGAGCATCGCGATGGCCCACGCCGCATCGTCCGGATCCCCGGGCCGGCGGATCAGGTAGCTCGACATGAGCGCCTTCTGCTGTTCGATTTTCGTGGGGTCATCCCACAGCCCCGAGCTCAGCGGGGTCCGCATCGTGCCGAGCGCGATGTTGTTGACCGTGATGCCGTAGCGGGCGACCTCGATGGCGATCCCGCGGCTGAATCCGGCGGCGCCGGCCTTGGCGGCGCAGTACGCGGCCATCTGCGCTTCACCGACGCGGGCCGCATCGGATGTCACGGTGACGATCCGGCCCCACTGGCCCTCGATCATCCCGGGCAGCGCCGCGTGGACGCAGTTCATGGCGCCGTACAGATTCACGTCGAGGTATTTGGCCCAGTCGGCAGGCGTCGTCGCGATGAACGGCGCCATCCCGGCCCAGCCTTCTGCGCCGGCGTTTCCAGCGTTGTTCACGAGGATGTCGACGCGACCGGCTGCCTCGAAAGCCGCGTGTACCCCGTCGAAATTGGTGACGTCGAAGGCCACCCCCGAAGCCTTACCGCCGTCGGCGACGATGGAGTCCGCCACGGCTTGGGCGCGCTCGGCGAGCAGGTCGTTGACGAGCACCTCGGCGCCCGCCGCAGCGAGCATCCGGGCGATGCCCTCGCCCACCCCCTGCCCGGAACCGGTGATGAGTGCCCGCTTGCCGCTCAAGCCGAAATCGATGCTCATGACACGATCTTTTCCGCCCGCAGGGCTTCGATCTCATCCGGGGTGTAGCCGGCGGCGGCGAGCGCCGCATCGGTGTCGGCGCCGAGCACCGGGGGATCGGTGAGGCCGTGCGACGCCGCTGCCCCATCGCTGCCTCCGTAGCGAATGGGGTTGGCGAGGACCTGAACGCCAGAGCCGGCGAGCGGGACGATGCTGCCGCGCTCGACCATCGCCGGATCGGTGAGCAGATCGGCGACGCGGTTGACCGGTCCGACCCCGCCCGCGTAACCCGGTGTCTGACACCAGTGCGCCGCCGGTTGGGTCGCGAAAACTTCCGCCAGCCGGGCGAGCACCGAGGTATCGGCGCCCAGGCTCACGCGAAGATCCGCCAGCTCCGGGGTCCCCAGTGCCTCGGTCAGTGCCGCCCAGGAGCGCGGTTCCGTCGCGGCGACGCTGACTTGCCGGCCGTCGGAGCACGTGTAGACATTGCGACCCGCCATGGTGCCCCAGCCCGGCGCGGGGGCGTTGGCTTCGAGGGCGAAGTTCTCGCCCAGCGCCCACATCGCGCTGTCCGCCATGTTGGTGTCCAGGCGCGATCCCTGGCCGGTCCGGCCGGCTTCGACGACTGCGGCGAGGATGCCGACGGCCGCGAGGCTGGCCGCAAGCGGCACGGCGATCGTGACGCCGGGCGTTGACGGGCCAGCTGGACTGTCAGCGAGCAGGTCCAGCATCCCCGCGTAACCGAGGTAGGTGACGTCGTGGCCGGCGGCCTGGGCGAGCGGGCCGTGGTCGCCGAAGCCGGTGATGGAGCACCAGACCAGGCGTGGGTTCGACGCCTTCATCGCCTCGTATCCCAGCCCGAGCTGATCGAGCTGACCGGGCCGGTGAGACTCCACGACGACGTCGGCTCGCTCGACCAATCGCGTCAGAACTCCTGCAGCACCAGGGCTTTTGAGGTTCAGCACGAGGGAGCGCTTGCCCCGGTTCAGCGCGGTGTGGGTGGCGTTGAAGTCCGACATGGCGACGTGGCGCAGCCCGTCACCCGCGCCCGGACCTTCGACCTTCAGCACGTCGGCGCCGAGATCGGCGAGCAGCATGGTGGCGAAGGCACCCGGGTACATGCGGGAGAGGTCGAGCACCTTGACGCCGGCGAGCGGTCCGGTACTCACGCCGGCACCACCATCGCCGCGATGCGCTCGCGATGCGCCGACGCATCGCCGTACGCGTACTCCAGCCGCTTCGCACGCTTGTAGAACAGGTGGGTGTCGTGCTCCCAGGTGAAGCCGATCCCGCCGTGGAACTGGATCATCGCGGCGGTCGCCTCCCGGGCGGTGTCTGAGGCCTTCGCCTTGGCTACGGAGACCGCGAGGCCCGCATCAGGGGCGCCGGTGTCGAGTGCGTACGCAGCATAGAGCGCGGTGTGCTCGGCCATCGTGACGGCTACCCCGAGGTCGGCCATCGCATGTTTGATGGCCTGGAAAGAGCCGACGGGCACGCCGAACTGCACCCGGTCCTTGCCGTACTGGACAGTGCGGGTGAGCGCCTCCCGGGCGATGCCGGTGAGGTCGGCCGCGGCGAGCACGGCCCCGCGGTTCAGCAGCCCGGCCACGATGTCCGCGTTGGACCCGGCGAGCCGCTCGGCGGCAACACCGGAGAGGGTCACGTCGGCCAGTCGCGTCGTGCGATCCAGCGCGGGGACGGGCGTCACGTGTGCGCCGCCGGATTTCGGGTCGACGATCCAGAGGCCGCCGTCGCGGCTGACGGCCACGATCGCGTCGGCTGCCGCTGCGTACTCCACCGCGGGCGCCCGCCCGGTCAGCCGCTCGCGGTCGGCGCCGAAGGCCGCACCCGAGACCGACCAGTCGTTGCCCTCGGCGCGGAAGGCCATCGTCAGGCAGACCTCGCCGCCGGCGACCCGGGGCAGCCACGCCTGCTGCTGCTCGGGACTGCCGGCCAGCCGGATTGCCTCGCCCGCCAGCAGGGTCGATGCGTAGGCGCCGGGCACGGCCCCCGCGCCCAGGCACCGCGCGATGACGGCTGCGTCGAGCAAGCCGAGCCCGAGCCCGTCGTACTCCTCGGGAACCAGGACGGCGAGCCAGCCCTGCTCGCCCAGGGCCTTCCAGAGTTCCGCGGGGTTACCAGCGGCATCCGGGTCGTCATAGACCTTGCGCACCGCGGCGAGATCGAACTTGCCGCGAAGGAAGGAGCGCACCGCGTCCTGCAGGGCGCGCTGCTCGTCGTTCAGTCTGAACTCCACGCGTCTCCCGACTCAGCGCTTGATCAACGCGGCAGGCCGAGCACGCGCTCGGCGACGATGTTGCGCTGCACCTGGGACGAGCCGCCCCAGATCGTTTCCGAACGCGCCCACAGTGCGCTTTCCTGCAGCGGGAAGAGCTCGCCGTAGGTCCCGTCATTCGTGCGGGCGGCCCACCCGTCGGCCCCGACGACGTCGAGGTACAGCTCGCCGATGTCCTGATGCGTCTCGCTCCACTGCAGCTTCGTCATCGAGGACTCGAAGCCGAGTTCCTCGCCGCGCTCGACCTTGGTGAGGATGTGCAGCGAATGCAGCTTCAGCGACTCGAGTTCGATCACCGCCTGGGCGATCCGCTGGCGGATCATCGGGTCGTCGGCAGCGGTTCCCGAGCCGCGCCGGGTGCGGCGCGCGATGTCGACGATCTCACCGAGTTCGCGGCGGAACGTCTCGTAGTAGCCGAGGGCGGACGCGCCGCGTTCGAACGAGAGCAGCAGCATCGCGACGTTCCACCCGCCGCCGATCTCACCGAGCACCGCATCGGCCGGAACCCTCGCGTCGGTCAGGAAGACCTCGCCGAAGTGCTGCTTGCCGGTCAGCTGCTTCAACGGCCTGATGTCCACGCCCGGCTGATGCAGGTCGAGCAGCAGCATCGTGATGCCGTGGTGCTTTTTCGCCGCGCCGCTTTCGGTGCGCACGAGCGCGAACATCTTGTCGGCGTGCAGGGCGTTGCTGGTCCACACCTTCTGGCCGTTGACGATGAACTCCTCGCCCTGACGCTCGGCGCGCGTCGACAGCGCCGCAAGGTCGGATCCGGCACCGGGCTCGGAGAATCCTTGGCACCAGATCACGTCGTTACGCAGCAGCGCCGGAACGATCTCGCGCTTCTGCTCGTCGGTGCCGATGGCCATGACGGTCGGGGCCAGGAAGGTCAGCCCGAGGTTGTTGACGGTCTGCGGCGCTCGGGCCCGGGCCATCTCCTCGTCGTAGATCGCCTTCTGGGCGGGGGTGCCGCCGCGGCCACCGAACTCGGTAGGCCAGTGAATGCCGGCCCAGCCCGCAAGCGCCTTGTTCCGCTCCCACTCGCGTCGCAAATCGAAGCCCTCGTCGAGGGTTTTGGCAGCCCAGAAGTCGTCGGTGCGCCATTCGGCGGGCAGGTTGGCCTCGAGCCAGCCCCGAAACTCCTGGCGGAACTGCTCGTCGGCCGCGCTGTGGGAGAGGTCCACGGCGGGGACGATACCGAGGGAAGATCGGTGGCCGTGTCCCGATCTCCAATATTGACGTCGCCGTCAATATTGGGCTAACGTGCCCGGCATGGAACGTAGGTGCGATTTCCCCGTCTTTGATGCCGACAACCACTTTTACGAGACGAAGGAAGCGTTCACGCGCCACCTCCCTGACCGGTACAAGCGCGCCGTCGACTACGTGGAAGTGCGTGGTCGCACGAAGATTGCGCTGCGCGGGACGATCAGCGACTACATCCCCAACCCGACGTTCGATGTGGTCGCGCGCCCCGGTGCGCAGGAGGACTACTTCCGCAACGGCAACCCCGAGGGCAAGTCCTACCGCGAGATCATCGGCGAGCCGATGCGCGGCATCCCGGCGTTCCGCGAGCCTGCGCCGCGCCTGGAGTTGATGGACGAGCTAGGGGTCGATCGCAGCCTCATGTTCCCGACGCTCGCGAGCCTGCTCGAGGAGCGCCTGCGCGACGATCCCGATCTGACCCACGCCGTCATCCACTCACTGAACGAGTGGATGCACGAGGAATGGTCGTTCAACTACCAGGAGCGCATCTTCAGCACCCCCGTCATCACCCTGCCGGTTGTCGAGAAGGCGCTCGAGGAGTTGCACTGGGTGATCGAGCGCGGCGCGCGGACGGTGCTCGTACGGCCGGCCCCCGTGCCCGGCTATCGGGGTTCACGCTCGTTCGGCTTCCCCGAGTTCGACCCGTTCTGGCAGGCCTGCGTCGACAACGACATCCTGGTCTCGATGCACGCGTCCGACAGCGGTTACTCGCGCTACCAGGCTGACTGGACCGGACCGTCGGAGATGCTGCCGTTCCGGGCCGACGCGTTCCGCTACATGACGATGGGCCACCGGCCGATCGAGGACTCGGCGGCCGCGCTGGTGTGCGGCGGCGTGCTCAGCCGGTTCCCCGGGCTCAAGATCGCGATGATCGAGAACGGCGGCGACTGGGTGGTGCCGCTGCTCGAGCACTTCGCCGATACGTATCGCAAGATGCCGCACGCGTTCGACGAGGACCCGGTCGTCGCGTTCAAGCGCAACGTCTACATCAGCCCGTTCCACGAGGACAACATCGAGAAGCTGGTCGCCGCCATCGGCCCCGACCACGTCCTCTTCGGGTCCGACTTCCCGCACCCGGAAGGCCTCGCCGAGCCGTGCAGCTACCTCGACCACCTGCCGCCGAACATGCCCGCGGATCAGATCGAGGCGATCATGGGTGGCAACCTCGGACGCCTGATGCGGGTGCCCGTCGCGGTCTGAGGGTTATCCGCCGCCGGTTGCGACGGGTGGACGCGGGGTGACCGTCATCGACGGGATGCTCGTGCCGGCGCCCGAGCGGGCGATGTAGTCGATCGCGCGTACCAGCTCGTCCACGTCGAGCAGCGTGCCGGTGAGGTAGTTGCGCGAGATCCACGTCGGGTAGAACTCGGCGGCGATCTCGGGATCCCAGTTGTTCGCAAAGCCCGTCATCGCGGGGCCTTCGCCGCCCGCGCAGTCGCCGACGACGACGCGGGTGAAGCCGACCTGCGGATGCTCGGCGCGCCAGGCCTCGACGAGCTTGTCCAGCGCGGCTTTGCTGACGGCGTACCCACCGAGGCCGGGCCACGGGGGAGTCATGGAGGCACTGATCGAGGACAGGTATGCGGCCACTCCGGACGAGGCCGTGAGGTGGGGGATCGCCGCCGCGGTGATGAGGGCCGCGCCGATGACGTTGGTGTCGAAGGCCCAGCGCCAGGTGTCGGCGTCGATGTCGGTGAGGCGCTTCAGGATCCCGACGCCGGTGGAGTAGACCAGCGCGTCGATACCGCCGAGCCCTTCGGCAGCTTCGGCGATCGCGGACTGGCAGGACGCCTGGTCGGTGACGTCACACGCGATCGCCAGCGCGCCCGGCCCGGCCTCTTTCGCCGCATCGACCAGCATGTCGTGCCGGCGGGCCAGCAGCGCTACCTCGGCGCCGCGCTGCGCGAGCCCGACCCCGATGCACCGTCCCAAACCGCTCGAGGCACCAACGACCACCACGCGCATCCGGAACTCCCTGTTTCGTTGTTATGCCGAGGTGCGGCGGGTGCGGTTCTTCTTCGGCACGATCTCGACGATCCCGAGGGCGTTGGAGAACAGCCGGCTGAGCTGCTCGACGGCCTCGTCGAAGTCGAACTCGTGGGTGTGCTCGACCAGCCAGAGCTCCGGGAAGCGCTGGGTCATCGCACCGAGGGCAGCGATCGCCAGGTCGGGATCGAGCTTCGGATCTGCCAGCCCGCGCAGCTGCAACTGGCGGATCGAATCGGCGATCTGCTGCTGCGAGCGCTGACGCTGCTCGGCGCGGACGGCCCGCACGTGGTCGTCGTAGCGCGAAACCTGCTCGATGATGCCCATGATGGGCGCCTCGTCGCGGTAGCTCACCAGGTGGCGGCGGATGCCCTCGCGGATCCGCTCGCGCGGCGTCGCCGTGGATTCGGGGTCGAAGATGACGGCCTCGACCGGCGCCTCGAGCTCGTCCTCGATGGCCTTCGCGACCTCACGGAAGATCTGCTCTTTGGAATCGAAGTAGTGGTAGAACGACCCGTGCGAGAGGCCGGCGCGCTCGGCGATATCGGAGATGCGGGCCTCGAGAAACCCGTCCTCTTCGAACACCGCCTTGGCGGCATCCAGCAACCGTCCTCGGGTCAATGCACCCTTGCGTGAGCGTGGCCCGTTCGTTTTCTCCCCGTCGACCTGCGCAGCTGCCGTCAAGGTCAGCACCCCTTCTTGCGAGCCATCAACGGCTCGATCTTCCAGCGGCTACAGCGGGCCAAACCATTCGTGAGTCTACTGATCAGACCCCGTCACGCTGCAGTAACAGCACCCCGGACGGCGTGCCGCCACCGGAGGTGACGACCGCCGTCTTGGCATCGGCGACCTGCCGCTCGCCCGCCTCGTGGCGCAACTGGGTCATCGCCTCGTAGATGAAACCGAAACCGTGCGTGCGCCCCTCCGAGAGCTGGCCGCCGTGCGGGTTGACCGGGAGTTCGCCGTCCAGGGCGATCCGGCGCCCCTTGTCGAGCCAGTCCTGCGCCTCGCCGAGCCCGCAGAACCCCAGCGCCTCCAGCCAGGAAATGGCGTTGAAGGAGAAGCCGTCGTAGAGGAGCGCAAGGTCGACGTCGGCCGGGCGCAGCGCGCTGCGCGACCACAGGTGAGCCGACTGCCCGAGGACCTGAGGCTCATGGGTGATCGTCCCCTGATCCCACGAGACCCGCTCCAGGATCTGCGTGCCCACCGACTCGATGCGGATCGCCGGGTGCGGCAGGTCTCCTGCCACTGAAGCGTCCGAGACGATCACGGCGATCGACGCGTCGCAGGGGATGTCGCAGTCGTAGAGGCCGAACGGGGTGGTGATCATCCGCGCCGAAAGGTAGTCGTCCATGGTCATCGGCTCGCGGTAGATGGCTGCGGGGTTTCGGCCGGCGTTGGTACGACCGTTGACCGCGATCATCCCGAGCATCTCGCGGGTGGCCCCGTAACGCTGGAAGTACTGGTTGGCGTTCATGGCGATCCAGTTCGACGCGGACATCGCCCCGTACGGCGCGCGCCATTCCATGAGCGAGCCGGACACCCGTCCCGGAGCATGCCCGATGCCCAGGGCGCGGTAGGTCGCCTCCCACACGGTCCGGAAGCACAGCACGTGCCGGCACAGGCCCGACGCGACGGCGAGCATCCCCGCGATCACCGAGCCGCCCGGGCCGGGCAGGTCGCCTCCGCCGTTGGTCCACGTCGGATGGATACGCAAGGCTTCCTCGACGGCGGTGACCCCGCCCTCGCTCATGCCGGCACCGACCATGCCGGGATATGTCGAGAGCCCGTCGATGTCCTCGAGCGTCAGGCCGGCATCGGCGACGGCGGCAAGGCACGCGTCGATGGTCAGTGACAGCGGATCCACCATCAGCCGGCGTCCCATCTTCGAGCGTCCGACTCCGGACAGGACGGCGCGGTGCTCGAAACGGTCGCTCGTGACGGGCGGGCGGGGGCTGGGCAGGAGCGGCTCGGGTACGCGCCCCGGCGCGTCGGCTCCACCCGTCGGCGTGAAGAGCGGCAGCCAGACGTCACCGCGCTGCTCGAAGGTGACGGCCACCTCCTGGTCGAGGTGCACGTCGGCCGGCTCGCAGCCGATGATGTTCGTCGTCAGCCGGACGCTCGCGTCCTCCTCGAGGGCGACGTTGGCAATGACGTAGGGGGGTGCCAGATCGAAATCGGGCAGCCACTGCTGGACGTTCACCGTGAGCCCGACGACCGTGGCGCGTCCGGACATCTCCACCGGGGCCGAGGCTCGGCTGCGGCAGCGCGGGCAGATCGGGACCGGCGGGTGGACCAGCTGGCCGCAGTCGGAGCAGCCCTGGATGCGCAGCTTGCCGTCTGCGCCGGAACGCCAGAACCAGTCGTTCGCCGGGGTCAGCTCCGGGAGAGGCCTCATGCCGTTCCTTCGCCTTCATCACTAGCATCGGTGTTGACGTCGATGTTAAAACTAATTGTCGAAACTAACGCAGCCGCCCGGGCAGTCAAGCCGGGAGCAGAGCTCGTCGGAGGTACTGCATGACCGCAGTGATGCAAGGCGTCCGCATTCTCGAGGTCGCCGAGCACACGTTCGTGCCCGCGGCCTCGGCCTTGATGTCTGACTGGGGCGCCGAGGTCATCAAGATCGAACATGTCGAGCGCGGCGACGCGATGCGGTCGTTGGCGTCCACCGGCGTCGCTGACATCCCCACAGATGTGCACATCCTGCTGGAACACTCCAACCGCGGAAAAAAGAGCCTGGGCCTTGATCTGACGAGCGACGACGGCTTGGAGATCCTGCACAAGCTCATCGCCACGTCTGACATCTTCCTGACGAACAAGCTCCCGGGCGTGCGCAAGAAGCTGAAGATCGGTCTCGAGGAAGTCCGCGCCCATAACCCGCAGATCATCTACGTACGCGGCACCGGCCAGGGGGAGCGGGGTCCCGATGCCGACAAGGGCTCCTACGACGCGCTGGCCTTCTGGGCCCGCTCGGGGGTCGCGATGGGCGTGATGAAGGAGGACTACACGGAGGTGCCGGTCCCGCCCGCTCCCGGCTTTGGCGATTCCATCGGCGCCATGACGATCGCGGGCGGGATGATGGGCGCGCTCTTCCACCGCGAGCGGACCGGCGAGGCGACGGTGGTCGATGTCTCGCTGCTCGGCACCGGCATGTGGGCGATGGGTCAGGCATTCGGGCTCTCGCTGATGCTCGGCATGCCGTGGCGGCCACCGCCCGCGTCAGCCATGCGCAGCAACCCGCTGGTGCGCAACTACCTGACCAAGGACGGCTACTGGCTCGCGCTGTGCTGCCTGCAGGCGTCCAAGTACTGGGCGCCGCTGGCCGACGCGATCGGCCGGCCGGAGCTCGGGAGCGACGAGCGGTTCTCCGGCCACGAGGCATTGATGGCGAACTCCGCGGCAGCCCAGGAGATCCTTCGCGGCGTCTTCGGCGAGCGGCCATTGGTCGAATGGCGATCGGCACTTGCCGACTTCACCGGGCAGTGGACCGTCGTGCAGGACACCCAGCTGGCGGCCGTCGATCCACAGGCGATCGCCAACGGATACGTGCAGGACTGCACGACGGCTGCGGGAGTGAACTTCCAGCTCACCGCCGCTCCCGTGCAGTTCGACGAAGAGGCGCCCAAGCCGATGCGCGCACCCGAGTTCAACGAGCACGGCGATGCGATCCTGGCCGAGCTCGGTCTCGACTGGGACACGGTCGTCGACCTCAAGGTCCGCGGCGTCGTCGCCTAAGGGTCTGACCTTCCACACCGGTAAACCTCAACGATTTCAGGAGAAGAGCGATGGCGGGCTTCGACGCGTTTCGGTATGACGGCAAGCGAGTGCTGGTGGTGGGCGGCGCCACCGGGATGGGCGCGGCTACGGCCGAGTTGGTGCAGGATGCCGGCGCCGAGGTCGTCGTCATGGACTACGCCGAGGTCACCCTGCCCGGCGCGAAGGCCATCAAGGTCAACCTCTCCGATCCGGCGTCGATCGACCGCGCGGTCGATGAGTGCGGCGGCCCGATCCACGCGCTCTTTTCCTGCGCGGGCGTCGCTGATGGCACGCCCGGAATCGAAAAGATCAACTTCCTCGGACACCGGCGGCTGATCGACCGGATGATGGCCGGCGGGATGCTGCCGCGGGGCTCGGCGATCGGCTTCATCTCCTCGGCTGCCGGCCTCGGCTGGGAGGCGAACCTTCCCGAGCTCGTCGAGTATCTGGGCATCGATGACTGGGATGGCGCCTCGCAGTGGGCGCACGAGCACAACCATGCCGACTACTACTGGAGCAAGCAGACGGTCTGCGCGTACGTCGCGCGTCAGGCGATGCCGTTCCTCAAGGAAGGCGTGCGGATCAACGCGATCTGCCCCGGTCCGACCGACACCCCGCTCGCCCAGGCCAACAAGGACATGTGGCTCGGGTTCGGCGCCGACTACCGCGGCGAGGTCGGCATCGAGGCGGCGACCCCGATGGAGCAGGCGTATCCACTCGTCTACCTGTGCAGTGAAGCGGGACGTGCGGCCAACGGCATCATCATGGTGACCGATTCGGGCTACTTCGCCGCAGGCAACACCGAGGTGTACCCAGCCGCGACCCCGATCGTGAAATTCCTGCTGGGCAAGGCCTAATTGGGCAAGCCGTACCCGACGCACATCGTCCACGAGCTCGGGTTCGATCTGGGCCGCGTCGGCGAGGAGATCCACGGCTCGGCGCCGATCGTCGCCGAGATGTACGCGCCGGATTCGACGGTCGTGCGCGCGTCCATCTTCGCGACGTGGACGGATATCGCCGCGGGCTATCTCGCGCTCGACGCGTTCGCGCCGCGCGTGCCCACAACCCTGGAACTCGACGTTCATCTGCATCAGCACGCCGGCGACATCGCGGAGATGAAGGCGGTCGCCCGGCTCATCAAGGCCGGACGCTCGGTGATGGTCGCGATGGTCGATTTCACCGACGGGGCAGGGCGAAACGTCGCGTTCGGCACCGCGTCGTTCATGCCGGTTCCTGATGTCACGATGCGGATTCCGCCGGAGCACGAGGCGTTTCGGGCCGAACGTCGCCCGCCGGGCCGGCTCCGGCAGCCCTTTGCCGAACGGGCGGGTTGCGTGCGGCAGAGCCCGGGGACCGCCGTGCTCCCTCGTTCGGAGGACGGGCTCAACAGCTCCAAGACCGTGAACGGTGGCCTGATCGCGCTCGCCGTCGAGGAGGCGGTCCTGTCCGCGACTCCTGGCGCCTACCTGTCATCGCTGGCGATGCGCTACCTGCGTCCGGTACGGATCGGACCGGCCATCGCCACCGCACAGGTGAGCGACGGACTGGGCCGGGTCGAGGTCCGCGACGGTGGCAGCGACGACCGGCTCGCGGTCTACGCCATCACCAGGACGGCGAGCCTCACCAATCCGGCAAGCGAGGAGACCGCCGCCTAGCCGCTCTTATCCCCGACGAGCGCTGGAGGCGCTGCGGGGCACGTCGCGGAACGGCAGGCCCGGGTCGTGCGAACGTTCGCGGGGCATGCCGAGCACCCGCTCGCTGATGACGTTGCGAGCCATCTCGGTGGTGCCGCCGCCGATGCACGAGGTCTGGCGCATCAGCATGGTGGTGCCTGATTCGGCAGCCGCGCCGTCATCGTCGCTCCACGCCCCGCCGATGGCGCCGGCGATCTCGTAGCTGATGGTCGACGTGCGCGCGTTGGAAATCCCGAGGAACAGCCGGCCGATTGCCGCGGCCTGGTCGGACATCTGCCCGCTCGTGACGAGCCGGCCGACGCGCTTGTTGAGCTGCTGGCCCACCAGGTCGATGGTGCGCGCCTCACCGATCAGATCGCGTACCGCAGGATCATCGAGCCGGCCGGCATCACGCGCCACGTCGACCAGGCCCGGCGCGCTCCCGCCGCCCAGCCGCGTGCCCGTGGGAACGGTGACGAACGAGGAGTTCGCCAGCATCCGCTCGTGGAACATCCACCGGACGCCAACGGTCCACCCGCCGTCGACCTCGCCGATCCGATCGGTGTCAGGCACCCGCACGTCGGTGAGGAACTCCTGGCAGAACTCCTTGTTGCCATTGAGCATTTCGATCCGGCTGACGGTGACTCCCGGCTGGCGGATCGGCAGGATGAAGACTGTCAGGCCGCGGTGCTTGGGCACATCCCAGTTGGTACGCGCCAGGCACAGCCCCCAGTCGGCGAACCACGCTCCGGTGGTCCAGATCTTCGAGCCGTTCAGCACCCAATCGTCCTCGTCGCGGACGGCGGTGGTGAGCGCCCCGGCGACATCAGATCCGCCGCTCGGCTCCGACAGGAACTGCATCCACACTTCCTCGCCCTTGAAGATGGCGGGAAGGTGGCGCTTCTTCTGCTCCTCGGTGCCGAAGTCGAGCAGCACCGCGGCGCACGGCGAGAAGGTCGGGATCTGGATGTGGGCCGGATACTCATAACCGCCGAGCTCGGCGTTGAGTGCGCGCTGGTGATCAGCGCTCAGCCCCTGGCCGCCGTACTCGCGCGGGAAGGCGACTCCGGCTAGCCCGGCGTCGAACATCTTGCGTTGGATCGCGCGGTCGTGCTCCAGGTCGAGGCGCTCCTTCTCCTCGCTGAAGTCCAGCAGGCTCGGACCGTGCTTCTCGTCGGGGTTGAGCTTGCGCAGATTGGCCTGGATCCAGGTGCGGGCCCGGAGCCGGAAATCCTCGACGGATTCAAGAGTTTCGGTGCTCATGCCGCGTCCTTCCCGGCCCCGGCGACGAGACGCGCCGCGAGGCGTTGCCGATGCTCGGGGGGTGTGCCGTAGAGCGCCCGGTTGATCGTGACGCGACGCAGATACAGGTGCACGTCGTGCTCGAAGGTCACGCCGATCCCGCCGTGCATCTGCACGCAATCGTGCAGCAGCTCGGTGCTGTGGTCACCGATATATGCCTTGGCTGCGCTGACCAGATCCGCCGACTCGGCCGCACCGGCGTCGAATGCCACGGCCGCCGCGTCATTGATCGCGTGGCTCGCCTGCAACCACGACAGCATGTCGGCGAAGCGGTGCTTGATCTCCTGATACGACGCGAGCGGGCGGCCGAAGGAGTAGCGGTCGAACGCCCACGCCACCGTCATGTCGAAGGCGGACTGCATCGCTCCGACGGCTTCGGCGTTATGGGCGACGACGGCGATCTGCAGCTGGCGTTCGACCTGCGGGCCGGCGCCGCCGACCTCACCGACAACCGCCTGCAGCGGCAGCCGCACATTGTCGAAACGGACCGCACCGAACCGCCGGGTCAGGTCGACGGAACCCATCGGGCTGATCGTGATGCCCGCCGTCTGGGTGGGAACCAGCACCTGGGTGAGCCCGGAATCGCTGCGACCGGTGACGAGCAGGTGGCTCGCTTGCGCTGCCGACTCCACGGGACGCTTCTCGCCGTTGAGGACCAGCGCGTCGCCCTCCACGCTGACGGTGAGGCGCACCCCGTCCAGAGCGACGCTCGTGGCGCGCTCGGCGACCGCCCACGAGGCGATGGACTCGCCGGACATCAGGCTTTCCAGCACGTCAGCGTGGGTGCCGGCGGCGCTCAACGCTGACGCGACGACGTTCACCGGCACCAGCGGGCCGGGCGCGGCATGCTGACCGAACTCGTGAGCGATGAGCGTGAGATCGACGAGTGGGCCGCCGCTGATCGTGCCGCCGCCGAACTCTTCAGTGACGAGCAGCGAGGCCCAGCCGAGCTCGGCGCCGCGGCGCCAGAAGTCGGGCTGAAATCCCGCTGGATCGTCGCGCAGCGCGCGGACCGCGTCGATCGGGACCTGGCTCTCGAGGAACTTTGCGGTCGTCTGCCGGAAGAACTCCTGATCCGAGGTCAGGTCCACGAGCATGTCGGCAGCCTACGCTGGTATTTAGGCGCGGTGCAATTCCCAGTCGGGCCGCCGCTTCCACAGACTGTGGCGCAACTTCGGGGTCTCCATGGTGGCGACGGGTAGGCTGCCGACTGGCAAGTACGACAGTGTCTAACTTTCTGCCCCACTAGCCAGGAGTGCAAGGTGCCTCGGGTGAGCAAGAGCGCAGGCAGCGAAGCTGCCGATCGCACGCCCCCGCGCCGATCGGCACTGTCGCAAGAACGCTCGCGTGACACCCGTCGCAAGCTCATCCGCACGGCCCTGGAACTCTGGAACGAGCGGGGTTTCGAGACGGCGTTCGAGACCACCACCGCGGAAGAAATCGCCCGCGCCGCCGGGGTCAGCAAGGGCACCTTCTACTTCCACTTCGCGCACAAGGAAGACATCCTTCTCGAGATGCCGTGGGCCACGGCCGAGATCATGATCGACGAGGCCGAGCACGCGATGGGCTGGGGCGAGGCCACCGCCGACCTCCTCGAGCAACTCATGACCTCGCTCGCCCGCCGGGTGAGCCGCGCGCCGCGGGCGGCGCTGCTGCTCGTGGTCAGCCACTGGTCGCGGATGATGCATGCGGGGGCACCTCCCGAGGGGGCACGCGGCTTCCGGGTCGCCTTCGAGGCGGTCCTGCGGTACGCGATCGAGCGCGGCGATCTCCCGGCGGATGTCGACGTCGAGGAGGTCGCGGCGCTTCTGCAGGCGGCCACCATGGACACGCTGGTGGCCTGGGCGGCAACTACCCAGACCCCCTCGGCTTTGCGCCGGCGTTTGTGCCGCCGGGCCGACGTCGTGCTGTGCGGCGCGGCAGTTTCCTACGGCCGCGCGGCACCTTTCCACACGGCGCTGACCAGCGAACCCGATCGCGAGATCAACCAGAGCGCGTAGCAGACTCACCGTCATGGCGAAGTTGGTCTATGCCGCGATCGCGTCGCTCGACGGCTACACCGTCGATGAGAGCGGCAGCTTCGCGTGGGCCGCTCCTGATGCTGAGGTCCATGCCGCGGTCAACGATCTGGAGCGTGGCATCGGCACTTACCTTTACGGGCGCCGGATGTACGACACCATGGTCTTCTGGGAGACGGTCGACATCAGCGAGGAGCCCGACGAGATGCGGGACTACGCCGAGATCTGGCGCGCCGCCGAGAAGGTCGTGTATTCGCGAACGCTGCAAACCCCATCCAGTGAGAGGACGCGCCTCGAGCCCGTCTTCGATCCCGAGGCCGTGCGTGAGTTGAAGCAGTCGTCGCCGCACGACCTTTCGATCGGGGGTCCCGAGCTGGCAGGGCAGGCCATCGCGGCCGGACTGGTCGATGAGGTGCATCTTTTTCTTCACCCGATCTCGGTGGGCGGCGGTACGGCTGCGCTTCCCCGCGGCAGGCACGGGGAACTCGAACTGCTGGACGTCAACCAGTTCCGGGGCGGCGTCGTCCACCTGCACTACCGCGTCCGCAACTGACTGTCTGGACCGAAATCTGACCAAGACCAACTATGACCGGTTCTGACCAGTGCAATACTCCTCGCACCAGTCCTGGAAAAGGAGTCCGAGTGTCGGTCCTGAGCGAAGTCTCTGACGTCTACTACGACCCGTACGACTTCACCATCGACAGCGATCCGTACCCGGTGTGGAAGCGCATGCGGGACGAGGCGCCGCTCTACTACAACGAGAAGTACGACTTCCACGCCCTCACCCGTTTCGAGGACGTCGAGCCTTGCCTGACCGACTGGGACACCTACCGCTCCGG
The DNA here is from genome assembly GCA_036272075.1 of Frankiaceae bacterium. Taxonomy (GTDB): domain Bacteria; phylum Actinomycetota; class Actinomycetes; order Frankiales; family Frankiaceae; genus DATAZK01. The sequence continues at coordinate 20,757 of DATAZK010000025.1, forward strand.
GCATGGCACGGTCCTGGAGATGGTCCGGGCAAACATGGAGATTCCGTCCGGGGCGATCCTGTTCGAGGACCCGCCGTTGCACGACGTGCATCGCGGGGTCATGAGGCGGGTCTTCACCCCGCGCAAGATGGACGCGATCGAGCCCAAAGTGCGCGAGTTCTGCCGCCGCTCGCTGGATCCGCTCGTCGGCAGCGGGCGTTTCGACTTCATCCACGACCTCGGCGCCCAGATGCCGATGCGCACGATCGGCTACCTGCTCGGCATCCCCGAAGAGGACCAGGAGGCGATCCGCACGCGCCTCGACGAGGGGCTGCACCTGGCGGACGGCGAGCAGCCTGAGGCGAACGACCAGCGGGGCGGGATGGACCTGTTCGGCAGCTACATCGACTGGCGCATCGAGCATCCGTCCGACGACATCATGACCGACCTGCTGACGGCCGAGTTCGTCGATGAGACCGGTACCCAACGTCGCCTGACGCGCGGTGAGGTGCTGGCGTATGTCCAACTGCTGGCAGGCGCCGGCAATGAGACCACGACCCGGCTCATCGGCTGGGCCGGCAAGGTGCTCGCCGAGAACCCCGACCAGCGCCGCGAACTCGTCGCCGATCCGTCCTTGATTCCCAATGCGATCGAGGAGCTGCTGCGCTACGAGGCGCCCTCACCGGTGCAGGCGCGCTACGTCCAGCACGACGTCGAGCACTACGGCACCACCCTGGCTGCGGGCAGCGTCGTGCTGCTGCTCAACGGTTCCGCGAACCGCGACGAGCGCCACTTCCCCGACCCTGACCGGTTCGACATCCACCGCAATGTCGGACGCCATCTGGCGTTCGGCTACGGCGTGCACTTCTGCCTCGGTGCGGCCCTCGCCCGTCTCGAAGGCCGGGTCGCGCTCGAAGAGGTGCTCAAGCGTTTCCCCGAGTGGGACGTGGATTGGGACAGCGCGGTGCAGGCCCGCACCTCGACCGTTCGCGGCTGGGAGTCGCTGCCCGTCACCGTCAGCTAGGGCTCAGTCGAGGGACTTCTGCGCCCACTCCGTCAGCTGGGGAGCGAGCAGGTGCCAGCGGCTGAAGAGGCTGCCATCGCCGGCCGTGCGCGCTTGCCCGCGTTCGATCCACTCGCGGTCGCCCCACGGCGGCTCGACGAGCTCGGTGTTGGGCAGCAGGGCGGCCAAGGACTCAGACGTGCCACGCGTGTGGTGGACGTCGCTCCTGCCGCTGCGGAAGACGAGTGTCGGCAGGCTGACGGCTCGCGCGTCGACATCGGGCAGGCCGGGGATGAGTTCGTCGCCGCAGGCGCAGTAGGCGCCCATCCAGCGCTCCATCGTGGCCACGAATTCCTGCGGGTCCTGATCCAGGAAGCGCTGCCGGTTGTGCGGATTGCGCTCGAGTACCTCGACCCAGTCGGGGATTTCCAGCACCGCTTCCATGCCGCCGTTCCAGGCGGCGATCAGCGATTCCGAGCAGTAGTGCACTCCCAGGCTCATGAGGCCGTAGACACCGCCGCTGATCCACCACATCGCGAGCGCTGACGCGACGTCGGGATGGCGAGCCGCGGTGAGCAGCGAGACCCGTGAACCGCCCGAGCCGCCGATGATGACCGCCGGCGCCATGTCGAGCCCTCGGAGCAGCCCGGCAAGGACATCAGCCTGCATCGCGGATTCGGACGTTCCGGTGAAGCACACGTCGGATTCACCGCAATTCGGCCGATCCCAGACCAGCACCTGATTGCCCTCTGCGGCGATCGCCTGCGCGAGCTCTCGCACCCCCGGGTAGTCCTTGCTGAACCGGCCGCCGGGAGTGATGACCCAGGGATGTCCCTGACGGCTCAACTCACCGATGACGTCGTAGGAGACCCGCAGGCCGTCAACCATTGCAATCGCCATCCGGCAATTCTAATGTCGACGTCTATGTTAAACAATGAGCTGGTTGTCGATGCGGACTCCCACTGGTCAGAGCCCGCCGACCTGTTCACCAGCCGCGCTCCTGCCAAGTACGTCGACCGCGTTCCCCATGTGGAGATGGTCGACGGCGAGCGCACGTGGGTGTTCGACGGCAAGGCCGTCGGCCGCTTCAGCGCCGGCGGGGTGATCGCGCGTGACGGCACGAAGGAGAGCTCCTACCACGCGCTTTTCGAGTGGACGATCGATGAGGTCCACCAGGGGGCGTATGACCCGAAGGTCCGCCTCGAGGTGCTCGACGAGTGCGGCATCGACGCGCAGATCATCTTCCCGAGCACGCTCGGCCTCGGCGGTCAGGGGCTCGGCGCCGGTGACGATCCGGTCATCACGCGCCTCGCCGTCGAGATCTACAACGACGCGATGGCCGAGATCCAGGCGGACTCGAACAACCGGCTTCTGCCGCTACCGCTCATGCCGGCCTGGAACATCGACGAATGCGTCCGCGAGGCGCAGCGGGTTGCGGCGCTCGGTGCCCGCGGCGTGAACATGACCTCCGACCCCGACGACCTCGGGGCGCCCGATCTGGCGAGCAAGGCATGGGATCCGTTCTGGGAGGTCTGCAGCGATCTGCAGCTGCCGGTGCACTTCCACATCGGGGCGAGCGTCACGGCGATGACGTTTTTCGGCAAGTACCCGTGGGCGTCGCATCCGATGAACACTCAGCTCGCCATCGGCGGCACATTGCTGTTCATCGGCAACGCCCGGGTCGTCACGAATCTGATCCTGTCAGGGGTGTTCGACCGTCATCCCGGGCTGCAGACGGTGTCGGTGGAGAGCGGCGTCGGGTGGATCCCGTTCATCCTCGAAGCGCTCGACTACGAGATGACCGAGAACGCGCCGCAAGAGCTCGCGCAGATGTCGAAGATGCCCTCGGAGTACTTCAAGAGCAACATCTACGCGACGTTCTGGTTCGAGAACAACCGCAACAAACTTCCTGCCCTGATCGAGTCGGTCGGGGAGGACCGGATCCTGTTCGAGACCGACTTCCCGCACCCGACCTGCCTGTACCCGAGCCCGCTGGAGACGGTCAAGGCCAAGATGGCGACGCTGCCGGAGGTGACCCGGCGCAAGATCATGGGTGAGAACGCGCGGAAGCTCTACCGGCTTTAGGGGATTGCCCGCGATGGGCTCAGAAGGCGTCTTCCGGCGGTGTCGTGGCTACCGGCTTGGGTGCCGGCCGCCAGAAGGTGACCAGCAGTCCCGCTGCTCCGCCGATCCCGGCCGCGAAGCACAGCCCGGTGGCGAGCCATCCGGGCGGGTCGAAGATGCCGATCGCGTGATCGATCGACCATTCGCCGCCGCCCAGGCACGAGAGCGCCAGGCCACAGATCGTCAGCGTCATCACGTACTCGTAACCCTCGCCGGGCCGGAAGATGAAGAAGCCGTTCTTCCTGTGGTTGGTGATCCAGGCGACCAGCATCACGCCGACCACACCGGCCCCGCCCAGCGGGGTCAGCAGGCCAAGGATGAGCAGCCCACCCGCGCCCAACTCGGTGACGCTCGCCGTCCACGCATGCAGCCATCCCGGCTTCATCCCGAGGCTCTCGAACCACCGGCCGGTGCCCGCGATCTTGCCGCCGCCGAAGATGTGGTTGTAGCCGTGGGCGATGAAAACGATGCCCACGATGACGCGGAGCATGAAAAGGCCCAGATCCACCGGTGACGACGTCAAGACATACCTCCGAGAGTTCGGGCGTTCGGCGACGATCGTGCCACGGATGCGGTGGCGGACGTCGTCGGGGTCGCGCAGGACAGTGCCGTGTCGCCTGATGCTGCGTGCCCGAAGTCGGCCTGGTTTACGCGATGATGACGCCGTGAGCGCTCTCGAGTTGTTCGACCTCAGCGGTCGGGTGGCCGTCGTGACCGGAGCGTCCTCGGGCCTGGGGGAGGCCGCTGCGCGTGGGCTGGCCGAGGCCGGCGCCAAGGTCGCGATCGTCGCGCGCCGCAAGGACCGGTTGGAGGCACTGGCGAAGGAGATCGGCGGCTTCGCGTTCGCCTGCGACCTGCTGGAGGCATCCGAGCTGGATCAGCTGATGCCGCAGATCGTTTCCGTACTCGGAGGCCCCGAGATCCTGGTGAACGCGGCGGGCACCATCGTCAGCCACGAGCGCGCCGAGGACGAGTCCGCCTTGGACATCGCGGCGACGCTGAACCTCAATCTCATCGCCCCGTTCCGGTTGAGCCAGCAGGTGTTCCCGCACATGCTGTCGGCCGGACGCGGCGCGATCGTCCACGTCTCATCAATCAGCGGGCTGGTCGGCATTCCCGGTATCCCGCAGGCGTCGTACGCGGCCAGCAAGGCCGGGCTTTCCGGGCTGACGAGTGAGCTCGCCGTGCAATGGGCCCGGCACTCGATCCGGGTCAATACGGTGGCGCCAGGCTTCTTTCGCAGCGAGATCACGGCTCCGCTCTACGACACCGAGCGGGGCAGTGCCTGGCTCAAGCGCAACACACCTTTACCGATGCAGGGGAGCGCCGGCGATTTCCTCGGCGCGATCCTCTGGCTCGTCAGCGACGCCGGGCGTTACGTCACCGGCCAGACCATTGCCGTCGACGGCGGCTGGACGGCGCGTTGATGGACTACGACATGGGCGAGGGTGTGTCAGCGCTGCGCCAGGAGCTTCGCGGCTTGGTCAAGGAGCACCTCGCCCCTGATTTCCTTGGTGCTTTCACCGACGATCCGCACGATCTGGAAACCACGCAGGCCTTCTGCCGCCTGCTCGCCGCGCGTGGCCTGCTGTGCCTGGCCTGGCCGCAGGAGTTCGGCGGCCGGGGCGCTTCGCTGTGGGAGCAGACGGCGGTGCGCGAGGAGATGTGGGCGCATCACGAGCCGCGGGGTGCGCAGTACATGGGGGTCAACTGGGTCGGGCCCACGGTCATGCGCCATGGCAGCGCCGAGCAGCAGCGCCGGCACTTGCCTCCCATCGCCCGCGGCGAGGTCATCTGGTGTCAGGGATTCAGCGAGCCCAACGCGGGCTCCGACCTGGCGTCACTGCGCACCGCCGCCCGTCCCGACGGCGACGGCTGGGCCATCTCGGGGCAGAAGATCTGGACCTCGTACGCGTCGATGGCGCAGTGGTGCTTCCTGCTCGCGCGGACGTCGCGAGGCGGGAAAAAGCAGCAGGGGCTGAGTATTTTCCTGGTCCCGATGAACGCACCGGGTATCGAGGTGCGGCCGATTCGCAGCATGCTCGGGCCGCACCATCTCAACGAAGTGTTCTTCGACGAGGTTCGGGTGACCCCCGGCGACGTGCTCGGCACGGTCGACGAGGGCTGGAGCGTCGTGAAGGAGGTGCTGGCGTTCGAACGGGTCGGCATCGCGCGCTACGCCCGGTGTGAGCGCCTGCTGGGCGAGGCTCCGCTCGCCCTCGGCGAAGGCTGGGCGTCGGTGCCCGCGGAGTTGCGCACCCGGTGGGTTCGGATGCAGGTGCATTGCCGGCGCGCGCGGTTGCTGGCCTATCGCGTGGTGTCGTTGCAGAGCAGCGGCCGGATCAAGGCGGAGGACGCGGCCGCCTACCGGATCGCGGTGACCAAGCTCGACCAGGACAGCGCCGAAGTCCTCATGGACATCGCGGCTTTCGCCGACCAGCAGGACCCCGGCGCTGCCCGCTTCGTGCGCGCCGTTCAGGACCACTGGCGGTACTCGGTCTCCTCGACGGTGGCCTCGGGAAGCATCGAGATGCAGCGGATCACCCTGGCCCGCGCGCTGCTGGCGGACTCATGAACATCGACCTCAGTGACGAGGCGCGCGAGTTCGGCGCGGCAGCGCGCAGGGCGATCGCTGCGGCCGGCGGGGATGAGCTTGTCCAGCAGGCGGAGGCCGATCCGCTTGGTCGGGCCGAGCCGGTCGCGTCGGTGCTCGCCGCTCTCGGCGCCTGGGAGCTCGACCCGCGCAGCGGGCCGGACGAGCTCGAAGCCGCCGCAGCGCTGTGCCGTGCGGCGGGGTGGTGGGGGCTCGCGTATCCGGTGGCGGAGCGCCTGTGCCGGCCGCGCGAGGTGGATGCCGACGGCATGCTCGTGGTCTCCGGCCACGCGCCGGCCGCGGCGGTCGACGGCCTGGATCTGCGCTGGACCGCTGTGACGCTCGACGGGCAACGCAGCCGGGCGATGGCGCAGGCCGGCGCGACAGGGCCGCGGAAGTCCGCGTTCGTGACGGCTCTGGAGCTCGATCCGCTCGACGCGGTGGGCAGCGCCGAGGTGGCGCTCGGAATCGTCCTGCCGTGCTGGACGCTGCTCGGCATGCTCGACCGTGCCCTCGCACTCACCCGGACGTACGTGAGCGAGCGGGAGCAGTTCGGCCAGCAGCTGTCCGGCTTTCAGGGGGTCCAGTTCCAGCTCACCGACGCCGAGGTCGAGCGAGCCGGCGTCGAAGAGCTTGCGCTGTATGCGTTATGGAGTGTCGAGACCGGTCGCGGCGAGGCGCTCGAGGATGCTCTCGCCGTTCGGCTGGCCGCGATCGAAGCGGCGGAGGTCGTCTTCCGGGTGGCTCATCAGTTGCACGGAGCCATGGGCTTTTGTGACGAGACGACGCTTTCCTGGGTGTCGCGCTACAGCCAGCCGTTGCGACGGCTTCCGCTGACGCTCACCGAGACCCGCGACGAGCTGACCCGCCTGCTCGGAAACCGTGCGTTGGCAGGCCTTTTCAGTGGATCCGGGTGAGGTGAGCGATGGCGTACGAGCTGCCTGACGAGCTGCGCGTCGAGTCCGACGGGCCCATCCGCACCGTCGTCATGAACCGTCCTGACGCGCTCAACGCCGTCAACGCCGGGCTGCACTGGGGCATGGCCAATGTCTGGCGCCAGCTCTCGGCCGACCCCGAAGCGCGGGTCGTGATCCTCACCGGCGCCGGGCGCTGCTTCAGCGCAGGCGGCGACCTGGATTGGATCTCCACCTTCCTGGACGACCCGGTCGCGCGCTACGAGAGCCTGCGCGAAGGCGCTCAAATCATTGAGGAAATGCTGCGCTTTCCACTTCCGGTGATCGCTGCGGTGAACGGCCCGGCGGTCGGCCTCGGGTGCAGCGTCGCGGTCCTGTGCGACATCGTGCTGATGTCGAAGGACGCGTACTTCGCCGATCCGCACATCGCGGCCGGTCTGGTGGCCGGCGACGGCGGCGCCGCGTTCTGGCCGTTGCTGACGCCGATCCTGCGTTCCCGCGAGTTCCTGTTCACGGGTGACCGGATCCCGGCCGAGACGGCGGTGGAGATCGGCCTCGCGAGCCGGACCTGCGCGCCCGACGGCCTGCTGAGCGAGGCGCGCACGCTCGCCGCCAGGTTGGCGGAGATGCCGGCCCCGGCGCTGCAGGGGACCAAGCGCGTCCTGAACATGCATCTGCAGGGGCTCAGTGCGGTGGTGCAGGCCGGGCTCGCGGCGGAGGAGGTCTCGATGCGCAGTGACGAGCACCGCAGCCGGCTCTCGCGCCTGCGTCGAAAGAGCCGTTGACAATGGGGGTTTCCAGCGGACTCGAGGGCTTTCGCGCCGACGTGCACGGGTGGTGCCGCTCGCACCTCCCGGCCGACTGGCGTGCGGCGCAGACCGGGGTGTCGGAGGCTGAGTTCGCCGGCTTTCAGCAAGCCTGGTTTCAGGAGCTGCGCTCCGCCGGCTACGCCGTCCCGCACTGGCCTCGCGAGTGGGGCGGGGGAATGTCGACCGCCGAGCAGGTCGTGCTCTACCAGGAGCTGGCCGCGCATGACGCACCCCGATTGGTGCTCGCCTTCGTCTCGATCCATCACGCGGCGGCCACCCTGCTCGCTGCCGGCACCGAGGCGCAGCGTCAGCGGCATCTGCCCGCCATCCTCGACGGCGAGATCTGGGTCCAGGGATTCTCCGAGCCCGACGCGGGTTCTGATCTGGCGAGCCTGAAGACAAGTGCCCGCCGGGAGGGCGACGCGTACATCGTCAGCGGCCAGAAGCTGTGGGCCAGCGGGGCCAGGCACGCCGACTGGTGCCTGCTGCTGGCGCGCACCGACCCGGATGCCCCGAAGCGGGCGGGCATCTCCTACTTCCTGATGGACATGCGCACTCCGGGCATCGACGTCAGGCCGATCCGCAACGCCATTGGTGACGCGCATTTCTGCGAGATCTTCCTCAGTGACGTGAGGATCCCGGCCGCGAACCTGATCGGTGCCGAGAACGCCGGCTGGCAGGTGGCTCAGTCGACTCTTAGCGCCGAGCGCGGCCTCACGATGCTCGAGCTTGCCGAACGCCTCGGCAACGCCGGCTTTCGCTGGCTCATCAAGGCGTGTTCGCAACGATCATGGGACGGCATACGGCCCCTGGATCAGCCCGTCGTCCAGGACCGGCTCGCCGCGCTGGAGACGGAAGTCACCGGCCTGCGGGCACTGTGCCGCTCTCTCATCGACCGTCACGAGGCCGGCACCGCAGGCCCGGCCGAGGCGTCGATCGTCAAGCTCTACTACAGCGAACTGCTGCAACGGATGACGGATTTCGGGGCCGATGTGGAGGGGCTCGCCGGGCAGACCCAGCTGCGCAAGCCGCTGTCGAGCGGATGGGAGTCGGGCGCCTGGGTGCTGGACTTCGTCGGCTCCTGGGAATGGACGATCCCCGGCGGCAGCAGCGAGATCCAGCGCACCATCATCGGCGAGCGCGGGCTCGGGCTGCCGCGGGAGCCCGCTGCATGACCGGCCGGCTGACTCCGGAGCTGCTCGAACTGCGGGCGGTCGCTCGCAAGATGCTGGCGGACTCGGCGGACTGGAGCCAGCTGGCGGACGCGGGCTGGCTCGGCCTGGAAGTGGCGGAAGAGCTCGGAGGCAGCGGGGTCACGTTCGCGGAAGTGGCCGTCCTGCTGCAGGAAATGGGACGCGCGGCGTCGGCGGGCCCGTACTCCAGCACCGTCGCGCTCGGGGTCGGCGCGCTGAACCTGCTCGACGCGAACGGGACCACTGAGTGGCTGGCAGCGATCGCAGCCGGGGAGCGGCGCCTTGCCGTGGCGCTGCCTGCGGGCGACGCGACCGGCCTTGCATTCCGGCTCCTGCGCGAAGGCGGCGCGCTGCGTTTGGAGGGTCGGGCGGAGTTCGTCGCCGACGCGGTGCACGCCGAGCAGATCCTCCTCGCCGCGCTTGATCCCGACGGTGTGCCGGTGCTGGTCGTCGCGCCGGGCGACGTGAAGGTGGCCGAGCAGCCGGTCATCGACGCCACCCGATCCTTCGCGCGACTCACGGCGGCGTCGGTGCCCGTAAACCCTGATGCCGTATGGCCTTTTCGTGCCGATCCTGCGGGCAGCGTCCAGGCGCTCCTGAACCGTGGAGCGCTCGCCATCGCCTGCGACAGTCTTGGAGTGGCCGAGGCGATGCTCGACGCGACGGTCGCCTACGCCGGCGTGCGCCAGCAGTTCGGACGCTTCATCGGCTCGTTCCAGGCCGTCAAACACGCCTGCGCCGACATGCTCGTGCAGATCACCATCGGACGTGAGCTCCTCGCCGCCGCGGTGCAAGCCGTGGCCTGTGGCGATCCGGATGCTCGGGTTGCGGTGTCGATGGCGAAGTCGTTCCTCGGCGGTCTCGCTGTCGACGTCGCCGGGAAGGCGATGCAGTTGCACGGCGGCTACGGCTACACCTGGGAGAGCGGCGTGCACACGTATCTGAAACGCGCCGTACTCGATCGCGCGCTCTTCGGATCGCCGGCCGCGCACCGGGCACGGATCGCCGCGCGTTACCCAGCGGTTGGCTCGCAATAGCTTGTCGGAGCTCAGCTGACGGTGATGGCCCGTTCCGGGCAGTTGCTGGCCGCTTCGCGCGCCTTGGCTTCGAACCCGGCGGGCACCTCGGGCGTCGTGACGAACGAGTGGCCTTCGTCGTCGAGGGAGAACACCTCGGGGCAGATGTCCCCGCAGCGCGCGTGACCTTGGCACGCTTCGGGATCGATCTCCACCCGCATC
>DATAZK010000026.1:0-11020 GCA_036272075.1 Frankiaceae bacterium
GGCATCTACGTGGCCGGCCGCTTCTCCACTGCGGGCGGGGTCACGACCAAGCTGGCGCTGCTGAGCACCACGACCGGCGCGGTCGTGAAGACCTTCAAGGCTTCGGTCAACGGCGCGATCAACGACCTGGCGCTGGTCGGTAGCCACCTGCTGGTGGGCGGCAACTTCACGGCGATCGGCGGCCTGGTGCGCGACGCGCTGGGCTCGGTCAACGCCACGACCGGTGTCGTCGATGCGAACTACTTCGCCATCCAGCTGACCGGCCATCACGCGTTCGGACGCTTCCCCAATTCGATCGACGGCCCGGTCGGTGTCCAGAGCCTCGCCGTGTCCCCTGACGGCACCCGGGCGATCGTGGACGGCAACTTCATCAGCGCCGCTGACTCGGTGGCGACCTACGCGCGTGACCAGATCGTGAGCATCAACCTGACGACGCCCACTGCGACGATCGACCCGGACTGGAACTCGAACGCCTACACCAGCGCCTGCTTCAACGGCGCGTACGACGGCTACATGCGTGACATCAGCTGGTCCCCGGACGGCAAGTACTTCGTGGTGACGGCGACCGGTGGCTACGACGCCGGCAGCTTCGAGGACTGCGACTCGGCCAGCCGGTTCGAAGCTTCGGCCAGCGGCGCGAACGTCAAACCGACGTGGGTCGATCTCACCGGTACCGACTCGCTGTATTCGGTGGCGGTGACGACATCGGCGATCTACGTCGGCGGACACAACCGGTGGCTGAACAACCCCTACGGCCAGGACAGCCCCGGCCCCGGCGCCGTGGCCCGACCCGGCCTCGGGGCGCTGGACCCGCTGACGGGCGTGCCCCTGTCGTGGAACCCCGGCCGTAACGCCCGTGGTCACGGCGCCGAGGTCATCTACGCAACGCAGTCCGGGGTCTGGGTCGGCAGTGACACCGACTCCATCGGCTACAACACCTACAAGCATCAGAAGCTCGCGTACTTCCCCTTTGCCGGCGGGAAGGCTGCCACCACGGACAACACCGGTAGCCCCAACAGCGTCTTCGTCGGCGGCACCCGTCCGACCTCAGGCACGAGCAATGTGCTCTACCGGGTCGACGCCGGAGGCCCCGCCATCCAGTCCAGCGACGCCGGGCCGGACTGGGTCGGCGACACCGACGCCAATCCGAGCAACCTGCACAACGGCGGCAGCAGCACCGCGCTGTCGGGCCCCATCGCCCATGTCGCGGCCACCGTCCCGGCGTATGTGCCGAAGGCGATCTTCAACAGTGAGCGCTGGGATCCCGGGTCGAACAACGACGGAGACGAGATGACGTGGACCTTCTCGGTCCCCGCCGCGGCCAACCTGACCCTCAACCTGTTCCTGTCCAACCGCTACACCGGAACCAGCCAGACCGGCCAGCGCGTCTTCGACGTCTCCGTCAACGGCACGCCGTGGCTGACGAACTACGACATCGTCGCTGACGCCGGCGATCAGACCGGCACCATGAAGACTCTGCAAATACCCGCTGGCGGCGACACGCTGACGGTCACCTTCAACCACGAGGTCGAGAACCCGCTCGTCGACGGCATCGAGGTCGTCAACGCCGACCAGCCCGCCGCTCCACCGCAGGCGCTCGACACGTTCGCGACCAACACGTTCGACCCGAGTTCCGGGGCGGGCAGCGCCGCGGCACCGCCGCCGTCGACCGGCGGCGGGATCGCCTGGGGATCGGTGCGCGGGGCCTTCATGCTCAACGGCCGCATCTGGTACGGCATGAGCGACGGGAACTTCTACTACCGCACCTGGGACGGGGGCAACACGTTCGGCCCGGCGATGCTCGTCGACCCGTACAACGACCCGTACTGGGACCAGTTCCAGACCGGTTCCGGCCAGACGTATCGCGGAACGGCGACCACCTTCTACAGCGAAATCCCCAACGTCACCGGGATGTTTTACGCGAACCGCTCGATCTACTACACGCTGTACGGGGATGGCCGGCTGTATCGGCGCGACTTCTCACCGGACACCGCTGCGTCCTCGATCAGCACTCAGGTCACGGGCGGCGTCATCAGCCCGGTCGAGAACGTCGTCACCGATCCGAGCACGGGAGGCGTCCCGAACTTCAGCGACGCCTCGGGGATGTTCGTGGCCAACGGGACGCTCTGGTACTCGCGTACCGACGGCAGCCTGAACCAGGCGACGTGGAACGGCAGCACCGTGACCTCCGACGGCACGGTCGACGCTAACGCCTCCGGCACGAACTGGGCCGGGCGTGCGCTGTTCGTCTCCCCCGGTGGCAACGTTCCGCCGCCGCCGCAGCAGCCCGTGGCGAGCTTCATCTCCTCGTGCTCGAACCTCGTGTGCACGTTCAACGGCACCGGTTCCACCGCGCCCGGTTCGTCGATCACTTCCTACGCCTGGACGTTCGGTGACGGCGGCACCGCCACCGGGGCCACGCCCCCCAACCACACGTACCTGGCAGGTGGCCCCTACCCGGTTTCCCTGACGGTGACCACCGCGGCCAATGCGACGAATACGTCGACCCAGCAGATCAACGTCACTGCCGGACCGCCTCCGCCGCCCGGTTCGATCACGTACGTCGGATCGGCCACCGCCAACGGCAATGCGACCTCCGAGTCGGTCACCACGCCGGCAGCCGTCCAGGCCGGTAATGGCTTGCTGCTCATCGCGACCGCCGCTAACGCGAGCACGCTCACCGCGCCCGCCGGCTGGACCAAGGTCGACACCGCCACGAACTCCGCTGTCACCACCACCGTCTGGCGCAAGGTGGCAACGGCGACGGATCACGGCAGCAGCGTCAAGGTGACCTTCCCGACGACCGTCCACGGCACCGTGCAACTGCTCGCGTACGCGGGGACCAACGCCACCAACCCCGTGGTCGCTTACCAGAAGAAGATCACCTCGGGATCGGCGACGACGTACGTCACGCCTACCACGACCGTTCCCGCCAACGGTGACGTCGTCGTCTCCTACTGGACGGCCAAGTCTTCCGCGGTGACGGCGTGGACGGCGCCCGGCGGTCAGCAGGTGCGCTCGGTGGCCAACGGCTCCGGTGGGGGCCACGTCAATTCCCTTGCCACTGATGGCCTTTCGGCAAGTGCCGGACCCGCCGGAGGCCTCTCCGCGACTACGAACACCGCTGGCTCGGCCTTCACGGCATGGACCATCGTTCTCGGCTGATTGCCGGGTAATCCCTGCCGCGTGTGGATGGTTCTGCCCACACCGCGCACGTAGTTCCACCGACCCGAGAACCGGCAGTTGTCCCTCTGCCCGCGGCCTGCGCCCGCTGCGAGTGTCGATCACGTCGAACACTCCAAGCGCCGGAAGCGGCGCATCGCAGAAGGGCACTCTCATGGCCACACGACGATCTCGTCGAATCTTCAATGGGAATCGGCGATGAAGCGCCGGGAAGCAACGCTCGTCGGCTGCCTGCTGGCCGGTGCCCTTTCCGGCGGCATCGCGACGGCGTCGCCTTCGACGGCGGCCACCTCCGCCAAAGCGCCGGGTGTCGCGCTCACCGGCTGCAGCGGCAGCGGGACGTCACTCGACTCCAAAGGAGTCGCCATCCAATCGGCCTCCGCGCCGAACCCGCCGTCATCCGAGAGCCGTCCGCTGCTGGTTGATCCCAAGGGCACCGTGTCCTACAGCGGACGGTCAGCCAGCCTCATCACCAACCACAGCTGGCAGATCAAGCTCGACGGAATCACCGTCAAGTCGGGCGGCTCGCCCAACGCCACGGGAAAGACCGTCAACCAGGGCACGGTGAAGGTGAAGGACTACCTGCCCTTCAAGGTGACGGGCCTGTTCTACGTGAGCGGCAGCATCGCCGGCACCGGCGGGAGTTGCGCCGGGTCGGTCTGGATCAAGGTGACCGGAAGCCCGGCGGGCACCGTGCCGTGGTTCGCCGGCATCGCCTTCGCGGTCGCCGGAGTCGGCGGCCTGTTCTTCTCTCGTCCGACCTTTCCCCGTCTGAAGGTGACCTCATGACCATCGAGCAGAGCTCGTTCAAGCGCCGCCCCCTGCGCGGCGCGCTCTCCGGACTCGTCCTCGGGCTCGGCGTCCTGGTGCTGCTGTTCATCTACTCAGCCGCGACCTTCACGTCACTGCTGCCTTTCATCCTGATCCTCGTGGCGTTCATCGTGGCCGGGGTTCTGATGGGCCTGTTCGGCCCGGCGCGAGGCGACCGTGGGCGCTAGCAGGAAGGTCACCCGAACGCCGTCGCGGCCGGGGAAAAGAGTCCCTGGCACGCCGGGCAATTCCCGGTCACCGAGCGCGAGTATCGTCAGCCGACGTGGCCTCACCGATCAAGGCGACCATCATCCTGTGCGACGCGGCGCAGGCCGACCCGTCGGGCAAGCTCCACATGCTGGGTGCCGGATGGTCGGTGACCGGTTCACCGACCGGTGCTGCCGCCGTGGCGGTGCTGCTGAAGATCCCGTGGGACCTTGCGAACACGAAGCTGCCGTTCTCTTTGCAGCTCGAGGATGCCGATGGTCAGCCGGTGATCCTCGGCGGCGGGCCCGTCGACATGACGAGCGAGTTCGAGGTCGGACGCCCGCCCGGGCTCGATCCCGGAAGCCCGATCGACGCGTCGTTCCAGCTGAGCGTGCAGCCGATGCCGCTTGCCGCCGGGCGCTATCAGTGGCGCCTGCGGGTCGGGGATGACGAGTTCGCCGAGAGCTTCCAGGTTCGCGCGTAGGCGCGCTAACTCACCGATCCGCGTTTCTTGTCCTTGTTCTTGACGCGTACCGACACCTCGATCGGCGTGCCCACGAAACCGAAGTCCTCGCGCAGCCGCCGTTCGAGGAAGCGCCGGTAGCCGGCTTCGAGGAAGCCGGAACTGAATACGACAAAGCGCGGCGGCCGAATGTCGGCCTGGGTCGCGAAGAGCACCTTGGGGATCTTTCCGCCGCGTGCCGGCGGCGGTGTGGTGGCAACCACCTCGCCCAGCCAGGTGTTCAACCGTCCCGTCGAGATGCGGGTCTCCCATCCCGCCAGCGCCGTTCGAATCGCTGTCGCGAGCTTTTCCACCGAGCGGCCGGTGCGCGCCGAGACGTTCACCCGCGGCGCCCATTGGATACGGCTGAGGTCGCGGTCGACCTCGCGCTCCAGGTCATAGCGGCGGTCCTCGTCGACCAGGTCCCACTTGTTGAACGCGATCACGATTGCCCGGCCCGCCTCGACCGCCATCGTCAGGATGCGCTGGTCCTGCTCGGAGAGCCGCTCCCCCGCGTCCAGCAGGACGAGCGCCACCTCGGCCGATCGCAGGGCGGTCTCGGTGCGCAGCGAGGAGTAGTACTCGGCCCCGGCAGCCTCACGTACCCGGCGGCGCAGCCCGGCCGTATCGACGAAACGCCAGATCTCTCCGCCGAGCGGCACCAGCGAATCCACGGGATCGCGAGTGGTCCCGGCGACCTCGTCGACCACGGAACGCTGCTCTCCGACCAGCTTGTTGAGCAAGGACGATTTGCCGACGTTGGGACGCCCGAGCAGCGCCACGCGGCGGGGTCCGCCCCCCTCCCCTTCGAGGATGGGCGGGGCAGGCTCGGGCAGGGCGGCCAGCACGGCGTCCAGCAGGTCGCCGCTGCCGCGACCGTGCAGTGCCGACACCGGGAACGGCTCGCCCAGCCCCAACGACCACAGGCTCGCCGCGTCGGATTCGAGCCGGACGTCGTCGACCTTGTTCACGGCGAGCACGACGGGCCGGCCGGAGCGCTGCAGCACGCGGGCAACGGCCTCGTCGGCATCGGTCGCCCCGACGGTCGCGTCCAGCACGAAGAGCACGGCGTCGGCCAGCTCAACGGCGATCTGCGCCTGCTCCGCGACGGCCGCTGCGAGCCCGCGGGCGGACGGCTCCCACCCTCCGGTGTCGACGACGGTGAAGCGTCGCCCGTTCCACGTCGCGTCGTAGGCAACCCGGTCACGCGTCACGCCAGGGACATCCTCGACGACGGCCGCCCGGCGGCCGAGGATGCGGTTCACCAGCGTGGATTTGCCGACGTTGGGGCGTCCGACCACGGCCACGATGGGCGCCGCCGCCGGAGCGGCCTCCTCGGAGACGTCGACGGCGAACTCATCCGCCCGATCGTCAGCCATGCTTCGCGCGGGCAGCAGCAAGATGCTCGACCAGATGTAGCCGGATCTCCTCGCTCACCCCCTTCAAGGCCGTCCGCGAGCGGGGGTTGTCAGGCATGGTGATCTTGAAAGGCTCACCGAAGACGACCATCACCGGAGTGCGCTTGGGGAATTTCGCACCCTTCGGGAGTGCGGCGGCGGTGCCCAGGCACGCCACCGGAAGCACCTGGGCGCCAGAACGAACCGCCAGCCAGGCGACGCCGTCGTGCACGGCGTCGAGCTCTCCGGTGCCGCGGGTGCCCTCGGGGAACATGCCTATCGCTCCCCCGTTCTGCAGCACCTCGAGCGTGGCGTGCAACGCGGTGCGGTCGGGGCGGCCGCGGTCAATCGGAATCTGGCCGATCTTGCTCAAGAACCATCCGAGCGCGCCCTTGTAAAGCTCCACCTTTGTCAGGCAGCGCACCGGCCGCGGACACTCGGCCACCACCAGCGGGCCATCGAGCCAGCTCGCGTGGTTGCCGGCGAGGATCAGCGGCCCGGACGCGGGCACCCGCTCCGTCCCCTCTGAACGCACCCGCATGATCACGTGATGGATCATGGGTCGCACGACCGCTCTGGAATTCCAGAGCACGCGCCGGCTGTACTCGGGAGCCTTGCGCTCCTTCTTCTCACGGCTCATGGCGCGGTCCGCACGTCGGCCAGCCCGCCCGCGCCCTGGCGTTCCGCCAGCTCGGCGACGATCAGGTCGACCACCGCATCGACCGACAGGTCGGAAGAATCGACGACCAGCGCATCCGCCGCCTGGGCGAGAGGGCTGGCGACGCGCCCGCTGTCGAGAGCGTCGCGCCGGCCGAGCTCGGCCATCGTCTGCGCGACCGCGTCGTCAC
Source organism: Frankiaceae bacterium (assembly GCA_036272075.1). GTDB lineage: Bacteria > Actinomycetota > Actinomycetes > Frankiales > Frankiaceae > DATAZK01. The sequence goes on from DATAZK010000026.1 coordinate 6,948, forward strand.
CCGCTTCGCCGATCTCGGCACTGCGACGGCGGGCGCGTACGGCGGTCGAGGCGGTGAGAAAGACCTTCACGCGCGCATCGGGAGCGACGACCGTGCCGATGTCACGGCCCTCGACGACGATGCCCGTGGCGTCAGCGGCGATGATCGCCCGCTGCTGATCGACCAGCCGCCGGCGCACTGCTTCAACCGCGGACACCGCGCTGACCGCACTCGTGACGGGACGGCTGCGGATCTCGCTGGAGACGTCCTGACCGTCCACGGCGATCCCCGGCGCGTCGGGGTTGGTGGCCACCGTCAGCGCCGCCCGCTCGGCCAGCTGGGCCAGGCCTTCGGCGTCCTCGATGTCGAGGCGGCGCTCCAGCGCGAGCCACGTCACCGCGCGATACATCGCCCCGGTGTCCAGGTAGCGCACCCCGAGACGGCGCGCCAGAGCGCGGGCCACGGTGCTCTTCCCGGAGCCGCCGGGACCGTCGACCGCGACGACCAGCGGGTCACCCACGGTCTCTCCTCATTTGCATGTCAATGCTGACTCATGACGACTCGTTCGGGGCGGACGTTCCAGGTTATCCACGGCGGCAAGCCGGCGCTCATTCACGCTGGTAGGCACGCCACCCCGCCTCTCGCAGCAGCGCCGTCAGGGACTGCGCCGTCGGCTGTCGCACAGCGAGCTCTACCTCGCCGCGCTGCTCCTCGTGGCTGTGCTCGACCCGCACGTCCTCCACGTTGATCCCCCAGCCGCCGATGGCGACGAACAGGCGCGTCAGCTCGCCCGGCTGATCGGGGACGACGACGCCGACCCAGCTCCAATCGGGCGTCGGCTGTCCCACCTTGGCCGGCATCCGTCTCCGTCCTTGGGCGCCCGCACCGAGCAGCGACCCCACCGCCGCGGCGACGTCGTCGGCCGTCCCGGCGCGCAAGGTCTGGGACAGGGCGCTCAGCGAAGACACCAGTCGATCGATGCGGTCGGCAACGGGCGCGCGGTTGCCTTCCAGAATCGACGCCCACAGCCCGGCATCACTGTCGGCCAGCCGGGTCGTATCGCGCAAGCCGCTGCCGGCCAGGGCGAGTTCGCCGTCGTGCAGGCCGCCCGCCGCCACGGCGGCCAGCGCGCTCGCCACCACCTGTGGCAGGTGGGAGAGCTGGGCCATCAACTCGTCGTGACGCCCGGCTTCGAGCGTGACGACGGAAGCGCCGCACAAGTGCGCGATAGCGGTGGCGGCAGCGATCGCCTTCTCCTCGGTATCCGCCACGGGGCACAGGGCCCACGTGCGGTCGCGGAAGAGGTCCCCCTGCGCTGACATCGCACCTGCACGTTCGCGGCCCGCGATCGGATGTGCTGGGCAGAAGGTCGAGAGGTCGCAACCGAGCGCCACCGCCTCGGCGACCACCTGGGCCTTGACGCTCGCGACATCGCTCATCGTGTCGGCTGCTTCGCTCTTTTGCAGGTCACGCAGCACGCCCGCGACCGCGTGCGGCGGGACCGCGATCAGCGCGTGCGAGACGCGCTCACCCTCGGGCCAGACCCGCCCGGCGCGGCGCGCCGCGGCCAAGCCCGCCTGCTCGGGATCACTGTCGCGCAGGAGCACATCCACTCCGGCGGCGGTCAGGGCCATGCCGATGCTGGCCCCGATGAGGCCCGCGCCGACGATCCCGACAGTTCCAACAGTCACGGAAACTGAACCTACCGGTCAGAAACCTCTGCTACAGGTCGACGAGCTTGTACAGCGCAGCGACCTCGTGACGGGTGAGGTGACGCACCCGCCCGGCCTTGAGACTGCCGAGCTGCACCGGACCGAGCTGGGTACGGACGAGCCGGCTGACCGGACGTCCGACCGCGTCCATCATCCGCCGCACCACCCGGTTACGCCCCTCGTGGATGACGACCTCCAGCAGCACCCGCTGGCCGGCGGCGTCGAGGACGCGTACCTCATCGACCTTCGCCGGCCCGTCGTCCAGGTCCACCCCGCGCCGCAGCTGTCGAAGGATGTCGCGCCCGACCGGTCCCGGCACGTCGATCAGGTAGGTCTTGGGGACCTGGTAGGACGGGTGCGCCAAGCGGTGGCCGAGCTCGCCGTCATTCGTCAGCAGCAGCAGGCCTTCGCTGTCGAGGTCGAGGCGACCGACGTGAAAGAGCCGCTCGCCGCGCTCGAGCCGGTCGACAACCAGATCAGCCAGCGTCGGGCGGGGCGGCGGCCGGCCGGCCCTCGTGTCGCCGGCGTTGGGGTCGTCGCTCATCGCCGAGATCATTCCGCGCGGCTTGTGGCAGGCGAGGTAGACGAGATCGACCCGGGTGACGATGCGCTCGCCGTCGACGGTGATGACGACCGTGTCAGGGTCGACGCGCATGCCCTGCTCGCGTACGCGCTTGCCGTCGATCGCGACCCGGCCCTCGGCGATCAGCTCCTCGCAATGCCGGCGTGATCCCAAGCCCGCTGCTGCCAAGACTTTCTGCAACCGGACACCGCCTGGGTCGTGCGGGTCAGGTGAGCTCAATCTCATCGGCCTCCGGCAATAGGGGCGCGAGCGGCGGCAGCTCCGACAGGTCGCGAAGGCCCAGGCGCTCAAGGAAATACTGGGTGGTGCGGTAGGTCATGGCGCCGCCTTCCGGATCGACACCGGCTTCCTCGATGAGGCGACGCGTGAGCAGGGTCCGCACGACGCCGTCCACATTCACGCCGCGCACACCGGCGATGCGTCCGCGACTGACCGGCTGCTGATATGCGACGACGGCGAGGGTTTCCAGTGCCGCCTGCGACAGCCGGGAGGTCTGGCCCGCAAGAACGAAGCGCTCCACGTAATCACCGGCGGCGGCGGCGGTGTAGTAACGCCAGCCGCCGCCGACTTCGCGGAGCTCGAAACCACGGCCGGCGGCGACGTAGTCCTGCGCCAGAGCGCGCAGGGTCTGCTCGATCTCAGGGACCGGAACCTCGAGCCTTTCGGCCAGCGTCATGACGGCAACCGGTTCGTCGGCGACCAGCAGCACGGCCTCGAGTTGGGCGCTCAGCGCCAACTCCGGCCCGGTGGGGTCGCTCATTCCTCGGGCTCCGGGTCGTCGAACTCCGATTCGGGCACGGCTTCCAGTCCGTAGCCGGCCTGCTCTTCATCGGCGGTCGGCGGCACCCATCGGACTGTGAGCTCGCCGAGGGCGACCGGCTGCTCGAAGCTGACCCGGCCCTCGCGTCCGAGCTCGAGCAGAGCCAGGAATCGGGCGACGATCTCGATGGTTTCGGTGCATCCGGCACACAGCACCGAGAACGTGGCGGTTCCCAGCAATTGCAGGCGTTCCACCACCACTCGGGCATGAGCCCGCACGTCGACCCGAGGTGCGTGGACGTGGTCGGTCTCCACGACGGGTGCAGGCTTGGGCTCGCGGACCACAGCAGCCAGCGCAGCGAACGCGATCGCGTCCATGCCCAGATCCACGTCAGGCAAGGCCGCGGCGAACCGCTCCTCGAGCGCGACCTGGCGCGGGATGAAGCGGTACTCGAGCTCCTCGAGCCCCTCGAAGAGCTCTGCGGCCCGCTTGTAGGCGCGGTACTGCATCAGCCGGGCGAAAAGCAGATCGCGGGCCTCGAGCAGCGCGAGATCCTCGTCGTCCTCGTCGCGGACCTCGACCGGGAGCAGCCGCGCGGCCTTCAGGTCCAGCAGCGTCGCCGCCACCACCAGGAACTCGGTGGCGAGATCAAGATCGAAGCCGGCGGCACGCAGGTACACCACGAAGTCGTCCGCGACTTCAGCCAGCGCCAGCTCCGTGATGTCCAGCTGCTTGCGTGCGATGAGCGAGAGCAGCAGCTCGAACGGACCGGAGAACGCGGCCTGGCTGACCTCGAAAACCGGGGGTGCAGAGGCGTTCACGGCAGGCTCACGTGCAAGCCCACGGCTTTGCCGAGGCCACTCGCCAGCTCGGGGGCGAGTTGATTGACCACGGCCGGAAAGCTCGTGAAAGCGATCGGGAGCAGTAGCAGCGCCAGCACGATGACGAGCCCGATGTTGCGCTCCTCGAGCTGATAACGAGCCTTCTGCCAGCCGATCGAATTGCCGCCGAGAGTGAAGATCACCCGCCCGAGGTCGGT
>DATAZK010000027.1:0-10595 GCA_036272075.1 Frankiaceae bacterium
CTCGCCGGCCGGGACGCCCGCCTTCTGCAGCAGGCCGGCGACGTCATCGCGGCTCTGGGTCCGGGTCCACTCGCGCAGCCCTTGCTCGACCTCGTCCACCCGCTCCGCGCGTCCGGCCGCCGTGGAAAACCCAGCATTCGCCGCCCATTCCGGTGAGCCCATCACCGAGACGAGCGCCGACCAGTCGGCATCGTCGCGGCACGTGATGGCGACCCACTGCTCCTCGCCCGCGCACGGGAACAGGCCCCACGGCGTGCCGCGGTCGCGGCGGTTGCCGGTGGCTCGTACGGTCCCGGGCTCCAGCGCCTCCTTGGCCAGCAGATCACCGATGATGCCGAGGGTCGCCTCGACCTGAGCCACTTCGACATGCGCCCCCGTGCCATCGCCGCGCCGGCGCCCGAGCAGGCCGGCCATGATGCCGAGCGCCCCGAGCCGCCCGCACAGGTGGTCGGGGAAGATCGACATTCCGCCGGCCGGCTCGTCCTGATCGTCGTAGTTCCAGAGCATTTCGATGCCGCCGGCGGCGCGCGTGCTCGGTCCGTATCCGCGGAAGTCGGCCCAGGGCCCGCGCGAACCCATCAGCTGGCTCGAGAGCATGACCAGGCCCGGGTTGACCTCTTTCAGGGCGGCGTAGCCGAGGCCGAGCTGGTCCATGACGCCGGTGGAGTTGTTCTCCACGAGCGCGTCGCACTTGGCGATGAGCTCCTTGAGCACCCGGTTGCCGTCGGGGTGTTTGGCGTTGGCGCCGAAGCCGAGCTTGGACCGGCTGGAGGACGCGAACGACGGCGACATCTCGCCGCCGGTCGCGAGCCGGATGAAATCCGGATAGCTGCGGCTCTCGACCTTCAGCACCTCGGCTCCGTACTCGGCGAGCATGCGTCCGACCTCGACCCCGACCCCGCCGATCCCGAAGTCGGCGACACGCAGCCCGGTGAGCGGAAGCCCTACCGCAGTGCTCCCGGACGTGGTGCGCGCCTCGCCCAGCCCGGCGAAGACCTCCTCGGTGTGCTGCCCGACCACCGGTGGTCCGACCTGCGGACCCGCCCGGTGCCCGTCGAGCTCGAAAAATCCCGAGGGGATAGGGCCGCGCAGCCCGCCGCCTAGGTCGACGTCGATGAGCGACCCGCGTGCTTTGAAATGCTCGCTGCGCAAGACATCGGACGCGGTCGCCAGCGGGGTGCAGACGATGCCGCGCTGCTGGGCCTCGGCGGCGATGTCGTCCATCGTGCGGCCCTCGAAGAGCTCTTCGATGAGCGGGTTGATGACAGCGGCCTGGATGCCGAGCCGGCCGGGGAGCGTGTCGAGGGCCGGGTCCTGCAGGTACTCCGGCTCGCCGAGCCAGGCGCGCATCGCACGCCATTGCCGCGGAGCGAGGATGACCACGCGGACGTAGCCGTCGGCGCATTTCAGCGACGGCCACACCGGTCCGGCGCCGGTGCGGATCTCCGGCGAGTTGTCGCCCGCGGCGCGTCGGATGTAGTTGTTCGACATCGACCAGTCGCCCATGTTGGCGATGGCCTCGTTCACCGAGCAGTCGAGCACCTGACCGCCGCCGGGAGAGCCCGGGTCGTTCTCGCGCTGCCACAGTGCCGCCAGGGTGGCGAAGGCGAACGTGACCGCCGCGCCGTCGTCGGCGAAGCAGGCCGGGGGGTTCAGCGGATCCTTCTCCGGGGTGCCCGCCTTGAACGCGATGGTGCCCGTCGCGGTGAGCACGCTGTCGGTCGCGAGCCGGCCCGACCACGGCCCGGTGAGCCCGTAGCCGGTGATGGACGTGACGACGAGGTGCGGGTGGCGCGCGGCCAGCTCGTACGCGTCGAGACCCGCCCCCGCCTCGCTCGACTGGACGAGCGCGTCGCTGTGAGCCAGCAGCTCGTGCAGGCGCTCGACCCCCTCGGCGCTCTCCAGGTCGAGCACCACGCCCTTCTTGCCGGCGTTGCGCACGGCGAAGAACAGGCTGGTGCCACTGGTGTCGCCGGAACTGCGGTGCAGCGGCGCGATCGCGCGGGCGCTGGAGCCTTCGGGTGGCTCGACCTTGACGACCTCGGCGCCGAGGTCACCGAGGAGCCGGGCGCAGAGCTCGCCGCGGTCGACGGTCAGGTCAACGATGCGATAACCGGACAGGGGAGCATTCACCGCCTGATGGTGCCATGAGGTCGGCACTCGGGCTTCCAGCAGGCTGCCGCCGGATCACCCGGAGCGGGGTTGTAAGTTGCCAAGGCAACCCATCCCGCCCTAGGGAGTCAGCTTTGGTCCAAGTAACAGAGATGACCGTCAAGTTCCCATACCGACGGTCACTCGGTCCTGTGCTCGGTGCGTTCATGACCGGGCTCGCCGAGCAGCGAATCATCGGTATCCGCAGCGGCAATCGCGTGATCGTGCCGCCGTTGGAGTGGGATCCGGATACGGCAGCGGAGCTCGCGCACGACTTCGTCGATGTCGGCCCGGCCGGCACCGTCGAGGCGTGGTCGTGGGTGGCGAAGCCGACGTCGCAGCATCCGCTCTCGGTGCCGTTCGGGTTCGCCCTCATCAAGCTCGACGGCGCCGACACCGCGCTGATGCATGCCGTCGACGCCGGCTCGCTCGAGGCGATGTCGACGGGCATGCGCGTCGCGCCGCGGTGGAAGTCCGAGCGGATCGGCCACATCACCGACATCGACGCGTTCATTCCGGGCGAGACCCCGCAGACCAATGACGGTGCCGCTCCCGAGGAGCCGGTCACGATGATGGAGTACGACGCGTCCATCGCCTACCGGATCCCCATCACGGCTAACGTCCAGCGCGCGGAAGAGGCCGGTTCGCAAGGCCGTTTCCTCGGCCTGCGCTGCCCGATCTGCAGCCGGACCTACACCGGTGGTCGCGGCTTCTGCCCGATCGACGCGATCGAGCTCACCTCGGAGCACGAGGTCGATCTGCCGCAGACCGGCGTCCTGACGAACTACACGATCATCACGCCGACGCAGTATCCGGGCCAGACGGCGACCGAGCCGTTCGCCCGCATCCACGTGTGGCTCGATGACACGGATGTCGTCCTGGGCTACCAGACGCTCCTCGAGATCCCTAACGAGGAACTGCGCATCGGCATGCGCATGAAGGCGGTCTGGGACACCACCGGTGCGGGAAAGGACAACCCGCGCGCCGAAGGTGGCCTGCTCGGTTTCGCCCCCACCGGCGAGCCCGATGTCGAAGATCCCGAACTCGTCAACAAACTGCTCTAGGCGGACTTTGTGAAAGACATGGATGACATCGCGATCATCGGCTGGAGCATCTCGCCGATGGTGCGCAACACCGACAAGACCGAGGCGCAGCTGCTCGTCGAGGTCGTCACGGGGGCGGTGAAGGACGCCGGCATCACCCGGGCCGACGTCGACTTCACCTGTGCCGGAAGCTGCGACTACGTCGCGGGGCAGGCCTTCTCCTTCGTGCAGAACATCGACGCGATCGGCGCCTGGCCGCCCAAGCGCGACAGCCACGTCGAGATGGACGGTGCCTGGGCGCTCTACGAGGCCTACCTGCGGCTGCAGATCGACGACATCGACGTCGCTCTGGCCATGGGCTCGGGACGCTCGTCCACGGCCGATCCGGCGTTGATCTACTCGATGGAGATGGACCCGTACTACCTGGCACCGCTGGGGGCTGACGCGGTGAGCTTCGCCGCCATGCAGGCCCGGGCGCTGCTCGACGCGGGCACCATCACCGAGCGGCAGATGGCCGAGGTTGCCGCGCGCAACCGCGCGGCGGGCAAGGACCGTTCCTACAACCAGGTGACCGGCGACTTCGACGTCGACGCGCTCCTGGCCGAGGATTACGTCCGCGCCCCGCTGCGCCGCCATGACCTGCCACCGATCACCGACGGCGCCTGCGCGCTCGTCATCGCCCGCGCCGACAAGGCCCGCGAGTTGTGCGAACGCCCCATCTGGATCAAGGGTTTCGCGCACTACAGCGAGCTGCACTATCCGGGGATGCGCGACCTGCGCACGTCGAACTCGACGACGCTGGCCGCGAAGGCGGCGGGTATCGAAGAGGGTCCGATCGAGGTCGCGGAGATCCAGTCGGCGTTCACGCACGAGGAGCTGCTGCTGTCCTCGGCGCTGGGACTCGGGTCCGACACGGTGATCAACCCCTCCGGCGGCGCCCAAGCCGCCAACCCCATCATGGCCACCGGCCTCGTCCGCATCGCTGAGGCGGCCGGCCAGATCCGTGACAACGGCAAGCACCGGACGCTCGGGCATTCGACGTCCGGCCCATGCCTGCAGCAAAACCTGGTCTGCATCCTCGAGGACGGCAACAACTGATGGCGCATCAACCCGCGGCAATCGTCGGCATCGGCCAGACCCAGCACAAGACGAGGCGCTGGGACGTCTCGCTCGGTGGGCTGGTGCGCGAGGCGGCATCGCGCGCCCTAGAAGACGCTCAGATGGACTGGTCCGACATCGACGCGGTCGTCGTCGGCAAGGCGCCCGACCTCTTCGAAGGCGTCATGAAGCCTGAGCTCTATCTGAGCGACGCGCTCGGCGCGACCGGCAAGCCGATGTTCCGCGTTCACACGGCCGGATCTGTCGGTGGCACGACCGGCATCGTCGCGGCCCATCACGTGGAGAGTGGCCGTCACAAGCGGGTGCTCGCCGTGGCCTACCAGAAGCAGTCCGAGGGCAACGCGCAGTTCGCCCTGGGCTCGGGTCGCGGCTTCTCCATCGGGGCCGGCGGCGCGTTCGCACCCTTCATGCGCAGCTACATGCACCGCACCGGCGCCCCCGCCGAGATCGGTCCCATGGTGGCGGTGAAGGACCGCAAGAATGCGCTGAAGAACCCTTACGCCCACTTGAAGCTTCAGGACATCAGCATGGAGAAGGTGCTGGCGTCACCGATGATGTGGGACCCGGTGCGTTTCCTGGAGTCCTGCCCGTCCTCCGACGGTGCCTGCGCGGTCATCTTCACCGACCAGGCGGGCGGCGAGGCCGCCGCGAAGGCTGGCAGACCGCCGGCGTGGATCCTCGGATCGGCGGTGCGTTCGGAGCCCTCGCAGTTCCCGGGTCGCGACCCGGTGGCACCGCAGGGTGCCGCCGACTGTGCCGATGACGTCTATGCCCAGGCCGGCATCACGCGTCCGCTGGAGCAGATCGACTGCGCCGAGCTCTACGTGCCGTTCAGCTGGTATGAGCCCATGTGGCTGGAAGGCCACCACATCGCCGCCAAGGGCGAGGGCTGGAAGATGACCGAGCGCGGCGACACGGAGATCGGTGGTGCGTTCCCGGTCAACATGTCGGGCGGCGTGCTGTCGTCCAACCCGATCGGCGCGTCCGGGCTGCTGCGCTTCGCCGAAGCCGCGATGCAGGTGCGCGGTATTGCGGGGGAGCACCAGGTCGACGGCGCCAAGGTGGCGCTCGCCCAGGCCTACGGTGCATCGGCGCAGTACTTCAGCATGTGGGTCGTCGCGAACAGTCTGCACCCGTTCAACTGACGATTGGATTACGCTGTAATCCAATCAACGGAGGGCGGCGCCATGGCCTGGGGTTTCGAGGCTGACCCGGAGCTCGAAGAGCAGTTGCAGTGGATGCGCGGTTTCATCGACACCGAGCTGATTCCACTGGAGCCGATCCTTCGCGAGCTGCCGAGCGAGCAGTGGGCGGTCGTCAAGCGTCACTTGCAGGATCGGGTGAAGGCGCAGGGCTTGTGGGGCGCGTTCCTTGACCCCAAGCTCGGCGGTGCCGGCTTCGGGCAGCTCAAGCTCGCGCTCATGTCGGAGATCATCGGCCGCTGCATGTACTCGATGACGATCTTCGGGGTGCAGGCGCCCGACAGCGGCAACATGGAGCTGCTGGCCCATGGCGCCACCGACGAGCAGAAGGAGCGCTGGCTCTGGCCCAATCTGCGCGGTGAGATCACGAGTGCCTTCTCGCTCACCGAGCCGTTCGTGGCGGGCGCCGACCCGACGGTCGTCACGACGACGGCGGTGAAGGACGGCGACGAGTGGGTCATCAACGGCCACAAGTGGTTCACGACCAACGCGTCGTCGGCCGACATCATCCTGGTCTTTGCCGAGACCAACCCCGAGGGCCGTCCGCACAAGCACGCGTCGATCTTCATCGTCCCCGCCGGTGCGCCCGGGATGGACGTCGTCCGCGACATCGGCACGATGGCCCATCCGGAGCCGGAGTACGGACGCCCGGGCAATCACGCCGAGGTCATCTTCCGCGATTGCCGGGTGCCGGCCGATCACCTCATCGGCGCGCCCGGCGATGGTTTCGTGCTGGCGCAGCAGCGCCTCGGCGGCGGGCGTATCCACCACTCGATGCGCTGGCTCGGCCAGGCTCAGCGTTCGCTCGACATCATGGGCGAGCGCGCCGTGTCCCGCACGTCGCACGGCAAGCTGCTGGGCCAGCACCAGATGGTGCAGGACTACATCGCGCTCTCGCACATGGAGATCCAGGCCGCCCGCTTGCTCACGTTCCAGACCGCCTGGAAGATGGACAAGTACGGGTCCTCGGCGGTGCGTGCCGAGCTGGGCATGGTCAAGGCTCACGTCTCCAAGGTGGTGCTCGCAGTACTCGACCGCACGATTCAGGTCTGCGGCGCGCTGGGCTACTCCAGCGATCTGCCGGTCGAGGAGTGGTATCGCGGCACCCGCTTCGGTCCTATCGGCGACGGTCCCGACGAGCTGCACAAGTCGGTGCTCGCCCGCACCCTGCTGAAGAAGTACAAGCCGGTCGAGGGCTGGCCGTCCGAGCACATCCCGAGCCGGCGCCCGGCCGCTGAGGCCAAGTGGGAGGAGCTGCGGGCTGCCGCGGGGGTGCAATGAGCCCGCCCTACCGGCCTGACTACCGGGCGGTCTTCTTCGACTTCGCCGGGACCTTGTTCAGCGACCGCGATCTGCGTGATGTCCATCTCGCGCAGCTGCATTTCGTGGCCGACTCGATCGGCGTGCAACTGGGTGATGCCGAACTGCGGGCGGCCTACCGGGCGGGCATGGGCGTGGCCTATCGCGCTGTGGCGTCGGCCCCGTCGTATTTGCACTCCGACCTGTTCCGTACGGCGTTCGTCGCGATGGCCGAGAACCTCGGAGGATCGCTGGATGCTTCGGCGGCGGACGAGGCTTTGCGACGCCAGTACGCGGCCACCGTCGACGGTGCGCGGCTGCGTCCCGATTGCCTGCAGACACTGGCCCGATTGCGCGCCGATGGTCTGTTCCTGCAGATCGTGTCGAACATCGACGACGAGCTGATGCACCCGCTCGCCGAGCGGCTGGGGATTGCCACCGCCTTCGATGTCCTCACCAGCTCGGAGTCGGCCGGGTCGTGCAAGCCTGATTCCGCCATCTATCGCCACGCGCTGGGCAAGGCGGGGCTCGCGGCTTCGCAGGTGCTCTTCGTCGGCGACTCCACCGTGCACGACATCGAAGGACCCGCCGCCGCCGGGATGCGTACCGCCTGGCTGGTGGCCGACGGCAAGGGCGGCGATCCCCACCCAGCGCCGGATCACGTCATCGAAAACCTCGCCCAGGTCTGGGAAATCACCGCGAAGGCCGGCGTCTGATGGCCGAGGACACCGCGCGATTGCAGGAGTTCCTCGACGAGCGACTGGGCGATGCGCAGCCGATCGCCGTCGAAGCCATGCGCGGCGGCGGCTCGTGCGAGATCTTCTCGGTCTCCCGCGGCGGCGCCGACTGGGTGCTGCGCCGCGCGCCTCGCCACGCCAGCTCGCAGACCGCCCATGACGTGCTGCGCGAATTCCGGATTCTCGACGCCATCAAGGACGAGCCGGTGGCGATCGCTCGTCCGGTCCTTTCCTGCGAGGACAGCGCGGTTTTCGGGGCGCCGTTCTACCTGATGGACCGGGTCAACGGGGTGCCGATCCGCGACCGGCTGCCCGAGGCCTGGGCGGCGGTTCCCGAGCAGCACGGGCAGGCGCTCGAGCAGCTCATCGACGCGCTGGTCGCCGTCCATGCCGTCGACTGGCAGGCGTGCGGGCTCGGCGACCTTGCGCATCACTCGGAGAACTACCTGAAACGCCAGGTTTCACGGTGGCTTTCCCAGCTGCATTCCTATGGGGGACGCGAGCTCCCGGTCGCCGAGCAGCTCGCCGGCTGGCTGGAATCCACCAGTCCGCCCGACCAGCCGCCGGCGCTCTTTCACGGCGACTACAAGCTCGACAACGTGCTCTACGCGACGTCATTACCCCTGCAATTGCTGGCGATCGTCGACTGGGAGATGTCCTCGATCGGTGACCCGCTTGTCGATCTGGCCTGGGCGCTGATCTTTCATCCCGGACCCGAAGGGACGATGCGTCTCGGCACGGCCAAGGAGCCGCGCTTCGCATCGGGCTTCCTGCCGGGCAAGGCCGAACTGGTCGAGCGTTACGCGGCCGCGTCCGGACGCGACACCAGCGCCATCGGCTGGTATGACGTCTTCTCGCGCTGGAAGCTGGCGATCGCGTTGGAAGGCAGCTACGCCAAGTTCCTGCGCGGCGAGTCCAGCAAGCCGATCCACGAATACTTCGGCGCCCAAGCCGATCTGCTGTTGGCAAGCGCGAATGACATTGCATCGGAGGCAGCGTGAGCATCCCGACGCTTCGGGCGGACGGAAAAGTCGTAGTGGTGACGGGAGCCAGCAAGGGGCTCGGCCGTTCCATGGCGCTCGCCTTCGCGGAGGCGGGCGCCGATGTCGTCGTCAGCAGCCGCAAGCTCGACGCGTGCGAGGTCGTCGCCAAGGAGATCCGCGCGATGGGGCAGCGCAGTCTCGCCGTCGCCTGTCACGTCGCTGACTGGGCGCAGTGCGAGATCCTCATCGACGAGGCGGTCGGGGCGTTCGGGCGGATCGATGTGCTCGTCAACAATGCAGGTATTGCACCGGTTCCACCGTCGCTCGCCGGGGTCACGAGCGACCTGTTCGACAAGACGATCGGCGTCAACCTGAAGGGTCCGCTGCGGCTGTCGGGGCTGGCCGCCGAGCACATGCCGGCCGGCGGGGCGATCATCAACATCAGCTCGAAGGCTTCCACCCATCCCTCGCCGTTCACCGTCGTCTACGCGGCCGCCAAAGCCGGCTTGAACGCCCTCACCGTCGCCGCTGCGCAGGAATACGGACCGCGCGGGATCCGGGTCAACTGCATCATCTGCGGCTCGTTCGACACCGACAGCCTGCGCTCGTCGCTCCCGAGCGAGGAGGCCGCCGTCGCCGCCGCCTCGCGGGTCAGCGTCGGGCGCATCGCGCACGCCGACGAGATCGTCGGGGCCGCGCTCTTCCTGGCCAGTGACGCGTCGTCCTACGTCAACGGCGAGACGCTCGTGCTGGACGGCGGTTGATCCCGCGCACGGCCGGCGACATCGATCCCGGCTGGTTGAACGAGGTGCTCAGCGAGCGCCATCGCGGCGTGGCCGTGACCGGGGTCGAGGTCCTCGAGCGGCACGAGGTCACCAACGCCCACGCTCGCCTGCGACTGACTTACGCGAGCGACGCCGCACCCTCGATGCCGGAAACGATGTTCGGCAAGCTCCCGCCGACCGATCCGGCGCGCCGCGACACCATCATCGGGACCGGGATGGGTCGCCGCGAGGCGCTGTTCTACGCCCAACTCGCGCCGTCCCTCTCGCTGCGGGTGCCGGTCACGCATGCGGCCGTCACCGACGAGGAGGGTGCGTTCGCGATCCTTCTCGAGGATCTGAGCGCCACGGGTTGCGCGGTTTCGGATGGGACGTGGGGGATCTCGCCGGATGGCGCGGCAGGGGCACTTCGCGATCTTGCCGAGATGCACGTGCGCTTCGAGGATCCGGCGCGGCGGGCCGCCGAGGCGCCTTGGGTCACCGCGCTCACCCCGTCGACCACGTATGGCGGTCCGATGCTGCGCTACGGGATCGAGCGTCACCGGGATCGGTTGTCTGACGCGTTCGTCGACATCGCCGAGCTCTACCTCGACCATCACCAGCAGGTGCAGGCGCTCTGGCATGAGGGTCCGCACACCGTCATCCATGGCGATCCGCACATCGGTAACTTGTTCGTCGACGGTGGCGTTGTCGGGTTCCTCGACTGGGGAATCATCAATGTCAATACGCCGATGCGCGACGTCAGCTACTTCCTCACCATGGCGATGTCGCCCGACGATCGTCGGGCGCACGAAACGGACCTGCTACACCACTACCTCGATGCCCGCCGGGCGTTCGGGGGAGCCGATATCGGCTGGAACGACGCGTGGCTCGCCCATCGGATCCACGCGGCGTACACGGTGCCGGCGTGCTGTCAGGTCGTCACGTTCCCGGCCGATGCGTCCGAGCGGCGGCGGGTGTTCGCCGACGCGTTCCTGGCCCGCTCACTCGCTGCTCTGGACGATCTGCAGGCCCGCGAGGCGTTACGCGAGGCGGCCGGGCTCTAGCCAGCTACCAAACAGACGATGCGTTGTCACTAGAGCCGCTGACATGTTTTTCCGGCCTACAGACAATCCGTTGTGACCTCGCCCGGCGGATAGAGGATGCTCTGCCTCGTGGCCGACGGTTGTAACGAGGCGGGTGATGCGGCCTCTGATGGGGGGAGGGTCGCCGAGGAACGTCGAACTGCACGGATCCTTCTGCTCGATCCAGACCGTCGGATCCTGCTGATGCGCCTCAC
>DATAZK010000028.1:0-63163 GCA_036272075.1 Frankiaceae bacterium
CGAAACAAGGAAGGCCCCGATCCTCCGGAGAGGAATCAGGGCCTTGACCTGGTGTTTCTTGTGCACTCGGCAGGATTCGAACCTGCAACCTTCTGATCCGTAGTCAGATGCTCTGTCCGTTGAGCTACGAGCGCTTGTGACCAGACTCTGGCCCAGTCACGACAGCACACAATACCGAACTCGCCGGTCAGACTGCCGGGCCGGCTACCACCTCGGCTTGGGCAGCCAGCGAGACGAGCTCGGCCAGCGCGGCGGTGAGGTCGTCACCCATGGCGTGGATGTCGCCGACCAGCTCTGGGCAGCTCACGATGCCGATGTAGAGGCAGCCGGCGTAGGTCCAGGCGGTGAGGTTGAGCCCGGCGCCCTCGGTGAGGACGGAGAGCGAGTAGAGCTCGTCCATGCGCGCCCCGGCGAACCAGCTCGCCTCGCTGGGGCCGGGGACGTTGGAGATCACGACGTTGATGGCCGGGGTGGGCAGGCGGGGCATGACGTGCTTCCACATGACTTGGTACGGCCAGCGGTAGGCGAACAGGTTCCAGTCCCGCATCAGCTCGCGCCCGATCTTCGCGTTGAGCGAGCGGGCGTTACGCATCACCTGGCTGATCTCCGCGAGGCGCTCGACCGGGTCGTCGATGTCGGTGCAGAGCGAGGTGAAGAACTGCGTGACGTGATTTCCCGAAAGCCTCAGAGGGGCGTCCGGAGCGTCGATCGCCGAAGGGATCGCGGTGACGAGTGGCTTGTCCAGCGGGAAGCCCTCCCGCGCGGCGGCGCGGCACAACCCGCCCGCCGCGACGGCCAGCAGGACGTCGTTCAGCGTGCATCCGAAGGCCGACTTGATGCGCTTGAAGTCCTCGAGCGGAAGCCGGGTGGTCGCGACGCAGCGACGTGAGCTGAGCCGTCCGTTCCAGGGTGCTTTCGCTCCGGACATGGGCGGCGGCGGGCGGTGGTCGAGTCCGCGCCGGGCCCGCAGCATCCGCAGCACGCCGGCCAATGTGCGGGCCAGCAGCGCCGGCAGCACGCGCAGCTCGCGTATCCGATCGGCGACGGCCTCGCGAATCAGCGTCCAGCGGTCGGGGAGCCGCTCGGGCATCCATGCCGCGGCGGGGTCGGCTACCGCTTCATCCGGTCCTGACGCGGCAACGGCGACCAGCCCGGCGGCGGCCGCGACGCCGTCGGCGACGGCATGGTGGATCTTGACAGCGACGGCGATCTGCCCGGTCGCGAGACCGGAGATGAACGTCATCTCCCACAGCGGTCTTTCCAGGTTCAATGGCTGCCCGTGGATCTGCGCCAGCGCCGCATCGAACTCGGCCCGCCCACCCGGAGCGGGCAAAGTCAGCTCCTTGATGTGGTGGCCGACGACGAAATCCGGGTCGTTGACCCACACCGGATGGTGCAGGTCGAACGGCACCCGGACCGGCCGCCGCAGGAGCGAAGGCAGCAGGTGCAGGCGCCGGTCGAATTCGTCGACGAGCCGGCTGCGGTCGAGCAGGCCGGTCTCACCGGTCACGTCGAGCACCGCGACCTTCATCGTGTGCATGTGGGCGGTGGCCGTCTCGGAGTACAGCATGCTCGCGTCGAGGCCGGTCATGCGTTCCATCAGACTGCCGCGTCCCTCCCCGGCCCCCCGTGGCGGCCGATCGAGCGTGGTAGATAGTGACCTGCGTTGCTGTGCTCAACGAGGGAGTCCACGAATGGCGACGACGGTTGGCCAGTTTTGCATCTACGTCAGCGATCTCGAGCGGTCCGTCAACTTCTACACCGACATCATCGGGCTGAAGGTCCAGAGCCGCACCGAGATCGACGACGTCCACGAGGCCGTACTCGCGGCTGATCAGGGCGGCGGTCGGCTGCAGCTGGCCGAGCGGTACAACGGCGGACAGCCGGTCGATCATGGCTTCGCGCTCTGGAAGCACTACATGATCGTCGACGACGCCATGGCCGTTCACCAGAAGGCGGTCGACGCGGGTTACACGTCCACCATGGTGCCCGCGCGTCTCGAACGATGGCCCGTCATCGTCGGCTTCATCAACGATCCCGACGGCTACAGCATCGAGCTCCTGCAGTACATCCAGGACTGAACGGATGAGCAAACCGCGGATCGCCATCATCGGAGCCGGTCCCGGCGGCCTGTGCATGGCCATCAAGCTGAAGGCCGCCGGCTACGACGACTTCGTGATCCTCGAACGCAGCGGCGGGGTCGGCGGGACCTGGTATCAGAACCGCTATCCGGGCTGCGCCTGCGACATCCAGTCGCACCTGTACTCGTACTCGTTCGAGATCAAGCCGGACTGGACCCGTCCGTACGCGACGCAGCCGGAAATCCTTGCCTACATGGAGTTCTGCGCGCAGAAGTACGGGATCTTGCCGCACTGCCGCTTCGGCAGCGAGGTCGTGCGCGCGACGTGGAGCGAGTCCTCGTCGTCCTGGACGGTCGAGCTTCGCTCAGGTGAGCTCGTCGAGGCCGATGGCGTCGTCAGCGCCCTGGGAATGTTCAACGATCTCGACTGGCCCGACATCGAAGGGCTCAACTCTTTCGAGGGAACCCGTTTTCATTCGGCGCGCTGGGATTGGGACCACGACCTCACCGGCGAGAGCGTCGGGGTCATCGGGAGCGCTGCCAGCGCGGTGCAGTTCGTTCCCGAAATCATCAAGCAGGCCGGGCAGGTTCACCTCTTCCAGCGCACCGCCAACTGGGTGCTGCCCAAGCTCGACGACCCGGCCTCGCCCGCCGAGATCGAAGCCCGGCTACGCGATCCGAACCTCGCCCTTGCGATCCGGCAGCAGATTTTCGACGCGGTCGACAGCGGACAGACGTTCTCCAACCTCGACCTGAACGCCGAGCGGGAGGCGGGGGTGCTGGCGGCCATCCAGGTGGTCGAAGACCCGGCGGTGCGGGCCAAACTCGTCCCGACGCATCCCTACGGCTGCAAGCGCCCGCTGGTGTCCAACAACTACTACGCCGCCTTCAACGAGCCCAACCTCGAACTCGTCACCGACCCCATCACCCGCGTCACGAAAGACGGCATCGTCACCGTTGACGGACGCGAGCGCCGGGTCGACACCCTCGTCATCGCCACGGGTTTTGCCGCCACGCGCTACCTCTCGGCGATCGACGTCGTCGGCCGAGCTGGGCGCCACATCAGCGATGCCTGGAACGACGGCGCCATCGCCTATCTCGGCATCACGACCGCGGGCTTTCCCAACCTCTTCATGCTTTACGGGCCCAACACCAACAACGGTTCGATCCTCGCGATGATCGAGTATCAGGTCGAGCACGTGATGCGCCTGCTGGATCGCCTCGCCAGCGAGGAGCTCGCCTGGCTCGACGTGCGGCCCGACGTCATGCACTCCTACAACGAGGAGGTCCAGAAGGCTATCGCCGGTGTGCAGGTCTGGCAGGCGGGCTGCAACGGCTACTACCGCACCCCGAGCGGGCGCGTCGTCACGCAATGGCCGTATTCGATGACGGAGTTCCGGGAGAGATCGTCGGCGATCGACCCCAACGCGTTCGAAGTATCCGCGCGCTAGCTCAGAACGGTACGAGCGTCTTCAGCACACCTTCGGGATCGCCGCGGCCACCGACCTGCCGGCAGAACTCCACTGCGTCGTAGTGCAAGTCCGGCCCGCCCTCACCGAAGGTCCACGAGCCACCGGCCGGCCCGGTCAGGGTGAGCGCGCAGGGCTGGCCGTGGCGGCTGGCCCACTCGCGTACGACATCGTCGACGAGCACCCCGTCGTGATCGGCGGTCAGGTCCGGCTCGCGACCGGTCACGGCCGCGATGTCCATGCGATGCATCCAGGGATCGCGGGTGAGGATGACGTCGACCAGGTAGCCCAGCGTCCAGTCCTCGAGCCCGTCGGTCTGTGCTGCGGGCAGCCGGCGGCGGCGTATCAGACCGGGCATCCGCCGGCGCCCCTTGGACGCTCGCCTTCCGGCACGCTCGTACTGCGCGAGGATGTGACCAGGCTCCAACTCTTCGCGTTCCTCGACCTGAAAAGCCGTGAGTTCATCGATGAACGCGCCCCCGCGCTTGGTCGCCTCCTTGATCTGCCGGCGGCTCTCCCAGGGAGAGGAGGCCATGTCGGCCATGCCGAGAAGGTGGGCCGCCATCGCGCGGACATCCCAACCGGGGCAGTTGGTCGCGAGCGTCCACTCCTGCGGAGCCAGCTCGACGAGCGTCTGGTGAAAGCGCCCGTACTCGGTCGCGGCCAGCCGC
This sequence comes from Frankiaceae bacterium, assembly GCA_036272075.1. Taxonomy (GTDB): domain Bacteria; phylum Actinomycetota; class Actinomycetes; order Frankiales; family Frankiaceae; genus DATAZK01. The sequence continues at coordinate 4,221 of DATAZK010000028.1, forward strand.
ATGGCCGTCGCCCGATCGAGCACGGGCCGGCGCGCATCGCCCATGTCAGCAGCCGAATTTCTGCTCGTACACGTCGGCGAGGGTACGAAGCAGGCTGCCCCCGTCGCCGTGGAAGGACGATCCGTGCATGACCGCCAGCGTCTGGGGCTCGAGATCGGCCAGCCGCCGAAGCGTCGCCGGTACGGCCGGTCCGATTGATGTCGACCGGAAGATTTCCTCGGCCTGGATGGAGCTTTCGATGATGTCGGCGTCGGTGATGGCATCGCCGTCGCCGAGCTGTGAGAAGAGATCGCCGGCGAAGAGCGTCGCGGTCTGCTGCTCGAAGAGCAGGTGCGATTCCCAGTTGTGCGGCACATGCGGGGTGGCGATCTCGAGCAGCCGCTGACCCGTCGGGCCGTCGCCGAGCTCCAGGACGTCGCCGTCCCCGAGGGGGCGCGGCGGGCGATCGGCGAGGTCGTTCACCGACACCAGGCAGCCGAGCCCGCTGTGGGCGACCTGCGCCTGGGGTGCGAGGGCCAGGAACTCGTTCATCGCGCCGCACTCGTCGGCCTCGACGTGGGCGAAGGAGATCCAGCGCAGCCGATCCACCGGCATCACGCGCTCGATTCCCGCTCGTACCAAAGGAAACAGCCCGCGCATCCCCGTGTGGAACAGCACCGGCTCCGGGGCATCGATCAGGAACTGGTTGAACGAGAACCCTCCTGGTGCGACGTCGTCGACCAGGGTCGAGATCCGGTAGACCCGGTCGGCGATCTCAGCTACTCGTGCTTCCATGGCTCCTCCTCGTGGTACGGGATGTGGTTTGTGCCGGCCCCGATCCGGGTCCGTAGAACTGCAAGAACATGGCGACCAGTTGGGGCAGGCCGGAGGTGAAGGTGCCGCCGTCGAACGGCTCGTGCGGTGCATTCGAAAGCTGCTGGCTGACGACGCCGGCGATGAGCACGGTCCACTGCCGGAAGGCCTCGTCGATGTCGACATCGGCGCGAAAGAGTCCGCGCTCCCGAAGGCCGGCGAACGCGGTGAGTGCCAGCTCGAACACCTCGACGGCCGGCGCGTAGGCCGCCTCGGCCGGCTGGTAGCCGGGCACCGGGCGCCAGAACATCAGCTGCGCGTACGCCGGGTGCTCGATCCCCCAGCGGGCGAAACCGATGGCCGCCGTCAGCGCGATGGCGGAGAGCTCGTCGCGGCTGCGCCCCTGCCCTTGCGGCAGCGTCATCAGTGGCGTCATCGTCTCGCCCAGCTCGCGCCAGCCCCGCTCGAAAACCGCGTCGTACAAGGCGTTTTTGGAGTCGAAGTAGCCGTACAGCGAAGGAGTCCTGATCCCCATCTGGCGGGCGACGTCACCCAGCGAGAGCCCGGCGGCACCGTGCTGGACCATCAGCTCGATCGCGACGTCGACGATCTCGCGGATCGTCTCCTCGCGCCGCCGGTGCCGGCGGTCGGTGCCGGGCGCCGCCTCCAGTGCCATAGGCGGAAGGTTGTCCTAACGCTATTAGGAAGTCAAGCCCTTCGGCGAAAGTCGGCCTAGCGTCAGCAGGCATGACCCTGCGCACCGGCGTCGTCATCCTTCCCGACCTGCGCTGGCCGCAGGCCGGCGAGCGCTGGCGCGAGGCCGAGCAACGCGGCTTCCACGCTGCCTGGACCTACGACCACCTCAGCTGGCGCACGCTGCGCGACGAACCCTGGCTCGGAGCCGTCCCGCTCCTCGCGGCCGCCGCGGCGACCACCACGACCCTGCGGCTCGGCACCCTCGTCACCAGCCCGAACTTTCGTCATCCGGCGCTGCTCGCCAAGGACGTCATGACGCTGGATGAGATCAGCGGCGGACGCTTCGACCTCGGGATCGGCGCAGGCGGGACCGGCTGGGACGCGACGGCTCTCGGCGCACCGGCACCGACGATGCCCGAGCGCGCCGCCCGCTTCGAGGACTTCACCGCGGCGCTCGACCTGATGCTGCGCGAACCGAGTGGAAGCTACAGCGGGGCTGTGTATTCGGCCCCGGAGTACCGGACGTTGCCCGGATGCACGCAGCGTCCGCGGGTGCCCTTCACCATCGGCGCCATCGGGCCGCGCGCTCTCGCGGTGGCGGCTGAACACGGATCGTGCTGGGTGACGTTCGGACCGGTGGATGACGTCGCCGGAGAGGACTGGTACACCGCGGTGGCGGCTCAGGCGTCACGACTGGATGAGGCCTGCCGGGAGCGCGGACGCGAGCCGTCCGACATCCGCCGGATGGCGCTGGTGTCGCTCGACGCCGGATGGGCCGACGGCACGCGCTCGCGCTGGGACGACTTCACCGCCCGCCTCGCGGCGATGGGCTTCACCGACGTCGTCGTGCACTGGCCGCGTCCCGGCACCGATCTGCCCGGCTGCGACCCCGACGTCTTCGACGCCATCAGCGACGCGCTCGCCTGATCTTGAACGCGGCCCGCATCGCGGCGGCAGTTGTGTCGTTGTCGTCACATGCGGGTTGACCGACCCGGAAGGCGCCGCATACTTACCCGATACCAGGGGTAACACGTAGATAGCTCACGGAAGGAGCTGCTATGGGCGCCGTAATACCTGGCTTCGAGATCAGTGCCCCGCGGCTGGCGGCAGGTACCGCCAGCGCCGCTGCAGCTCTGGCCGGGGTCGCCGTGACGGCGGGCCGGCGGGCGCGTCGCAACGTTCCCGCAGGTCAGCCCCTTCGCGGCACCGCCGGGCGGTTCACCACTCCACTGCTGCCCGACGACTATCTGCAGCTCATCAACCCGCTCTGGTCGGCCCGCGAGCTGCGGGGCCGGGTAGAGCGGGTCGAGCCGGAGACCGACGACGCGGCCACCGTCGTCATCCGTCCCGGTTGGGGCTGGTCGTACACCTACCAGCCCGGCCAGTACGTCGGCATCGGGGTGAGCGTGAACGGTCGCTGGCACTGGCGCTCGTACTCGCTGACTTCCCCGCCCAAGCGCGTCCAGAAGCACATCGCCATCACCGTCAAGGCGATGCCCGAGGGCTTCCTCTCCGGCCATTTGGTACGTGGTCTGGCGCCGGGAACGATCGTGCGGCTCGCTCTCCCGCAGGGCGATTTCGTGCTGCCCAACCCGCCGCCCCGCAAGATGCTGTTCATCACCGCGGGCAGCGGGATCACCCCCGTCATCGCCATGCTGCGCACCCTCGACCGCCGCGAGACGATGCCCGATGTCGTGCTCGTGCATTCGGCGCCGAGCGAGTCGTCCGTGCTCTTTCGCAAGGAACTGCACGGGATGGCCGATCGGTATGAGGAGTTCGCGCTCGTCGAGCGGCACACCACGCGTGATGGGCGGCTGAACTTCGCCGACCTGGACACGCTGTGCCCCGACTGGCGCGATCGCCAGGTCTGGGCGTGTGGCCCCGAGAAGCTGCTCAACGACGCCGAGTCGCACTGGAAGCAGGCCGGCCTGCCCGGTGCGCTGCACCTCGAACGATTCACCGCTTCCTTCGTCGCCGGCGGCGAGGGCGGCCACGTGCGCTACGCGGTGTCCGGCAAGGAAGTCGACATCGACGGCGCGACCACCCTGCTCGAGGCCGGCGAGAAGGAGGGCATCCAGATGCCCTTCGGCTGCCGGATGGGCATTTGCCACACCTGCACGGTCCGCATGGTGTCCGGAGCGGTCCGCGACCTTCGCAACGGCGAAGAGACGTCCGGGGAAAACACCAACATCCAAACCTGCGTCACGGCGGCGGCCGGTGACTGCGTGCTGGAGGTCTGAACCACGATGGCCGTTTCCGACGTCAAGGAATACGCCCACCTCACCCAAGCCCAAGTCGAAGAACTGGGCCGCAAGTTCGACGCCATCCGCAAGGAGATCGAGGACTCCCTCGGCGAGGACGACGCCGCGTACATCCGCAAGATGATCACGCTGCAGCGCCGCCTTGCGGTCGCCGCCCGGGTGACCCTCTTCGCGAGCGCCTTCCCGCCCGCCTGGGTCGCCGGCACTGCGATGCTCGGGGTCGCGAAGATCCTGGAAAACATCGAGATCGGCCACAACGTCATGCACGGCCAGTGGGACTGGATGAACGATCCCGAGATCCACTCCACCACCTGGGAGTGGGACACCATCCAGCCGGCCGATCAGTGGCGGCACTCGCACAACTACATCCACCACACGTTCACGAACGTGCTGGGCCGCGACACCGACGTCGGTTACGGCATCCTGCGGGTGACCCGCGACCAGGAATGGCGGCCCGCCCACATCGGCAACCCGGTGTGGAACCTCATGCTCGCCACGCTTTTCCAGTGGGGCGTCGGCCTGCACGACCTCGACATCGAAGCGATCCGCACCGGCCGAAAGGACATGGGGGAGCTTCGCCGCCAGCTCAAGCAGCTCGGTCGCAAGGTCCGCAAGCAGGCGGGCAAGGACTACGTGCTCTTCCCGCTGCTGACCGGCCCGTTCTTCATGACGACGCTCACGGCCAATGCCACGGCCAACTTGATGCGCAACCTCTGGGCCTACCTCGTCATCTTCGTCGACCACTTCCCTGACGGGGTCACGTACTTCACCGAGGAAGAGCTGGAGAACGAGACCAAGGGGGAGTGGTACCTGCGCCAGATCCTCGGCTCGGCCAACTTCCGGGCCCGCAAGCTGACGCACGTGATGGCGGGCTATCTCAGCTACCAGGTCGAGCACCACCTCTACCCGGATCTGCCCAGCCGGCGCTATCCCCAGATCGCAAAGAAGACCAAGGCGCTGTGCGAGGAGTACAAGATCCCGTACATCCTGGGCGGCCTTCCGGGCCACTACTGGCAGACCTTCCGGACCATCTGCAAGATGTCGGCGCCCAACGGAAAGCTGTGGAACAAGGACCTCGAACCGGTCCAGCCCGCGCGTGCCGACCGTCACGATCGAGAGCTGGTCACCGTGGCGTAGCCGGTGGCTTGCGGTGCGTAGATAGCCTGTCTTCGTGTCCGCCATGGCTCACTGGTGCTACCGGCATCGGCGTCTCGTCCTCATCCTGTGGGTCGTGGGTTTCATCGCCATGGGGGCGATCAGCAATGGCGTCGGCTCCAAGTACGCCAATTCCTTCACCCTTCCGGCCACCGATTCCTCGCGCGCCCTGAAGCTGCTGCAGACCGAATTCCCTGCAGCATCAGGGGAAACCGACACCATCGTCTGGCATGTGAAGCAGGGGCGGGTGACCGATCCGGCGACCGTGGCGCGGATCAGCCCGATGCTGGTGAAGGTCGGCAAGCTGCCGCACATCAAGGCGGTCGTCAGCCCCTATACGGCGGCTGGAGCGCGCCAGATCTCCAAGGACGGCACCATCGCGTACGCGAATGTCGTCTTCGCCGGCACCGGGCCCGCCATCCCCACCAGCGCGGCCAAGAACGTCATCACTACGGCGCAGGCTGTCGCGACGTCGAACCTGCAGGTCGAGCTGGGCGGTCCCGCCATTCAGGACGCGGGTGGCCGGCCGGCGACGGGCCTGTCAGAGGTGATCGGCATCATCGCTGCGGGCGTGGTCATCTTCCTGGCCTTCGGTTCGCTGCTGGCGATGCTGCTGCCGCTGATCACCGCCCTGGTGGGTATCGGGACCGGCCTGTCCATGGTCAGCCTGCTCTCCCACGTCTTCCACATCGCCATCTTCGGCCCGACCCTGGCCACGCTGATCGGGCTCGGCGTGGGGGTGGATTACGCGCTGTTCATCGTCAGCCGCCACCGGGCCAACCTGCGCCGCGGCATGGATCTCGAGACTTCGACCGTGCTCTCGATCAACACCTCCGGCCGGGCGGTCATTTTCGCCGGTGTCACGGTCTGCATCGCGCTGCTGGGTCTGCTGACCGTCGGCGTCTCGTTCCTTTACGGGCTGGCCGTCTCGGCAGCGATCGTCGTCGCATTCACCGTCGTCTCCTCGGTCACGCTGCTGCCGGCGCTGCTGGGCTTCTTCGGCATGAAGGTGCTGAGCAAGCGCAGCCGTCGCCAGCTCGCCGAAGAAGGTCCGGCGGGCGAAAGGCTCTCGCCGCGGTGGTGGGCCTGGGGAAAGCTGGTCGAGCGGCGCCCGATCGTGCTTGCCACGGCAGCGGCCATCATCCTCGTCTTCCTGGCGATCCCGTTCCTGTCCTTGCGACTCGGATCGTCGGACGAGGGCAACAACCCACCGTCAACGACTACCCGCAAGGCTTATGACTTGCTCGCCACCGGCTTCGGGCCGGGCTTCAACGGTCCCTTCACCGTCGTCGTCGCGACGCAGGGATCGAACGATCTGCCCCGAGTGGCGAACCTTGCGACCGCACTTCGCGCGACTCCCGGGGTGGCGCAGGTGCAGGCTCCCCAGCTCTCGCCGAGCGGGAAGGCCGCGATCATCTCCGTGGTCCCGACCACCAGCCCGCAGGCCGCACAGACGACGTCACTGCTGCATCACCTCAGACGCGAGGTCATCCCGGACAGTGCTCCCGGGATGACGGTGTACGTCGGCGGCCTGACCCCGATCTTCGCCGACTTCACCGGCGTCATCGATGCGAAACTGCCGCTGTTCATCGGCATCGTCGTCGGCCTTGCTTTCATCCTGCTGGCGACCGCCTTCCGCAGCCTGCTGATCCCCCTGACGGCATCGGTCTGCAACCTCCTCGCGGCCGGCGCTGCCTTCGGCGTGGTGACAGCTGTCTTCCAATTCGGGTGGGGCGGGTCGGTCATCGGCATCGGGAAGGCGGGCCCGGTCGAGCCGTTCCTGCCCGTCATGATGTTCGCGATCCTGTTCGGATTGTCCATGGATTACGAGGTTTTCCTCGTCTCCCGGATGCATGAGGACTGGCTGCACAGCGGCGACAACCACGACGCCGTGACCCGCGGTCAAGCCGAGACCGGACAGGTCATCACTGCCGCGGCGACCATCATGGTGCTGGTCTTCGCCTCGTTCGTCTTCGGTGGAGAACGCATCATCAAGGAGTTCGGAATCGGCCTGGCGACGGCCATCCTGATCGATGCCCTGCTCGTACGAACGGTGCTGGTGCCCTCCGCCATGCATCTGATCGGACCGTCGAACTGGTGGCTGCCACGCTGGCTCGACCGCGTCCTTCCCAGGATCTCGGTGGAAGGGCCGGACGTCGCCGACCCTCCCGCCGAGCCGGAGCGGGACGCGCCTCAGGCTCCCGAAGAGGTCGTCAGGTCATAGACCGTCTGGCCACCGATGGTGGTCGACTTGAAGTGCGACTGCACCCAGGTCGCGATCTGGCTGCCGGTGCCGGAGGAGGAGTTGCCGCCGAAGCCGCCGCCGCCGAGGCTGCCACCGCCGATGAAGTAGTGGATCTTGCCTTCGCTGACCCACTTCTCGAACTGGGCGAGCGTCGGGCTCGGGTCGGTGCCGTTGAAACCGCCGATCGCCATCACGGCCTTACCCGTGGCCAGCTGCAGCCCCGCCGCGTTGTTCGAGCCGACCGTCGCCGCGACCCATGTGTAGTTCTTGGCGTTGGCGAGCAGCGCGGCTTTCAGAGCGGCTGACGGGGTCGAGGCGTCGAGCAGGCCTCCCAGCCCGCCGCCACCCCCGGTGGCGCCGCCGGTGCGTCCGCCGAAGCCGCCGGCACCCTGCTGCAACTGCTGGCGAACTCCACCCGGGATGGCGCCGCCGCCGCCGAACCCTCCGCGTCCGCCGAAGCCGAATCCTTGACCCGAGGGTCCGGCCGAGGGGATGGACCCGCTCTTGCCGGTGGCCGCCGTAGCCACGGAGTACGCGAACGGCCCGGCGAGCCCAACGAAGATGGCGAGGGTCGCCACCCCCACCGCGATGAGGCGAGACATGCGCGGCATGGCCAGCACGTAGCCGGCGACCGCCAGCCCGATCAGCAGGACCATGAAGCGCAGCCACGGGTGCCAGGACGAGGTCCGCTGCAGCAGCAGGTAGCCCCAGATGGCAGCGGCGCCGATGCCGGCCGCGAGCACTGCACGGGCCGCGAACAGGTGGCGCGCTTTCCACAGCGAGACCGCGCCGATGCCGACGAGGGCACCGATCGCCGGGGCCAGGGCGACGGTGTAGTACGGGTGGAAGATGCCCGACATGAAGTCGAAGACGAGGCCGGTGACGAGCAGCCAGCTGCCCCACAGGAGCACCGCCGCGCGCCGGCCATCGGTGCGCGGCATCCGGCGCGAGAGGAAGAGCAACCCGGCCAGGAAGATGAGCGCAGACGGGATCAGCCAGGAGATCTGACCGCCGATCTCGCTGTTGAACATGCGGGTGACGCCGGTGATGCCCCACATGCTGGTGCCGCCCGCACCCCCGCCGCCCCCGACGCTGCCGGTCTCGTTGCCCGAGATCCGGCCGAAGCCGTTGTAGCCGAAGATCAGGTTCAGGATCGAGTTGTCCTGCGAGCCGCCGATGTAGGGACGCGAGCTCTTGGGCCACAGGGTGACGATGGCGACCCACCAGCCGCCGGCGACCACCATCGCGAGGCCGCCGTAGAGCGTCTGGCGAAGGCGCCGCCAGAACGTGGTGGGCGCGGCGATCAGGTAGACCAGTGCGAAGCCCGGCACCACCAGGAACGCCTGCAGCATCTTGGTCAGGAAGCCGAAGCCGATGAGCGCTCCGGTGAAGAGCATCCACTTGGTCTCGGCCTTTTCCATCGCCCGCGTCAGCGTGTAAGCACTGCCGACGAGGAGCAGGACGAGCAACGCATCGGGGTTGTTGAAGCGGAACATCAGCGTCGCGACGGGAGTGAGCGCGAGAACCGCGCCGGCGAGCAGTCCGGCGGACGCGCCGAACCGCCGCTTGACGGTCGTGTAGAGCAAGCCCACCGCCGCCACGCCCATCAGCGCCTCGGGAACGAGGATGCTCCAGGAGTTGACGCCGAAGATGCGGGCCGAGATGTCGGTGACCCAAAGCGACGCCGGGGGCTTGTCGACCGTGATCGCGTTGCCACCGTCGAAAGAACCGAAGAAGAAGGCTTTCCAGCTCGTCGACCCGGCCTGCACGGCCGCCGAGTAGAAGGCGTTGGCGTAGCCGGAAGCGGCGAGATTGATGATGTACAGCAATCCCGTGGCTGCGAGCAGGCTCAGCAGCGCGGGACGTGCCCACCTCGGGTCATCCGGGCCCCCGGTCACGACGCGGCGCAGGCGACCGGTGCCCGCCGGCGCATGGGCACGCGCGGTGAGGCGGTCGTAGGGCAGCCCCGGAGAGGGTGCTGGTGAGGTGATCGTCATGGGATTAGCTTCGGGTGACGGCCGGTGACGGCCCTGAACGCTACCTGTGCGAATGCTATGAAGGGTAGGCGATGGACCAGTTCAGCCACGGTTCGCTGACGTTCCCGGTGCGTGACACCGGACCGCCGGGCGGCGAGCCGGTGGTGCTGCTCCACGGGTTCCCGCAGGTCGCGTCGTCTTGGGACACGTTGACGCCCTACCTGACCGGTGCCGGCTATCGCGTCCTGGCTCCTGACCAGCGGGGATATACGACTACCGCGCTCCCACGCGGCCGGCGCGCGTACCGGATGGCCGACCTGGCAGGCGACGTCGTCGCGCTGCTCGACGCCGCCCAGATCGAGCGCGCTCATCTCGTCGGCCATGATTGGGGTGCCGCTGTCGCGTGGACCGTCGCCGCCTCGGCTCCTGAGCGTTTGCTCTCCCTCACTGCGCTCTCGGTCCCGCACCCCGCGGCGATGAGAAGAGCTGCAATCTCGAGTACCCAGGGCCTGAAATCCTGGTACATGCTGATGTTCCAGCTGCCCTGGCTGCCGGAGCTGATGCTCGATCCGCGCCGTCCGGCCGCCCGCCGTCGACTCGTGCGCGGGCTCGTCGCATCAGGGCAGGAGCGCGCCGCCGCCGAACGCGATGCCGCCGCCATGGCGGCCCCAGGCGTCTTCACGGGGGCGCTGAATTGGTATCGGGGAGTGCCGTTCGGCCGCGTCCCCGGGCCGGTCCGGACACCGTCGCTCTTCCTCTGGGGCAAGCGGGACGCCTATATCGGGCGCCGGGCCGCGGCCCTGTGTGGGCGCTACGCCGAAGGTCCGTACGAATTTCGCGAGCTGCCCGGCGGCCACTGGATCTCAGGCGACGTCTACTACCCGTTGTTGACGCACCTCGCCGCCAACGGGGCGAGAGAGGAAGAGCGGAGGCTCCGGGATTCGAACCCGGGAGGGAGTTGAAGCTCCCAACCGCATTAGCAGTGCGGCGCCATCGACCAGTCTAGGCGAAGCCTCCAAAGCGAACGGGCCTGAGATTACCTCAGTTGCTCACAGGAATCGGCTCCCCGAGCGCCTTCAGGACGGCATCGTGTAGCTCGTCACGGGGGCCACCGTCGGGCAGCGGGCCGTCGGGCGTCCGGACGTAGAACGAGTCCACGACATCGGCGCCGATGGTCGAGACGATCGCCGTCCTGATGTCCAGCCCGGCGCCGACAAGAGCCTCCACCACCCGGTGCAGGACGCCGGGTCCGTCCGGCGCCCGCACCTCGACGACGGTCGAGCCGGTCGAGCGGTCCTCGAAACGCACCTCGGGCGGCGCCGGCGGCAGGCCGCGACGCCGCGAGGGGTAGGCCCGGTCACGCTCGGCCAGCCGTTCCGACAGCGGGCGACCCTCACCCGAGAGCGCGGCCGCGACGTCGGCCGACAGTCGCCCGGCCGGCGGCAGCGCATCGCCGTGGCGCGGCTGCACCGAAAGCTCGATCAGCGCGCGGCGTTCGGGGGCGCTGGAGACAGCGGCGGACGCCCGCCGGACGTCGAGCCGATGCAAAGCCACAGCGCCCGTGACGGCTGACATGAGCCCGACCTGATCGGGCCCGGTGGCGATGACCAACGCTCCATGGCGGTCGGGCTCGATCGTGACCGTCAACGCGCCGCCGCCGCGGTTCATCAGCGCGAGCTGCTCGGGAGTGAGTTGCTTGATCTGCTCGCCGCTCGCCGCAGCGCCGTCGGTGCCCGCCAGCACAGCCTTGACCCGACGCACCAGATCGGCGATGAGCTGCGCCTTCCACGGTGACCACGCCGTCGGGCCGGTGGCTCGCCCGTCGGCCTCGCCGACCGCGGCAAGCAGGTCGAGCACCATCGGATCGCTGACCACCGATGCGACGAACTGGGCCGTCGCCGGATCCTCGAGATCGCGCCGGGTGGCGGTGTCGGGCAGCAGCAGGTGATGACGCGCGATGGTCACCAGCGCGGCGCGATCGGCGTCGTCGAAACCCATCGAAGCGCCGATGCGGTCGGTGATCTCGGCGCCGACGACGCTGTGATCGCCCGGCAGTCCCTTGCCGATGTCGTGCAGCAGCGTTCCGACCAGCAGCAGGTCGGGGCGGGCCACGGTGCGGGTGAGCGCCGCCGCGTTGGTCGCCGCCTCCACGAGGTGACGGTCGACCGTGAAGCGGTGATACGGGTTGTGCTGCGGGCGGCTGCGAACGTGCTCCCAATCGGGCAGCAGCTTCATCAGGATCCCGGCATGGTCGAGTGCCTCGACGACGGCGACCGCTGGGGGCCCGGCGGCCAGCATCCCGACGAACGCCTCGCGGGCCTCCTGAGGCCACGGGACCGGCATCGGGGCGCTCTCGTTCGCCAGTCGTTCCAGCGTGTGTGGCGTCATCGGGATGTCGGCGACGGCGGCCGCGCGAGCCGCCCGCAGCACCAGCACGGGGTCGGTCGAGGGGTCGGCCGAGACGGCGAGCGTCACCTCTCCGTCGTGCTCCACTACTCCCTCATCCAGCCCGCGGCGCACGACCTTGCGGCCGCCCCAGCGGCGCGGCTTGATGCTGCGCGATGCGCGGTACCAGGCGGTGTTCCACGAGTAGGCCACAGTGCGTCCGGCGTCGGAAACGTTGCGCGCCAGGACGTCGAAGTCCGGCAGTCCCAGGGCTTGGGCGACGGCCGGTTGTTCCTGCAGCAGCAGGCGATCCCGGCCCGTGCGGCGATGCAGTTCTCCGCGCACGTCGAGCAGGACCGTTCCGGCGGCCAGCACCTCGGCCGACGGTGGGTCGGCCACCCACGCGGTAGCCAGCGCCCGTACCGCGGTGATGTCGCGCAGCCCGCCGCGAGACTCCTTCAGATCAGGTTCGAGCAGGAACGCGACGTCGCCGTTGAGGCGCTCCCGCTCGGCGACCGCCTCGGCAAGCTCCGGCAGCCGCGAGCTGGCCTTGGCCCGCCAGCGGGCGCGGACCTGGGTGCTGAGGCCAGTCGAGAGCGTGGTGTCCCCGGCGACGTGACGCGCATCCAGCAGTCCCATGGCGGCCTTCAGGTCGCTGTCGGCGACCGAGATCGCTTCAGGAATCGTGCGGACGCTGTGATCGAGACCGATCCCGCTGTCCCACACCGGATACCAGATCCGGTCGGCGATCGCAGCGATCGCCTTGGCGCTCTGCTTGCCGTCGTGCACCAGGACCAGATCGAGGTCGGATCCCAGAGCCGGCTCCTGGCGTCCGTACGCGCCCACCGCGACCAGCGCGATTCCCGGGCCGGGATCGCCGAGCAGGCCGATCAGCCATTCGTCGGCTGCGGCCACCAATTCGCGCCGAAGGGCCGGCCCGACGAGATCGGACCGGCCCTTCAGCTCGTCAAGACGTGTCTTGATCGAATCTTCCCTGCTTCTCGATGGATGGAGCTAGATGGCGTCGCGCCCGCGCTCGCCGGTGCGGACGCGTACGACCGTCTCGATCGGGGTGACCCAGACCTTGCCATCCCCGATCTTGCCAGTCGCTGCTGACTTCACGATGACCTCGACGACATCGTCGCCGTCGTCGTCGTCCACCAGCACTTCCACGCGCACCTTGGGCACGAAGTCCACGCGGTATTCAGCACCGCGGTAGACCTCCGTGTGGCCGCGCTGGCGACCGTATCCCTGCACCTCGCTGACCGTGATGCCGGCGACTCCGAAACTTTCCAGAGCAGCCTTCACGTCGTCGAGCTTGAAGGGCTTGATGACACCGGTGACGAGCTTCATGCGTCCACCTCCTCACGGGGGATGCTGATGGTGCTGGTTGTTGACCCGGTGAGGGAACCCCCGCCGGTGAGCCCGCCCCAGTCGTACGCGGTCTCGTTGTGCAGGACGGTGTCCATGCCCTCGAGCTCCTGGTCCTCGGTCATCTTCATCTTCCAGACGAGGTTGATGAGGAAGGCGATGATCAAGGTGCCGAAGAACGAGTAGGCCACCGTGCTCAACACGGCAATGGCCTGCTTGCCCATCAGGGACCAGCCGCCGCCATAGAAGACGCCGTCGGCGCCCGCCACGCTGCTGGAGCCGAGCAGGCCGATCAGCAGCGCGCCGAGCACGCCGCCGACCAGGTGGACGGCACCGACGTCAAGCGAGTCGTCCAGGCCGAACTTGAACTTCAGCGTGGTGCACAGGCAGCAGATCGCACCGGCGAGAAGCCCCAGCAGGATCGAGCCCATCGGGGTCACGAAACCTGCAGCCGGAGTGATGGCGACAAGCCCGGCCACTGCTCCGGACGCTGCACCCAGGGTTGTGGGGTGCCCGTCGCGGATCTTCTCCACGATCAGCCAGCCGAGCAGAGCAGCTGCTGTGGCGGTGTTGGTGTTGACGAACGCGTAGCCGGCGGAGGTGTTGGCACCCAGCGCCGAACCGGCGTTGAACCCGAACCAGCCGAACCACAGCAGAGCCGCACCGAGCAGCACGAACGGAACGTTGTGCGGCCGGAAGTTGTCACGCGGCCAGCCCCGCCGTTTGCCGAGCACGATCGCCACGGCCATGGCCGCGGCACCCGCATTCGCGTGGACCACCGTCCCACCGGCGAAGTCCTCGGCGCCCCGCTTGAACAGCCAGCCGTCCGGCGAGAACACCCAGTGGGCGATCGGGGCGTAGATGACGATTCCCCAGATGAGGACGAACAGCACGAAGGGCCCGAACTTCCAGCGATCGGCCGTGGCGCCCGTAATCAGAGCGGGTGTGATGACGGCGAACATCAGCTGGAAGGCGACGAACACGATGGGTGGGATCGTCGCCCCGATGCCTCCTGGCACCTGTTGGTCCATGTGTTGCAACCCGGCGAAGTGGAAACCACCGAAGTACGCATTGCTGCCGCCGAACGCGATGCTGTAGGAGACCAGCACCCACACCACGCTGATCAGGCCGATGCAGAAGAAGTTCTGCATGAGCATTCCCAGCACGTTCTTGGCCCGGACCATGCCTCCGTAGAAGAAGGCGAGGCCCGGTGTCATCAACAACACCAAGGCCGCACTGGCCAGAACCCAGGCGGTATCGCCTGCGCTGATGGATTTGAGGTCGAACGGCAAGGTTCCTCCAGTCGCCGTACATGGACATGGGCCGGCGGCGACAGTGGCGCACGGCGTTCAGGAGTGAGAATCCTCAGTCGTGATTCCGGACGCGTGACGGGATTGTTTCCTGCGGGTGAAATCAGGTCGGCGACGGTTTAGCCGTCCTCAAGACCATCAAGACGTGCTGGTCGGGGCCACCAGCCAGGTCAGCTCGGTCGCTCGCTCTGGCGCTGAAGGAGAGCTGTGACACGCCTTTCGCGCTCGTAGAGGCGGCACCATTCGACCGAGAAACCCGCCCGGCGGCCGATATCCAGGGCGACCTGAAGGCGCTCGTCATCGTTGCTCGAGCCTCCAGCGGTGACGAGGGTCAGCGCTCCGAGTACTCCGTCGTGCCCCATCAGCGGGACCACGAGCAGCGATTGGCCATCGGGATCAGCAGGGTCCGCAACCGTGACCGGACGCGTCGTGCGCAGCACCCGTCCGAGCAGTGCCGAATCGCCCACCTCGGCGTCGGCGTTGACCGCTGCCGACGCCACCCGCAGCGGCCGGGGGTCGGACGAGGTGCCGCCTTCGCTCACGAGATCGACCGCGCACCCGTCGGCAAAGCGTGGGACGAGCAGGTGAACCAGGGCGTGCATCGCCTTGTCCAGATCGAACGTCGATACGAGCAGGTCATTGACCTCCGCCAGCAGGCTGAGGGTGCGTTGGGCCTTCTCGGCCGAGATCCGGCCGGTTTGCTCCGTGCGAAGCCGCTCCTCGCGCTCGTGTTGTGCGAGAACGGAATCGGTGACATCTACCTGGATACCGATGAAACCGATGACCCCGCCGTCCTCGTCGAAGACCGGTGCCGTGGAGACCGAATTCCAGAAAGTCGAGCCGTCGGCGCGGTAATTCACGAGCGTCACCATCGAGGGCCGCGCTTCGGCGATGGACTGGCGCATCTCGGCGATGACGGCCGGATCGGTCTCGGGGCCCTGCAGGAAGCGCGGGTTGCGACCGATGGCCTCGTCTGCCAGATAACCGGTGGTACGCGTGAACCCGCTGTTCACCCACACGATCGGGTTATCGGGGAGGCGCGCATCGGTGATGACGACGCTGACCGCGGTGGCCTGCAGCGCCCGCTCCCGGAGCAGCAATGTGTCGCGAAGGCTGGGGGTGACGGGTGACGGTCCGCCCTGCGAGCGACGCACGTTTGCAGGCTACCCACTCATCGCCGGACCTAGCCTCGGCGCGCCGGTCCTACACTCGAACCCATGCCCATCACTCGCCTCGATCCGGACGTTCGGCCCGAGACCCGCACCGGCAGCACAGACGACGGAGACGACCTTTCCCATTACGCGCGCCGCGAAGAGATCATGAAGGCCAACGTGATGGGCGGGAAGATCAAGGCGCTGTGCGGGTGGGAGTTCGAGCCGGTGCGCGACCCGAGCCGCTACCCCGTCTGCCCCCGCTGCAAGGAACTCGTCGCGATGGCCGAAGACCTCGGCTAGTAGTTCACCGCCAGGTCGCCGCGTCGTCCAAGGCCAGGGCGAGTTCCTCGGGCTCGGAGAACGCGGCGCCGGGCGAGACCGGGATCTCCCGAAGAGGCGTGTGGACGAGTTCGACCGCCGGGCCGATGCGTTCGGCGATCGGGGTGAGGGCAGCCGTGTCGAAGTGATAGACGTCTGCCGCGGTGGCGGTCAGCATTTGCCGGCAATCGGCGTCCGAGAAGTCGGCGAAGTTGAGCCGGAGTGCGTCGGTCGTGCGGCCGGATGATCCTTCCGGGTGCGGGAAGTCGTGGCCCCACATGATCCGGTCGGCGCCGAGCACGTGGATGTAACGCACGTCGTGCGGGGCGAGCAAGCTGGCACCGATGTAGCAATTGCGACGGAAGTATTCGAGCGGGGTCAGCGACAGGCCTTCCGTCGTCGCCGAGCCGAAGGAGCCTGCGAAGTTCAGCTGCCGCGGGTCGCCCGCGTAGCGCGACTGGATCACCTTCAGCTGACGCGTGAGGCGCTCGAGATCCTCGACGACCCAGCGCAGGCCGGGCATCTCCGTCCAGACGAAGCGCAAATCCGGATGGCGCTCGAAGACGCCTCCGACGATGAGATGGCTCAGCGTCAGCCGGGTCCACAACTCGTGGTTCACGTAGCTGACGCTGCGATCGACCTCTTCCCCGGCGCCGACGTCGGGGCTGCCTGAACCCTGGTGCTGGTGCACGGCGAATCCGTGCTCGACCGCGGCCTGCCAGAGCGCGTCGTAGCGCCGGTGGAAGTAGGGCTCGACCGGATGATTGGGCGGCACCGCCGGCAGCATCACACCGCCGATGACGTCATGCTCGCTCGCCCAGCGGATCTCGGCGACGGCGGCATCCACGTCGTTCGGCATGAGCTGGATGAGCCCGCGCCGGCGCAGCGGCGCTTCAGCGCAGAAGTCCACCAGCCAACGGTTGTGCGCGCGCAATCCGGCACACCGACGCTCGAACTGCTCGCGATTTCTGGGCACCCCGCTCAGGTGGGCGAGGATGTCGTAGAAGGGCGGCAGCGTGTTGGGGAAGAGCACCTCGCCGGCGATGCCCTCGGCGTCCATGGCGACGAGCCGGTCGGCGCTGGTGAAGTTGCTGGTGTCGTTCACGTCGACCCAGGGATTGACGACGCCCGCGAGCCAGGCGTCGAACTCCTCGTGCCACGCGGGCTCCAGGTAGGCCTTGTACGCCGCCATCGGTGCCCCGGCGTGGGCGTCGGAAGAGAGAATCAGGTAGCGGTCCAGCGTTTCCCACGAGCTCATGCGGACATCCTGACCAGTGGCGGGAATCTTGGCTAGGTGTCGCGGACGCGACGGCAAAAGAACGGGAGTTTTTCCCGCGAACCCCATAAAGTCGGCCAAATGGCGGATGCCCGGCTCGGCTAACTCCGTAAGAGTTGCACCGGTTGCATCCAGCCCAGGGACGCACCCAGCGAGGCGCCGCGAGGTTGCCACAACGGAGGACACAACTGATGGCAGCGATCGTCGTCGATGGTCTGCGAAAGAGTTACGGCACCACCAAGGCGGTGCAGGAAGTGACCTTCAGCGTCGCCGAAGGCGAGTGCCTGGCGCTTCTTGGTCCCAACGGTGCCGGCAAGACGACAACCCTCGAGATTCTCGAGGGATTCCTGAAGCGCGATGCCGGTGACGTGACGGTCCTCGGCGTCGATCCGCAGCATGGTGACCGGGCCTGGCGCGAAAACGTCGGCATCGTGCTGCAGGGCACGGCCGCCGATCCCTACCTGACTGTCCGCGAGACGCTCACCCGCACGGCCGGCTTCTATGCCAACCCGCGCGATGTCGACGAGGTGATCGAGCGGGTCGGCCTGGCAGAGAAGAAGAACTCGCGTATCGCCAAGCTTTCCGGCGGGCAGAAGCGCCGGCTCGACGTGGCGTACGGGATCGTCGGCAATCCCCGGCTCCTCTTCCTGGACGAGCCGACCACCGGATTCGATCCATCAGCGCGCCGCGGGGCCTGGGATCTGGTGAGCGATCTGCGCACGCTCGGCACCACGATCCTGCTGACCACCCACTACATGGACGAGGCGCAGGCGCTGGCCGACCACATCGTCGTCATCGGCAACGGCCGGGTCGTCGGACAAGGCACGCCTGACGATCTCGGCGGACGAGACGTCGCGGCACTGCAGATCCGCTTCCGCCTCCCTGCCGGCGTCGATCCGGCGTCGTTGCCCGTCGACGTGACGGTCGATCAGCACGGCTACTGCGAGGTGACGACGACGGACGACGCCCGCGTGCTGCACACCCTCACCGGATGGTCGCTCGAACATGACGTCCGACTCGAAGGTTTGGTCGCCTCGCGTCCGAGCCTGGAAGACACGTATCTCGCCCTCGTACGGGGCGAGGAGGCCGCCGAAGACGAACCGGCCGAACCGGCCGAGACCGTAGGAGCCGCCCGATGAGCGACCTCGCCCTCGTCACCACGCAGCTGCGTTACGAGCAGAAGAGCTACTGGCGTAACCCCGCGGCGGCCTTCTTCACGTTCGCGTTTCCGCTGGTGCTCTTCTTCATCCTGGTCGCGACGGCCGGGAGTCAGCACGACAAGGACCTCGGCGGGGTGAAGCTGGCGCAGTACTACACGCCGAGCATCCTGTCCTTCGCCGTGATGAGCGCGTGCTTCCTGAACATCGCGATGAACCTGGTGCGTCAGCGCGAGGACGGGGTGCTCAAGCGCATGCGCGGCACACCGCTGCCGGCCTGGGCGCTGATCGGCGGGATCATCGGCAGCGCGGTCGTCATAGCCGCTCTGCTCTCGGCCGTCACGATCGTGTTTGCCATTGCGGTGTATGGGGTTTCGCTTCCCGCGTCGCACGTGCTGCCGGTCATCGTGACGATCGCCCTTGCCGCCTTCGTGTTCTGCGCGCTCGGCGTCGCGGTCTCGTCGGTCATCCCCAACATCGACTCCGGTCCGGCGATCATCAACCTGCCGTTCTTCGTCATGGTGTTCATCTCGGGTACGTACTTCCCGATCAGCGGGGGGCTGGCGCAGGTCGCGGCCTGGCTGCCGCTACGGCCGTTCATTGTCGCGCTCTACTACCACGCCTTCAATCCGCTGACGGCACACGGCAGTGGCTGGGCTCCGCATCAGCTCGAGAGCCTGGCGATCTGGGGGATCGTGGCGACGTTCATCGCCGTGCGCACGTTCCGCTGGGTGCCGCGGCGCTCGTAGCAGCTGCTAGCCGCGCAGCGCGTCGACGGCCAGCCGGGCCGCCTGACCGATGACGGCATCGACACCGGGAAGTAACCGATCGGGCCGGGCCGCTCGGGTGAAAACCGCTACGGCATAAGCGTCTCCGTCCGGAAACTCGACCATGCCGACGTCGTGCCGCAGCGCGCCCAGGGTGCCGGTCTTGTCGGCGACTGCGATGGCGTCGTGGGGGAATCCCGCGCGCAGCCGGTAGGGCCCGACCCGTTGCGCCAGCACGGTTTTGGCGAACTCGGTCTGCTCCGGTGAGGCTGCCTGACCAGTCCAGAGCGCGGTGAGCAGTGTCGTCATATCCCGCGCCGTCGACGCGCTCGCCCGCAGCGGGTCGTAGCCCGACGGCGTCGCTACGTGGTCGAGGTCGGCCAGCGCCGCGAACGCCTCGGCCACCGAATGCGCGCCGGTTTCGGTCATCAGGCCGGCGATTTCCTCGGCGCTGCCCCGGGTGACTGTGGTGGCGTCCAGCCCGAGGGCGCGCAGGGTCATGGTGACGCGCTCCAGTCCGACCTTGCGCAGCAGGACGTCTGCGGCAGAATTGTCCGAGACGGTGATCATTTGTACGGCCAGATCCCGCCAGGACATCGTCACCGGATCACGCATGATCGATAGGCCCGTGGAGCCCGCCGTGCGCGGGGTAGCTGGCACGGTCACCCGCCGCGTCGGATCGATCTCGCCCGCGTCGACCATGCGCACAAACGCCACCAGCAGCGGCAGTTTGTAGACCGAGCTCAGTGCGACCGGCTCATCGGCAGCGAGCGCCACGTCCGCTCCCGAAGCGCTCAGCGCTCGGACATGCAGCCAGCCCTGCACGCCTGCGTCATCGAAGGTCGCCCGCAGCAGACGGCTGATCCCCGCCGTCGTCATGAGAGCTCCAGAGCCCTGGTCATCGCGTCGGCGAGATCTGTGGGCACGCGACCTGCCGGCCACGCGATGCGCAGACGTAGCGGAAGCGGATCGCCGTCGAGGGCGACCCGCGCCACCCCTCGCCCGCGCAGCGACGGGTCGGCAGTGAGCGCCATGACGTCCCCACCGGCGACGGCCAGCAGCGCTTCCTGATCGCCCGCGACCGTCGCCGGTGCCAGCTGAACGCCTTCGATTCCGACGAGGTCGGCCACCAGATCGTGGGCGGCAGGCCCGTGGCTGCGAGGTTCGAGGGCGAGGGGTGTGCCGGCGAGGCGGCGCAGCGGCACCGAGCGCGCATGGGCCAGCGGATGATCGCCGGGGACGAGCATGTCGCGGGGCAGCCGTATGACGGGACCGGCGTCGAGGTTGGGCAGCAGCGCGGGATGGATGACCACCGCCGCGTCCAGTTCGCCTTCGCCTACGCCGGCTGTGGAAGCCGCCGTCGCCAATACGCCGACGGCGACGTGCTGGCCGTGCGATCGGACCGCCTCCACCAGGGCTGCGGCGGCCGAGCGTGGGAGCTGAGGAACGACTCCCAGCCGGAACACGCGCCGCCGATGGTGAGGCGGGGGCTGCAAGACGGCGTGCGCGGCGGCCAGGAGCTGGCGGGCGCGCGGGACGAGGCCCGCGCCGAACGCAGTGAGCTCGGCGCCGCGTGGGCCGCGGATGAAGAGCTCGCCGCCCAGCAGCCGCTCCAGCCGCTGGATGCCCTGCGAAAGCGGCGGCTGCGACATGTCGAGCCGCGCCGCGGCGCGCCCGAAATGGCCCTCGTCGACGACGGCCAGGAAGTACTCGATCTGGCGGACCAGATCAAGCCGCGAACGGCCCGTCGTCATATCTAGAAGATACTGAGTCGGCACCGATATAGTCTTGGACTGCCCGGCTATGTGGTGATTCGGTAGGTTCATGACCAACGGATCAGTTCGATGGTGAACCGACAGGCGGAGCGCCGCGTGATGAGCAATATGAGACTCACCCCGACTTCACCTGGTCGAACGGGCCGGCGTCATTGGGTTATCGGCCTCGCGCTGGTGGTGGTGCTCCTGATCGGTGGAGGCGCGGCAGTCATCGCGTGGCCGTCGAGCTCCAAGCCCGACGCGTCCCTCGTGGCGCTGCAGGCCTTCGCGCGGAGCTGGTCAGCCGGAAAGCCGCAAGACGGTCCTTTGGTCGATCCCACGGGCGTTGCTCCGGCCTATCAGGCAGCGACCAAAGGTCTGAACGCCGGTCCTCCGAGCGTCACCGTCTTGACGCCCGCCTTCGCTCCGGCCTCGTCCGACGGCGCGGACAAGTCGCGGGCTCGCGTCGGAAATCTCCACGTGCGCTGGACTTTGCGCGGCGGCACCGTCTTCGCGTACGACACCACTGCTGCCGTCGTCCCTGCGGCCGACGGCCATGGTCGGCGGGTGCAGTGGAGCCCGGCAGTCATCCACCCCGGAATGCGCGCCGGCGACACGCTGATCGGCGAGACCGTCGCTCCCCCCAGGGCAGCCATCCTCGGCGCCGGAGATAGCCCGATCGTCACCGAGCAGCCGGTCGTCAACGTCGGTGTCGAGCCGTCACGGGTGACGAACCTGCCGCAGCTGTCGCAGCAACTGGCCACCCTGCTGCAGATCGACCCCGCCGCGCTCACCGCACGGGTGAAAGCCGCGACAGCCAATGCCTTCGTGGACGTCATCACGCTCAGACAAGCCGACTACGAGCGTCTCAAGGCGCAGTTGCAGCCGCTTCCCGGCACGGTGTTCCAGACCGGTCAGCTGCCTCTGGCGCCGACGCATGACTTCGCTCGTGCGGTGCTCGGAACGGTTGGTCCCGTCACCGCTGACCTGATCAAGGCACACCCCGGCCGCTACCACGTCGGCCAGCAGGTGGGACTGTCCGGAATCCAGGCGCAGTACGACCAGCAACTCGCGGGTACCGAGGGATATCGGGTCGTGCTGCATCGCGCTCCCGGCAGCGCCGCCGCTGATGCCACGTTGCTCAGCGTTGCGGCCAAGCCGGGCCAGCCGGTGCACACGACGCTGGATCCAGCCATCCAAACGGCCGCCGACAATGCCCTCGCCGGTCAGGCAAAACCGAGCGCGCTCGTCGCCATCAGGGTGAGCACGGGTGACGTCCTGGCCGTCTCCAACGGCCCGAACGGCGGCGCCTACGACCTGGCGCTCACCGGTCAGGCCCCGCCCGGTAGCACGTTCAAAATCGTCACGACGTTGGCGCTGCTCGAAGGCGGCCTGACACCGGATACGCCGGTGGAATGCGCCCCGACCATTACGGTCAATGGTCGGACCTTTCACAACGCGGAGGCGGAGTCCTTCGGCCTCATCCCGTTCCACACCGACTTCGCCCGATCTTGCAACACGGCGTTCGTCTCGCTGGCCCCGCGGCTTTCGGCCAACAGCTTGCAAAACGCCGCGAGCAGTCTGGGCATCGGCGTCCCGTTCACGCTCGGAGTCAGCGCGTACGCCGGAAGCGTCCCGGTCACCACCGACCCGGTCGACAAGGCCGCTAGTGCCTTCGGGCAGGGCCGGGTGCTGACGAGTCCGCTCGCGATCACGACCGCGACGGCGTCGGTCGCTCGCGGGGTTCGGGTAGCTCCCCGGCTCGTGCTGGGGAGCGCGGCCCCCGCCGGTGTTGCTGCGCCGCTTCCCGCCGGTCCCATCAACACCTTGCGCGAACTGATGCGTGAGGTCGTGACGTCGGGAACGGGGACCGCGCTGGCCGGCGTCCCCGGTCTGCCCGTCTACGGCAAGACCGGCACCGCCGAGTTCGGCAGCGGGCCGAACCCCCCGAGCCATGCCTGGTTCACCGGCTGGCAGGGCGACATCGCCTTTGGAGTCTTCGTCCAGGGCGGGGAATTCGGAGGGGATACGGCCGCGCCGATCGCAGCGAGGTTCCTCACCGCGTTGGCAGCCGGAAACTAGGACTTGTCAGCGCTCTGAATAACCTCAAAGCCCCAGATCTCACTGCCCATCGCGGCCGGGCCACCCGCTGACCGCTGCGCCTCCGCCTGGCGGTGACCGGCGCCGAAGGCCTGCGACTCGGTCCAGCGGACGAAGTCCTCCTCGCTACGCCAGCGCGTGTAGACCAGGTAAGAGTCGCTGCCCTCGGTCGGGCGCAGCAGCTCGAAATGCTCGAAGCCCTCGGCCGACTCGACCATCCCGGCCCGCCCGGCGAAGCGCTGCTCGAGGGCCTCGCGGGCCGACTCCGGAACGGTCAACACGTTGATACGCACTACGCTCATGTGGCCAGTCTGCCTGCGCCCGCATGGCTGCAGGCCGCCGGACGGTAGGCTCGCGTCGAGCCTTACCCGCCCTCGTAGCTCAGTCGGATAGAGCGTCCGCCTCCTAAGTGGAAGGCCGCAGGTTCGATTCCTGCCGGGGGCACCGAGTGGATCGAGAGGGGCTGCGCGTGGCTTACACGGTTGATTTCAAAGACGTCTCGACCGTTGGTGTGGAATCGTCACCCGTCGCAGACGCGCTCGCCGGGCTGCGGGCCAATGAGGCCCGCTATTTCAAGAACAAGTACGACCACGTGTTCGTGGTGGAGCCCGCGAGCGAAGCCAAGGCGACCATCGACTGGGTGCACGGGATCCTCAAGGACGAGCGCGATCTCGTCATCAAGTCGCCGCCGCTGGAAGCGACGGGCTTCCAGGTCGAGAACATCCGGATGGCCTACGTCTTCTACGAGAGCGGCCTCTCGATCAACGTCATGTACACCATCGACGACGACGGCAAGCGTGCCGTCGGGTTCAAGCTGTCGGACGGGATGGAGGTCCCGGAGGAGCTCGCCTCGAAATTCAAGTTCGCGAGGCAGAAGTCGAAGCTGGCCGGGACCATTCGCGGCTCGTATTTCGTGATCAAGCACGAGCATTGATCGTCGGCTCAGCGCCGTGCGCCCGGTCCTGCTGTTCGTGAGCCTGGCAGCCGCTGGAATCGTCACCGGCTGCTCGTCCTCGAGCGCCTCATCACCAAACGCCCAGCCGTCGGTGTCACCGCTGGCGTCGGTGACCTGCCCGGACTCCTTTGGGGCGGCTTTCGCACCACGAGGTGCCGCCACCTCCACGCAGGAGGTCACCGCCGGACTGTCCACGTGCAGCTACGACAGGCGCACCCCGAAAGCGGGCGCCTGCACCGCGGCCACAGTCACGATCAACACGAACCCGCAGCCGTTCAAAGATTTTCAGCGCTGGGTCGTCGAAACCACCCAGAACGCCGGCACCGCACGCCTGGGCAAGGACTTCGCGCCTCAACAGGTCGACGGCATCGGCATCGAGGCGGACTGGGTGCCCGGCACGCTCACGTTCGAGACGGCCAACAACGAGCGGTGGATCGCCGTCCAGCTGAGATGTCCTAGCTCCGGACCGCCAAGTCTTGCCTTGGCCGAATCGCTGGCGAAGGCGGCGCTGACCGCCGCAGCGTGACGAACGCCGCGGCCACGGCGATGAACTCCGCCGTCGTGGCGATGAGGTCGAGCGCACCGACGCTTTCTGTTTCCCCGGCCGACGGCCCGAGCGGGACGCCGAGCGTGCGCGTCGCCAACCACAGGAGCACGAGTGCCGCATTGCCGAGCGCGCCTATCGCGATCAGCGAGCGGGTCGGTCGAAGCAGCACCAGCCCGGCATAGACCAGCTGCACGCTGGCGCAGACCAGGAAGAACGCGCCGTACAGGTCGGATTCCTCGAAGTGCTCGGGCATGACGGCGAAATGCACGCCGGCCGCCGCGACGCTGGCCAGCACGACGAGCACCAGCAGGACATCGCGGGGAATGCGATTCGCGTGCCTGACCCCACGACGCTTGCGGCGACCCTGGAGGTACTCGGTGATCCCGATGGCGCCGAGGAAACCGAACAGCGTGACGAAGGCTTCAACGATGTGCCAACCGTGCCCACCGAAAGCGGCGGTACGGCTCGCGGCGGCGAGGGTCATGACGCCGGAACCCATCAGGAACGCCTCATTTCGCTTGGGAGCTCGCGCGTCGATGTGGCGGGCTGCGGGTGCCGGGCCATCACACGGTCGAGGGCGCGAGCGGGCCGCGGGTGACCGAGGAAGTAGCCCTGGGCGTGGTCGCTTCCCATTCGCTGCAGGGCTTCCAGCTGAGCCTTGGTTTCGGCGCCTTCGGCGGTGACGGAGAGGCCGAGGGTGTGCGCCAGGCTGATGATGGCGCTCACGATCTCGCAGTTGTCGATGTTGCTGTCCAGATCGGCGACGAACGATCGATCGATCTTCACGCTGTTGACGGGAAGCTGCTTGAGATAGCTGAGCGAGGAGTAGCCGGTACCGAAGTCGTCGAGCGCCAGCGAGACGCCGAGGGTTCGCAGCGCGTTCAGGATCGGCAGGGCGGCCTCGAAGTCCTTGATGACCGATCCCTCGGTGATCTCCAGGCAGAGGCAGCTGGCCTCCAGACCGGCGTCGTGCAGTGCCTCGGCGACGGTGGCGATGATCGTGCGATCGGCGAGCTGGCGCGGCGCCAGATTGACCGACACCGAAAGCGGCGCCCGATCGGGCTGCTCGGCCTGCCACTGTGCGGTCTGCCGGCACGCCGTACGCAGCACCCACGCGCCGAGCGGCACGATGATGCCGGATTGTTCGGCGGCAGCGATGAACTCGCCGGGCGCGAGGATGCCCCGGGTCGGGTGCCGCCAACGCACCAGCGCCTCGGTACCGACGACTTCGTTCGTCGCCAGGTCGAAAATGGGCTGGTAGTAAACGAGAAATTGCTCCCGTTCGAGCGCGACGCGCAGTTCGGCCTCGAGCTCGGTACGGCGCAGTGCGACTGCGTGCAGGATCGGCTCGAAGAGCGCCACCCGGCTTCCCCCGCCGCGCTTGGCCTCATACATCGCCAGATCCGCGTTGCGCAGCAGGCCGGCCGCCGAGTCGCCCGCCCCGGCGAACGCGAGCCCGACGCTGGCAGCGGGTCCCAGCGTGATGCCCTCGACGTGAACCGGTTCGCTGAGCACGGCGAGGATGCGCTGCGCAGCGCTCTTGGCGCTCGAGGGGTTCTCCAGATCGCACAGGGCGACGGCGAACTCGTCGCCGCCGAGGCGTGCCAGCAGATCGCCCGGACGCAGCGCTCCTTGAAGACGTTCGGACAGCGCGCGAAGGACCGCGTCGCCGAAGTCATGCCCGAAGGCGTCGTTCGCATCCTTGAAGTTGTCGAGATCGATGTAGAGCACGGCGGTCGTCATCCGCTCGCGTCCCTCGAGCGATCGCGTGAGCGAGTCCAGGAAGAAGACGCGGTTGGGCAGTCTCGTCAAGCCGTCGTGAAAGGCTTCCTGCTCGCTGAGCCGCCAGCTCAGAATGTTGGCGAAGCTCGCGGCAAGGACGAAACCCCCATGAATAGCAGCGTATTTCCAGGGGTGGGCGATATCTGAAGGGTTGTTGTAGACCGCCCGAGGGTCGAGCGCGCCGATGATGCCGTGCTCGGCCACCACGTAGGCCAGCGCGACCAGCAGCGGCAGCCACGCCTGATAGAGCGTGAGGAACGCCAGGATCACGAAGAACTGAAAGTGCGCCTCGATCGAACCGCCCGCGAAATGCACGAAGAGCGATGCCCCTAGGACCAGCCCGAGAGACGTGCTCGCCGAGCGCATGTTGCGGCTCAGGCGGGGGATCATCGCGATCGAGGCGGCCGGAAGCAGCACGGCGCATTGCCATGCCGCGGCTCCCGGGGAGAAGTCGCGGATGAGTGCGAAGGCGAACAGCCCGGGGATGTGCGCCCACAGCAGCAGCGTCAGTCCGCGGTGTCGCTGATTCCAGACGGGGGTCGGCAGCCAGCGTCCCTGTGGCAGGAACCAGGGCCGACGCAGGTGCCAGCCCACGGCGTTCGTCGTCCCGCGGCCCCCGGCTGAGGCCTTGGTCACTGGCTGCCCCCATGGAGGGATCCGCCGGTGGCATTGCGTTCCATCCCGTCGCGCGCCGGGTGGACCTTGGCATGCAGGACGCGCGACCGTGCGCTAGCGCGTTTCGCCGCGTACATCGCGCTGTCAGCGGCAGCGACCATCTCATCGGCGGAAACCGTCGGGTCGGCGGACCAGCTCACGCCGACGCTTCCGCTGCTCCAGATCGTGCCGACCGCAAGCTTGATGTCGCTCGACAGGGTGGCGTCGACCCGGTCGCGAAGGCGCTGAGCTTCGCTGCGTGACGCGACATGGCGGAAGACGACCAGGAACTCATCGCCGCCGAGACGGCCTACGGCGTCGCCCGGTCGCAGGATGTTGCGAAGTCGTCCGCCGACGGCGGCAAGAATTTCATCGCCGACCGCGTGACCGAAACGGTCGTTCGCCATCTTGAAGCGATCGAGGTCGACGAAGACGGTCGCGGGAGCTTCCGGGTTCGCGGCATCGAGCTTCAGCTGCTCGTCGAGGAAGCGCAGGATCGCCGTTCTGTTGAGGCATCCCGAGAGCGCGTCGTGGGTCGCTTGATATTCGAGTTCTTGTTGCAGCCGTACGGCCTCGGTGACCTCGGTGATGCAGATCAGCGCGCCGTTGGAACCGTCTTCAGTGGTCAGGCAGCGCAGGTTGACCTGGCAGACGCGCGGCCGTCCGCGGACCGGGTTGATGAGGACCTGAACATCGACGTCCTCGCCCGCCAGCACCCGGCGTACGCCGTCCTCCAACCGTGGGCGCTGGTCCGGGGCGACGCGCTCAGCGAGCTCGGCGATGCCTGCCTGGAGGGCGAACCCGAGCACGACGGCGAGGCGGTCGTTCGCGTGACAGATCTGCCCGTCGGCGTCGATCTGCACGACGCCCAGCGGCAGGGACTCGGTCAGCCGGTGAAGCAGCCGTTCGCGTTCGGCGACCCGTTGCTGCGCCTCCACGTCGGCCGAGACGTCGACGCAACCGCAAACGATGACGCCCTCTTCGTCCAGCCGATTCGTGAACGTGATGTCCAGCCAGACGTACTTGCCGTTGCCCGCGCGGTAGCGCATGCGCTGCAGGCGCGGCTGCGAGGGATCCTCCAGCAGATCCACCCAGTTGCTGTAGCCGGCCGGCATGTCGTCGGGGTGGATGTAGTCGCTGGACCGGGCCCCGACCATCTCCTGGTCCCGGTATCCGAGCAGCCGCTCCAGCGGCTCGTCGATGCCGACGATGGTGCCGTACCGATCATGGGTCATGCGTAGCCGCGTGAGCCCCGCCTGCCGTTCGTTCAACCGATCGAGGAACGCAGATTCAGGGTCCTCGACGGTGAGCACGCACAGCCGGACCTCGTGCGCGTCACAGGTGTCGAAGATGTGGATGGTCACCGGCTCCGGATCCGCGGCGAGGAACCGCAGCTCTGCCCGTCCGTAACCAATCCGATGGCAGTCGTCCAGCGCCTCGATCAAGCGTCCGATGTCGCGCGGGTCGAGGCAGTCGAGAGCCTGCGGCAGCAGACAGCGGCTGGTGGGGATGAGCAGCTCTTCCGGCACGATGACGGGCCTGGCATCACGAGCCCCGGCGAGAACGCGCGCGCTCGGGGCCGCCTCGAGCATCGCCAGGACCTGGCTGAACCGGTCCGGCGAGGGGCCCGAGGCGTCAGCAATCGCGGAGCCCATCTCGGGGCTCCGACCCGCAGGCCCTTGACTCACCCTAAGGACATCGGCGCAAATGCCGACCAATCGTCTCACCCGAACGGGGGATTGCTCGGGCTTGCGGCTCCTGCAACCGGGTGGTGCTCAGGGCTCGATGATCAGCCGCTGAATCAGCCCGCTGCGCAGGGTGAACTTGTATTGCAGGTCGGCGACGCCACCGGGGAAGTTGCCCTCCAGGTGGTGAGCGGCGACGTAATGGCTGTCATCGATCTCGCGCGCCGCGGTCAGCTCGATGGTGTACGTGTATTGGCTCGCTGAGGTCGCCAGCCATTCCCGGATCGCGGCCGGGTCCGAATAGGTATGACCCTCGTCGGTCACCGTGGCGTCTGCTGTGTAGTGCGGCATCGCCGCGTCGAGGTCGCGCGACTGATGGGCGATGAGGTAGGCGGTGATCGCCGCCGGCAGCTGCGTGGCAGGGATTGAGGTCCCGCTGTTCCAGTTCGTTGTCATGGGATGACCGTCGGGTCTCTCCCTGCGGGAGAGTCAAGGCGTCGACTCTCCCGCAGGGAGAGGGTGCAGATTGGGACCCATGCGCGCGGGACTGAGCATTGGAGATTTCGCGACGCTGACCCATCTGAGCATCCGCACGCTGCGGCGCTACCACGAGGGCGGGCTGCTCGAGCCGGCGACGGTGGACCCCTTCACCGGGTACCGCTACTACGACAGTGCGCAGATTCCGGCGGCCCAGGTGATCCATCGGCTACGCGAACTCGACGTCCCTCTCGCCGAGGTCAAGGCGATCATCGCCACCGACGACGCCGGGCGCCGCGCCGACCTCATCGCCGGCCACCTCCAACGCCTCGAGGATCAGCTCGATCGCACCCGCACCGCGGTGGCGTCTCTTCGCCAACTCCTGCGGCCAGATCTCGACCAGCTTCACGTGGAACTGCGCTCCGTACCGGCGCGCACCGTCGCGGCGGTGCGGGGCACCGTCGAACTCGAGCACGCCGGATCCTGGTACGACGCGGCGATGGCCGAGCTGGACTCAGCCTTCCCCGCGTCCGAGCGCATTGGTCCGCCGGGAGGGCGTTACGACAACGAGCTCTTCACCGAGGGCCGCGGCGCGATGACGGTCTTCCGGCCGGTGCGCGACCCGCAGGCGTCCGGCCGCATCGAGGCGACGCCGCTTCCTGCGGCGGAGCTGGCGGTCACCGTTCACCAGGGACCGCACGACGACCTCGACGTCACCTACGGAAGGCTCGGAGCTTGGGTGGTCGAGCACGCGCTGGCTGTCGACGGCCCGATCCAGGAGACGTACCTCATCGCCCCGCGCGATAGCGATGCGGCGAGCGAATGGCGTACCGAAATCGGCTGGCCGATCTTCCGCGTCGGAGGTCAGTGAACTCTCAGAGTTTCCAGCTGATTTTGGGAGGGTTGACCTTCTTCGTGGCCGGCTTGCCGACGAGTTCGCGGACCTTCTTCGTCGCCAGCAGCACCACGAAGATGATGAACTCCAGCACGGTGGCGACGAGCAGGGTCACGGCCACCAGCAGGATGGCCGGCAGCAGGACGGCGAGCGTCGGGATGGTCACGAGCAGCATCGCCGGCACGTCAGGCAGGCAACCCTTGCGGCCGCCCTTGCGGGTGAAGATGGAGGCCCAGCGCACGGCGGCCCACATGATCCAGCGGGTCGCGAACGGCACGCCGCGCTCGCGCATCGCACGGCGAAGCGTGGCATCGGCGTCGCGATAGGAGATGTGGCCCTTGGGCGCCTCGACGCGCCACAGGTGGTCGTGCAGGATCGCCGGCAGCGTGTACAGCCCGTAGCGGGGCAGGAACCAGACCAGGACGCGAGGTACTGACGCGAAGTCCGTCTCTTCGCCCTGGCAGACCTCGAAGACCTGGGTCTTGCCGCCGTAGGCGAACGGGCCTTCGACGACCCAGTTCTGCGAGCCGGGCTTCTCCTTGACGAGCACTTCGGCGCCCGGGCTGAAACCGCCGCCCACGCCCACCCCGAGGATGGGCTGGGTCCCGCCGCTGGTCATGCGCTCTCAGTCAGCAACGGGGACCGGCCGGCGCCGGATTTCCAGCGATCCGAGCAGCTCACGGGTGGCTTCCGCGACCGCGTCGACCGCATTGTTGAAGGCCTCGATATTGGCCTTGGCCGGCGCCCGCATTCCGCTGATCTTTCGGACGTACTGGAGCGCGGCGGCGGCCATTTCCTCGTCGGTGGGCGCTTCGACATAGGGCGGACGCAGCGTCTTGATGCTTCGGCACATGCCTCAAACGTAGCGCCGTGTCCGGCAGCCCTCCAGCTACGCTGGCACCTGGTGCGCCGGGAAGTCTGGTCGGCAGCAGTATCGCCATGCCCGACAAACCCGACTCACGCCCTGGAGAACCGCACCGTGACCGACACCCAGCCGTTCGCTCTGGCGGTGCTGGTCTTTGCCGCCGTCGGGGTCGCGGCAGTGCTCTCCCATCGGCTCACCGAGCGGTTGAAGGTTCCCGCGGCGGCACTGCTGCTGGTGGCCTCGGCGGCCGCGGTGAAGGCCATCCCCAGCCTGCACGCCCCGTCCGAACGCACGGTCGAGCGCCTGGTCACGCTGGCGCTGCTGGCCATCCTGTTCGACGGCGGAATGCACATCGGCTGGCGCCGGTTCAGCGCGTCCGCCACCCCGATCGCGGTGGTCGGTGTCCTCGGCACCTTCCTGACGGTCGCCGGCGGCGCGGTGCTCGCGCGTTACGCGTTCGACCTGTCCTGGTACGCAGCCGTGTTGCTGGCGACGGCGGTCGCGCCCACCGACCCCGCGGTCGTCTTCTCCGTGCTGGGACGGCGCGAGATCGCCGGCCGGGCCGGGACGATCCTCGAGGGCGAGTCGGGCGCCAACGATCCGGTCGGGATCGCGCTCATGGCGAGCCTGATCTCGGCGGGCAGCCTGAGCGGCGGGGCAGCCCTGCACGTGCTCGGCGAGTTCGTCTTGCAGATGGGCGTCGGTGCGATCATCGGCGTGGCCGGGGGATGGGCGCTGCTGGCCTTCATGCGCAAGGTGCCGCTGCCGAGCGAAGGTCTGTATCCATTGCGGACGTTCGTGTGCGTGCTCGCGCTCTTCGCGATAGCCACCATCGCCCGCGGATCGGGCTTTCTTGCGGTGTTCGTCGCCGGCATCCTGATCGGCGACCGCAAGGCCCCGTACAAGCGGGAGATCGAACGGTTTCACTCCGCGCTGGCGAGCCTCGGCGAGATCGTCGCCTTCGTGGCGCTGGGGCTGACGGTCGACCTCTCCGTCCTTTCACGGGCGAATGTCTGGGTGCCCGGCCTCGTCCTCGGGATCGCGCTCGCCTTGGTCATTCGCCCTTTGCTGGTGGGACTTTGCCTCATTCCGGCCAGGCTGGCTCCCAACGAGCGGGGCTTCGTGGTGCTCGCCGGGCTGAAGGGCGCCGTCCCGATCCTGCTGGGTGTCTACCTGCTCTCGGCGCACATCGCCGGTGCCACCCGGCTCTACGGGATCGTGGTGGTGGTCGTGGTCTTCTCGGTCGTCGTCCAGGGCAGCCTGGTGCCCGTCCTGGCCGACGTGCTCCGGCTGCCGATGCGCAGTTCCGAGCTCGAGCCGTGGACCGTCGGCGTTCGGCTTCGTCACGAGCCCGAGGGCGTGCACCGCCTCGTCGTCGCGCCGGGGGCCGCTGTCGTCGGCTGCGCGGTCCAGCAGCTGCCCGGCGACGTGTGGGTGAGTTCGGTGGTCCGCGACGGGCATCTGGTGCGCGTGCACGAAGGGGTCCGGCTGCGTGCGGGGGATGAGGTGGTGGTCTTCGCCGATCCGGAGCAGTCCGAAAGGCTGCGGGGCGATTTCGAACGTGAGCAGCCCGAAGGCCCCGAGATCAGCTGAGGTCGGGCAGCATCGCCGTCAGCAGGTCGACGAGCTCGCGGCGCTCGAGACTTCCCAGCGTTTCGAACGATCCGAGCGTGCGCGCGAGCAGCACGCCCACAAGTGCCGACACGATGACCTCGGCGCGCGTCCGGGCGTCAGGGACCCCGCGCCGCTGGAGCATCACGTGTAGCGGTTCGACGAGCCGGCGCGTCAGATGTCCCCTCGCGGCCTCCCGGATCTCCGGCGTCGAATCCGAACGCACCAGTGCCTGCATCACGGGGCCGGGCCCTCGCCGATCGACGCGAGAGACGAACCATTCCACCAGTTGTGCAGGATGTTCGAAGGCCTCCGGCCGTCCGGAATCGGCATCCTCCGCCGTCACCGTCGCGAGGTAGAGATTCACCTTGCTGCCGAAGTAGCGGGCGATCAGCGCGGGATCGACGCCCGCCTCTTCGCCGATGTCGCGCACGGTCGTGTGCTCGAAGCCGCGCTCGCTGAAGAGGGTTCGCGCGGAAGCGAGCAAAGCCTCGCGGCTGGCGGCGGCGTTGCGGGTTCGGGTGGTGCGCACCGGGGCTGTCATGACGCCCGCCCCTCGCCACTCGCGTCGGCAAGCATCAGCCCGGAGCCACCCAGTTCGGCGTTCTCCTCCATGGCGAGGAGCTCTTCGGAATCGACCGGATGTGCCTCGGCGGTCAGCGAGCGGCCGGGCAGGAAATAGCAGAGCACCGCCGTCACCAGGCAGAGCACCGCGCCGATGACCAACGCCATCCGAAAGCCGCCGACGCCCGGGAAGGCGTCGTGCGGACGCGTGTAGGCGGCCAGGATGACCCCGCTGACGGCACTGCCCACCGCGAGACCGATGCTGCGCAGCACCTGATAGAAGCCCATCGCGCTGCCGGTGTCCCTTGCGTGCACGGCCTTGACGATGAAGCCCGGCATGGCGGCGAAGGTGAAGCCGATGCCGATGCCGGCAATGCCCATCACCAGGAAGGCCTCCCACAGCCCGCTGTGCTCGATCGCGAAAACTCCCATGGCTACGGCGAAAAGCACCGATCCGAGCGGGATCATTATGCGGCGCCCGTAGCGCCGTTCGAAGTAGGGCGCGAGCCGGCTGGCTCCGAGCGTGCCGATCGACAGCGGCACCAGCACGAAGCCGGACACCAGCACGGATGCGCCGAAGCCGAAGCCGCTGCTGCGCGGGATCTGCACGAACTCGACGACGATCGGCAGGAACAGGTACATCGTCATGGAGATGATCAGGCCGGCGATGTCGGCCGTCAGCACCATCCGGTTGCGGGCCTGCCTGAGGTCGACCAGCGGATCGCGCCGGCGTAGCTCATAGCGCGCCCAGGCGGCGGCGAGCACGATGGAAGTGGCCAGCAGGATCAGCACTCGTGCCGAGAGCCAGCCCCAGGTTTCCCCCTCGCTCAGCACGACGATGAAGATGGCGAGCGCCACGCAGAGCAGGGTGGCGCCGACGGTGTCGAACCGCCGCGAGGTCATCGCCGAACTGTGCGGGAGCACGATGGTGGCGAGGGCGAACGCGGCGACCACGACGACGGCGCCGAACCAGAACGAGGCGTGGTAGTCCGAGATCTCGGCCAGCAGCCCGGTGATCGGATACCCCAGCCCGACGCCGACGGCTGCCGTCACCGACAGGATGGCGATGGTGCTGGCGGCCTTCTCGGGGGCTAGCTGGCGGCGTGCCACCGCCATGGTGACGGGCATGAGCCCGACCCCGACACCCTGCAAACCCCGGGCGGCTACGAGCACCGGGAACGAGCTCGAGGTGGCGGCCAGCACGAGCCCGACCAGCACGATGCCGAGCGCGACCAGGATCACGCGCTTCTGGTGAGGGCCATCCGCTAGGCGGCCCATGATCGGGGTGGCGAGCGCGCCGGTGAGCAGCGTGATCGTCAGCAACCATTCGCCGGCGCTCAGCGAGACGTGGCTGGCCTCGGAGATCGAGGGGATGAGCGGGGCGCCAAGGCTGCTCATCACCGCCACCACGAGACCGACCAGAATCAACGTCGGGACGAGCGAGCGCTCCTTCAGCGCCCCGGCGTCAGAAGGGGAAACCACCGCGGTCGCGGCCATGCGAACAGCTCCATCACGCGTAAGTCATCAAGTGATGTCATCATACGCTGACTTACGCGTGACGCCAGACCCGGCTCTCAGAGGCACCCGTCGGAAGGCCGGCACGACCAGCCGCGCCGTGTTCGAGAAGGCGCTCGGTAGGTCAACATCGAGGTGGCGCTGAAGGGGGCGGATGTCGGGTTCGTTGCCACGGTGGATTTGACTGTCAGGGCGCCAACCCTTGGCCGAGCCGGAATCGAGTTCAGGAGTGCATATGACGATGGGAACCCACGTCGATCTTGGCCAGGCCATGATCGTGATGATCGAGCCCGACCGAGACCCCGAACGCCTGGCTGAGTACAACCGCTGGTATGAGCACGATCACGTCTACTCCGGCGTCGTCGCTGGGCCTGGGGCGTTCTCCTACAGCCGGTTCGTGGCGACCCGCGAGCTCAAGGACCTGCGGTATCCGGACTCGAGTGCCATCGCGCAGCCCGTCGACAAGGGCAGTTACCTGTCCTTGTTCTATCTCCTGGCCGACCAGGTCGACGAGCACTATGCCTGGTCCTTTCCGGAGTCCGCGCGGCTGGGCGAACAAGGGCGAATGAACGCAGACCGCGAGCTGGTCTCCTTGTCGCTGTATGACTTCCTGGGATCGGTCAACCGCGATGGATGGTCAGTGCCGGCCGAGATCTCACTCGATCACCGCTACCCCGGCGTCGTCGCCCTGTGGATCGACCGGGCCGCGACCGCCTCACGCGATGACCTCGCGAGCTGGCTGCTCGAATCCCAGCTGCCCGCAATGATGGCGAGCAAGGACGGTGGAGTCGCCCAGGCGCTGGTGTTCGCGACGCGCGACTTTCCGGGGCTTGCAGGCTCGGGAACTGCCGTTGGCGACCGGCTCTTCGTCGCCTGCTTTCTTGACGTCGATCCACGCGACGTGTGGCGTTCGTCGTTTGCCGATCTCGGGGACGCCGTCGCCGGCTCAGGACTCGGGTCACTGGCCCTTGCCGCGCCGTTCATTGCCACGATCCCGGGGACTTCCACCTACAGCGATCAGTTGTGGTAGCTGCGGCACGAGCCGCCGCTGGGGCCGATTGGCGGGAGTAATTGCAGGTGCTCCGACACTCGGAGCTACGCCCACCGGCCGGCGTGCCCTTCGATCGAGGACGTGGTTGATCAAATTGTGGTCCAGCAACCACTTCCTCGACCAGAGCGAGCGGAAGCGGGTTGTGGAGCGCGCCAGCGGGGTCAGACGTCGCTGGCCGGGTTGCTGTTCTTGCGGGGGTCGGGGACGAGGAGTTCGACGTTGCGGTCGGCGAGCTTCCCGCGCCGGCCGTCGAGGGTGGTGCTGTGACCGGTGCGCTCCTGCCAGTCGTTGGCCGACAGCAGCCGGGAGAGTGACGCCAGCTGCGCGGGAGTCTGGATCTTCGTCGGATCCGGCGACGGGGCGACGAAATCCACGATCGTCCCGAAGACGGAGAGCGTCCCGTCCTTGTTGTCCATGATCTCCACGAGCCGGCTCTGCTGCGGCCAGTCGATGTGCGAGGCGGTGTTCAGCTCCCAGAAGCCACCTGCACCCGACGGCGTCTTGTGCGCGAAGACCGCATTGACGTGCGTGTGGCCGTTGACCCAGAGCACGACCTGCGGGTAGCCGAGCAGGAACTTGGCGACCTCGGGGCCGAGAATCCGCGCGGCCTTCTCGTTGGCCGCGAGCCGCGAGTTGTCCATCGTGGCAATGGTGTGGTGGCTGAACAGGACCACGATCTTGTTGGCGGCGGCGGTCAGTTGCGTCTTCAGCCAGGCGAACTGCACCGGGTCGAGTGAGCCGTTGGACAGCCCGCCCGGATTCACGGTGTCGAGCACGATGCCGAGGATCTGGTCCGACGCCTCGAACGTGTAGTACGCCGTGCCGCTGGAGCGGTTCTGCGTGGTGAAGCCGTGGCCCACCGGCGTGCCGGTGGTGGTGAAGTGCGCCGCGATGGTCTCGGTGCGGGAGACCACCTTGCGCTTCGGATCGGCGGTCACGGTCCGAGTCGGCAGGCCCTCCGGCAGCGGCTTGCCGGCGAGCAGGTCGGCAGCGAAACCCAGCGCGCTGATCGACGCCGGCAGCCCGACGATTTTCGTGCTGCCGGTGGAGATCTTCGAGAACGCGCCGTCGATCGGAGCGTTGCCCTGGATCAGCCCGTCGTGATTGCCGTAGGCGGCGTACCAGGAGATCCCGAGCCCGGTGGCGGTGAACGGGCGCCGCACGGCATCGAGCAGTCCAGGCACCCGCGGGAAGCCGTACTTCGTCATCGCGTTGTCGGCGGTCTTGCCCGCCGGCGGGCCGTCGGGGTGCCAGTAGTGCGGGTCGTAGTAGGTCGGGTCGCTGTCGGCCACGCCTTCCCACTTGGAGGGGTCGCCGGAGTTGGCGCTCACCGTCCCGCCGCCGTCGAGCAGGTCGATGGTCCAGCGCAGCTCGTTCTGCTGGCAATTGTCCACCGCATCGCCGGTGCTGATCGCGAACGACGGCTTCTGCTTGCTCACCGGCCCGGGGCCGATGGAGCGCACGGTGGCCGCCATGGTGTCGGCGACGTGAGCGCTGAGGAACTCGTGCGGGCGATAGGCGGCGGTCAGGATCCCGCCGGGGTCGGCATCATCGGCGCGGTCGAGGAATTCGACGCGGGCCGGCGACTGCGCGTCGACCACGTGCATGTCGGTCAAGTGCGAGAACGTGATCAGCGGCGCGCGCCTTGCCTCGCGCCCCGACTTGGCGGCGATTCCGAGGTCGGCACGCGTCAGATGCGGCTCGCCCGCCCCGCTCACCAGCTGAACGAAACCGCCGGTGCCCGCGGGGCCGCGCAGCAGCGTCTGGTCGAGCGTGGTCAGCGAGGTCGTCGCTGGGCTTGCCGACGCGGAGGCCGAAGCGCTCGGCGTGGCAGACGGAACGGCGGGTTTCGGCTTGGAACTGCTGCACGCCTCGACGACCGCAATCGTCGGGACGACCAGGCCGGCCTGCAGAAGTGAACGTCGGGTGAACGGCACGCGCGTCATCATGCCCCGGCAAGCTGAGGCTGCGCTGCATCCTGACTGCTAAGGGGCCCTCACGTCGTCGTTGCCGTAGCCGGGCTGGTCACCGAGCAGGCCCGTGGGAGTGGGCGCGTTGCGGGCGCCGCGCACCAGCTGGTTGGCGTTCGTCGGCAGCTTGCACGTCATGTTGTACGGGAACGCGTTGGTCGTCGTGTAGTCGCTCGCGTCACGGTCGTAGCTGGTCGGGTAGCCCTGCGTGCAGGCCGAGGGCTGCTCGGTGAACGGGGTGGGCACGCCGAATCTGGTCTGGCCGTTGTTGAAGACGCCGAACGACGTGGCGATGACGTACGGGTAGAGGATCAGCGCCATCCGCAGCTCTTCAGTGCGCGGCTGCACGACCTGGCCGAGGCTGATGCCGTTGTTGATGAGGGTGGTCAGCGGCACGTCGAGCCGGTTGATCAGATCGGTCACCTGGGTGCTCGCGGGCACACCCTTGTCGATGACACCGCGCAGATCGGCGTCGCTCTTGCGCAGCTGATCGGAGAACGACGCGAAGGAGCTCGTGAAGTCCAGCGTCTGCTGGCTCAGATCGTTCTGGGTGTCGAGCACCTTTCCGCCGTCGTTGATCAGGCTGATCGTCTCCGGGAGATTGGTCGTCGCTGTCGTCACGAGGGAATTGGTGGCGTCGAGCAGCCGGCTCAAGGACGGGCCGGTGTCGCGGAACGCATTGCCTAGCTCGGTCACGGTGGTCTTCAGCGCCGGCTTGGGCAGCGAGTTGACCAGCTTGTCGAGATTGACCAGGAGCTCCTGCGTCGAGACCGGCAATGACGTGTCCTGCTGCGGGATCACCATGCCGCCGTGCAGGTAGGACGTCGTCGTGCTGATCGGGTGCTCGGGCTGCAGGTCGATGTATTGCTCACCGATGGCCGATCCGTTGCCGACGACCGCCTTCAGGTCCGTCGGGATCGGAATGTTGCCGTCGATTTTCAGGGCCACCCGGATGCCGGTGGGAGTCAGCTTGATCTGCCCGACGCGTCCCACATCGACCCCTCGATACGTCACGCTCGCCGTGGTGAAAAGCCCACCGGAATCACGCATATCGACGTAGGCGGTGTATCCGTTGCCGAACAGCGCCTTGCCGACGCCGATGTAGTGCAGCAGGACGTAGCTGACGCCGACAACGGTGATCACGGCGAACGCCGTCACCTTGAGCATGATGCTGCGCCCGATCATTGCAGCGGCTCCAGCATGATCTGGTCGAGCCGGGTGGTGATCTTCACCGGTAGCGCTCCGTTCAGGACGACCGGCTCGGTGGCCCCGTTGGCGCCGAGCAGGCCGGAGACGCCTCCCAGCAGCCCGCCGTTGCCGCCGCCGCTCGTGCCCGTATTCCCACCGGTGCCGCCGACTTTGGGCAGCGGAAGCGTGGGAAGCTTCGGCAGGGACGGCACCGGGATCGGCAGCTTCGGCAGCGTGGGCGCGGTGGTGCTTGGAGCGGGAGTCGGGCTGGCGCCCGTGGTCCCCTTGCTCGTTCCGCTCGAACCGGTCAAGGCGCTGAGTCCGAAGTTCTTCAGCAGCTGCGTAGAAGACAGGTCGATTTGCAGATCGACGTTCGTGTAGTCGCCGCGATAGACGTCCTGCGTGCCGTCGGCCTCCGGGAAAGTAACCAGGATCTGCAGCGACGGCGGGATCTGCTCGCCGGCCTTGGCCAGCTCGGTGAGCGTGGGCTCCAGGTTGCGCAGGTTGGCGAGCAGGTCGTCGCGTGAGCCGTTGATGACATTCACCGCGACGTCACCGAGATGGGAGAGCGACGTCAGCATCTTGGTCAGCTGGACCCGGTTGTCGGCCAGGATCTGCAACGCGGTC
Source organism: Frankiaceae bacterium (assembly GCA_036272075.1). Taxonomy (GTDB): domain Bacteria; phylum Actinomycetota; class Actinomycetes; order Frankiales; family Frankiaceae; genus DATAZK01. The sequence goes on from DATAZK010000028.1 coordinate 43,324, forward strand.
GGCAGCCGGTCGATCGCGTTGGTCACTGAGGATTCCTGGGAGCGGACGGTCGTCGCGAGATGGTCGACCCGCTGAAGCGCCGTGACGATGTCGTCCTTCTGGCTGTTGAGCCCGGTGGCGAACGTCTTCAACTGCTCGAGCAGATCGCGGGTGTTGCTCTCGCGTCCCGACAGCGCCTGGTTGATCTCGGTGCTGATGGTCTGGATCTGCTCGAGTCCACCTCCGTTCAGGACCAGCGAGAGCGCACCGAGCACCTCCTCGACCGTGGCGTCGGAATCGGTCTCGTCCAGCCCGATCGTCATGCCCTTGGTGAGGCGGCCGCGCCACTGCGCATGATCCTGCGGCGGCTGCAGGGACACGAACTTCTCCCCGAGCAGGCTCGTCTGCGAGATGAGCGCGGTGGTGTTGGCGGGGAGCACGACGGAGTCCTTGAGCTGGACGACGACGAGGGCATGAGTTCCTTGCACCGCAACGGATTTCACGTGTCCGACGGTCGCGTCATCGACCTTCACCGCCGAGTACGGCACCAGGTCCTGCACATCGGCGAACTGGACGTTGAGCGTGTACGTGTGGCCTCCGTTGGCGACCGCCCCCGGGAGCGGGAAGGAATAGACGCCGTTGAACTTGCAACCCGTCAGTGCCAGGAACACCAGCGCGAGGGCGGCCGCGAGCCGGCGCTTGCGCAGGCCCTTCCCGGCGGTCACTTGCCCACCCCCAGCAGGCCGTTGAGTGATGGAGCAGACGAGCCCGATCCGAGCGAGGAGAGCTGGTCGAGCGGGAGCTTCACCTTGTCGAGCCCGAAACCCTTCAGAATGTTCAGGCACGAATCGGCATTGACCCCGACAGCGCCGAGGACGGAACAGGCGAACAGCGCTGGGGTGGAGACGATGTTGTTCTCCGAGAAGCGGCCGTCGAACGACTGCGAGCCCGGGTCGTACACGTGGGTGTAGTTGGTCGCGCCGAGGGCGCCGATGTCGATGAGCTTGCCCAGCGTGTCTTTGTCCTTGACGAGAACGTTGGTGACCCGGGCGAGGGCGGCCACGTTGCTCTGCAGATCAGCCTTGTTGTTCTGGACGAACGAGGTGACGTCACCGAGGGCGCTGTTGAGGTTGGACAGCGCCTGAGCGAGTGCCGTGCGGTCACCGTTCAGCTCGTCGCCGACCTTGGCGAGATCGTCGGTGAATGCTCGGGTATCGGAGTCGTGCTGGGCCAGCAAGGTGGTGAACGACTGCAGGTTCTTGATGGTCTGAAAGAGCGCGCCCTTGTTGTCATCGAGGGTGCCGGCCAGCTGCGAGACCGACGTGATGGTCGAGTGGATGTCGTTGCCCTCGCCGCTGAGATTGTTGGCCGCGACGTTGAAAAGGTTCGACAGCGCGCCGTTGCTGTTGGCGCCGTTCGGCCCGACATCCTTGGCGAGCTCGTTGAGGTTGGCGAAGACCTGATCGAGCTCGAGCGGGACGCCGGTCTTCTGCAGCGGGATGGTGGCCTTGTTGGCCAGCAGCGCTCCGCCGGTGTAGGCGGGAGTGAGCTGCACGACGCGGTCGGCGACGAGCGTCGGGGTGAGGATCACCGCTGACGCGTTGGCCGGAATCCGCTGGCTCGCGTTGTACTTGATGGTCACCTTGACCCGGTCACCGTCGGGATGCACGCCGGTGATGCTGCCGACCTTGACGCCGAGGACGTCGACGTCGCCGCCCTTGTAGATGTGCACGGTGCGGGAGAAGTAGATGGTGGCGCTCTTCTGCCCCTTCGACGGCCAGGCGTAGACGATGATTCCCAGCAGGAGCAGGGCAATCAGCACCTTGGAGATGCGGCGCAGGCTCTCAGGGCCTGTCAGGCGTTCCAGCATCGCTACTTCCCGCCCGTCGGAGTGAGCGGGGTGACCCCGAGCAGGTCGGCGAGCGAGGTCGGTAGCGGAAGGGTCGGGATGCCCTTGCCGCCGAGCAGCTGGAACGGGTTGGTGGCGTTGACGACCGTGGCGTCATACCAGCCGCCGGAGCCGACGACGTCGATGAGGTTGCGGGTGGTCGGGTAGAGCAGGGTCACGGTGTCGTCGAGGGATTTCTGGTTGTTGTCCAGGATCGAGACGACGCTGTGCAGGTGATCCAGCGCGGGCTTGAGGGTGGCCTGGCTGTCTTTCGTGAGACCTTCGAGTTGTACTGCCAGCGCTGAGGTATTCGTCAGCAGCTGGTTGATGACATCGCGCCGGGCGTCGAGCTCCTGCAGCAGCTTGTCGCCGTCCTGCAGGATCTGCACGAACTGGGTCCGGCGCTGCGCGAGCACGCCGGTGACGCCTGCGAGGTGCTGCAGGAGCTCGCTGATCTGGTCGTCGCGGGAGGCGATCGTGTTCGACAATCCGGTGAGCCCGCTCAGCGTTGCTTTCAACGGCGCGGGTGAGTTCTTGAACGTGTCCGCGATCGTGCTGAACGCGTCAGCGAGCTGCTTCTTGTTGATGCTGCCGACGGTCGACGCGAGGTCCTGGAAGGCCGGGCTCACGTCGTAGGGCGAAGTCGTGTGGTTGAGCGGGAGCTCGCGATTCGTCGGCCAGCTGCCCGGCCCGGCCGGGGTGAGCCCGAGGTACTTGTTGCCGAGCAGCGTGAAAATCTGAATGCTGGCAGTGGTTTCCATGCCGAGGCGCACCGAGGTGTTGCGCACGCTGAAGCGCACCCTCACGTGCGCTCCCTCGAGCGCGACCTGGTCCACCTGGCCGACGTCGAGGCCGGCCACGCGCACCTTGTCGCCCTTGCGGAGCCCGGCGGCCTCCGCGAAGGCCGCGGTGTAGCTCTTGCCCCGGATGAAGGGCAGGTTCTGAATGGTGAAGGCGAAGTACAGCAGGCCGAGCATCCCGACAATGAACAGCGCCCCCACGGGCGCCGGGTTGAACGACCGGAACGACGGGATGCTGATCCGCAGCAACCCGCGTCTGCCGCGCCGGCTCATCAGCTGCACCTCGGCGCGGTGTTCGTGTACTTCTGAGTGGTCGACCCGTCGGGGAGCACGAAGGACACCGCGCACAGGTATTCGTTGAAGATGGAGGCGTAGGCCGCGGCGGGCGCGATGTTGCGCAGCTTCGCCGGGGTGTTCACCACGAAGTTCGTGAGGTATTGCCGGGCCTGCGTGGTATCGAGCTTGCCGACGAGCTGCCCGAGCTGGGCCACATCGGTCTTCAGCGCCGGCCGCGCCTGGGTGAGCAGATCGGCGGTGGTGCCGGCGAGGGCGTTGATGCTCGTCAGTGAATTGCCGATGGCGACACGGTCCTGGGACAGGCCGCTGATGAAGGTCTGAAGGTTTCCCAGCAGCTTGCTCAGCTGCTGGTCGCGCTGATCGATCGGTCCGAGCACGTCGTTGAGCTTGTTGATGACGTCGCCGATCAGCTGGTCGTTGCTCGCGAGCGTCGTCGTCGCGCTTCCCACCTGGCTCAGCAGCGTGTCGACCGTGCCGCCCTCGCCCTGCAGCACCTGCACGAGTTCGTACGACAGCTGGTTGACGTCGTCGGGGTTGAGCGCCTGAAGAAGCGGCCGGAAGCCGTTGAAGAGCGCGTTCAGGTTCAGCGCCGGCGAGGTCTTCGACAGCGGGATCGTTGAGCCCGGGCGCAGCGCCAGACCGATGCTGGGCTGGTCCGCGGCCGCGGTCGTCAGCTGGCTGGCGACGGCGCCCTTCTTCGCGGGTGTCTGGTTGGAGGTCGAACTCGTCAGCTCGCCGAGGGCGAGGTAGCGCTGCCCGATGAGGTTGCGGTAGCTGATCGCCGCGGTGGTCTGCGTCGTCATCGGGACGTTCTTGTCGACGTTGAACGACACGAGCGCCTGCGTGCCGTTCACCAGCTTCACGCCGGTGACGCTGCCGACCTGCACGCCGGCATAGCGCACCTCGTCGCCGCTGTTCAGGTTCACCGCGTCAGTGAAAAGTGCCTTGTATCCGGCAGTACTGCGGAAGGTGACGTTGCCGATCGTCAACGCCAGCAGCGCCGTCGCGAGCAGGGTCACGACTGTGAAGATGGCGAACTTGATCGCCGCAGGAGTCGTGGAGATCATCCGACGTCCACCTGGGTTCCACGCGCCATCGGTCCCCAGAGCAGGCCGGCGATTCCCGGCACCTTGCTCGCGGGCTTGCCGATCATCGGTCCGAGGATCTGGTTCATCCACGCGCGCTCGGTCGCGGTGCCCGCGTCACCCATCGCGGGACTGCCCGCGGCAGCGACGCTGGAGGGCGAGAGCAGCTTGCTGAGCGGGTCGGTCAGTGGCGCGATCGGGCTGGTGCCGTTGGAGTTCGGCGGGAGGACGTCTCCCAGCGTGCCGGGAACCGACGGGTCGGTGGTGGTGTCGTTGCGGCTGGCGAAGCGCGGGTCGTCCTGGGTCCCGTCGTCGAACTGGATCGTCGGTAGCACCAGCGGCGGGTTCGGCAGGCCGTAGCAGTTGGGCCCGCGGGTATCCGTGTACTCCGGTGAGTCGAGCGGGTAAACGTAGGCCGGCTTCGGGCTGTGGAACTCCACCCGGACGGACGCGGTGTGCTTGGTGTCCTTGGTCGCCTTGATCTTCGGCAGCAGGTTGGCGGTGCCCTTGAAAAGGCAGTCGTACTCGGGGGAGTACTCGGCCAGCAGCGCCAGGAAGTCCTTGTTGACGACGTTGACCTGCACGATGCTCTGCGCGTTCTGCGCGAGGAAATCGCGCGTCGTTTCAGCAGTGCCGGTCAGGTCTTTCAGCAACGCGCTGAATTGCGCCGACTTGGCGGTGAACGTGTTGCCGGTGACGGTGAAGTTGCGCAGCAGGGCCAGCAGCGCGGGCGCGGCCTGGTCGTAGGTCGTCGCGACCTTCGACAGCGCCTGGAAGTCGTGCTGGATCTGCGGCAGTTGCGGGTTGAGCTGCTTGAGGTAGTTGTCGAGCGCGACGGTGGTCTGGCCGAGTTCCTGGCCGCGTCCCGAGAGCGCTGAGGCCATCGCCGAGAGCGTGCTGTTGAGGTCCTGCGGCCGCACCGTGCGCAGCAGCGGCAAGAGATCGTTCAGGGCCTGGTCGATCTCGAGTGCCGGCGTCGTCACGTCCTGGCCGATCACATCGCCTGCGGCTATTGGTGTTTTGGACGGGTCGGTCGGGGTGACCAAGTTGATGTACTTCTCACCGAAGACGGTCTTCGGGATCAGCTCGGCATGGACGTTCTGCGGGATGTCCTTGACGAACTTGGGATTGAGCTGGAGCTGGATGACCGCGCCGTCACCGTTGCTGCTGATGGATTTGACGTCACCGACGATGAGACCGCGCATCTTGACGTCGGAGCCCTTGAGCAGCTGCAGGCCCGCCCGCTGGATCTTCATGGACACCGGCACGGTGGTGGTGAAGACCTGCTTGAAGGCCATGATGCAGACCGTTGCCAGCAGCACGATGACGCCGAGCATCGCTACGCCATAGAGGACGTAGGGCTGGCGGCGCGGCCGCGGCATGAACATGAGCGATCAGCCCGCGATCCGGACGCTCACGGAGCTGCCGTAGAGCGCAAGGTCGAGGAAGAGGTCGACGGCGACGACGGAGGTGATGGCCAGCCGCACCGCCCGGCCGACGGCAACGCCCACCCCGGCGGGGCCGCCGGCCGCCTTGTAGCCGTAATAGCAATGGGTCAGGATCACGATCGTCGCGAAGACCATCACTTTGACGAACGAGATGATGATGTCGGTCGGCGGCAAGAACTGGTTGAAGTAGTGGTCGTACGTGCCGGATGACTGCCCGAAGAGCTTGGTCGTGATCAACCGCGTCGAGAGGTAGGACGCGAGCAGCCCCAGCACGTACAGCGGGATGACCGCCAGGCTTCCGGCGATCAGCCGGGTGGTCACCAGATAGGGCACCGACGGCACGGCGATGGCTTCGAGGGCGTCGATTTCCTCGTTGACGCGCATCGCGCCGAGCTGCGCGGTGAAGCCGCATCCGACAGTCGCGGAGAGGGCGATTCCCGCAATGATGGGCGCGATTTCACGGGTGTTGAAGTAGGCGGAGATGAAGCCGGTGTAGACGGCCGCGCCGAGCGAGTTCAGCGACGTGTAGCCCTGCTGGCCGACCTCGAGACCGGTGAAGAACGTCATGAAGATGACGATCACTACCGTCCCACCGATGACGGCGAGTGCGCCGGTGCCGAAAGCGACTTCGGCCAGCAGCCGCAGGACTTCCTTCTTGTAGCGCACGACGACCTTGTAGGACCAACCGATCGTTCGTACGTAGAACGACCCGGAGCGTCCCAGCTCGTCGAGGCTGCCGGTGACGCGGCTGCCCGCCGACCCCAGCCTGCGCAGGGGCGACGGGATCAGCGGGCGTGACGGGCGCGCATGGGTGGCCATCTAGAGCGCCTTCTGCGGAACGATCTGTTGATACAGCGTGCTGGCCGCGAAATTGATGGCGAAGAGCAGCATGAAGGTGAAGACCACCGTTTGATTGACGGCATCACCGACCCCCTTGGGACCGCCCTTCGCCGTCAGCCCCTTGTAGGACGCCATCAGTCCGGCGACGAGTCCGAAGACGAGCGCTTTCGCCTCCGCCTGATAGAGATCCGGCAATTGCGCGAGCTCGGTGAACGAGGCGAAGTAGGGCCCGGGCGTGCCCTGCTGGATGACGACGCTGAAGAAGTAGCCGCCGGCCACGCCGACCACCGAGACCAGGCCGTTGAGCAGGACGGAGACCAGCGTGATCGCGGCGACGCGCGGGACCACCAGGCGCTGGAGCGGGCTGATGCCCAGCACCTCCATCGCGTCGATCTCCTCACGGATCTTGCGGGCCCCGAGGTCGGCGCAGATGGCAGAGCCGGCGGCCCCCGAAATGATCAGCGCCGTGACGATCGGGCCGGCCTCGCGAACGACCGCGATGACCGATGCACCGCCGTTGAGAGACACGGCACCGAGTTGGCGAATCAGCGCGCCGGTCTGCAGGGCGATGATGGCGCCGAACGGGATCGAGGTGAGCGTCGTCGGCAGGATCGAGACGCTCGCGACGAACCAGCACTGCTGGATGAATTCACGCCACTGAAAAGGCGCTTTGAACACCGCCCGAAGGGTGTCCAGCGACATCGCCGCGAAGCTGCCCGTCTCCCGCAGGAAGGCATTTCCTGCCTTGGCGCCCGCGTAAGCCACCCGGTCTCCTCCTCGAAACGTCGCGCCAGGCTGGGGTCTGTGAACGTGGCGTCAAGCACACGGAACGACCGGCCGCCGGGAAAGTGACGCAGCGTCAGGAACTAGGCGATCGCCCGCAACCTTTCGCCCGCGACCGCGTTGGTGAGGTGTGTCACCACTTCCCAGCCAGCAGGAGAGGCCGCATGGCATCGACTGAACTTTTGGACGCCCCCCCGACGCCGCCGCCGCCCGTGCGCGGAGCACGGCGATCGGTCGCGTTGCTCGTCGTGCTGTGCGTGGCTGCGCTTGCGTGGCTGGTGGTCGAGCTCGTGCCGCGCTCGGGTGCGAAGCCGCCGGGCAACGCCGACGCCGCGGTCACCGCCGCCCAGAAGCAGGCGCTCAACATCATGACGCTCGACTACCGGACCGCGAAGGCCGACCTCCAGCGCGTGATCAACGCCTCGACCGCCACCATGCGTACGCAATACAGCCAGAGCGAGTCGGGCACCGCCTCGACCGCGACCAGCACCAAGTCCGTGTCGACCGGAACGGTCGCCTCGGCAGGGCTGTCCTATCCCAAGGGGAAGTCGTCCTTCACCGGCACCAAGGCGGAGGTGCTGGTCGTTGGTGACGCGACGGTCGCGTTTCCGAAGACGGCGACGAGCGCGGCCAGCAAAGTCCAGGTGCACTACCGCTTCGCCTTCGAGATGCAGAAGGTGGGCGGCGCCTGGAAGTCGGCGCAGCTGAACTTCGCCGGACTTCCCTCTTACTCGCAGGTGGGTTCATGAGCACGATCACAAAGGCCCCGGACACCGGGAAGCATCGCGCCGGAAAGCCCGCCAAGCCGGCCCGAACTGAGCAGCCGGCGCGGTTGCCGAAGCCGGCCAAAACCGAGCGGCCGGCCAAGGCCAACCGCCGGCCACGCGGGAGAAAGCTGCGCTTCGTCGCGCTCCTGGCCCTCGTCGCGGTGACCATCGGCTCGGCCGTCGCCGCGTTCCTCGTGCACCGCAGCAATTCCCACACCCGGTCCCTCCAGGGCGTCGAGTCGGCGCGAACCGGCGCCGTTGCCGCGGCGGCAACGGACGTCCCGAAAATCCTCGGCTACGACTACCGCCATCTCACCGCGGACATCAAGGCCGCCAAGGGGATCTCGACCGGGCAGTTCCTGACCGACTACACCGCCACCGCACAGAAGGTGCTCGCGTCAGCGCCGTCCATCAAGGCGATCGTGACGGCCACGGTGTCGGGCCAGTCGGTCGTGGCGGCCCAGACCGATCGGGTGACCCTGCTGCTGTTCGTGGATCAGGAGTCGGTCAAGCAATTGAAGGGTCAGAAGACCGCGACGACCCGGATCGACCCGTTCCGCGTGCAGCTCACCATGTCGAAGGTGCGCGGCCGCTGGATGGTGTCGAACCTCGAGCCGATCTAGGGCAACGCCGGCCGATCAGGTGCGGCGCGGCTGCGTTTCCCCCATGTAGACCTGGGTCGGGACGTGACGCTCGGGCTCGCCGATGTAGACCTGGCGCGGCCGGCCGATCTTGGTGGCCGGGTCCTGGATCATCTCGCGCCACTGGGCGATCCAGCCGGGGAGGCGCCCGAGCGCGAAGAGCACCGTGAACATCTTCGGCGGGAAGCCCATCGCCTCGTAGATGACGCCGGTGTAGAAGTCGACGTTGGGGTAGAGCTTGCGCTCGGTGAAGTAGTCGTCGGCGAGTGCGATCTCTTCGAGTTTCATGGCGATGTCGAGCAGCGGGTCGGGCTTGCCGAGACGCTCGAGCACCTGGCGCGTGGCCTTCTTGACGATCGCCGCGCGGGGGTCGTAGTTCTTGTAGACGCGGTGGCCGAAGCCCATCAGCTTCACGCCTGGCTCGCGATTCTTGACGCGCTCCACGAAGCCGTGGACGTCGCCGCCGTCAGCCCGGATCTCCTCGAGCATTTCCAGGACGGCCTGGTTGGCGCCGCCGTGCAGCGGACCGAAGAGCGCGTTCACACCGGCGGAGACGGACGCGAAGAGGTTGGCGTGGCTCGAGCCGACCAGGCGCACCGTGGACGTCGAACAGTTCTGCTCGTGGTCGGCATGGAGCAGGAAGAGCATGTCGAGCACCTGCGCCGTGACCGGGTCGACCTCGTAGGGCTGGGCCGGCACGCCGAACGTCATCCGCAGGAAGTTCTCCGCGTAACCAAGGGTGTTGTCCGGGTACAGGAACGGCTGGCCGATCGACTTCTTGAACGCGTACGCGGCGATGGTCGGCAGCTTGGCCAGCAGGCGGACGGTCGAGATCTCGACATGCTCTTCGTCGAACGGGTCGAGGCTGTCCTGGTAGAACGTCGACAGCGCGCTGACGGCCGAGGAGAGCACGGCCATCGGATGCGCGTCACGCGGGAAGCCGGCGAAGAACTCCTTCAGGTCCTCGTGGAGCATGGTGTGCTCGCGGATGCGCGACTGGAAGCTGGCTTCCTGCTCGTGTGTCGGCAGCTCGCCGTAGATCAGCAGGTACGCGACCTGCAGGAACGAGCGCCGCTCGGCGAGCTCGTCAATCGGATAGCCGCGATAGCGCAGGATGCCGGCGTCGCCGTCGATGAACGTGATCGCCGACGTGCAGGCGGCGGTGTTCACGAAACCCGGATCGAGGGTGACGTGGCCGGTATCGGCGAGCAACTTGCCTATGCCGACTCCGGACGGACTCTCGGTGCCGGCAGTCGTGGGCAGGATCAGCGTGCCCCGGTCGTATTCGAGCTTGAAATCAGATCCTGCATCAAGCGAAACATCGGACATGTAAGGCCCCTTTGCGGTGCATCAGCTCATAGCTGCGAGCTTCTGAGTTTGTCAGAGAAGCGGGCCTACGGTGCGGGCAGGAGCCAATGGGCTGATCACATCGCGGCAGCTGACTGTTGCCTGGGAGAATGAGGGCATGACCACCCGTTCGCCCGACGGCGAATCCGGACCGAGTGCGGATGAGCGCGACGTCGGCTGGGGCGGGCGCGACTGGGAGCGCGACGATCCCGAGGGTGAAGATCCGGATCTCGAGCGGTTGCGCGCCGATCGCCCGCCGCACCACGAGGAACGCGAGCGCTAGCCCGGTTCTAGTGCCACCGACAGCCTGCCGCCCGCCTCGGCGCCGGCGAGTGCTTGCGCGTCCGACCGGCTGACGGCCAGCACCACGAGGGTTCCCAAGCTGGAATCGCTGGCGCTGGAGGCGCTCACGGCGAGCACCCGGACGCCCTGCGCGACAACCCTCGCCAGGCTCGGGCTCGCGGACCCGTCGGGACTGTCGGGCGCGGCCAGCACGTCAACGGTGACACCCGCGTGCAGCAGGGGAGCCACGCCCGGATCGACGAGCCGGATGGGTGCGGCCACCTGGCCGGCCTGCAGCCCGCTCAGCAGGGTCTGGGACGCGGATGCGGGACCGGCCGGTGCGGCGGACGGGGCTTGCCGGTGCAGCGACGAGAGGCCGACCAATACAGCAGCGCCTGCCAGCAAGGCGGCGAGCAGTCTGCGACGCAGATGCCCGGGCACCCACGCGCCGCGCCAGCCTCGCGCGAACGTCAGTGTGGGCATTTCCGGCGGCCTCCTGGGGTCAGGAGGCCACGCTAGCGGCGGCCGGCGGCGCCGCGAGGGATGGATTGCCCGCTGTGGAAAACCAGCGTCAGGCTGCGCTGGTGGCCTTCGAGCCACTGCCGGAGGAGCTGGAACCGCCGCTCGATCCTGACCCGGACGAGCTGCTGGCGCCGGACTTCGCCGGCTCGGACTTGGCGTCGGATTTCTTGTCGGACTTGGTCTCCGACTTCGACTCGCTCTTGGTCTCGGCCTTGGTCTCGGTGCTCGTCTTCTCACCGTCGGACTTGCGCTCGCTGGACCCGCCGCGGGCGTCACTGCGGCTGTCGTTGCGGTAGAAGCCGGAACCCTTGAAGACCACGCCGACCGCGCCGAAACGCTTGCGCAGCTTGCCGCCGCAGGTGGGGCAAACGCTCAGCGACGGCTCACTGAAGCTCTGCACGGCCTCCAGATCGTTCTGGCAGTCGGTGCAGACGTACTGGTAGGTCGGCACGTGGTCCTCCGCAATGGGCGCCCGAGCTGGCACTCGGCAGTCTTGACTGCCAAGTGTAGTTCGTCGGCCCGGGTAGTTCAGGGCTAGGTCGGATCTCCCCAGGTGTAACCACGAGGCCTGCCCTTTTCCATCCCGCAAGCGTTGATCATGAAACGATGTGTCGGTGAGGTAACGGCGGCGGCTCGGTTTTTAACGTGCCTTTGTTCCGTCCGGAACCAGGCCGACGCTGCGGGTGCTTTGACTTGCGCATATGGGCACAGCGCAGCGCCTCGCGGTTCGGGCCTCGGCGTGAGCCTGGTTCGCGTCGCGGGTGCGGCGGCCCACTTCGGGCGCGACCTGGACGCGGCCATGCACCGCATCGAAGCGATCGTCCGCCATTCGCGGCGCGCGGGGGTGCGGTTGATCGTGCTTCCGGACGGCACGCTCGGCGGGAGTGCGGCGGATTCCCCTCCGGATGATCTGCCCCAGAGCTTTCGCACGAGTGACGCGATCTTCGACGAGCTGCGCACGTTGGCGGGCGACCTGATCCTTTGCTTCGGCTTCACCGAGCGGGACGGGCCGCGGCGATTTCACTCGGCTGTCTGTCTCACCGGCGACGGCGTGCTGGGCCGCCATCGAAAGGTTCACCTGCGCAAGCACGAGGTGCCCTGGTACTCGGCGGGTGACTCGTTCAGCGCGTTCGACACCCCCATCGGGCGCATCGGCATGCTGATCGACTACGACAAGACGTTTCCCGAGGCGGCTCGCAGCCTGGCAGTGGACGGCGCCGTGCTGATCGCGTCGCTGTCGGCCTGGCCGGCCAGTGTCACCCAGCGCACCAGCCAGCTGACGTCAGATCGCCAGACCCGCCTGTTCGACCTCTACGACGTCGCGCGGGCCGCCGAGAATCAGCTCTTCGTGGTCTCGGCGAACCAGACCGGTGGCCTCGGAGAATTGCGCTTCCTCGGCCACGCGAAAGTCGTCGACCCGGCGGGTCAGCAGCTGGCGCGCACCGGTCCCAAAGCCGGCCTGGCCACCACCGAGATCGATATCGAAGGCGAGCTCAGCCGGGCCCGACGTCCAGTGAGTCATCTGGAGGAACGCCGCCTGGACGCCTACCGCCTGACCGCAGGACCCCCGAAGGCCCAGCGGCCCAGCGAATTCGCCGCTCCGGGCGCGAACTAGCCGACAGATACCGGCTCGCGTTCGAGCTCGTCCGGCGCGTGACGAGCCGCCGGGAGCGCGACGGCGGGACTCGGCGCGACCCGTAGCACCTTGGCGAGGCCTGACGGGAGCCACCAGTTCCAGCGTCCGAACAGTTCGACCAGGGCCGGCAGCAGGAGCGCGCGGACGACCGTCGCGTCGAGCAGGATGCCCGCACCGAGCCCAGTGGCCAGCACCTTGATGTCGGTGTCCGGTGCGCTTGCCAGCGAGGCGAACGCCAGGAACAGGATCAGCGCCGCGCTGGTCACCAGCCGGCCGGTCCGCGAGAGCCCCTCGATGACGGCCTTCGAGGTCGAGCCGGTGCGGTCGTAGCCCTCCCTCATGCGGGCGAGGATGAAGACCTCGTAGTCCATCGAAAGCCCGAACAGGAACGCAAACACCATTAGCGGCAGCCAGAACGTGATGGCCCCGGTGGCCGGGATGCCGAAGATCGCGTTGGAGCCATGGCCCTCCTGCCAGAACCAGGTCATCAGGCCGAACGTCGCCGACAGCGAGATGAGGTTCAACACGAGAGCCTTCGCGGCCAACACGACCGAGCGGAACGCGCGCGCCAGCAAAAGGAATGTCAGCACGGCGATGATCCCGAACATGACCGGGAAGCTGCCGAAGACGGCATGGGAGTAGTCGAGCGCGACGGCGCCGTCGCCGGTGATCCCGATGACGCCCGGGTCGCCCTTCACGGCGGTGCGGGCCGCCTTGACGGGCGCCAGCGTCTTGCCGTTCAGCGTGCCCTTGGTGGGGATGGCCACCACGACCGACGTGCCCTCGCGGTTGTTCTCCGCGCTGGTCGGGACGACCACCCGGGCTATGCCCTGGACGGTCCGCAGCTTGTGCGCCGCTTCCTGCGCGGAGCTCTGCTTGGTCAGGACCTCGAGCGGGGTCAGCACGCCCTCCGGCACGCCGCCTGACACGAGCCGGTCGTACGCGACGCGCGCGGGGCCGCCCTTGGACAAGGCATCGGCGCTGGTCTGGCCGACGGTCAGGCTGAACACGGGAATGATCAGGATCGCCAGGATCACCAGCGCGACCCCGGCAGCCAGCCACGGGCGTCGCACCACACCGCGTCCCCACGCGCCCCAGAGCCGCCCGACCGGACGCGGCTTGCGACGCGGCCATTCCATCCGCGGGCCGATGCCGCCAAGCAGTGCGGGCAGCAGGGTGAGGCTCACGAGCGTCGAGACGAGCGGGATGAGGATGCCGCCGTACCCGACGCTTCGCAGCCCCGGTACGGGCAGCACGACGAGTGCGACGAGACCGACCGCGACCGTGAGACCCGACAGCAGCACCGCGCGCCCGGCCGTGCTCATGGCCACCAGGATCGCGTCGTTGTTCTCGCGTCCGGCCTCGCGCTCTTCTCGCCAGCGGGTGACGATCAGCAACGAGTAGTCGATGGCGACGCCCAAGCCGATCAGCGACACCAGGAACTGAACGATGAACGAGACGTCAGCGATGTAGGTCAGCCCGAGGACGATGAGCAAGGTGGTCAGGATCGACACGGCGGCCACGAGCAGCGGCATCAGGGCGAGCAGTGAGGCGAAGACGAACGCCAGTACAGCAAGTGCCCCGAGCCCGCCGAGGAGCGTTTCGGCGAAGACCCCGGAGCCGGCTTTCGATGAATCCTGCGACAGCTCGGTGAGGCCGGTGACGCCGACCGAGTAGCCCCGGGGAAGGTCGGGGCCGATCGCGCCGCCGAAGTTCTTCAGCTGCGGTGAGCTGGAAAATCCTTTGCCCTGCGGGCCGAAGACGAGCGCGAAGGTGGTGCGCCCGTCGTTGGTGAAGAATGCCGGATCGCCGCTGGAGCCGGCGTCGACGATCCGCAAGCTCGGACGCTCGTGGCGCAACGCGTTGAACGCCTCGGTCAGCTTGGTGCTGTCGGCTTTCGCGCTGCTGCCCGCCGGTGCCGTGACCACCAGGATCGTCGGGGGTTGGCCCAGGCCACTGCCGTAGATCTGCTGGACCTTCTTGGCGGTCTCGTAGCCAGGCTGGCCGGGCAGCGAGAAATCGACCTTCAGCCGGTTGGACACCGACCCGGCGGCAGCCATTCCGGCGATGAACAGGACGAGCCAGATCACCATGACCCGGCGGCGATGGCGCAGGACGGCGCGGCCCAATCGGGGGATCGCACCCCGTACTTCGGTCTCAGCCATGAGGAGCCTTCCATTCGGATTCATTCCGTCCGGAAGCATTCATAGCAGAATCATTACGCGCAGGTCTAGTCTGTTTCCCGTGGCCGCTGAGGATGGTCTGTCGACCCCGCCGTTTCGCGCGGTCGGCTTCCTGCTGTCCTCGCTGGGCTATGCCGCCTCGCGCGGATTTCACCGCAAGCTCGCGCCCTTGGGGCTGGATCCACGGGCGTTCTCCGTGCTGCGCTCGGTCGGCTTCAACGAGGGCCAGTCGCAGCAGGCACTCGCGTCGGCGCTGGCGATCCCGGCGAGCCGGATGGTCGCGATCCTGGACGGCCTGGAAGCCAAGGGACTGCTTCAGCGTCGCTTGCGTGACGACGACCGTCGCAGCCGTGCCGTGCACCTCACCGAGGCCGGAAACACCCTGCTGCGTAAGGCTTTTGAGATCGCCGCCGCTCACGAGAAGTGGATCTGTGAAGGCCTCTCCGACGCTGACCGTGACCGCCTGATCGGCTTGCTCGACCGCGTCGGCGACCACCTGGGCCTTTCACCCGGCGCGCACTCGGCCATGGGGGACAAGCACCGCCACGAGGAGGACTGACCCCGCGCTCGCCCCGCCTCCCTTCGCACGCCGTTCTGGGAAGCGGGGGTAATGCGGTGCTCAAAACCCCCCGTTCTCAGTACGGGGCGATGCGGATCAGCTCGGCGCCCGCAAGGATCGCGCCGACCCGGATGTCGTGCGCCTCCACGGGCACCGAGTCCAGCAGCTCCTCGGGATGCACGACGGCGACGACGAGCGCGCCGGGCCGAGCACGCGTCAGCGCCCGATCGTAGGAACCGCCTCCGCGGCCCAACCGGTGACCGGCACGGTCCGCCGCGAGCGCCGGAACCAGGACGACGTCAGCCCTAGCCAGCGGTACGAGCTCACCGGCCGGCGTGCGAAATTCCAGATCCCGATCGGGAAGCACGACCGGCAGCACGACGGCAACGCCGCGGCCGGGGAGGGCCTCCAGGGCGGTGCCGATGTCCGGTTCCCCGCGCAGTGCCGCGTACCCCGCCACGACACGTGCCTCACTGACTTCGGGGACCGCCAGCACCCCGCGCCAGCTATCACCTTCGTCGGCCCCCCGCTCGCGGCGGGCAGCCAGCAGGGCCTTGCGCAGCGCGGCCTTCCCCGTCTCGACGCTCATGCCGAATAGTCTGCCGACATGCCCGTCACTAAGGCTGTCATCCCCGCCGCGGGACTTGGCACCCGTTTTCTTCCCGCCACCAAGGCGATTCCCAAGGAATTGCTGCCCGTCGTCGACAAGCCCGCTCTCGAATACATCGTCGAGGAGGCTGCCCGCGCGGGGCTCACTGACGTCCTGATCATCACCGCCCGCGGCAAGAACGCCATCGAAGACCACTTCGACAGCGCGCCTGAGGTCGAGGCCGCGCTGGAGAAGAAGGGCGACCTCGAACGTCTCGCCCGCGTGCGTGCTTCGGCGAACCTCGCGCGTTTTCATTTCGTACGCCAGGGGGTCGCCGCCGGGCTCGGTCACGCCGTGCTGGTGGCCGCCGAGCATGTAGGCAACGAGCCGTTCCTGGTGATGCTCGGCGATGACGTCGTTGATGAGCGCGACCCGCTCCTGGAGCAGATGCTCGCCGAGCGCGACAAGCACGGCGGCAGCGTCATCGCGCTGATGGAGGTGCCGCCCGAGATGGTCTCGATGTACGGGGTGGCTACCGTCGAACCGGCCGAAGCGAGCGGGAAGTACGACCTCGTTCGGGTACGCGATCTGGTCGAGAAGCCGCCACTGGAAGAGGCCCCGAGCAACCTGGCGGTCATCGGGCGCTACCTGCTCTCGCCGACGATTTTCCAGATCCTGCGCGAGACCAAGCCCGGCCGCGGCGGCGAGATTCAGCTAACCGACGCCATCAAGACGCTGGCCGGAATCGAGCCGGTTCATGGTGTCGTCTTCTCCGGGCGCCGCTACGACACCGGCGACCGGGTGGATTACGTCAAGGCCGTCGTCCGGCTGGCCTGCGAGCGCGAAGACATCGGCCCGGAACTCTGGTCGTGGCTCAAGGAGTTCGTGGCCTCGGGCGGGCCTGAAGCGGCAGCGTCATGAAGTCCGTCGACCAGCACCTGGCAGACGTGCTCGGCGCGGTCCACCCGCTGCCGCCGCTTCCGCTGCCGCTGGTCGACGCGCATGGTTGCACCCTGGGTGAAGACGTCATCGCGACGACCCCGCTGCCCGGGTTCGACAACTCCGCGATGGACGGGTACGCCGTGCGGCTGGCCGACGTCGAGTCGGCCACCCAGGCGAGCCCCGTCACGCTTCCGGTCGTCGGTGACATCGCTGCGGGCAGCAATACCGGCATCAGCATCCAGCCCGGGTTCACTGCGCGCATCATGACCGGCGCGGCCATCCCGCCCGGCGCCGACGCGATCGTCCAACTCGAATGGACCGACGGCGGCACGCGGTCGGTCGTCATCACGCAAGCCCCGCGGCTGGGTCAGCACATCCGTCGCGCCGGTGAAGACCTGGCCGCCGGCGCGCTCGTGCTTCCCGCCGGCACCTATCTCGGCGCGGCACAGATCGGGCTGCTCGCCGCGTCGGGGAAGGCATCGGCGATGTGCCGGCCTCGGCCGCGCGTCGTCATCGTCTCCACGGGCACCGAACTGGTCGACGTCGGCGATCCTCTCGGGCCGGGCCAGCTGCCCGATTCCAACAGCCACATGCTGGCGGCGGCGGTCCGTGAGGCGGGCGGGATCGCGTATCGAGTCGGGCTGGTGCGCGATGACCCAGCGCTGCTTCTGGAGACGCTGGAAGACCACCTGATCCGAGCCGATCTCCTGCTGACGACGGGCGGGGTCAGCGTCGGCGCGTACGACGTCGTCAAGGAAGTGCTGACCCGCCTGGGCACCGTGGCGTTCGACAAGGTGGCGATGCAGCCCGGGATGCCGCAGGGTTTCGGAACCCTCGGCGCCGAGCAGATTCCGATCCTCACGCTGCCGGGCAATCCGGTAAGCGCCATGGTCTCGTTCGAGGTGTTCGTGCGTCCTGCGCTGCGTCGCATGCTCGGTGCCGACGTCCTGCTGCGACCTCAGGTCACCGCTCAGGCCGGCGAATTGCTGACGTCGCCGGAAGGCCGGCGCTCGTTCCTGCGGGGAATCGTCGAGCGCCATCCGAGCGGGCGGTTGACGGCGCGGTCGGCGGGCGGGCAGGGTTCCCACCAGATGGCCGCGCTGGCCGCCTGCAACGCCTTGTTGATGATCCCCGAGGATCAGACCCGAGTGGAGCCGGGAGGTTCGGTGCTCGCACTTCTGCTGGAGCGCAGGGGCCGATGACCGAGGGCACCCCCGGCCGCCTCACGCATGTCGATGAGCGTGGTGCCGCGAGGATGGTTGACGTCGGGGGCAAGGAGGTCACCGCCCGGGTCGCCGTGGCCGCCGGTCGCTTGCTGGTCTCGCCCGCGGTGATTGAACTTCTGCGCGGCGACGGCGTGCCCAAGGGCGACGCGCTCGGGGTCGCCCGAGTCGCCGGAATCCTTGCTGCCAAGCGCACGCCTGACCTCGTGCCGCTGTGTCATCCGCTGCCCATCTCCGGGGTCGAGGTGGACCTGGAACTGTCCGACGGCGCCGTGGAAATCAGGGCTCGCGTGAAGACGACCGGGCGTACCGGCGTCGAGATGGAAGCGCTCACCTCTGTCGCGGTGGCGGGTCTGACGCTGCACGACATGGTGAAGGCCGTGGACCCAGGGGCCGTGCTGACGGACGTCCGCGTGCTGAGCAAGTCGGGCGGGCGCTCCGGGGATTGGGAACGCGGCGACCCTCCAGAGCATCACCGCGCGGAGCCTTCCTCGACAGCTGCGGCGCATGTTGCCGGGGTGACGCCCGGTCTGCCGAGTGGTGCGCTGGCGCGGGTGCTCACGATTTCCGACCGCGCCCACGGGGGAGTGCGGGCTGACGCGTCGGGCCCCCTGCTTGCCGGGTTGCTCGCGGACATCGGATTTCTCGTCGATGGCGTGACGGTCGTCCCTGACGAGGCTGACGTCGTCGCCAATGCTTTACGCGAAGCGGTAGCCGCGGGGATCGATCTCGTCGTCACGACCGGCGGCACCGGGTTTTCCCCGCGTGACGTCACCCCCGAGGCCACCCGTCGCGTCATCACGCGGGAAGCGCCTGGGCTGGTGGAAATGCTGCGGGCAGCCGATCGTGAACGGGTGCCGACCTCGATCCTTTCGCGCGCCGTCGCCGGGATCGCGGGAGGCAGTGTCATCGTGAACCTGCCCGGTTCCACCGGTGGTGTTCGAGACGGGGTCGCGGTGCTGGCTCCGGTGATCGGACACGCGATTGCGCAAGTGCGCGGCGGGGGTGACCACGGCTGAGCGCTTCGGGCTGGCCGGCCAGACTCGCCGACGGGCCGGTGGGCGTGCGCCCGCTCCGGCTGCGTGACGGTGCGTCCTGGGTCGAGGTCCGCACGCGTAATGAGGAATGGCTGGTGCGATGGGAAGCGACGCCTCCGGGGTTCGACAACCCGCGTCTTTCCTGGAATGACCGCCAGTCCATCGGCATCTACACGGCCATGTTGCGCAGCCTTCGCAAGCAGGCGCGCGACGGGAGCGCGTTGCCCTTTGCCATCACGTACGAAAATCGGTTCTGCGGGCAGTTGACCGTGGGCAACGTGGTGCGCGGCGCCTTCAACAGTGCCTACGTGGGCTACTGGGTCGACCAGGCCGTGGCCGGACGCGGGGTGATGCCGACGGCTCTCGCGCTCGTCGTCGACCACTGCTTCGGCCCGGCCCGGCTGCATCGCATCGAAGCCAACATCAGGCCTGAAAACGTTGCGAGCAAAAGGGTTGTGGAGAAGCTCGGCTTCCGCGACGAAGGTTTGCATCGGCGGTATCTCGCGATTGACGGCGCGTATCGCGACCACATCGGCTACGCCGTCACGACGGAGGACGTCCCGGAGGGCATGTTGCGCAGGTGGCACAGGGTGCGCCAGCAACAGTCTTGATCGCGACACGCCGTCCAGCGTGCGACTGATATCGCCACCTGCGACTTAGCTTTTGAGGCAGGCTCCGTCAGCTGACGGACCCTAGCGCACGCTAGCCGCCCGGAGGGACGATGAGCGCAGTCATCTGGTGCGGCATCGTGGCTGTCTGGGTCTTCGTGCTCATACCCACCTGGGTACGCCGCGGCGATCTGCATTGGCACCGCGGCACTGTCGGCACCACCGCTGTTGCCGACGGCCCGGCTGACAAAAGCTCTGTATCGGCGGGCCGTAGCGAGCGCGCCACCGGTCGGCGGCTGTTGCGCCGCTCCCGTGATGATCTGTCCATCGAGGTGGAGGCCATGGCCGAGCAGGATGAGCAGTTCCCAGCAGAATCACGTGTTT
>DATAZK010000029.1:0-1954 GCA_036272075.1 Frankiaceae bacterium
TGGCCGGCGACCGCACGTTCGCGGAGATCCGCGCGCAGCGCACCGCTTTCGTCGCGGGCGGGCCCGGCGGAAGCTGTCGGGCTTGTCGTAACCCAACTACACCCAGTCTTTTCTCGTCGCGCCTGATGTGACGAGTGCG
Organism: Frankiaceae bacterium; assembly: GCA_036272075.1. Taxonomy (GTDB): domain Bacteria; phylum Actinomycetota; class Actinomycetes; order Frankiales; family Frankiaceae; genus DATAZK01. Next base: position 140 of record DATAZK010000029.1, read on the forward strand.
ACGGGCGGGTGTGGTCTTGCCCCCGACAACGGCCGCGGTTAGCTGGCCATCGATCTCTCGACGAGCGCCTGGTAGTCCTCGACGAGTCCTGGCAGGGGCTTGAGGTGGACGATGGTGCCGTCCCCGGCTGGAACCAGATCGACAACCTGACAGACGGCGGCCGTATCTTCATCGCCGGCTGTCACTATGGCGCCAGGCCTGATTTGACCACGGTCTCGTGCTTCGTCAAGGAATGTCCAGACGTAGCCGGTGTGGTCTTCGTCGTTGAGGTCCGCGGTGATGTCCACGCGGTACATTTCGGCGCTCTTCATGTCAGGTCCCTGTTCACAGCGTACTCGGGATTGGGCTGGACGTCACCGAGGGCGGTGAGCAAACGATCCACCTCGTCATCGGTCGCTCGGTGCAGCCGGACGGTGAAATGCGGTCGGCGACCAGTCGGCAGCAGCTGGAATCCGGACTTGGCTAGTCCGGAAACGCTTGGAAGGTAGACATAACGAAAATTGGCAAAGCGTAGCCGCAATAGCTCCTCAAGCGGCATATCGAGAACGGCGAACACCCAGATACCGAGCAGAGGGCGCCCGTCCAGCGACCACGCTCTCGCAGTGCGTTCGACGTGGCGTTGAAGTTTGGCACGCGTATCACTCCCACCCCTGACAACAACCGTTGCCTCTACCGGGACAGGTTCGTCGCGGAGGAGCGCTCGTTGCTCGATGCGCGCTCCAAGTGTTTTAGCGTCCATCGTCCGGTGCTCCTTACTCGGTTTAGAACGTTGGGCGCCTTGAGCATAATGACTGCCTACGACATTTCGGCCAAGATTAATCAAATGGGCTTGCGCACGCTCAAATGGCATTGTGTTGCGCATTATCGGCAACGCGACGGAGACGGAAGATTATCGCCTATGACACGGCGCTATGGTGCTCCGCTTGGGCGACGACGACCGCCAGGTAACCAGAGCTCGCCGGAGACGATGTCGGCGAGGGTGAGGGTCTCCAGGACGGAGGGGCCGAAGGCGCGCAGGGCGATCCATACCCGCAGGAGCGGCTCGGCCGGGCCTGGGTAGGTCGCGGTACCGGCGCGCTCGCCGTCCTGGTCAAGGATCTGACCGTCGATGGCACGGATCACTTCGGCCAGGGAAATCTCGGCCGCGGGCCTGGCGAGCCAGAAGCCGCCGTCGGGACCGCGCTCGCTGCGCACGATGTTGCCGCGCCGCAAGTGGGTCAAGATGGTCTCAAGGAAGCGGCCGGGGATACGCTGCGCCTGGGCGAGCTCCTCGCCGGGGACGTGGCGGCCGGGCGCGGCGGCCAGTTCGATCACGGCGCGCAGCGCGTAGTCGGCCCGCGCGGACACTCGCACAAAGGAAATTGTAGATGCATCCGATCGGAATAGTCGAGTTTCAGACCGGCCCCGCGGCGGCCCGCCGACGTTATTGGGTGTCGTTACGACCCAATACGGGCGATAAGGACACCCAATCTTTTGGTGCCGGCACTGGTGGGACGGCTGAGACAGGCGGGGGACGGAATTGGCCCGGCTTGGGGCGGGGACGGGGAAGCCGGCGACAGCCTGGGCCTGACTCGGCGACGGCGGCCGCATCCGGTCAGGCGGTTGTCAGCAGGTAGACGTTCAGGCCGACGATGACGGCGGAGACGGCGACGGCGGCGATCGTGGTGGTGCGGTGGTTGACCAGCGGGCCCATGATGCTGCGCTTGGCGGTGAAGATCACCAGGGGGATCAGCGCGAAGGGGATGCCGAAGGACAGGAAGACCTGGCTGAGGACCAGGGCGCGGGTCGGGCTGAAGCCGATCGCGAGCACCACGA
>DATAZK010000030.1:0-31353 GCA_036272075.1 Frankiaceae bacterium
GGAGGTGTCGCTGTTCTGCGTCATCGGTCCGGGCGGCACGGTCGTCCCGCTCTCGCCGGCGCAAGACTTCAAACGGGCGCTGGACGGCGACGCCGGACCCAACACGGGCGGCATGGGTGCGTACTCGCCGCTGCCCTGGACACCGGCGGGGCTGAGCGAAGAGATCGTGGAGCGCGTCGCCGCGCCCACGGTGGCCGAGATGGCCCGCCGCGGCACCCCGTTCAGCGGCCTGCTCTACATCGGCTTGGCGCTCACCTCACGCGGTCCCAAGGTCGTCGAATTCAATACGCGCTTCGGCGACCCGGAGACCCAAGCCGTCCTGGCCCGGCTGACGAGCCCGATCAGCGAGCTGCTGAGCGGCGGCCGGCCGACCTGGAGCACCGACTCGGCGGTGACGGTCGTCGTCGCCGCTCCCGGCTATCCCGACGCCCCCGTACTGGGCGGGGAGATCAGCGGACTCGACGCGGCCGCGGCCGTTCCCGGCGCAAGTGTCCAGCACGCCGGGACCCGCCGGCAGGCCAACGGACACCTCGTCACGTCGGGCGGCAGGGTGCTCACGGTCACCGGACTGGGTAGTGACCTGGCGACTGCGCGAGAATGCGCGTACGAGGCCGTCCGTCACATCCGGATCGAGGGCGGCCAGCACGTCCGCACGGATATCGCGCTCAACGCCGCCCGCGCGGCCGCTGCACCCGCAGCCGGCTGACGGGCACCACCGAGGAGGAGTTCGCACGTGGCTGTCCCCGCCGTCCCCGCCGACCTAAGAGTCGCGATCATTTACGGCTCACCGAGCGATGCGAACGTGATGAGCAAGGCCGGGGCGATGCTCGACCGGTTCGGCGTGGGCTATGAGGAGGTCTCGATCTCCGCTCACCGCGCGCCGCGGACCCTCGTCGAGTGGATCTCCGGCCTCGCCCCGCGCGGGATCGAGGTGGTCATCGCCGGGGCCGGCCTGTCCGCCGCGCTTCCCGGGGTCATCGCCGCCCACAGCAGCCTGCCGGTGATCGGCGTCCCGATCCGCGGCGGAGCGCTCGACGGGCTGGACGCGCTGCTCGCCATCTCGCAGATGCCGCCCGGCGTGCCGGTCGCCTGCGTCGGCCTCGACAACGCCACGAACGCCGCCGTCCTCGCCGTCCAGATCATCGCCGGCCACGAGGCCGCGCTGCGCACCAAGCTCGAGGAGTTCAAGGAGTCCTTCGAGCAGGCCGCCGAGGCAGGGCTCGCCCGGTGATCGAGCGCTACACCCTTCCCGCCATGGGGCGGGTCTGGTCCGAAGCCCACAAGTACGAGCTTTGGTGCCGGGTCGAGGTGCTCGTACTCGAGGCTCACGCGGCAGCCGGCGTCGTGCCCGCCAGCGCCGTCGAACCGGTGCGCGCGGCACCCGCTCCGACCCCCGAGGCCGTCGCCGAGATCGAGGCCGTCACCCAGCACGACGTGATCGCCTTCCTCTCGGCCTGGGCCGATCAGACGACCCCGCGCGAGGCCGCCGCGTACGTGCACTTCGGGATGACCTCGTCCGACCTGCTCGACACCGCTCTCGCGCTGCAACTGGTCGAATCCACCGACCTCCTGCTCGAACGGGCCGACGGGCTCGTGGGTGTGCTCCGCGATCTCGGCCTCGAGCACCGGGCGACGCTGCGGGTCGGGCGCACGCACGGGATCCACGCCGAGCCCGACACCTTCGGCCATCGCGTCGCCGACCTCGCGTTCGGCATGGCCCGCTGCCGCGACCGGCTGCGCCAGGCTCGTGACGCGGTCGCCGTCTGCAAGATCAGCGGCGCCGTCGGCACGTACTCGAACATCGACCCCAGCGTGGAGACGCAGGTGGCCGCGGCCCTCGGGCTGCACCCGGCGCCCGTCGCCACCCAGGTGGTGCTGCGCGACGGGATCGCCGACTGGGTGGCTGCGCTGGCCGGGATCGCCACCATGTGCGAGGCGCTGGCGCTGGAAGTCCGGCACGGGCAACGCACCGAAGTACGCGAACTGTCGGAGCCCTTCGGCAGTGGCCAAAAGGGCTCGTCGGCCATGCCGCACAAGAAGAACCCGATCATGAGCGAGCGGATCGCCGGGCTGGCGCGGATCGTGCGGGCGCAGTACGTGCCGGTGCTCGAGGGCGTCCCGCTCTGGCACGAGCGCGACATCTCCCACAGCTCGACCGAGCGCATCGCCTTGCCTGACGCCGCGGCGGGCACCGATTACCTGCTGCACCTGACCACCCGGCTCGCGTCAGGACTCGTCGTGGATGCCGAGCGGATGCGCGCCAACCTCGAGTCGACCGGCGGCCTGATCTACACGTCTGCCGTGCTGCTCGCCCTCGTGGAGAGCGGGCAATCCCGGGAGGATGCGTACGCCGTCGTGCAGGCGGCGGCGATGCAGACCTGGGCCAGTGGCGTCCCGTTCCGCGAGACCCTGCGCGAGCACGCGTCCGAACGCGGGCTGAAGCTCGACGAGGCGGCGCTCGATGACGTGTGCCGCCCCGAGCGTTACGTCGACCGGCTGGGCGGCGTCTTCGAGCGCCTCGCCGCACTCTCATGAGAGGCTGCCGCGGTGGAGCATGAAGATCCGGTCGAGCTGACCATCACGTTGCCCAGTGGCAGTTCCCTCGACGGACCCGCCCTGCGCGGTCACCTCGAGGACGAGTTGCGCACCCGGGCCGAGGTCATCGCGGCCGAGGGCTGCAGCGTGACCGTGCGGGCCTACCGCCGCGAGGAGGTCGAGTCCGTGGCCGACGAGCTCGTCGCCAAGCTGTCGGCGGTCGGGGTCGCTGACGGATCGGCGGTGCGCTGGGTCGATGACAACGGCGTCGACGTCGTCCGTCCGATCTAACCGACCACCACGGATCCCCAGACCGTCTGATGTTCGATCTCGCCCAGGCCGCCGTCGAAGCCGCCCTCGCCGCAGGAGCGCGCTTCGCTGACGCGCGCGTCGTGGTCAGCCGCGACCAGCGGCTGCGGGCCCAGGACGGCGTGCTCGAAGACCTGAGCCAGGGCGAGAGCGCGGGCCTCGGGGTCCGCGCGCTGATCGGAGCCGGCTGGGGGCACGCGTCGACACCATCACTGACCGCCGGTGACGTGCGCCGCGCGGGCGAGCAGGCTGCCGGTGCGGCGCGCGCGGCGTCGAGCGTTCCCGGTCCGGAAGCGGTGCTGCTTCCCGAGCCGGCCCTTGTCGGGGAGTGGGAGAACGGCTACGACGAGGACCCGATGGCGGTCCCGCTCGATGAGAAGGCCACCCTGCTGACCAACGCGACGGCCGCGATGAAGGCCGCCGGGGCCGATATCGCGACGGCCGGGATGGCGATCTGGGACGTCGAGACGTGGCTGGTGTCCAGCGAGGGCGCGAGGATCCATCAGCGCGTGCGCAAGTGCGGGGCCGGCATGAGCGCTACGGCGATCGGCGAGCGGGAGACCCAGCGCCGCAGCCACCCGAGCGCGTTCGGCCACTACGGCACCCGCGGCTACGAGCTGATCCGCTCCTTCGACCTGGAAGGCAACGCCGAGCGCATCGCCTCCGAGGCGCAGGCACTGCTGACGGCTCCTGAGTGCCCCTCCGAGACGACCGACCTGATTCTCGGCAGCGAGCAGATGGCGTTGCAGATCCACGAATCCGTCGGCCACGCCGTGGAACTGGACCGCATCCTCGGCTGGGAAGCCGCCTTCGCCGGCACCTCCTGGCTGGATCTAGCTCAGCTCGGTTCGCTGCGCTACGGCAGCGATCTGATGACGATCACGGCTGACGCGACCCTGCCCGGCGGGCTCGGCTCGTTCGGCTACGACGACGAGGGCACGCCCGCGCGCCCGGTCGACATCGTGCGTGAGGGCATCTGGGTCGGGGTGCTCTCCGGCCGCGATTCCGCTGCGCGGGCGGGACTTTCGCGAAGCGGCGCGGCGGTGCGGGCGGACGGCTGGTCGCGGATGCCGATGGTGCGGATGACCAATGTGGGGCTGCTGCCCGGCACGTCGTCGCTCGAGGAGATCATCGCCGACACCGCCGACGGCATCTACATGGAGAACAACCGGTCCTGGTCGATCGATGACCGCCGGCTGAACTTCCAGTTCGGCTGCGAGGTCGGCTACGAGATCAAGAACGGCAAGCGCGGGCGGATGCTGCGCAACCCCACGTACACCGGGATCGGACCGGCCTTCTGGTCGTCGCTGGACGCGCTCGCCGGGCCTGACGAGCTCGTCGTCTGGGGCACGCCCAACTGCGGCAAGGGCCAGCCGTTGCAGATCGGCCACACCGGCCATCCGGCCGTGCCCGGACGTTTCCGCGCAGTCAGGGTGGGCGTGCGTGGCTGATTCGCGGGCGCCGACCGCACTCGGCGCGGAAGAGGACGCCGCCCGGTCCTACGCGCAGCAGGCGCTGGACGTGGCGGCGGACGTCGCGGGCCCGGGTGCCCACATCGCGGTGACGGCGGAGGTCGGAACGGCAGCGCTGGCCCGCTTCGCGCAATCGTCGATCCACCAGAGCGTCACCGAGGACGTCCGGCAGCTGACCCTCTCGATCACTCTCGACGGGCGTACGGCCGATGTCTCGGGAAGCGCCGAGGGCTGGCCCGGCGCGGACGGGCTGCGCCGGCTGGCGACGGCCGCGTTGACCGCCGCCCGGCTGCGACCGGTCGATCCGCACTGGCCGGGGCTCGCGCCGCCCGCGCCGGTCGCCGGTTCGAGCCACGCCGACCGCGCCACCGCTGACGCGACCGCCGCGGAACGCGCCGCCCTCGTCGCCGCCTTCGTGGAGGCGGGAGGCGGGTTGGAGACCGCCGGCTTCTGCTCCACCCGGGGTACCGCGACGGCGTTCGCCAACACCGACCGGCAGCAAGCGGCAGGAAGCGTCACCGCGGCCACCATCGACGGCATCGCCCGCCAGCCCGGCGGCGAACCCGCGCCCGCCGACGGCAGCGGCCGTGCCAGCTCGACCCGGTTGCACGATCTCGACGCGTCGGCCGCCGGTTTGCATGCGGCACGGCTGGCGCGGGCTGCCGCCGAGAGTCCGGTCGACGTCTCCCCGGGCGAGTACGTGGTCGTGCTGCGCCCGGGCGCGGTCGTCGATGTCCTGTCCTGGCTCGCCACCGGCCTGTCAGCCCGCGCGCACTCGGAGGGGCGCAGCTTCGCCCGTCCCGGTGAGCAGCAGTTCGACGAGTTGATCACGCTGCGCTGCGACCCGTTCGACGAGCGCATGCCGACGCTCGGGTTCGACGCCCAGGGAACCCCGCGGACCGCGTATTCCATGATCGCCGACGGGGTGACGGGCGAGCTGGCCAGCGACCGGCGCGACGCGGCCACCATCGACGGGGTCCACTCCAACGGCGGGTCGCTACAGCACCGCTACCTGACCTCGGCCACCGCACCCGCGCTGCTGTTGCGCCCGGGCAGCGAGGCGCCGGACGAGCTGTACGCCGGGCTGCGGCAGGCGCTGCTCATCACCGACTTCTGGTACACCCGCCTGCTCGACCCGCGGCGCCTCGTCGTCACCGGCCTGACCCGCAACGGCATCTTCCTGATCGAGGACGGGGTCATCGCCCGTCCGGTGCGCAACGTGCGCTTCACCCAGGCCTACGCCGAAGCCCTGGCCCCCGGTCACGTCATCGGGATCGACGGCGAGAGCGTCCTGACCGAGTCCGATCCGGCGCCCGTGCACACCCCGGGACTCGCACTCACCTCGTGGGCCATCACCGGAGGAGCGCAGGGCTGAGGCACGGGTCTGCAAAGCCGGCCCGCATTTCGTTAGGGTCGTCCGGTGCCTCTTGCCGCGTCTTCGTTTGCCGGTCTCACCCACCTCGGATCCGGAAAGGTCCGCGAACTCTTCGCTGTCGACACGGCCACCGGGGAGCCTGCGCTCCTGCTGGTGGCCAGTGACCGCATCAGCGCGTTCGACGTGATCATGCCGACGGAGATCCCCGACAAGGGAGCCGTACTCAACGCGCTCTCGCTGTGGTGGTTCGACCAGCTCGCGGATCTGGTGCCGAGCCATCTGCTGACGGCGAAGGTGGACGAGTACCCGCCGGAGCTGGCGCCCTACGCCGATCAGCTGCGCGGGCGCTCGATGCTCTGCCGGCGGCTTTCGATGTTCCCGGTGGAGTGCGTCGCTCGCGGTTACCTGACCGGCAGCGGCTACAAGGACTACCAGGCGACCGGCATGGTCTCCGGGCACGAGCTCCCGGCCGGGCTGGTCGACGGCAGCCGCCTCCCCGAGCCCATCTACACGCCGAGCACGAAGGCGCCGATCGGCGAGCACGACGCCAACATCACCCGCGACGACGTGGTCCAGCAGCTCGGTGCCGACCAGGCAGCGGAGCTCGAACGGCTGACGCTCGGGATCTTTCGGCGCGCGTCCGGAATCGCGACCGAGCGGGGCGTGCTGCTGGCCGACACGAAGTTCGAGTTCGGACGCGACCGCGACGGCATCCTGCGGCTGGCCGACGAGGTGCTCACGCCCGACTCCTCGCGCTTCTGGCCGGCCGACGCCTGGGCGCCGGGCCAGGCTCAGCCCTCCTACGACAAGCAGTACGTACGCGACTGGCTCATCGAATCGGGCCACCGCGGCGATGCCGTCGAGCTGCCCGAAAGCGTCGTCGACGCGACGCGTTCGCGCTACGTCGAGGCGTACGAGCGGCTGACCGGATCATCGTTCGACGACTACCTGCGGAGCGTCTGAGCGTGACGAGCCGCATCGTCGTTCTCGGCGCCAGCGGCTACACGGGGCGCTTGCTCGCGAAATCGCTGGTATCGCAAGGGCTTCGCCCGGTGCTGGCGGGTCGAACGGCGTCGAAGCTCGAGGCTTTGGCGTCGGAGCTGGGTGGGCTGGAGACGGCCCGCGCCGACAGCTCCGATCCCGATTCGGTACGCGCGCTCGTCGCGGCCGGGGATGTGCTCGCGACGACGGTCGGCCCGTTCGCGCGCTACGGGCAAGCGGCCCTCGATGCCGCCATCGCCGCTGGTGCCCACTACGTCGACTCGACGGGCGAGGCCGGCTTCGTGCGTTCGGTCTTCGCTGACGCCGGGCCGCGAGCAGCTGCGAGCGGAAGCGCGCTGCTGACAGCCTTCGGCTACGACTTCGTCCCCGGCAATCTGGCGGCCGCGCTCGCACTTCGCCAAGCCGGCTCTGCCGCCACTCGCGTCGCCACCGGATATTTTCTGGACGGCCCGGCGAAGATGTCCAGCGGCACTGCGGCGACCACGGCGGGCGGGATGACCGATCCGTCGCACCTGCTCCACCACGGCCGGCTCGTGCTGCTTCCCTCCGGGCGCAAGGTCCGCTCGTTCTCCGACCGCGGTGTGCGCCGGCCCGCGGTACTTCTCGGCAGCACCGAATCCCTTGCGCTGCCACGCACCTTCCCGCAGCTGACCGAGGTCACGAACTATCTCGGCTGGTTCGGCAAGGCGTCCTACGCGGTGCCGGCGATGACGTATGCGATGGGCGTGCTGCAGCTTCCACCACTGCGCCGAGCCATGGCCCGGCGCGCCGACAAGGCCGCCGCCGTCACCGGCGTCGGTCCGGATGAGGCCTCGCGCCGCAAGCAGCGCTCGGTCGCCATCGCGGTCGCCTCGGACGCGGCCGGCAAGCAGCTGACGTCTGTCCGGGTGGAAGGACCCGACGCGTATGGCCTCACCGCCGACCTGATGGCCTGGGCCGCGTCGGAGCTGGCGCATGGCCGGGTCGAGTCGGTCGGCGCTCTCGGTCCGGTGGATGCCTTCGGGCTCGACAGGCTTGTCGAGGGATGCCGCTCGGCGGGGCTCGTCGTCTCACCCTGAGCTCCGGCGTGCAGACCGTCGAGAAGGCTTATGCGGCTCTGGCTGAGCGGTACATCGCGCTGTTCGGTTCCCTCGAGAGCGTCGCGGCGGACGATCTGGCCCTGATCCGACGACACCTGGGCGCTGTTGCCGGTCCGGTTGTCGACGTCGGCTGCGGGCCCGGTCACCTGACCGCGTACCTGCAGAGCCTGGGTGTGCAGGTGACGGGGATCGACCCGGTGCCGGAGTTCATCAGCCATGCCAAAAGTGCTTATCCAGAAACACCTTTCGAGCTCGGTTCGCTCGCCACTCTGGACGCGCCCGCGCTTGGGTTTTCGGGAATCCTGGCCTGGTACTCGCTCATCCACCTGCCGCCGGATCGGGTCGACGCCGTCCTCGCCGACTTGCGATCGGCGACCGCACCGGATGCCCGCCTCGTCGTCGGCTTCTTCGTCGGCGACGAGATTTCCGCGTTCGATCACAAGGTGTTCACGGCCTACAGGTGGCCCGTCGATGAGTACGCCCGGCGACTGACCCGCGCCGGCTTCGTCGAGGTCGAACGCCTCGAGCGCCCCCGTGACGGCGACACCAGGCCTCACGCCGCAATCGCGGCGCGGGCGGCCTACAGAGTTCCGTAGGTCCGTATCGAGGCGATGACTCCCAGCGGCGAATGCTTCACGTCCTGCGTCGAGTCCAGGAGCATCACGTCGTGCGGGATCTGCGCCTGAGCCTCGGCGAGCGCGCTCTCGGGTGCGTCGTTGGCGATGACCACCTCATACGTTTCCGTGCCGTCCCGCCAGCGCAGGTGAACCGCAGAAACGACCGGTGGGCGGTCGAGCAGTACCTCGACGACGAAGTCCTGGTCCAACTCCGCCGTGGCGATGTCGTGCATGTCGTCCTCCGAGTCGAGGGTGCCTCGCAAGCGCCGTCTCAGAGGGTTAACTCCCATACCCGGCCGGAGCGCTGAGGGCCAAACGGGTGAAATCTTCGAACCTCGCGATCAGCCGCGAACCCCAGGCCCCTCGAGCAGATCCCGCAAATTCCGCAGGCTCCGCTTGAGGATCCGTCCCACCAGCGGACCGGACACCTGGTCGGCGATCAACCCCAGCAAGCCGCCCGGCGACTGGTAGCTCAGCCGAAATTCCACCTCGGTCAGCCCGGGCCGGCGCTCGCGCAGTCGCCAGCGCCCACGCAGCGCCACACCCGTGATGGCGTTGAACGCCAGGTTGCTCGGCTCGTCGAACTCGGTGACCTCGACCAGACCCCCGACCGGCGCCGAACCGACGCGCAGCCGAACCGCCCAGCGCGCCCCGATGCCGCTCGCCTGATCCCCGACGACGTCCCAGAGTTCGGCGTCGGCCATGAAGTCCTGGTAGCGCTTTCCGTCTGAGATGACCTCCCAGATGGTCGCCCGGGGGACCTCGATGACGAGCTTCTGCTCGACGCGCATCAGCCGATCACCGGTAGCCGCCGCTGCGCCGCCAGCTCGTCCAGCGCCTCCTGCATCCGCCCGACCACGTCGTCGTAAGCCTCGTCCAGGTCGGGGTTCTCGCCGTATTCGGCGCGCAGATCGATCGGGTCGAGCACGTCGATGGTGATCTTGGCCGGCAGCGGAAGGTGCCCGAGGAAGTCGCCGACGTTGATCCCCCACGGCAGCGCCAGCGAGATCGGCAGGACCTTCAGCCGAGCGAGCCGGTCCAGCCGCAGGAACTTCGCCAATCCCTCGCCGCGCGAGAGGAACAGCGCGGTCTCCTGCCCGCCGACGCTGACGATCGGCACGAGGGGCACGTTCTCGTCCAACGCCAGTTGCAGGAAACCCTTGCGACCCGCGAAATCCACCTTGAAACGTTCGGAAGTCGGCCGGTGCACCTCGTAGTCGCCGCCGGGGTAGACGAGCAGCACCGCCCCGGACGAGAGCACCTCGTGGGCGTTCGTCGGACTCGCCGCGATCGTCCCGAACTTGCGCAGCACGCCCAGACCAGGAGCGAGCAGCACCAGGTTGTGGGCCAGCTGATGGAACCGGCGCTCAACCCCGAAATAGGCCGAGAACGCAAGGGTGAAGACGAGCGTGTCGGGGGTCATGTTGCCGCCCGAATGGTTGCCCACGAGAAGGACCGGACCCGTCGCCGGGATCCGCTCGAGGTGGCGCACCTGCGCCCGGAAGTAGACGCTCGCCAGCAACCACAGGCCGGGCAACTGATCGCGGATGTAGTCGGGGTCGCGCTCATCCATATCCGGCGGCGGCACCCGCGATTTGAGCTGGCGGGCACCCCACGAGCCGGCGTGACGACCGAGCGCGCGAAGGTCCGCCAGCGCGCTCACGCGACGGACCGTTTCGACCGCGCTCGGGTAGTGGAATGACGAGCATTCGCCGGCAGTTTCGCCGGCGCCTGGACAGCCGTGAGGAACTCGCGTACCAGCGCGCAAGTGCGCTCCGGATGCTCGAAGTGCGGTACGTGGCCACAGGACTCCAGCACCACCGAACGCGCTGCAGGCACGGCACTTTCGACGTGACGGGCGAAGCCCGGCGGCACGAGCCGATCCGTGTCACCCCAGATGAAAAGCGCCGGCGGTGCCAGCGAGGGCAGGCGGCTCCAGAAGCCGCGTTCGCCGAAGGCTTCGTCCAGGTACACCTGCCGGAGCGCGCAGAAGAACGCGATGCGGTGTGCCGGCATGCGCATCACGCGTACGAACTCGTCGGCGGCCGCCACGAACCACGTGTTCGGCACGCGCCGCGGAACCGCGAACATCGCCTTCAGCCCCAGCACGGCCATCGTGCGTGAGAACCGCAGCGGAAGCCGGGCGAGCTCGGGGCGCAGCACGTTCGCCACCGGAATGAACTGGCGCAGCTTGCGAAAGGCCATGGCCGGCGTCAGCAGCACGAGACCGCGCATCCGCTGCGGCGCCAGCAGCGCCGCCTCCAGCGCCGTGCGGCCACCGAGACTGTTGCCGATCACGAAGGGCTGCTCGAGGTGCGTCGCGTCGAGAAAGGCCAGCAGCCAGCGGGCCAGGAACTCGGCGTCGTAGGTGTCCGACACGGCCTCGGTGGCCCCGTGGCCCGGCAGATCCGGGGACAGGACGTGATAGTCGGCGGCCAGCTCCCAGAGCAGCGTCAGCATCGACGCGTTCGTCGCGCCCAGCCCGTGCACCAGCACGATCGGCGGTGCGTCGACGGGCCCGGCTTCCAGGTAGGACGTGCGAATGCCGTTGGCCAGCACCATGCGCGAGCGGGGATGGCGAGCCGGACGCGGCTCGTCCGTGAAGACACCGTCAAGCGCGAGGGCAAGCGCCATGTTGCCGCGGATCGTCAGCTCCCCGGCCAGGAAGGCCTCGACGCCGGCGCGCGCACCGCCGACAACGTCGACCAGCACCGGCAGCGACGCCCGGATGACGGTGTCGACCTTGCGGCGCGGACGACCCTCGCGGACGCTGACCCGGCCCACATTGACCGCCACGGTCCAGCACTCGTGAGCGCCGGTCTCGAGCACGATCGACGCGCGTGCCCGGGCCAGCACCTCGCCCGCGCCGGCGCCCACCCGAGCTTCCAGCAGCCGGCCCAACTCGCTCGAGCGCGGGTCAGGCTGCTTCGTCGCTGTCGTGCCGCTAGCTGCCGATCGCACCGCCGCCACCGCTCTCTCCCCCGAACTGATGTCGACAGTGTTACCAGTTCGATAACGGTTACTCGCCAAAACCCTCGCAAACGACCCTTACCAATCGCTCTCCGCCCCTTCTTTCGCCCTACGATCAGCACGTGGAGCTCACGTGAAGGTCGTCGTCGAAGTCATGCTGAAGCCGGAAATCCTGGATCCGCAGGGTGGCGCGGTGCTTGCCGCACTCCCCCGACTCGGAGTGACGGGCGTGCGCTCGGTGCGTCAGGGCAAGCGCTTCGAACTCGACCTCGAGGGCGAGCCTGATATGGACCAGATCCATCGCATCGCCGACGGTTTGTTATCCAACCCGGTGATCGAGGACTACACGGTGCATCTCGGGGGGTAGTAACCCTGGGTGCAAGTTTCCTTCCACCTCGCCCTCCCGCGCGACGAGGCCTCCGTACCGGTGACGCGACGTCTGATCGCCCAGGCGCTGCGGGTGGTGGGAGTGGAGCCCGACACCATTTCCGACGTCGAGATCGCGCTCTCCGAAGCCTGCGCCAACGTGCTGCGCCACGCCAAAGTCGGCGACGCCTATGAGGTTCGGGCCGGGTTCGACCAGGAACGGGCCTTCCTCGAAATCATCGACCAAGGCAGCGGATTCGATGACGCGGCGGCTGGACAGCCCGACGAGGACGCGGAGAGCGGGCGCGGTGTGGCGCTCATGCGCGCGCTGATGGACCGGGTGCATTTCGAATCGCGAACAGGTGACGGCTCTTCGGTGGTCCTGGAGAAGCGGCTTCGTTTCCTGCCGAACTCGCCGATCCAGCAGATGCGCCCGCTCGCGGTGACGCCGGTCGTCGAGACCCCGCCCTCGCCAACGGCGTAATCCAGGGCGGCTGTCGAGGCGGTCAAACGGCTCGGCGCTCCACTACTGTCGAGGCGTGGCCACCCCGTCCTCCACGCGGATCGGTGTCGTGACCTTCCCGGGCTCGCTGGATGACCGTGATGCGTTGCGCGCCGTCACCCTTGCCGGCGCGACCCCGGTGCCGCTTTGGCACGCCGACCGCGATCTCGACGGGGTCGACGCCGTCGTGCTCCCCGGCGGTTTCTCCTACGGCGACTATCTCCGGGCAGGCGCTATCGCCCGCTTCAGCCCGATGGTCGCGACCCTGATCGAGGCCGCGCATGACGGTCTGCCCGTGCTGGGGATCTGCAACGGCTTCCAGGTGCTGTGCGAGGCCGGCCTCCTGCCGGGCGCCCTCACGCGTAACGCCGGGCTGCGCTTCGTCTGCCGGGATCAGCAGCTGCGGGTCGAGACCGCCGGCACGTACTGGACCAGGAGCTACGCCCGGGGTGCGACCCTCGTCATCCCGGTCAAGCACGGTGATGGCCGGTACGTGGCTGACCCCGCCACCATCACGCAGCTCGAGGCCGAGGACCGGGTCGTCATGCGCTACCTCGGCGGCAATCCGAACGGCTCGCTCGCCGACATCGCGGGCGTCTGCTCCGCCGATGGCCGGGTGGTCGGCCTGATGCCCCACCCGGAGCACGCCGTCGAGACCCTCACCGGTCCGGGAGAGGACGGCCTCGGCATGTTCACCTCGCTGCTGTCGGGCCTGCCCGAGACGGCCGTTTCCGCCGCGGGTTCGCCGCGATGACCGAGCTGGTCCATCCCCCCGCAGGCCTGCACCGGGAGCTCGGGCTCACCGACGACGAGTACGGGCGCATCGTCTCCACGCTCGGACGCGAGCCGAGTGGCCCCGAGCTCGCCATGTATTCGGTGATGTGGAGCGAGCACTGCTCCTACAAGTCCAGCCGGATCCACCTCAAGCAGTTCGGTGACCTTCCCGGCGGTGAGCGGCTGCTGGCGGGCATCGGCGAGAACGCGGGCGTGGTCGACGTCGGCGGCGGCCTGGCCGTGACCTTCAAGGTCGAGTCGCACAACCACCCGAGCTACGTCGAGCCCTACCAGGGCGCGGCCACAGGAGTCGGCGGGATCATCCGCGACATCCTCGCCATGGGCGCACGTCCCATTGCCGTCATGGACAGCCTGCGCTTCGGTGACGCCGATGCGGAGGACACCGCCCGCGTGATGCCGGGCATCGTCGCGGGCGTCGGCGGCTACGGCAATTGCATGGGCCTGCCCAACATCGGCGGTGAGGTCGGCTTCGATCCGTCCTACGCCGGAAACCCGCTCGTGAACGCCCTGTGCATCGGCGTGCTGCCCGCCGCGCGGCTGCAGACGAGCGC
The DNA here is from genome assembly GCA_036272075.1 of Frankiaceae bacterium. Lineage (GTDB taxonomy): Bacteria > Actinomycetota > Actinomycetes > Frankiales > Frankiaceae > DATAZK01. The sequence goes on from DATAZK010000030.1 coordinate 13,574, forward strand.
GGCCACCGGAACGGGCAACGCCGTCGTCCTGCTCGGCGCCAAGACCGGACGCGACGGCATCGGCGGGGTCTCGGTCCTCGCCAGCGCCACTTTCGACGAGACCGGAGCGCCCGCACGCCGGCCGTCGGTGCAGGTCGGTGATCCGTTCACCGAAAAGATCGTCACCGAGTGCGTCCTCGAGCTCTACGAGCGCGAGCTGGTCATCGGCGTGCAGGACCTCGGCGGCGCCGGGCTCTCGTGTGCCGTCTCCGAGACCGCAGCCAAGGCCGGTACGGGCATGGACGTCGACCTCGACCGCGTCCCACTGCGCGAGCCTTCGATGGCGCCGGAAGAGGTCCTGGTCAGCGAATCGCAGGAGCGGATGCTGGCGATCGTCGCCCCCGAGCAGGTGACCGCCGTGCTCGATCTCGCCGCGCGGTGGGGAGTGCTCGCGTCGGTCATCGGCACCGTGACCGACACCGGCCGGCTCGTCATCCGCTGGCACGGCAGCGTCGTCGTCGATGTCCCGCCGGAGTCACTGGCCGACGAGGGCCCCGTCTACACCCGGCCGCTGAGCCCGCGCCCGCCGCTTCCCGGTGCCGATCTCGCGCGACCGGCCCCCGATGAGCTGGGCGAGCTGCTGATGCGCATGATCGCCGACCCGCAGCTGTGCTCGCGTCGGTGGGTCACCGAGCAGTACGACCGCTACGTGTTGGGAAACACCGTGCTCGCGACCCCCGACGACGCCGGCGTGATTCGCCTCGAAGGGGCCGGCGGACGCGGCATCGCCCTCGCGCTGGACGGCCCGGCGCGCTACTGCGCCCTCGACCCGTACACCGGCGCCCAGCTCGCACTCGCCGAGTCCTATCGCAACGTGGCAGCCAGCGGGGCGCTGCCCTACGCGGTGACCGACTGTCTGAACTTCGGCTCGCCCGAGGAACCGGAGGTGATGTGGGCCTTCGCTGAGACGTGCCGCGGCCTGGCGGACGGCTGCCGGGCGCTCGGCCTTCCCGTCACGGGCGGCAACGTCAGCTTCTACAACGCGACCGGCGGCACGGCCATCCTGCCCACCCCGGTCATCGGCGTGATGGGCCTTTTCGACGACGTGGAACGCCGCACTCCGAGCGGCTTCCTGGCCGAGGGCGACGCGATCTATCTGCTCGGTGACACGGCCGACGAGTTCGGCGGCTCTGCCTGGTCGTGGATCGCCCATCGCCACCTCGGTGGCACGCCTCCCGCCATCGATCTGCCACGCGAGTCCGTCCTGGCAGCAGTCCTGGTGGCCGGATCCCGCGAAGGGCTGCTGACCTCGGCCCACGATGTCTCCGACGGCGGCCTGGCGATCACGCTCGCCGAGATGTCGCTGCGCTTCGGGTTCGGTGCCCGGATCGACGGGCTGGAAGGCGACGACCCGTTCGTCGCGCTCTTCAGCGAATCGGCCGGACGGGCGGTGGTCGCCGTGCCGGCGCTTCACGAGCGCCGCTTCACCGAGTTGTGCGCGGCGGGCGAACTTCCCTGCCGGAGCATCGGGGTTGTTTCCACGGACGACGAGGCGGCGACGTTGGACGTCGCCGGCGTCCTTTCACTCCCGCTCACCGGACTGCGGGAGGCTCACGAGGGCACCCTCCCGGCGCTCCTCGGCGGCCTCGCACCGACGCTTCCCTAGCCGCGGCAGCTACGGGGATGCCTCCCGCGAGTCGCCGGTTCGATCCCGAGCAACTGCTCGCTGCGGCTGACGCCCAGGCGGTGCTGCTCGACGCCGCCGGGCTGACGCATCCGCGCGACGGCGAGCCGGCGGCGCGCGTCGTCTCGGCCGTCGCCCTCGGTCTGCGGGAAGGCGTGCGCGCCGACCCGGCAGCGTTGCGCTTCGCGGTCCGCGTGCTTGCCGACCAACTCGCGACACGGCAGCCGGGACGCTCGGTCGAAGTGCGGATTCCGCCATACGCAGCAGTGCAATGCATCGCCGGGCCACGTCACACCCGCGGCACCCCGCCCAACGTCGTCGAGACCGATCCGGCGACCTTCGTGGGCCTGGCCTGCGGGTTCGTCGACTGGGCCGCAGCGGTCGCGAGCGGGCTGGTACGAGCGAGCGGTGAGAGGGCCGACCTGCGGCCGTATCTGCCGCTCGATGTGCAGCTTCCCGGTGGCCAGGGGCCGTAGACTCAACCGTGTGCGGCGCACCCCGGTGACCGGCTCTCCGATCACCCCACTTGCCGATCAGCCGAACCCGATTTCGGCAGCGGTTGCCGACGACCTGAACGATGACCCGGGCCCGCGCGATGCGTGCGGTGTCTTCGGCGCCTTCGCCCGCGGCGAAGAGGTCGCGAAGCTCGCGTACTACGGGCTCTACGCCCTTCAGCACCGTGGCCAGGAAGCGGCCGGCATCGCGGTCAGTGACGGCGACAGCATCGTCGTCTACAAGGAGCTCGGGCTGGTCTCGCAGGTCTTTGATGAGGTGACGCTCAGCAGCCTCGCCGGTCACATCGCCGTCGGCCACACGCGCTACTCCACCACCGGCTCGTGCACCTGGGAGAACGCCCAGCCGTCCTACCGATCGCACGATCGCGGGGGCATCGCCCTCGGCCACAACGGCAACCTGACGAATACAGCGGAAGTCGCCGCGCGCCTGGCACGCATGGGTGGTCGCGGCGCCGTCCTGTCCGCAACGACCGACTCCGAGCTCATCACCGGCCTGCTGGCCAATTCCGAGCTTGGCCTGGAGAAGGCCGCGCTGGACACACTGCCGCTGCTCGAGGGCGCGTTCTGCCTGGTCTTCTGCGATGAGTCGACGTTGTGCGCCGCCCGCGATCCCCACGGCATCCATCCGCTGGTGCTGGGCAGGCTCGGTCCCGCCGAAGCGCCGACCGGCTGGGTGGTGGCGAGCGAGACTGCCGCGCTCGACATCGTCGGTGCGCAGCTGGTTCGCGAGGTCGAGGCCGGCGAGATGCTCGTCATCGACGACGACGGAGTGCGCACCCACCGCTTCGCGACGGCCACGCCCCACGGCTGCATCTTCGAGTACGTCTACCTCGCCCGCCCTGACACCACCATCGCCGGCCGGTCGGTGCACGCCACCCGGGTCGAGGTCGGACGCACCCTCGCCCGGGAAGCGCCGGCCGACGGTGATCTCGTCATCCCGGTCCCGGACTCCGGCACTCCTGCGGCCATCGGTTACGCCGAGCAGAGCGGGATTCCCTACGGCGCCGGGCTGGTCAAGAACGCTTACGTGGGCCGCACCTTCATCCAGCCTTCCCAGACCATCCGCCAGCTCGGGATCCGGCTGAAGCTCAACCCCTTGCGCGAGGTCATCGCCGGCAAGCGGCTGGTCGTCGTCGATGATTCTGTCGTCCGCGGCAATACCCAGGCCGCGCTCGTGAAGATGCTGCGCGAATCCGGCGCTGCCGAGGTGCACGTGCGCATCAGCTCGCCGCCGGTGCGCTGGCCGTGTTTCTACGGCATCGACTTCGCCACCCGCGACGAGCTCATCGCTACCGGCCGCGGGGTCGAGGAGATCCGCCAGCTGATCGGCGCCGACTCCCTTGCCTACGTCAGTCTCGAAGGGTTGGTGGCCGCCACCAACCAGCCCGAGACCGGGCTGTGCAAGGCCTGCTTCACGGGCTCCTACCCGGTGGCGTTGCCAGATCCGGGCCATCGCGGCAAGGAGATGCTGGAGACCGGAAGCCTGAGCCCGTCACACGATCCGATCGCCGAAGAAGTCGCGCCGGATCCGCTCACCGCACTCGTGACGTGACCGATTACAAGTCCGCCGGGGTCGACATCGACGCGGGCGAGCGGGCCGTTGCGCTGCTCAAGGGTCGGGTCTCGCGAGCACGACGTCCTGAGGTGCTGGGCGACCTCGGTGGCTTCGCCGGTCTGTTCGCGCTGGATCTGAAGCGCTTCACGTCGCCGGTGCTCGCGTCCTCCACCGATGGCGTCGGCACCAAGCTGATGATCGCCCAGGCGCTCGACAAGCACGACACGGTCGGCCTCGACCTGGTCGGCATGGTCGTCGACGACCTCGTGGTGTGCGGCGCCGAGCCCCTGTTCATGAACGACTACGTCGCCTGCGGCAAGGTCGTTCCGGAGCGGATGGCCGACATCGTCGGCGGCGTCGCCGAGGGTTGCGCGCAGGCCGGCTGCGCCCTCGTCGGCGGCGAGATCGCCGAGCATCCCGGCATGCTCCAGCCCGGCGAGTACGACCTGGCGGGCACCGGGGTCGGGATCGTCGAGGCGGATGCGATCCTCGGAGCCGAGCGGGTCGAGGCCGGCGACGTCGTCATCGCGATGGGTTCGAGCGGCCTGCATTCCAACGGTTATTCGCTCGCGCGGCATGCACTGCTTTCGCTGGCCCGGATGCGCCTGGACGCCAAGGTCGAGGAGTTCGGCCGCACTCTCGGTGAGGAACTGCTCGAGCCGACGCGTATCTACGCCAAGGACTGCCTGGCGCTGATCGCCGAGACCGATGTGCACGCCTTCGCTCACGTCACGGGCGGCGGGCTCGCGTCGAACCTGGCGCGCGTGCTTCCCGTCGGCACCGCCGTCACGGTGGATCGCGGCAGCTGGTCCGTCCCGGCGGTGTTCAACTGCATCGCCGAGCGCGGGCACGTCGCCGCCGAGGAGATGGAGCGCACCTTCAACCTTGGCGTCGGAATGATCGCGATCGTCCCGCCGGCTGACGCCGATCGCGCGCTCGCGACGCTGCTCGGCCGCCACGTGCCCGCCTGGGTCGCGGGCACCGTCGCCGCCGGCGTCTCAGGGACTCCCGGCAGCGTTGCGCTGGTGGGCAAGCACTCGCGCTAGGAGCTCGCCAGTCCCAGCTCGACCAGCCCGAAGGCGAAGCGATACTCCAGCCCTGCTTCGTTGATCCGCTCGGCGGCACCGGTGCTGCGGTCAGCAATCACGGCCACGCCGACCACCTCAGCGCCGGCTTCGCGCAACGCCTCGACCGCCGTCATGACCGAGCCGCCGGTGGTCGAGGTGTCCTCCACCGCGAGCACTCGCCGGCCGGTGACGTCAGGGCCTTCGATACGCCGCTGCAAGCCATGCGACTTGCCCTCCTTGCGCACCACAAAGGCATCGAGCAACCGGCCCTGCGCCGACGCGGCGTGCAGCATGGCTGCAGCCACAGGGTCGGCGCCCATCGTGAGACCGCCGACCGCGTCGTAATCGAGGTCCTTGGTGAGCTCGAGCATGACCCGCCCCACGAGGGGCGCCGCCTTCGCATCGAGCGTGATCCGTCGCAGGTCCACGTAGTAGTCCGCCTCGCGGCCGGACGCCAGGGTGACCTTGCCCCAGACGATGGCCTGGGCCTTGATCAGTTCGAGCAGTTGCGCGCGGTCATCCACGCTTGTCACGTTACGGGGCGGGCAATCTGGAGGCATGAGTGACCGAGCGAAGATTGTCCTGGTGACCGGTGGCAGCCGCGGGATCGGTGCCAGCACGGCGATGACCCTCGCTGCTCAGGGGTGGGACGTCGCGATCTCCTATCGGGCGCGGGCCGACGTCGCCGAAGACGTCGTGGATGCGTGCCTGCAGCAAGGCCGGCGAGCCATCGCCGTGCAGGGCGATGTGGCGTCGGAGGCCGACATCGTGCGGATCTTCGAGGCCGTCGACCGCGAACTCGGGCCGGTCAGCGGCCTGGTGAACAACGCCGGCGTCGTCACCCCGGGATCCAAGGTCGCGGACTACACGGCCGAGCGGCTCCAGCAGTTGTTCGCCATCAACATCACGGGCGCCTTTCTGGCCGCCCGCGAAGCGGTGCGGCGCATGTCCACCTCGCGCGGCGGCAACGGCGGGGTGATCGTGAACGTGTCCTCGCGCGCGGCGGCTCTCGGCGGCGCGGGTGAGTACGTCGACTACGCGGCCAGCAAAGCCGCGATCGACGCGATGACGATCGGGCTGGCCCGCGAGGTCGCCGAGGAGGGGATACGCGTCGTGGGCGTGAGCCCGGGGCTGATCTCGACCGACATCCACGCGCCCGGACGGCTGGAACGGCTGGGTTCGACGCCGCCGCTCGGACGTCCCGGCGATCCGCAGGAAGTGGCCAACGCGATCGGCTGGCTGATCTCCGGCGAAGCCTCCTACGTCACCGGGGCGACGCTCGATATCAGCGGCGGACGCTGAAGTTTTGCGCTACTGGCCGTCGCGGTTGGCGAAGCGACCGGCCACGGCAAGCAGCCGGCGGGGCACCAGTTTGGTGGTCGCCACGGTCGCCTTGTAGACCGCGCCGGGGGTGCTGATCACCTTGCCGCGACCCAGATCGCGAAGGGCGATGTCGACCAACTGATCGGCGTCGAGCCACATCAGCCGGGCGGTCAGGCCCGAGGTGGGGGTTTCGGCAGCGTCGTGCATTTCGGTGCGCACGTAGCCCGGGCACAGCGCCATGACCGTGACCCCGCGGCTCGCGTAACGAATCGCGAGGCTCTCGGAGAAGGAGACGACGTAGGCCTTGCTCGCCGAGTAGCTGGCGAAACCGACGGCGCCGGTGAAGGCGGCGACCGAGGCGACGTTGAGAATCTGCCCTGACCGCGCCGCGAGCATCTGCGGCAAGGCCGCGTGCGTCAGGCGCATGAGCGCCCGCACGTTCAAGGCGAGCATCCGGTCCTCTTCGGGCGCGGTCGTGAGCTCGAACCCCTTGCCGACACCCACCCCGGCGTTGTTCACCAGGAGGTCGATCCCACCGCCGGCGAGGCGCTCCTCCACCTTCAGGCAGTCAGCGGCGTCAGCCAGGTCAGCGACGATGAGCTCGCTCGCGCAGCCCGCGGCCTTCAGTTCCTCGAGCCGGCCCTGGCGGCGGGCGACGGCAATGACGTCATACCCGTCCGCCGAGAGCCGGCGGGCGAACGCAGCGCCGATGCCGGAGGAGGCGCCGGTGACCAGGGCAGTAGGCATGCGCCTCACCCTAGGGGTCAGACCGCGCGGACCCCGGCGCCGACCGACAGGCTCTCGCCGTCTCCATCCACGGCGACCAGCACCTCATCGCCGTCGCGGATCTCACCCGACAGCAGCGCCTTGGCCAGCTGGTCACCGACCGCGGTCTGAACCAGCCGCCGCAGCGGGCGGGCGCCGTAGACCGGGTCGAACCCGCGCTCGGCAAGCCAATGCTTGGCGTCGTCGCTGACCGAGAGCGTGAGCCGCCGCTCAGCCAGCCGCTTGGCCAATTGATCCAGCTGTACCTCGACGATGCGAGTCAGCTCCGCCAGACCCAGCTGCTCGAACACGAGAACGTCATCGAGCCGGTTGACGAACTCCGGCTTGAAGGACTGCCGGACCGCTGCCATCACCGCGTCGCGACGCTGCTCGGGTGAGAGCATCGGGTCGGTGATGAACCCCGAGCCGAGGTTGCTCGTCAGGATCAGGATGACGTTGCGGAAGTCGACCGTGCGGCCCTGACCGTCGGTCAGCCGCCCGTCATCGAGCACCTGAAGCAGCACATCGAAGACGTCAGGGTGGGCCTTCTCGACCTCATCGAGCAGCACCACGGTGTACGGACGGCGCCGCACGGCCTCGGTCAGCTGGCCGCCCGACTCGTAGCCGACGTAGCCCGGAGGAGCGCCGATGAGCCGCGAAACCGTGTGCTTCTCGGCGTACTCGCTCATGTCGATGCGCACCATCGCGCGCGGATCGTCGAACAGGAAGTCGGCCAGCGCCTTCGCCAGCTCGGTCTTGCCGACGCCGGTGGGGCCGAGGAAGAGGAACGAGCCGGTGGGCCGATCCGGGTCAGCGACCCCCGCACGGGCACGGCGAACGGCGTCCGAGACGGCGCCGACAGCAGCGTCCTGACCGACGACGTGCTCGCCGAGCACGGACTCCATCCGCAGCAGCTTGGCCGTCTCACCCTCGAGCAGCCGGCCCGCGGGAATCCCGGTCCAGGAAGCGATCACCTCGGCGATGTCGTCGGGGCCGACCTCCTCCTTGACCATGGGCGAGCTGTCGCCGGCGAAGTCGGCATCCTCGTTAGCGCTCGCGAGCGCTAACTCGCGCTCGGCAGCCGGTATCTCCGCGTACATGAGCTTCGACGCCTGGGTGAGGTCACCTTCGCGCTGGGCCACCTCGACCTGACGGCGGAGGTCATCGAGGCGCTGCTTGACCTCGCCGACGCGGTTCAGGCCCGACTTCTCCTGCTCCCAGCGGGCGGTCAGCGAGGACAGCTGCTCTTCCTTGTCGGCCTTCTCCCCGCGCAACCTCTTGAGCCGCTCGACCGACGCGGGGTCGTCCTCGCGCTCGAGCGCGAGCTCTTCCATACGCAGCCGGTCGACATCACGGCGCAGCTCGTCGATCTCGACAGGCGAGGAGTCGATCTCCATGCGCAGCCTGGACGCGGCCTCGTCGATGAGGTCGATCGCCTTGTCGGGAAGGAAGCGTGACGTCACATAGCGGTCGGAAAGCGCGGCGGCGGCAACCAAGGCGGCATCGCTGATCTCGACCCGGTGATGGGCCTCGTACGGACCCTTCAGCCCACGCAGGATCGCGATGGTGTCGGCCACGGTCGGCTCGCCGACATAGACCTGCTGGAAGCGACGCTCGAGCGCCGGGTCCTTCTCGATGTGCTCGCGGAACTCATCCAGCGTGGTGGCGCCGATCATGCGCAGCTCACCGCGGGCGAGCATGGGCTTGAGCATGTTGCCCGCGTCCATCGCGCCCTCGCCGCCGCCGGCCTTCACGACCGTGTGCAGCTCGTCGATGAACGTGATGACCTGACCCTCGGCCTCCTTGATCTCATTCAGGACGGCCTTCAGGCGCTCCTCGAACTCGCCGCGGAACTTGCTCCCGGCGATCATGGAGCCGAGGTCGAGCGAGACGAGCCGGCGGCCTCTCAGCGACTCGGGAACGTCGCCGGCGATGATGCGCAGCGCCAGCCCCTCGACGATGGCGGTCTTGCCGACGCCAGGCTCGCCGATGAGCACGGGATTGTTCTTGGTACGACGCGAGAGCACCTGCACCACGCGGCGGATCTCGGTGTCACGGCCGATGACCGGATCGAGCTTCCCGTCGCGGGCGAGCTGGGTGAGGTCGGTCGCGTACTTCTCGAGCGCCTGGTAAGAGCCCTCCGGGTCCTTGGAGGTGACCCGACGCGAGCCGCCGCGCACCTTCTCGAAGGCGTCGAGCAGCGTCTTGGCGCTCGCGCCGACACCCTTCAGCAGGGTCGACGCGTCGCCGCCCTGCTCGGCCAGCCCGACCATCAGGTGCTCGGTGGAGACGTAGTCATCGCCGAGCTTGGTGGCCTGCGCCTCCGCGTCTTCGATCACCTCGACGAGAGCGCGCGAGAGCTGCGGTGCGGCGACGGACGAGCCCGCCGCGCGAGGCTGCTGGGCAAGGGTGGACACGACCTGCGGGCGCAGGGCGCTCACCGAACTGCCGACCGCCGAAAGCAGCGGGCCGGCCAGTCCCTCGGACTGATCCAGCAGGGCGGCCAGCAAGTGCAGCGGCTCGACGAAGGGCGCTCCGCTGGAGGTCGCGATCGACAGCGCGGAGTTGACGGCCTCCGAACTCTTGGTGGTGAGGCGCTCGAGGTTCATACGCAATTCCAAAGGTGGTGAAGGGTTTTGAAGAGTGGTTTCAGCGGGGTCGGCGCCACATCACGACCGAGCCCCGATCGACCGGGACGAGATCGCGACGGTGGGCGCGGTGGGCCTGCTCGACGCGCTGGTCGGCCTCGGCCCGGGCGAGCTCCAGCTCGGCCTCCAGCTCACGCACGCGCAGCGCAAGTGCGGTGACCTGATTGCCCAACTGCAGGATGCGGCGGATGCCTTCGAGGTTGACGCCCTCCTCCTGCGAGAGGCGTTGCACCTCGCGCAGGAGCGAGACGTCACGAGGCGAATAGCGTCGCCCGCGGCCAGCCGCACGACCCGGCTGGACCAGGCCCAGCCGGTCATACGTGCGCAAGGTCTGCGGGTGCATGCCCGCAAGCTCTGCCGCCACCGAGATGACGTAGACCGGGGCCTCGTCGGAGTGGCCCGCATGCCCGGCCGGGCGTCCCGAGCCGGATGAGCGACGATCCACGATGCTCAGCCTCCCAGCAACGGGTTGAGATGGGCGCGCGGATCATCCGAGTGCTCGGCTGCGTAGTCCTCCAGCGCCTTACGGGCAGCCGGAGTGAGCTTCGACGGCACCGAGACCTCGATGGTCACGAGCAGATCGCCCTTGCCACCATTGGCGGTCGGGGCACCGCGGCCGCGTACCCGCAGCCGGCGTCCGCTGGATGTGCCGGGCGGCACGCGAACCGTGACGGCTGCCCCGTCAGGAGTCGGAACGCGGACCTCCGCACCAAGGGTCGCCTCCGGGTAGGTGACCGGGACGACGATCGTGACGGTGCCGGCAGCGCCATCCTCACGTCCGAAGACGGGATGCGGGTTCACGTGAACCACCACCTCCAGATCTCCGGCCGGTCCGCCGCGATCACCAGGACCGCCGCGACCGCGCACACGTAACTTCTGACCGTCAGCGACGCCGGCCGGCACCCGGATGCGCTGGACGCGCTCCTGGCGGCCGGTGCCGTGGCAGACCGGGCACGGCTCGTCGATGATCGAACCCTTGCCGCGGCAATCGCGGCACGGCTCCGACAGCGCGAACCCGCCCTGGCTGCGGCTGACGACCCCGAGCCCCTGACACGTCGGGCAGGTGCGCGGAACGGTGCCCGGCTTGGTGCCGAGACCCGCGCAGTTCGCACAAGCCGCCGCCCCTGGCAGCCGGACCGTCGCTTCGACCCCGCGCAGGGCGTCGTCGAAACTGATGGTCAGCTCGGCCACGAGGTCCTCGCCGCGGCGTGGGCCGCGGCCGGGTGCCCGGCTGAACAGGTCGCCGAACAGGCCCCCGAAGTTGCCGGCGCCGCCCGCGCTCCCGCCGCTCTGGTTCAGCAGATCGTCGAGGTTGAAGGGCACCCCTCCAGGACTGCTCGTGGTCCGTCCGCCGAAGCCGCCCGGGGTGCGCCCGCCGCCATTGGCGAACAGCGAGCGCATCTCGTTGTACTCCTTGCGACGCGCATCGTCAGACAGCACGTCGTAGGCCTCGGAGACGTCCTTGAAACGAGCCTCCGCCTTCGCATCGTCCGGGTTCTTGTCCGGATGCAGCTCGCGAGCCAGCTTGCGGTAGGCCTTCTTGATGTCGGCCGCGCTAGCGGTTTTCGCGACCCCGAGGGCGGCGTAATAGTCCTTCTCTACGTCACGTGGACCCATCGGCGCTCTCCTCTGGCGCCGGGGGTTCAGCCACCACGACCTGCGCTGGACGCAGCACGCGTCCCGCGTAGCGGTAGCCGGACCGATAGATCTCGACGCAGGTGGGGCCCTCGAGCCCGGGCTGGAACGTGTGCACCAGCGCCTCGTGAACCTGCGGGTCGAACGGGTCGCCGACTTGGCCGTACCGCTCGAGCCCAACGCTCGTCAGGGTGGTCAAAAGCCCCGTAGCAACTGTCTGGAACGGGCCGTTGAGATCTCCGTGTTCCGCGGCCCGGTCAATGTCATCAAGGGAGGCCAAGAGGCCGGCCAGCACTTTGGCCGTCGCCTGCTCGGCGCCCGCCTGCCGGTCACGCTCGACGCGGCGGCGGTAATTGTCGTACTCAGCCTTCAGGCGCTGCAGATCGGCGGTGCGCTCTTCGAGTTGGGTGCTCAACGCGCGGACCTCCTCCGACTCTCCTGACACATCTTCGACCTGCTCATCGCCGGCCGGCGGAGAAGGCGGGACGGTGCCCGCCTCCCCCGTCGAACCGAACGGATTGACGCGCCGCTTGTCGCGAATCACCAGCGGCTCCTGCTGTTCTGGCTGACCTTTGCCCGAGGGACCCCCCTCGGCTGCGGTCACTTGTCCTCATCCACGATCTCGGCGTCGACGACGTCCTCAGCCGCGGAACCGGAGTCGGTGCCGGGGGCACCGCCCGCAGCGGCCTGGTCGGCGTAGAGCGCCGAACCCATCGCGCTGGACGCCTTGGCCAGCTCGTCGACCGCGGTGCGGATGGCGGCGATGTCATTGCCGCCCACGACCGCCCGCAGGGCTCCGAGCTTCTCCTCGACGTCGCCGCGCGTCTCGGGCGAGACCTTGTCACCGTTCTCGGCGAGGAAACGCTCGGTCTGGTAGACAAGCCCCTCACCCTGGTTCTTGACCTCGACCTCTTCGCGCCGCTTCTTGTCGTCCTCGGCGTACTGCTCGGCTTCCTTCATCATGCGGTCGACCTCGTCACGCGGCAGCGCGGAGCCGCCGCTGATGGTCATCGACTGGGTCTTGCCGGTACCGAGATCCTTGGCGCCCACATGGACGATCCCGTTGGCGTCGATGTCGAAGGTGACCTCGATCTGCGGGATGCCGCGCGGTGCCGGAGCCAGATCGCTGAGCTCGAACATGCCGAGCTTCTTGTTGCCCGACGCCATCTCGCGCTCACCCTGGAAGACCTGGATCTGCACCGAAGGCTGGTTGTCGTCAGCCGTAGTGAAGATCTCCGAGCGCTTCGTGGGGATGGTGGTGTTGCGCTCGATGAGGCGGGTCATGATGCCGCCCTTGGTCTCGATGCCCAGCGCAAGCGGGGTGACATCGAGCAGCAGGACGTCCTTGACCTCGCCCTTCAGCACACCGGCCTGCAGGCTGGCGCCGACGGCGACGACCTCATCCGGGTTCACGCCCTTGTTGGGCTCCTTGCCGCCGGTCAGCTCCTTGACCAGATCGACGACGGCGGGCATCCGGGTGGAGCCACCGACGAGGACCACATGGTCGATCGCGCTGAGGCTGACGCCCGCATCCTTGATCGCCTGCTGGAAGGGGCCCTTGCAGCGGTCGAGCAGGTCGGAGGTCATGCGCTGGAACTCGGCGCGCGTGAGCGTGACGTCAAGGTGCAGCGGGCCCTCGGCGCTTGCTGTGATGTAGGGCAGGTTGATCCCGGTCTGGCTGGACTGGGAGAGCTCGATCTTGGCCTTCTCCGCTGCCTCACGCAGACGCTGCATGGCCATCTTGTCCTTGGCCAGGTCGACCCCGTGCTGACCGTTGAAGGTCTTCACCAGGTGCTCGACGACGCGCTGGTCCCAGTCGTCACCACCCAGCTTGTTGTCACCGCTGGTGGACTTCACCTCGATGACGCCGTCACCGATCTCCAGGAGCGATACGTCGAACGTGCCACCACCGAGGTCGAAGACCAGGATGGTCTGCTCCTTGTCGCCCTTGTCGAGGCCGTACGCGAGCGCGGCCGCGGTGGGCTCGTTGATGATGCGCAGCACGTTGAGGCCGGCGATCTCGCCCGCCTCCTTGGTGGCCTGACGCTCGGCGTCACTGAAGTACGCCGGCACCGTGATCACCGCATCGGCGACCGTCTCGCCCAGGTAGCTCTCCGCGTCCCGCTTCAGCTTCTGCAGGATGAACGCCGAGACCTGCTGGGGGTTGAATGCCTTGCCGTCGATCGTCTCCGACCAGTCGGTGCCCATGTGGCGCTTGACCGATCGAATGGTGCGATCGACGTTTGTCACTGCCTGGCGCTTGGCGACCTCTCCGACCAGCACCTCGCCGTTCTTGGCGAACGCAACGACGCTGGGAGTGGTGCGGCTGCCTTCGGCATTCGCGATGACGGCGGGCTCTCCGCCCTCCAGCACTGCCACCACCGAGTTGGTGGTGCCGAGGTCAATACCTACTGCACGAGCCATGGGGGAACCTCTCTTGCTCTCTCTGTTGATCCCAATGGAGCTCTGAACCGAGTCCTTGGGTACGCCTATTGCTTGTGCTCCAGTTTGCTGGTAGATGCCACATCTGTCAACAGGACTGAGCCTGTCAGACTCAACTTTGTAGCGCCCAAGAAACTTCCCCATCCGACGGGGTGAGCTGGCGCGTCTCGGGGCGCCTCGATTTCGCTGACGCCGTAGGCTCGCGGCGACTCTGCACTCGGGAGGTTCAGTGGCTGTACGCCTGATCATCGGGCTGCTCTTGACGGTTGGCGCGCTCGCGATCGCCGGTCGCCGGGTGCTCTTCCTGTTCCAGATGATCCGCAGCGGCACGCCGGCGCCGGGGCGCTTCGACGGCATCGGGCGGCGCGCCGTCACGCAGGTGCGCGAGGTGCTGGGCCAGAGCAAGCTCCTCAAGTGGACCGCTCCGGGCCTCGCCCACTTCTTCACGATGTGGGGCTTCATCATCTTGATCTTCACGGTCATCGAGACCTGGGGAGCGCTGTTCAACCGCGACTTCTTCTTCCCCGGCATCGGGAAGATGACCTGGCTCGGCTTCCTCGAGGACCTGTTCGGCACCGCCGTCGCCCTCGGCATCGCGTACTTCGCCTTCAACCGGGCCGAGCGCAGCCCGGCCCGCCTGGAGCGCAAGAGCCGCTTCTACGGCTCACACACGGGCCCGGCCTGGGTAGTCCTCGGGCTGATCTTCTCCGTCGTCTTCACGCTGTTCGTCTACCGCGGCGCCCAGATCAACACCGGCCACTTCCCCTACGGCCACGACCACCGGGGCAGCTGGTGGGAGTTCATGTCCAACTCGTTCGCACAGGTCATGAAGCACTTCGGGCACACCGCCAACGGTGCGCTGGAGACGATCTTCATCCTGGCGAACATCGCCGTGATCACCGGTTTCCTGGTGCTTGTCACCTACTCCAAGCACCTGCACATCTTCATCGCCCCCATCAACGTGCTGACCAAGCGTGAGCCCAAGGCGCTCGGGCCGCTGGCCACGACCCCCGACCTCGAAAGCCTGATGGAGGAGGAGGAGCCGATCATCGGCGTCGGCAAGGTCGAGCACTTCTCCTGGAAGAACATGCTCGATTTCGCGACCTGTACCGAGTGCGGTCGCTGCCAGAGCCAGTGCCCGGCGTGGAACACCGACAAGCCCCTGTCGCCCAAGATCCTGATCATGGACCTCCGGGACCACCTCTTCGCCAAGGCGCCGTACCTGCTGGCCGGGGGCGATGGCTCGCCGGACACCCCGGTCGGAGGCACGCCCGGCGCAGGCGAGGACCGGGAGGACGCCAAGCACCACGCCGTCCCGGAGTCCGGCTACGGCCGGATCGTCGGGCCGGGTCCCGCGCAGAACGAGCGTCCGCTGGTGGGCGACCTCGAGTCCGGCGGTGTCATCGATCCTGACGTGCTCTGGTCGTGCACCACGTGCGGAGCCTGCGTCGAGCAGTGCCCGGTCGACATCGAGCACGTCGACCACATCCTGGAGATGCGGCGCTACCAGGTGCTCATCGAGTCGGAGTTCCCGAGCGAGGCCGGCGTGATGCTGCGCAACCTCGAGAACAACGCCAACCCCTGGGGCGTGAATCCCAAGAGCCGCACCGAGTGGATGCAGGGCCTGCCGTTCGAGGTCATGGTGCTCGACGCGGGTGACCCGGTCCCGGATGAGGTCGAGTACCTGTTCTGGGTCGGCTGCGCGGGCGCCATCGAGGACCGCAGCAAGAAGGTCACCCGCGCGTTCGCCGAACTGCTGAACATCGCGGGCGTGAGCTTCGCCGTGCTCGGAACCGGCGAGTCCTGCACCGGTGACCCGGCCCGCCGCCTGGGCAACGAGTACCTGTTCCAGGAGCTGGCAAAGGCCAACATCGAGGTTCTGGACGCGGCCGTGAAGTCCGAGGGCAAGCCGCCGAAGACGATCGTCGCCACCTGCCCGCACTGCTTCAACGCGCTCGGACGCGAGTACAGCTCGCTCGGCGGCGATTACCAGGTGCTGCACCACACGCAGCTGCTCGGGCAGCTCGTCGCCGAAGGGCGGCTCACTCCGCTGACGCCCGTCGAGGGCCTGGTGACCTACCACGACCCCTGCTACCTCGGCCGTCACAACGAGGTCTACACGGCTCCGCGCGAGGTCCTCGCCTCGGTCCCCGGGCTGGCGAGCAAGGAGATGCACCGCTGCCGCGAGCGGGGATTCTGCTGCGGCGCCGGCGGCGCCCGGATGTGGATGGAAGAGCGCATCGGCAAGCAGATCAACGTCGAACGGGTCGACGAAGCCCTCGGCCTCGATCCCGACATGGTCGGCACCGCCTGCCCGTTCTGCATGGTGATGCTGTCGGACGCGGTGACGGCCAAGCAGCAGTCCGGCGAGGCCCGCGAGGGCGTGCAGGTGCTCGACGTGGCGCAGCTCCTGTTGCGCTCGGTGGGCCAGCCCGCCGACCCTGAGCTGACGGCGGCCGCGTCAGGCGAAGGGAGCTGAGCGCTGCCCGAGGGCCCGCAGCAACCGGCCGATCCTGACCCGAAGGCGGCCCGCGAGGCCGCCCGCCGCGAGCGTCGGGAGCGTGCTGAACGCCGCTACAAGATGCTGGAGCAGTCGCGCACCGAGCGCCACCGGACCGTGCGCCACGCGATCCGCGACACCACGCGCTTCAACGGGATCCCGTCGCGAAAGGTGATCACGGTGCTCGTCGCGTTTGGGGCCCTGTTCACCCTGCTGTTCGCTCTGCACTCGTCGACGACGACCGGTCCGCCGCTGGCCAAGAGCTGCACGACGCCGGCTATCGCGCTCAGCGCCACCTCGACCGGTGACGGCACGGGCATCGACTACTCGATCACCGGACCGACGAGCGGCACCTACGTGATCGCGGTTGATGCCGCCACCGTGGCGGTGAAGGGTTCCGCCGCTGACGTCACGCCTCGCAACGCGGTCGCCGTCTCCATTCACCAGGGGCTCAGCAGCTGCGCCGCCCATGGGACGCTGCCCGATCTCACCAGCGGCGCCCACGAGGTCGAACTCTTCCGCGACGGGACCGTCGCAGCGAAGGCCGCCCTGCACTGATCGCGGCCCCTCGGACGCAGGCTCATGGCGAGCCGACGTCACGGCTCTCGGCGGCGGACGTCAGAGAGCGCTGGTGCGCCGGTTGTGGCGGTACTCCGACGCCACCGGGCCCGACTGCCCCTGATACTTCGAGCCGAGTTCGGGATGGCCGTACGGACGCTCGACCGGCTCGTCCAGCCGCATGAAGGAGATCTGCCCGATCTTCATCCCGGGCCAGAGCCGGATCGGCAGCGTCGCGACGTTGCTCAGCTCCAGGGTGATCTGACCGTTGAACCCGGCGTCGATGAAGCCCGCTGTCGCATGGATGAGGATCCCCAGCCGTCCGAGACTGGACTTGCCGTCGACCCGGGCCACGATGTCGTCCGGCAGCCCGATGCGCTCGATCGTGCTACCGAGCACGAACTCCCCGGGATGCAAGACAAAGGGGGATCCCTCAGCGATTTCGACCAGCTCGGTGAGGTCGGTGTGCTCGCCGTAAGGGTCGATGAACTCGGCCGTGTGATTGCGAAACACCCTGATGCCTCTGCCGAGTCGCACGTCGACGCTCGCCGGCTGGATCTGGTCGTCCTCGATCGGATCGAGCTCCAGGTGGCCGTCGGCGAGCAGCTTGCGCACGGTGCGGTCGGACAGGATCATCGCGCTCCCAAGGACGTGTCGGCTGACCGCTATCCTTGCAGTCGCGCGCCCTGCGTGCGGGTGTAGTTCAGCGGCAGAACATCAGCTTCCCAAGCTGAGAACGCGAGTTCGATTCTCGTCACCCGCTCCATCAGAGTTCAACCGGCCAGACCTGGCCGGGTCGGCTAGGTCACCGCGGCGAGCAACTCGCGGGCACCGGCGATGGCGCTGGGAGTGTCCGGGTGGATACGGCCCTCACGCTCCAAATGCCTGGCGACACCGAGCGCCTCGAGCATGTCGCGGTGCTCGGGCCGCAGCCCCGAGAGCAGCACGACGATGCCGCGGCGTTCCAGCCTGGTGATCGCGTCACCCAGCACCGCCGCCCCGGTCGTGTCGAGCGTCGTCATCCGGGAAAGCCGCAGGATCGCGACCCTGACGTCGGCCACCTCACTCATCTCGAGCAGGAAACGGTGGGCGGCCGCGAAGAACAGGGG
>DATAZK010000031.1:0-2246 GCA_036272075.1 Frankiaceae bacterium
GGGGTGTTTCCGGTACGCACACCCCGTTAGCTGCGCCCGGCGCGGATTTCTTACGTGCCGCGGTTGCGGAAGTACGCGGCGTTGATCTCGGTGAACCGCTGCCATTCCTCGGGGACCTGGTCCTCGGGGGTGATGGCGTCAACCGGGCAGGCCTCGACGCAGGCGTCGCAGTCGATGCACTCGTCGGGATCGATGTAGAGCTGCTCGTGGGCGTCCCAGTCGGACTCGTCGGGCGTGGGGTGGATGCAATCGACCGGGCACACCTCGACGCACGAGTTGTCCTTGACGCCGATGCAGGGCTCGTTGATCACGTAGGCCATGCCGCCATTTTACACAGTGCGACTGTGTAAATGGATTCCCTCGTGGGGAGATGGGGGATCGCCCCCATTGCGAGTCCGTGCCCGTCGCAGCAACCTCTGGCGACACCCACGTCACGGAAGGACCCCAAAAATGGTTACCCGCGTGCACCAGCCGGTCGCGAGCCGGAACGGCGCCGACGCGGGCGAGACCGCACAGTCCCCGATCCGGTGTCTGGTCGTCGACGACCATCCCGCGATCCTGGCCGGTCTGCGCGGCCTGCTCGCCTCCGAACCCGACTTCGATCTCGTTGACGCCCTCGACAGCGCCGAGGCGGCGGCCGAGCGCGCCGAGCAGGTGGCGCTTGACGTCGCCATCGTCGACTACCAGCTGCCCGGCCACTCCGGCCTGTGGTTGAGCCGCAAGCTCAAGCGCCTTCCGGAGCCGCCGGCGGTCCTCATCTACTCGGCCTTCTCGGACTACATGCTGGCCGCAGCCTGCGTCGTCGCCGAGGCCGACGGGCTGCTGAGCAAGTCGGCGCTGGGCTCCGACCTCTATACCGCGATCCGGCGCGCCGCGACGGGCCGGAGCCGGTTGCCGCCGGTGGCCCCCACCCTGGCCGACAGCCTGCGCCGGCGCTTTGACTCCCTGGAGCAGGCGATCTTCGGTCTGCTGTTGGCCGGCATCGCCCGCGACGAGATCGCGCGCACCCTGCATGTCGACGTCACCGAGATCGAAACCCGCCAGTGGGCGATGCTGCGTAAGCTCGAGAGGCTGGATTGACTCAATACTCGACGCGCTGTGAGCGAACCACACCACCGGAGAAGGTACGTGCCCCTCGTCTATAGGGTCGCGGGCATCAACGCCTTGGTCCTGGTGGCCACGGTGGCGGTGACGCTCGTCGTCCTGGCTCCGCGCAAGTTCTCCTCCTTTGCCCTCGACGAGGCGGTGGTTCTCACCGCCTCGCTGGTGCTCGTAGCGCTGGTCAATCTCACCCTGCTGCGGCGGATCGTCCGCCCCCTGGAGACGCTCACCTCGCTGGCGCGCCGCGTCGACCTGACCCGTCCGGGCGCCCGCATGCCCGGCGCCAGTGCCACCTCGGAGGCCGGTGAGCTGGCGCTCACCTTCAACGAGATGCTGGCCCGCCTGGAGACCGAGCGCCGCGAGGCCACGGGCCGCGTACTCGAGGCCCAGGAGTCCGAGCGGCTGCGGATCGCGTTGGAGCTCCACGACCAGGTCGGCCAGGAGCTGACCGCGGTCCTGCTCGGCCTCGCGCGGGTGCGCAGCCTGTCCGACGAGCCGCTGCGCACCGATGTCGAGGACATCCAGGAGGCCGTGCGCGCCAGCCTGGAGGACGTGCGGCGGATCGCGCTGGAGCTGCGCCCCGAGGCACTGGACGACCTCGGGCTGGTGAGCGCCCTGGCAGTGCTGTGCGAGCGTTTTGCCCAGCGGACCGGCATGGACGTCACTCAGCACTTTGACGAGGACCTGCCCGACCTGGGCCGCGAAGAGGAGCTGGTCGTCTACCGCGTCGCCCAGGAGGCACTGACCAACGTCGCCCGCCACTCCGGCGCCGAGCACGCCGAGATGCGCCTGACCGCACGCGGTGACGGGCTGACGGTCACGGTGTCCGATCGCGGGCGGGGCCTGGGCGCCGGCGGCGAGCCGGGGACGGGGATCCGCGGCATGCGCGAGCGCGCGGCGCTCATCGGCGCCACGCTCGATGTCGGGCCCAACGAGGACGGCGTCGGCTGTGCGGTCACGCTGCGCGTGGAGGGCGTCGCCGCCGAGGCCCGCGCGTGACCCCGCTCAAGACGCGGATCCTCCTGGCCGACGACCACGCGCTCGTGCGGCGCGGGCTCAAGCTCGTGCTCGACGCCGAACCCGACCTGGAGGTCGTCGCCGAGGCCGGCGACGGCGCGGAGGCGATCCAGCTGGCCCTCGCCGAC
>DATAZK010000032.1:0-3076 GCA_036272075.1 Frankiaceae bacterium
GTCACCTTCACTGCGGACCAGGACCACCAGAACATGATGGACCAACTGGGGATCAAATCGATGCGGCCCGGCCCCAGCGGCAACGAGAACGTACCCAACCACGCAAACTACGACGAGTCGAAGGCGAACCCTTACCCCAACGTGCCCGACCCGCTCGTCATGAACGATGGCACCAGGGTCACGACCGCCGCGATGTGGAATGAGCAGCGCCGCCCGCAGCTCGTCGAAATGCTTTCGAAGTATGTCTATGGCTTCGTTCCGCCGAACGTGCCCAAGGTCACCTGGTCCGTCAACGCCGTCGACCACGAGATGATTGGCTTCACGCCCGTCACCGCCGCCGATCTCGTCGGCACCGTCGACAACTCCGCTTACCCGGCAATCGGCGTGCACATTCACATGACCCTCGTCACGCCGGCAAACGTCCATCGTCCCGTGCCCGTGCTCATCATGTTCGGGCGTGCCGGCTTCCCCAGCCCGCACGAGCCCTCGCAAGCGGAGTTCGATCACATCAACGCTGCGTACAAAGCGATGCTCACCCAGCAGGACCCTTCGCTGAAAGACGTCTTCGCGAATCACCCTGCATGGGAGCCCTTCAGGCCGACACCCTTTCAGTTCCCTCAAATGAACGCTGACGGCGACCCGCCCAACACCTGGCAACTCGTTGCCGCGGGCTGGGGCTTCGCTCTTCTCGATCCAGCCAGCGTCCAGGCCGATAACGGCGCGGGCCTCACGCGTGGCATCATCGGCCTCGTCAACAAGGGTCAGCCGCGCAAACCCGAGGCCTGGGGAGCCCTGCGCGCCTGGGCCTGGGGAGCTGGCCGCGCGCTCGATTATCTCGAGACCGATCCCACCGTCGACGCGAAGCACGTCGGCATCGAAGGTGTCTCGCGCTACGGCAAAGCCACGCTCGTCACCATGGCCTTTGATCAGCGCTTTGCCATGGCGCTCGTCGGCTCTTCCGGCAAAGGCGGCGCCACACTGCTCCGCCGCAACTTCGGCGAGGCCGTCGAAAGCCTCACCACCGGCGAGTACTACTGGATGGCCGGAAACTTCATGAAGTACGGCGCCTCCGATCCCAACGGCAATCCCGGCCAGATCCCCGTTGACTCCAACGAGCTCATCGCTCTGTGCGCTCCGCGCCTCACGTTCATCAGCTACGGCGTGCCCGCCAAGGGCGACGCGAAGTGGCTCGACCATCAAGGCAGTTGGATGGCCACCGTCGATGCCAGCCGTGTATTCCGGCTTCTCGGCGCGCGCGGTCTTGATGTCGCCGGCGACTATCGCACCGCCGTTATGCCGCCTATGAATCAAGGGCTGCTCGATGGCGAGCTCGCCTGGCGCCAGCACGACGGCGGGCACACCGACGGGCCCAACATGAAGTACTTCATCCAGTGGGCCGACAAGTTCATCGACTACCACCCGGCTCAGTAAGAACTCTGCATCCGCCGGACTGCAAGCCGCTGCTATCCTAGGGCCGCCACTGACAGCTCATCTCCGGAGGTCTCAGCTTGAGACTCGCCCGCATCTCTTTGCTCCTCGCCTTCGCGCTTCTCGCAACGATCGCACCCGCGCAGTCGAAGCCGCTCGACTCCAACCTCCTCGACCTCTACAAGAACCTCCACGCGCACCCGGAGCTCTCGCACTCCGAAGAGCACACCTCCGCGCTCCTCGCGGCCGAGCTCCGCAAAGCCGGCTACACGGTCACCGAGCACGTCGGCAAATACCCTGACGGGTCGCAGGCCTACGGTGTCATCGCGATCCTCAAGAACGGTCCCGGCCCCACGCTGCTTGTCCGCGCCGACATGGACGCACTCCCGATCGTCGAGGAGACCGGCGTCCCTTACGCATCGCACGTCCTCGTGCACAACAAGTCCGGGCAGGAGATCGGCGTCATGCACGCCTGTGGACACGACGTCCACACTACCGTGCTCATCGGCACCGCGCGCGCCATGGCCGCTTCGAAAGACAAGTGGCACGGCACACTCATGCTCGTTGGCCAGCCGTCGGAGGAGACCATCGACGGTGCCAAGGCCATGCTCGCCGATCATCTCTACGAGCGCTTCGGCCGCCCCGATCTCGTCATCGGCCTGCACGACACCAACGAGTTGCCCGCAGGCCAGGTCGGTCTCATCCCCGGCAACGCCATGGCCAGTTCCACCTCCATCGACGTCGTCATCCACGGCATCGGAGGCCACGGCTCCGCTCCGCAGGTCGGCCGCGATCCCATCACGCTCGCCGCGCTCTACATCACCCAGATGCAGACCATCGTCAGCCGCGAGGAAGATCCGCAGGACCCGACCGTCATCACCGTCGGCGACATCCACGGTGGCACCAAACGCAACATCATTCCCGACGAGGTGAAGCTCGAACTCACGACCCGCTCCTTCACCGCCACCAGCCGTCAGCGCGTCATCGACGGCCTCCAGCGGATGGCCGCCGGCATCACCACCTCCGCAGGTCTTCCTCCCGAGAAGGCCGCCACTGTCACCGTGCTCGAGAACGAGTCCACGCCCGTCGAGGTCAACGATCCCGCCCTCACCGCACGCGAGCGCGCTGCTCTCGAAAAAGCTCTCGGCGCAGAGAACGTAATCGCCTTGCATCCCGTCATGGGCAGCGAAGACGTCGGTATCTTCGGACTCGACGGCAAGATTCCCGTCGGCTACTTCCGCCTCGGCGCCATGTACCCCGACCGCTTCGCTTCTGCCAAAGCTGCCGGCAAGCTCCTTCCCGGTCCGCACACCAGCAAGTTCGAACCCGACCCCGAACCCACACTGCGCACTGGCGTCACTGCCATGACCGCCATCGCCACCGCACTGCTCCAATAATCCAATGCGAATCCTTCTTCCCGGCGGCTCCGGCCAGGTCGGCACCATCCTCGCTCGTCACCTGCACGGTGTCGGCCATGAGGTCACCGTGCTCTCGCGCACACCGCAGGCGCGCGCCTCACACCCATGGCGCACACTCGCGTGGGACGGCCTCACTCCCGGCCCCTGGACCGCCGAGATCGACCGCAGCGACGCCGTCATCCATCTCTCCGGCCGCTCCGTCAACTGCCGCTACAACCAGGCGAACCGCC
>DATAZK010000033.1:0-2673 GCA_036272075.1 Frankiaceae bacterium
CGAGGTGAAGTCGTAGAGCCCGACGGTCAGTGACGCCGTCGTCGACTGCAGGAACGGCTCGAGCATCTTCCAGCCGCTGTCGGGGCTGGCGCAGATGTGAATCGTCGCCTGGGCCTCGACGGGATCGAGTGCCACGCCGTCGGGAGGCGTGTAGTCAAGCTGAGGCTTGGTCGCCTCGGCGCGCGCGAGTGCCGCGTGGGCAGACGCGGCCGCGGCCGGCCGCACCCCGGCCGGGGTCTGCTCCTCGGGGAAGTGAGGAACCGAGCCGAGATCCGGGCTGAGGCGGAGATCTTGCGCGAACCCCGCTGGGTTAGCGAGCTCCTTTCTCTTCTCCTGACTCGCCTGCCGCACGTCTACGGGGACCCCGCCCACCTCCGTGGGCAGCAACTGGCCAGGCGAGAGATGCGCGGTCTTGTGCTCGACCGTGACGACGATCGCCGGGGTGTCGGTCAACCAGTTGCCTGTGACCTTGTACCCCGGCCGGACCGACAGCACCCCGGGTCTGCTCAGCTCCCCAATGTGTTGATCGATTACCGAACTCAGGCCCGTGTCCCCGGCCATGGCGCTCCCCCTCGAGTTGGTCGACGAGGAGGACGCTACCAGCGGGAAATCAGCGAGTGTCGATTTCGTCAGGTGGGGAGGTTCGGCGCGAAATCCACTCCCCTTGTCGCACGCGGAGGGGCAAGCCGGCTGACCGCCGCCGCGAACACGAGATCGAAGAAGAGCTCGAACCATGTCGCATGGCGCTTCTTGCCGACGCCGGCCGCGACGATCCGCTTCGGATGAGTTTGCGCAAGTTTTCTGAAGCCGCGTCGTTTTGAGACTCATCACGAGGTGTTCACCCGTTCGCGGAGGTAGGACGTGGTCGATTCAAAGCTTTTCGTTATGGGCGGTCCCCAGGGGACCGGATCAGGGCATCCCCTCTTCGGGGTCAAACAGCGCCACGACGCTGATGGCGCGGTGCGCATGACGTTGGTTGGCGAGCTCGACCTCTCGGCCACCGATGGGCTGAGGGAGCGACTCGAGGAGGTGCAGCGCGGCAAACGGCGGGTGCGGTTGGACCTGTCCGAGCTGGAGTTCATCGACTGCAGCGGCATCCGCGCCATCCTTGACGCGATGGCGCAGGCGCGCCGTGAGGGCACCGCGTTGGAGGTGGAGCGGTCGGTCAGCCCGATGGTCGGGCGGATCGTCTCGCTGGGCTCGATCGCCGGCGACCTGTGGCCGTCGGACGGCTCCGGCCAGTCCGGAACCGCGGCCGCGGCGTAGACCGGGCGGTCAGACGCGGCCGGGCTCGCAGAGCGCCACGCGGTCGCGCCCCTCGCGCTTGGCCTGCATGAGGTACTCGTCGGCGTCACGGACGAGACGCTCGCGGTCATCCCGTGAGTCGGGCGACGTCGCCACCCCGGCGGAGACGGTGAGGTTGCGTCCCGGGCCCAGGTGCGCGGCGCGCACCGCATCGACGACGCGGTCGGCCACCTGCTTGGCCTCCTCGCTGCTCGTCCGCGGCAGCACCAGACAGAACTCCTCGCCGCCGGTGCGGCACGGGATGTCGTCGCGGCGGCTCTGCGCGAGCAGCACCTCGGAGAACTCGCGCAGCACCTGGTCGCCGGCGGCGTGCCCGAAGGTGTCATTGATGCCCTTGAAGGCGTCGACGTCGAAGTAGACCACCGAGGTCGGCCCGCCGCGGTCGCGCTCGGCGCGCAGCGCGTGCGACAGGCAATGCTCGAAGTGGCGGCGGTTGAACAGGCCGGTGAGCTCGTCGGTGAGGGCCTGGATGCGCAGTTGCGCGCGCTGGGCGGAGTTGGCGTAGGCCATCGCCGCCAGGGACGCGAAGCGCCGCAGGAGCAGGCTCTCCTCAGGCTGAAACCAGGCCGGTTCGTCCTCGCGCCAGACGTTGAGCGTGCCGACGACGTGATCGCCGACGACCAGCGGCGCCACCAGGATGGCGTCTTCGTCGCTCTGAGGCGTGCCCGGCATCACGTGCTTGCGCAGGAGTGGGTCGCCGGGAGCCAGGTAGACCACCTCGGCGTGCAGGACCGCCGAGCCGGTGATCGAGTTCTCCAGCGTGGGTCGCGAAGCGAGGGTCTCGGGCACGTAGCGACCGGTGGCCAGCAGCGGGACGAGCACCCGCTCGGCCCAGGCAACCTCGTACACCGCGAGACTCGTGTACGGCACGATCGGCGCCAGCGCGTCAGCCATTCCCTGGAGGGTCTCCTCGAGGGATTGGGCGGCCAGGACGCCGGTGGCGGCGTCGATGATCGCCTCGAGGCCGGCCACGAGCCGATCGCCCGCGCCCGATTGGGTATGCACGCTGGAATCCATGATGGTTTGCTCGACCGGATGGCCGTTTCAGGACCTCATCGGACCCGGCCTGCGCCGACTTAACTGAATCCGGTCTAATGCCGACGGACGTCAGTGCGGCGCGGGACCGAGCAGGTCCCAGCGGTTGCCTGCGATATCGAGGAACACCACCACCCGCCCGTACGGCTCAGCCCGCGGCTGGCCGACGAACTCGACGCCGGCGTCGCGCATCCGCTGATACTGGCCGTCGAAGTCGTCGACGCGCAGGAACAGCCCGACGCGCCCGGCGAACTGGTCGCCGACCGCCTGTGCCTGGCGCTCCCCGTCGGCGCGGGCGAGCAGCAGCCCGCTCGCGGCCCCGGGCGGGCGCAC